>NZ_CP087184.1:1298786-1948179 GCF_024749045.1 Pseudomonas sp. B21-028
TGGCCGCGGGTGGGGCCAACTTTCATCAGGCCACCACCGGGGCTGAGCAAACGCTTGGCCTCTTGCCAGTCCAGTGGACTGAACACGCTCGCCAGGAACTGGCAGCAGCCGTCCGCCAGCGGCACCCGCGCCATACTGGCGATCAACCAGGTCAGCTGTGGATTGCGTTTGCAGGCGCGCTTGACCGCCTCGCGGGAAATATCCAGGGCATAACCATCGGCATCGGGCAGCGCGTCGGCGATCTGCGCGGTGTAATAGCCCTCGCCACAGCCGATGTCCAGCCAGCGGCCGGGGTTACGCTCAGCCGCCAGTTCGGCCAGGCGGCGGGCGACGGGGGCGTAGTGTCCGGCGTTGAGGAAGTCGCGGCGGGCTTCGACCATCGCCTGGTTGTCGCCGGGGTCGCGGCTGTTCTTGTGTTGCACCGGCAACAGGTTCAGGTAGCCCTGGCGGGCGCGGTCGAACCGATGCCCGGCCGGGCAGGCCACGCCGTTATCCACCGCGTTCAGCGGTTCACTGCAGATCGGACACGCGAGCATCAGGCGAGCAACTTGATCAGCGTCTTGTAGTAGATCTCGGTGAGTACATCGAGATCGGCCGCCAGCACGCGTTCGTTGACCTGGTGAATGGTCGCGTTGACCGGCCCCAGTTCTACCACTTGGGTGCCCATGGTGGCGATGAAACGACCGTCGGATGTGCCGCCGCTGGTGGAGGCCTGGGTTTCGCGACCGGTCACGTCCTTGATGCTCGACGACACGGCGTCCAGCAGCGCGCCCGGTTCGGTGAGGAACGGCAGGCCGGACAGGGCCCAGTCGATGTGCCAGTCCAGTTGATGCTTGTCGAGAATGTCGGCGACACGCTGTTGCAGGCCTTCGACGGTGGACTCGGTGGAGAAGCGGAAGTTGAACACCGCCACCAGGTCACCGGGGATCACGTTGGTCGCGCCGGTGCCGGCGTTGAGGTTGGAGATCTGGAAACTGGTGGGCGGGAAGAAATCGTTGCCATGGTCCCAATGCTCGGCTGCCAGTTCCGCCAGTGCCGGAGCCGCCAGGTGGATCGGGTTCTTCGCCAGGTGCGGATAGGCCACGTGACCTTGCTTGCCGCGCACGGTCAGATTCGCACCGAGGGAGCCGCGACGGCCGTTCTTGACCACGTCGCCCACCAGGGTGGTGCTCGACGGTTCGCCGACGATGCACCAGTCCAGGCGCTCCTGACGGGCCTTGAGGCGCTCGACCACGGCCTTGGTGCCGTGGTGGGCCGGGCCTTCCTCATCACTGGTGATCAGGAACGTGATCGAACCCTTATGCTCCGGGTAGTCGGCGACGAACCGCTCGGCCGCCACCACCATCGCCGCGAGGCTGCCCTTCATGTCGGCCGCGCCACGGCCACAGAGCATGCCCTGGTCGTCGATGACCGCGTCGAACGGATCGAGCTGCCAGGCCTGCACCGGGCCGGTCGGCACCACGTCGGTGTGCCCGGCGAAGCACAGCACCGGACCGTCGTGCTTGCCATGGCTGGCCCAGAAGTTATCCACATCCTCGATGCGCATCGGCTCGAGCTTGAAACCCGCATCGCCCAGGCGCTGCATCATCAGTTTCTGGCAATCGGCATCCACTGGCGTCACGGACGGACGGCGGATCAGGTCGCAGGCGAGTTGCAGGGTCGGCGAGAGGTCGGCGTGGGCCGTCATGGAAACTCCGGGAATATAGTGTGAGCGCAAGGCGAATGCTGAAGCGGGCAGGCTCCCCGCAAAATGGCGGTTATCTTATAGCAAAACGGCAATCGTTGGCCCCAGTGTCTATCGGCTGGAGCACAAAACCTTGTGGGAGATTCTATGGTGCAGGGCTAGCCCCCCTAGATGCATTTTGGTAGGTATTCGCTCTGGTTCTTCAACAGAGCGAATACCACTCGCGCAAGTTTGCGGGCCAGTGCTACCAGTGCTTGGGTTGTGCTAAGTCCTCGAGCCCTTAGGGCCTCATAAAATCCCCTCCACGCCGCGGTGCGGCTCGCCGACATCGCGGCGTTGTGCATCAAGCGACGCGCCTCTGGATCACCTCGTTTAGACAAGCAACGGCGCCCTTTCTTTTTCCCCGAGTCCGCTATGCGCAAATCCAAGCCCAGAAAAGCGATGAAAGCATCGGCATTCCTGAAGTCCCCACGCTGAAACGACGCGATTAAACGAGCACCACTCAACAAGCCGATGCCTTCGACTTTCATGCAACGCTTGAGCTGATGAGCCAAACCGGCTTGTTCCAACTGCGTCTGAATGGTTTTTTCGAGCAGGGTTTCCAGTCTTTGCATAGCGTTTATCTGGCTTTTGAAAGCCGCTTCGAGCAATGGCTCGTTCGCCCAGCTCTGTTTGAGGCTGACACGCGCCTGAACCAGAGCTGCGCGGCGCCGGAAAAGGCTTATAAGTCGGCAATAAAGGGGTGATGGCGGGACCCAAGGGTGCAACAGGTGGCCTTCGTTGTTTAAGTAGCGGGCCAGCAAGCGAGCATCCAGCGCATCTGTTTTCGCGCGAACTTTCACGCCCTTGCGGTAATGACTGAGCTCGTAACCGTCGATTATGTAGATCACACAACCTTGCGCATAGGCCAGATCGGCGAACTCCTGGTGATAGGTATTGGTCGCTTCAATGGCAACATCCACCGGTGCGGGCAATGCCTTGAGCCATTTCTTGATCGCAGCTTTGGTGTTGGGGATTGTTTCGAGCCGGTCAGATTCGGCGTGATAAATCACCAACTCATCCTTGGCGACATCGACACCTACGATTGGCTGGGTGATGGCGATGGGCATTGCCATTGAAAATCCTCCGGGCTAAGGTTTGAACACTTGAAGGGTTCACCCAGAGGCGCAGGCTTGTTCCTATCGTCGGTCTAGGCCAGATGCATTCTTTATCGGCGCTTGGGTGAAAGGAGGAGGGGCGAAATCTCCCACGGTCTGTACTGCGGCTAACAGTCAGAATCGAGCCTTGTCCCTCCTCCTCCCTTCAAGTCCTACCATACAAGCGAGCCTGCTCGCGATGGCGGAGGATCAGTGGCGGTGATATTGACTCAAGCACCGCCATCGCGAGCAGGCTCGCTCCCACAATGGTTTTCCGGTGCCCTATAATGCGCGCCGGTTTTTGGGGTAATGGTCATGAGTACAGAAGATCCACGGTTTGCCGGCATCGCCCGTTTGTATGGCCTCGAAGGCCTGGAGCGCCTGCGGGCGGCCCATGTGGCGATTGTCGGGGTGGGCGGGGTCGGTTCCTGGGCGGCGGAAGCCATTGCCCGGTGTGGCGTGGGCGAGATTTCGCTGTTCGACCTGGACGACGTCTGCGTCAGCAACGCCAACCGTCAATTGCACGCCCTGGACAGTACCGTCGGCAAACCCAAGGTCGAGGTGATGGCTGAGCGCCTGCGCGGGATCAATCCCGATTGCACGGTGCACGCCGTGGCGGATTTCGTCACCCGCGACACCATGGCCGAATACATCACGCCAAACATCGACTGCGTGATCGACTGCATCGACAGCGTCAACGCCAAGGCGGCGCTGATCGCCTGGTGCAAGCGCCGCAAGATCCAGATCATCACCACCGGCGGCGCGGGCGGGCAGATCGACCCGACGCTGATCCAGGTCTGCGACCTGAACCGTACCTTCAATGACCCGCTGGCTTCGAAAGTACGGTCCACCCTGCGCCGCGACTATGGGTTTTCCCGCACCGTGACCCGTCACTACAGCGTGCCCTGCGTATTTTCCACCGAGCAACTGCGCTACCCGAAACCCGACGGCAGCATCTGCTTGCAGAAGAGCTTTGTCGGCGACGGCGTGAAGCTCGACTGCGCCGGCGGGTTTGGCGCGGTGATGATGGTGACGGCGACGTTCGGCATGGTCGCAGCGACCAAGGCTGTGGATAAGATCGTGGCGGGTGTGCGGCGACCGGCGGACAGGCTAAAGAGCGGGCAGTAACAGCTTTTGTGGCGAGGGGATTTATCCCCGCTGGGCTGCGAAGCGGCCCCTTACAGCTGTGAGCTTGATCCTCTTGGCATACCGGGTTGCCCGGTTTGGGGGCCGCTTCGCAGCCCAACGGGGATAAATCCCCTCGCCACAATCATTGCACCAGTTGGCGCATCCGCTGTAACACCGCATTCAAGCCATTGCTGCGCGATGGCGACAGCTGTCGCGACAACCCCAACTGATTGAACCACCCCGGCAAATCCACCTGCTGCAACTCTTCGGCCGACAATCCATTGACCCGCGCCAGCAACAGCGCCACGGGCAGTACCAGCTTTTGTGGCGAGGGGATTTATCCCCGCTGGGCTGCGAAGCGGCCCCTTACAGCTGTGAGCTCAATCCTCTTGGCATACCGGGTTGCCCGGTTTGGGGGCCGCTTCGCAGCCCAACGGGGATAAATCCCCTCGCCACAATCATTGCACCAGTTGGCGCATCCGCTGCAACACCGCATTCAAGCCATTGCTGCGCGATGGCGACAGCTGTCGCGACAACCCCAACTGATTGAACCATTCCGGCAAATCCACCTGCTGCAACTCTTCGGCCGACAATCCATTGACCCGCGCCAGCAACAGCGCCATGGGCAGTAACAGCTTTTGTGGCGAGGGGATTTATCCCCGCTGGGCTGCGAAGCGGCCCCTTACAGCTGTGAGCTCAATCCACTTGGCATACCGGGTTGCCCGGTTTGGGGCCGCTTCGCAGCCCAACGGGGATAAATCCCCTCGCCACAATCATTGCACCAGTTGGCGCATCCGCTGCAACACCGCATTCAAGCCATTGCTGCGCGACGGCGACAGCTGTCGCGACAACCCCAACTGATTGAACCATTCCGGCAAATCCACCTGCTGCAACTCTTCGGCCGACAATCCATTGACCCGCGCCAGCAACAGCGCCACCAACCCGCGAATCAATCGCGCATCGCTGCCGGCAGCAAACTGCCAGTGTCCGTCCTGCAATTGGCCCACCAGCCATACCTGGCTTTCACAGCCATTCACCAGGTTGGCGTCGCATTTGTCTGCCTCGCTCAAGGGCGGCAGGCGTTCGCCCCATTGCATCAGCAGTCGGACGCGTTGTTCCCAGCCTGAGGCGTCTTGGAAAATGTGCAGCGCCGTGGCGGCATCGGCCGGCAGGTTCATCGCAGCATCTCCAGGGCCTGGTCGAGGGCTTCGAAGAAACGCTCGATATCGGCGGAGTCGTTGTACAACGCCAGCGACACCCGGATCGCGCCCGATAACTGCAAATGTTTGAACAGCGGCATGGCGCAGTGATGTCCAGCGCGCACGGCAACGCCTTGTTCGGTCAGCAGATGGGCCAAGTCGGCGTTGTGCACGCCGTCTACCATGAAACTGACCAGCGCCAGCCGTGGATTGCCCACCAGGCGTACGCCGTTGCGCGCCAGCAGGCCGTGGAGCAGGTAGTCGTGCAGGGCTGCTTCATGGTCCGCCAGCGCTTGTGCGTCGAGGCCGGACAAGTAATCCAGGGTCGCCCCCAGGCCGATCACGCTGGCGATCGGCGGAGTGCCTGCTTCGAAACCCAGGGGCGCCGGGCGGAACGTGGCGCTGTGGTAGTCAGCCTGCTGCACCATTTCGCCGCCGAACTGCCAATGACGCAGGTTGTGGAGCGCTTCGTTGCGGCCGAACAGCACGCCCAGCCCTTCGGGCCCGTAGAGCTTGTGGCTGGAAAATACATAGAAATCGCAGCCCAGGGCCTGCACGTCATGGCGGCCGTGGACCACACCCTGGGCGCCGTCGATGACGGTCAAGGCGCCCTGGGCCTTGGCCAGTGCCAATAGCGTCGGCAAGGGTTGCCAGGTGCCAAGAACGTTGGACAGTTGGCTCACCGCCAGCAAGCGCGTACGCGGGCCAATCAGGTTGGTGGCGGCATCCAGGTCGATCACCCCGTGGGTGTCGAGGGGCAACACCACCAGCGTCAACGAGCGGCGCTCGGCCAGTTGCTGCCAGGGCAGCAGGTTGGCGTGGTGCTCCAGGGCGCTGATGACGATTTCATCGCCTGGATTGAGCAGGTGTTCCAACCCGTAGGCCAGGAGATTCAGTGCCGACGTGGCGCCGTGGGTAAACACGATCTGCCCGCATTCCCCCGCATTGAGCCATTGCGACACCTTGAGGCGACTGTTTTCGAACGCCTGGGTGGCATGGGCACCGGGCAGGTGTTGCGCACGGTGCACGTTGGCCGCGCCGTTGGCGTAGTAATGCGCCAGGGCGTCCAGCAGGGCTTGGGGTTTTTGCGTGGTGGCGGCGTTGTCCAGGTAGGTCTGGCCTTGCCGTTGCAGGGCGGCGATGGCCGGGAAATCGGCACGCCAGGGGGATGGAATCAACATGCTTTCGGGCCCTGCTGGAGTGAAGCTGGACCCTGTGGAAGCGGGCCCTGTGGGAGCCGAGCTTGCTCGCGATGGCAGCAACACGGTTTAACTGCAAGACCGTGTCATCGTTCATCGCGAGCCAGCTCGGCTCCCATAAAAGCGGGCTCCCACAGGTGACGGTGAAGCGGCTTAGTTATGCGCGTGCAGTGCTTCGTTCAGCTCGATGGCCGACTTGTGGGTCTTGCATTCCACCGCGCCGGTTTCGGAGTTGCGGCGGAACAGCAGGTCGGGCTGGCCAGCCAGGTCGCGAGCCTTGACCACCTTGACCAACTGGTTGTTTTCATCCAGCAACGCCACTTTGGTACCGGCGGTCACGTACAGGCCCGATTCCACGGTGTTGCGGTCGCCCAATGGAATACCGATACCGGCGTTGGCGCCGATCAGGCAGCCTTCGCCGACCTTGATCACGATGTTGCCGCCACCCGACAGGGTGCCCATGGTGGAGCAACCGCCGCCCAGGTCCGAGCCCTTGCCGACGAACACGCCAGCCGACACACGGCCTTCGATCATGCCCGGGCCTTCGGTGCCGGCGTTGAAGTTGACGAAACCTTCGTGCATCACGGTGGTGCCTTCGCCCACGTAGGCGCCCAGGCGGATCCGTGCGGCATCGGCGATACGCACGCCCGCCGGAACCACGTAGTCAGTCATTTTCGGGAACTTGTCCACCGAGAACACTTCCAGCAGCTCGCCGCGCAGACGGGCTTCGAGCTGGTGCTCGGCCAGTTCGCCCAGGTCGATCGCGCCCTGGCTGGTCCAGGCCACGTTCGGCAGCAGCGGGAAAATGCCGGCCAGGTTCAGGCCATGGGGCTTGGCCAGGCGATGGGACAGCAGGTGCAGCTTGAGGTAGGCCTCGGGGGTGGAGCTCAGTTGCGCATCTTCAGCCAGCAGGGTGGCGACCAGCGGCTTGTGGCTTTCGGCCAGGCGGGTCAGCAACGCGGCTTGTGCGGCATCGACACCCTTGAGGGCCTCAGCCAGTTGCGAGGCCTGGGCGGTGGTGAAGGTGATGGCCTGGTTGCCTTCGCTGTAGCCCAGGATCGGCGCGATGGCCTTGACGATGTCGGCCGACGGGTTGAGCAGTGGCTGTGCGTAGAACACTTCCAGCCAGGCGCCTTGACGGTTTTGGGTGCCGACGCCGAAGGCCAGGCTGAACAGAGTAGTGGACATGAACATTACCTCAACAAAATGGACTGGGCAGGCTTACTTGATTTCTGCCGCATAGATATCTGGCTTGAAGCCAATCAGGGTTCGGTCACCGAGATCGAGCACCGGGCGCTTGATCATCGAGGGTTGAGCAAGCATCAGTTCGATGGCTTTCGACTGGTCGAGATCGGCTTTGCGTTCGTCGTCGAGCTTGCGAAAGGTCGTACCAGCACGGTTCAACACCACTTGCCAGCCATGCTCGTCGCACCATTGGGTCAGGTGCTCACGGTCGATGCCGGCGGTCTTGTAGTCGTGAAAGTCGTAGCGCACAGCATGCTCATCGAGCCAGGTGCGCGCCTTTTTCATGGTGTCACAGGCTTTGATGCCGAAAAGGTGCAACGTTTTGCTTGAATCGGTCAAGGAACTGCCCCCTTTGCAGGTGCCGGAAATAAAAGGTGAAGGATTATGCCATGACCGGACGGTTTCGGCTGCGGCCTTCCAAATGCCATTTAAGGTTTGGTGAAGGTGTTGCACAGGAAGTGCGGTCTGACAGACGCACCGAAGTTTCCGACAAGTTTTTAAGGTTGTCCGTCGGAAGCGAGGGCTCTAGCCTCTGGGTGTCGCTGCCAATTCAGCGACCGGACGTGAGAATCCGATTTCCCCTAGTAGGCGTGCAGGCGCCGACCATATAAAGTGCAGGCGCTTTTCGTCTGGGCATTATGTTATGGCGGCTGTGCGCGGGCATGCTTCGGCATGGCCGGGCTTCTAGGACTCGGATTCTCACCCCGCGTACGGCTGCCACCCTCCGGTCCGTGAGAAGACTTGGTGGCGGCTCCATATTTCCTAGGAGCAATGACATGACCAAAGAAACGCCGAATCCTCCAAAACCAGCCTCCACCTTCCCCTACGGCGACTACGCCCCCGAAAAGCTGCAAGAAGCTGCTGATCGTGCGCTGGATCATTACCTCAAGCCTGACGACAGCGAGTCAGCCCCTGAATCCTCGACGCAGTTGTTCATTGTGGCGGACAGTGTCGACACCGAAACTCTGCTAGCCAACCTCAGCGAAACCCTGGCCTCGGCCAATGCCATGCTGAGTGATCTGGCTTTCGATCTGGCCGGTTCGCGGCGGCATGTGGCGTTGGGGGTGGTGCAGATGATCGAGTTGGGGGCACTGCTGGCGGACAAGGCTTTGGACCGGGTAGAGGTTCGGGTCTGATGCAATAGGTGCCGGCCTCATCGCGAGCAGGCTCGCTCCCACAGTGGATTAA
The DNA here is from genome assembly GCF_024749045.1 of Pseudomonas sp. B21-028. Lineage (NCBI taxonomy): Bacteria > Pseudomonadati > Pseudomonadota > Gammaproteobacteria > Pseudomonadales > Pseudomonadaceae > Pseudomonas > Pseudomonas sp. B21-028. The sequence goes on from NZ_CP087184.1 coordinate 1,307,566, forward strand.
TATCTTTCAACAAACGTGTGATCGACACTGGACCCTGTGGGAGCGAGCCTGCTCGCGAAAGCGGTGGGTCAGCTTGCGATGTTGTCGACTGTGCCGCCGTCATCGCGAGCAAGCCCGCTCCCACAACAGCCATCAACCCCGACGCTGGATGAACGCCCGGATCCGTTCCGCCGCTTCCACGCACTCGGCCAGCGGTGCAACCAGGGCCATGCGCACGCGGCCGGCGCCCGGGTTGACGCCACCGACTTCGCGGGACAGGTAGGAGCCCGGCACCACGGTCACATGTTCCTGTTCGAACAGGTCCCGGCAGAAGGCTGCGTCGTCGCCCGCCACGTTTGGCCACAGGTAGAAGCTGCCATCGGGGCGTTGCACGTCCAGCACCGGGCTGAGGATCTCCAGTACGGCGTCGAACTTCTCCCGGTACAGCGTCCGGTTGGCTCGTACGTGTTCTTCGTCGTTCCACGCGGCGATGCTCGCCAGTTGGGTCTGCACCGGCATCGCGCAGCCGTGATAGGTGCGATACAGCAGGAAACCCTTGAGGATGTCCGCATCGCCGGCCACGAAACCGGAGCGAAGGCCGGGCAGGTTGGAACGCTTGGACAGGCTGTGGAACACCACGCAGCGCTTGAAATCCTGGCGACCGAGTTCGACGCAGGCGCTGAGCAGGCCTGGCGGCGGGGTTTGTTCGTCGAAGTACAGTTCGCTGTAGCACTCGTCCGCGGCGATCACGAAGTCGTGCTCGTCGGCCAGGGCGATGAGTTTCTTCAGCACGTCCACCGGAATCAGGGCACCGGTCGGGTTGCCAGGGGAGCAGAGGAACAGGATCTGGCAGCGTTTCCAGATGTCCGGCGAGACGGCGTCGAAATCCGGGTTGAAGCCGTTCTCGTCCAGGCACGGCAGGTAGTGCGGCTTGGCCCCGGCCAGGAACGCGGCGCCTTCATAGATCTGATAGAAGGGGTTCGGGCTGACCACCAGCGCATCGTCGCCACGGTTGACCACGGTCTGGGTAAAGGCGAACAGCGCTTCCCGGGTGCCATTGACTGGCAGCACATGACGCGCCGGGTCAAGCCAGCCGTTCGGCACGCTGAAGCGTCGCTCGCACCAGCCGGCGATGGCTTCGCGCAGGGCTGGAATGCCCAGGGTGGTTGGATAAACGGCCATCTGATCCAGGTTGGCGGCCAGGGCCTCGGCGACGAAGCTGGGTGAGCGGTGCTTGGGTTCACCGATGGACAGGGCGATCGGCCGCTTGTCCGGGTTGGGCGTGACGCTGCCCAGCAGGGCGCGAAGCTTTTCGAACGGGTAGGGCTGCAACTGGTTCAGGGCGTTGTTCATCGGGGGCCTCGTTCAAGGTGGGGCGCTGTCCCTGTGGGAGCGGGCTTGCTCGCGAAAGCGGTGTGTCAGTTGATGGTCAGTTGACTGACACACCGCTTTCGCGAGCAAGCCCGCTCCCACAGGGGACATATATTGGTTCAGATGTTGATGCGTGTCAGGTTGGCATCGGGTTCCTGGTTGACGCTCAAATGCTGGACGATCGCGTCCTGCAGGCGACTGCACAGCAGAGGATCGGACAGCGGCTGGTTATAGGCGTCGGTGATGAAGAAGACGTCTTCCACCCGCTCGCCAAGGGTGGCGATCTTGGCGTTCTGCAACGATAAGTCGAACTCCAGGAAAATATGGCCGATCCGCGCCAGCAGGCCGGGACGGTCCGGGGCGCTGAGCTCCAGCACCGTGATCTGGCGCTGGGCATCGTTGTGGATCGTCACCTGCGGGGCGAACGCGAAGTGCTTGAGCTGGCGTGGCACCCGCCGCTGGATGATGGTCGGGTAGTCCGCCGGGTTGCGCAGGGCACTGGTGAGGCCGTCGCGAATCTGCTTGACCCGCGTCGGGTTGTCGCCAATCGAATCGCCGTCGGTGTCGAGCACGATATAGGTGTCGAGGGTGAACTGGCTGCTGGACGTGATGATCCGCGCATCGTGGATGTTGAGGTTGAGCTGGTCCATCGCGGCCACGGTCACGGCAAAGAAATCGTGTTGGTCCGGCGCGTAGATGAAGATCTGCGTGCCGCCTTCGAACTCGCGCTGCGTGGTTTCCTTGATCAACACCAACGGCCCGCCATCGGCCGGCTGCTGCAGGATCGCGTCGCTGTGCCAGGCCACGTCGCCGGCGGTGTGGCGCAGGAAGTAATCGTCGCCCAGTTGCGACCAGAGCTGCTCGACGTCGTCCGGGTCGGTACCACCGCGCACCAGGATATCCAGGGCCGCGCTTTGGGTGCGACGGATCTGCTCTTCGCGGTCCACCGGGTTTTCCAGGCCACGGCGCAGGGCCCGCTTGGTCTCGGTGTACAGCTGGCGCAACAGGCTGGCGCGCCAGGAGTTCCACAGGGTCGGGTTGGTGGCGTTGATGTCGGCCACGGTCAGCACGTAGAGGTAGTCCAGGCGCGTTTCATCAACGACGATCTGAGCGAAGTCGTGGATCACCTGCGGATCGGACAGGTCCTTGCGCTGGGCGGTGGTCGACATCACCAGGTGATTCTGCACCAGCCAGACGATCAGACGGCTGTCCCAGACGGGCAACTGGTGCCGCTGGCAAAACGCTTCGGCATCCACCGCGCCGACTTCCGAGTGGTCGCCCTGGCGACCCTTGCCAATGTCGTGGTACAGACCGGCCATATAAATCAGTTCAGGCTTGGGCAGCTTGCCCATGAGCTTGCTGGCCAGCGGGAATTTCTCCGAGACCTGGGTGTACTGCAGCTTACGCAGATGCTTGATCAGGTTCAGGGTGTGGGCATCGACGGTATAGATGTGGAACAGGTCATGCTGCATCTGCCCGACGATAAAGCCGAACTCCGGCAGGTAGCGCCCCAGGATCCCGTAGCGATTCATGCGTCGCAGGTTGCGGTGCACGCCGATCTTGCACTTGAACAGCTCGATGAACAGGCTGGTGTTGCGGATGTCATGGCGGAAGTCGTCGTCGATCAGGTGACGGTTTTCCCGCAGCAGGCGAATGGTATCGGCGCGTACTCCCTTGATTTCCGGCTGCTGGGCCATCAGCACGAAGATTTCGAGCATGGCGAAGGGAGTGCGACGGAACACGTTGGCATTGCGTGCTTCGATGTACCCGTCATGCAGCTGGAACCGGGAGTTGATCGGCTGCGGCGGCGCGGTGTCTTCCGGTGCGAGGATGACTTCCTCGAAATGCTGGATGATCAGTTCGCTGAGCTGGGCGATGCTCATCACCACTCGGTAGTACTGCTGCATGAAGTTTTCAATGGCCTGCTTGGCATCCTGGCCTTCGAAGCCCAGCAGGCCCGCGATGGAGCGCTGGTGGTCGAACAGCAAGCGGTCTTCGGAACGCCCGGCGAGCATGTGCAGGGCGTAGCGGACCTTCCACAGGAACTCCTGTGATGAAGCCAGCAAGGCGTTTTCGCTCTCCACCAGGAAGCCTTCGCCGGCCAGGTTGCGCAGGTTCAGCGTGCCGTACTGGCGGCGGGCGACCCAGAGGATCGTCTGGATGTCCCGCAGCCCGCCGGGCGAGCCTTTGACGTTGGGTTCCAGGTTGTATTCGGTATCGTTGTATTTGTGGTGGCGGGCTTTCTGCTCGGCGCGCTTGGCCAGGAAGAAATCCTTGCTCGGCCACATGTGCGCGGTGCTGGTCACTTCGAGCATGCGCTGGCGCAGCTGCTCGGGGCCGGCGATGGTGCGACTTTCCATCAGGTTGGTCACCACCGTCAGGTCGGCGCGGGCCTCATCGGCGCACTCCTGCACCGAGCGCACGCTCTGGCCGACTTCCAGGCCGATGTCCCACAGCAGCGTCAGGAAACGCTCGATGGAATCGCGAAAGATCTCGTGATCGGCGCTGTCCAGCAGGATCAGCAGGTCGATGTCGGAGTAGGGGTGCAGTTCCCCACGCCCGTAGCCACCCACCGCCACCAGGGCGATGTCGGCATCCAGGCTCCAGTCGAACTGCTCCCAGGCCTTCTGCAGGATGTTGTCGACGAACCAGGCGCGGTCCTCGATCAGCCGGCGGATATCCCGGCCATCGCGAAAGCGCTGGTCGAGTACTTCGTGGGCCTGGCGGATCGCCTTCTTGAAGGCCGAGATGGGACTTGCCTTCAGGGCCAGTTCAGCCTGGAACTGGCCACGGTCGAAGAGTTCGGGATCCACCTGCGGCATCGAATGGCTTTCCTTTCTATCTATAGCTGTGCGCGGTATCTGGCTCAGGCGGAAACGCGAGGGATGGTGTCGTCGCTGCGCAGGGTGAAGATTTCGTACCCGGTCTCGGTCACCAGCAGGGTGTGCTCCCATTGGGCCGACAGCTTGCGGTCCTTGGTAATGGCGGTCCAGCCGTCGCCCAGGACCTTGGTGTCGGCGCGCCCCTGGTTGATCATCGGCTCGATGGTGAAAGTCATGCCCGCCTGGAGCTCCATGCCGGTGCCGGCACGGCCGTAGTGCAGGATCTGCGGTTCTTCGTGGAAGACCTTGCCAATGCCGTGGCCGCAGAATTCACGCACCACCGAAAAGCCGTTCTTCTGCGCGTGCTTCTGGATCACTTCGCCGATGTCTCCCAGGCGGCAACCTGGCTTTACCAGTTCAATGGCCATGTACATGCACTCCTGGGTGACTTTCGACAGGCGCTGGGCCCACTCCGGCACGTTGCCGACGTGGAACATGCGGCTGGTGTCGCCGTGATAGCCATCCTTGATCACGGTAACGTCGATGTTCAGCGTGTCGCCATCCTTCAACGGCTTCTCGTTGGGAATGCCGTGGCAGACCACGTGGTTGATCGAGGTACAGATCGACTTCGGGAAGCCCTTGTAGTTGAGCGGTGCCGGAATGGCTTTCTGCTCGTTGACGATGAAGTCATGGCAGATGCGGTCCAGCTCCTCGGTGGTCACGCCCGGCTTGACGTAATCGGCGATCATTTCCAGCACTTCGGCGGCAAGTTTGCCGGCGACGCGCATTTTTGCGATGTCCTCGGGTGTCTTGAGGGTGACGGTCATACAGGCTCTCTTTGCGCCCGGCGGCGCTGTTCGACACGAAATGGGCGGCGGATGATGACCAGCACGGCCCTGAGAGAGGCGATTCTAACAGACGAACAGTACAAAGAACTCCCCAGCCCGAACTCAGTGGCGAGAGGAAGCAGGTGGGAGTAAAGCTTGCTCGCGATCCAGGCGACTCGATTTCTGAAGGGCCGCATAGGCTTCATCGCGGGCAAGCCTTGCTCCCGCAATCCCCTCAATACGGGGTTTTCAGAATCCGGGTTCCGTTTTCGCCCTTGCTGTGGTATAAAATGCGCCGCTTTCCGGGGATGACCCCGTGAGCTTAAATCCACACACGTGTCGACACGATGACCTGGGTGCCTTCGGCTTCTATAGCCGCTGGTTGGTCATTGGGATACGTGGAGGCCAAACCCGACTTATCAAGGAACTATCATGTCCCAAGTCAACATGCGCGATATGCTGAAGGCCGGTGTGCACTTCGGTCACCAGACCCGTTACTGGAACCCGAAAATGGGCAAGTACATTTTCGGCGCGCGTAACAAGATCCACATCATCAACCTTGAAAAAACCCTGCCGATGTTCAACGAAGCACTGACCTTCGTAGAGCGCCTGGCCCAGGGCAAAAACAAGATTCTGTTCGTCGGCACCAAGCGTTCCGCTGGCAAGATCGTTGCTGAAGAAGCAGCACGTTGCGGTTCGCCGTACGTCGATCACCGCTGGTTGGGCGGCATGCTGACCAACTTCAAGACCATCCGCGCTTCCATCAAGCGTCTGCGTGATCTTGAAGTCCAGTCCGAAGACGGCACTTTCGCCAAGCTGACCAAGAAAGAAGCGCTGATGCGCACTCGCGATCTTGAGAAGCTGGACCGCTCCCTGGGCGGTATCAAGGACATGGGCGGTCTGCCTGACGCACTGTTCGTGATCGACGTTGACCACGAGCGCATCGCGATCACCGAAGCCAACAAGCTGGGTATTCCGGTCATCGGCGTTGTCGATACCAACAGCAGCCCGGAAGGCGTTGACTACATCATCCCAGGCAACGATGACGCCATCCGCGCCATCCAGCTGTACATGGGTTCGATGGCTGACGCTGTTATCCGTGGTCGCAACAACGTTCAAGGCGGCACCGAAGTCTTCGCTGAAGAAGCTCCGGCAGCAGCCGCTGAGTAATTGACGCCCTGGCGTTGACTCAGTAAGCAAAAAGGGGGCTTGGCCCCCTTTTTGCCACCTCGAAAACCATTTGTCGCCAGCGCAGGTGCCTGTTTGTTATCTGTCGCGGTCCATAAACATTGGTTTTCAGGAAGAATTGATCGCCCGTTCGATCGGGTGGAATGGTTGAAAACCTATCCAAGAGGATTTTGAAATGGCAGAGATTACTGCAGCGTTGGTCAAAGAACTGCGCGAGCGTACCGGCGAAGGCATGATGGACTGCAAGAAAGCCTTGACCAAGGCTGGCGGCGACATCGAGAAAGCCATTGATGACATGCGCGCTTCGGGCGCCATCAAGGCTGCCAAGAAGGCTGGCAACGTTGCCGCTGAAGGCGCCATCGCCATCAAGGACGACGGCAAGGCCGCCGTTCTGCTGGAAGTGAACTCCCAGACCGACTTCCTGGCTCTGCAGGACGACTTCAAGGCATTCGTCGCTGCCAGCGTCGACAAGGCCTTCGCTGACAAACTGACCGACGCAGCTCCGCTGATCGAAGCTCAGGAACAAGCGCGTCTGGTACTGGTTGGCAAGACCGGCGAGAACGTCAACATCCGTCGTCTGGTTCGCGTTGAAGGTGACGTGGTCGGTACTTACCTGCACGGCAACAAGATCGGCGTGGCTGTTGTCCTCAAGGGCGGCGACACCGAGCTGGCGAAAGACATCGCCATGCACGTTGCAGCGACCAACCCTGAGTTCCTGCTGCCTTCGGACGTTTCGGCTGAAGCGATCGAGCGCGAAAAAGGCGTTTTCCTGCAACTGAACGAAGAGAAGCTCAAGGGCAAGCCTGCCGACATCGCCGAGAAGATGGTGGCCGGTCGTATCTCCAAGTTCCTGGCCGAAGCCAGCCTGGTCGAGCAGGCGTTCGTCAAGAACCCTGAAGTCAAGGTCGGTGAGCTGGCGAAGAAAGCCGGTGCTGAAATCGTTTCCTTCACCTACTTCAAAGTAGGCGATGGCATCGAGAAGCCGGTCGACAACTTCGCTGAAGAAGTTGCCGCCCAGGTAGCTGCTGCCAGCAAGCAATAAGACAGGTTTTACAACTGTCGCCCAGAAGAGGCTGCCCGCTCACGCGCGCAGCCTCTTTTCGGATGAGGATGCCGATTTTTATTGGTTTCCTGTCGGAACTGGCTTACAAAGCCGTGTTCCGATGGCGCTGTGTCAGCGTCAAGCTAGGCTTTGAACGAAAAGTCGTCGAGCGGCACTTTTCGTTCAAAGCCTGGAGTGAATGCAGGCTGCAAACAGTCTGCCAAGAATTTTCGTAAATACGCCGCAGGAGAGATTCGCAATGGCTCAGCAGGGCAGTGGTTATCAGGCTCGCTATAAACGCATTCTACTCAAGCTTAGCGGCGAGGCCCTGATGGGCTCGGAAGAGTTCGGGATCGATCCGAAAGTGCTGGACCGCATGGCCCTCGAAGTGGGTCAGTTGGTCGGGATCGGCGTTCAGGTCGGCCTGGTCATCGGCGGCGGCAACCTGTTCCGTGGTGCAGCGCTGAGCGCGGCCGGCATGGATCGGGTCACGGGCGACCACATGGGCATGCTGGCCACTGTGATGAACGCCCTGGCTATGCGCGACGCCTTGGAGCGTGCCAATATCTCGGCCATCGTGATGTCGGCCATTTCCATGGTTGGCGTGACCGATCACTATGATCGCCGCAAAGCCATGCGCCACCTCAACGCCAAGGAAGTGGTGATTTTTGCCGCTGGTACCGGTAATCCGTTCTTCACCACGGATTCGGCGGCGTGCCTGCGAGCGATCGAAATCGATGCCGATGTCGTGCTCAAGGCAACCAAGGTCGATGGTGTCTACACCGCCGACCCGTTCAAGGACCCGCATGCCGAGAAGTTCGATCATCTGACCTACGATGAAGTGCTGGATCGCAAGCTGGGGGTCATGGACCTGACGGCCATCTGTCTGTGCCGCGACCACAAGATGCCGCTGCGCGTCTTCAACATGAACAAGCCCGGTGCCCTGTTGAATATCGTACACGGCGGCGCCGAAGGAACCCTGATCGAGGAAGTTCAACAATGATCAACGAAATCAAGAAAGACGCCCAAGCGCGTATGCAGAAGTCCCTGGAGTCCCTGAGTCACGCGTTTGGCCAGATTCGTACCGGCAAGGCGCACCCGAGCATCCTGGGTAGCGTGATGGTTCCTTACTATGGCACCGACACGCCTATCAGCGGCGTTGCCAACATCACCGTGAAGGATTCGCGGACCCTGCAAGTCGTGGCCTTTGAGCGCAACATGCTCGCGGCAGTCGACAAGGCGATCCAGAGCGCCGGCCTGAACCTCAACCCGACCAACCTGGGCGAGTTGTTGCTGATCTCCATGCCTGCCCTGACCGAAGAAACCCGCAAAGGCTTTACCAAGCAGGCGCGCAGCGCGGCCGAGGATGCTCGGGTTGCCGTGCGCAACATCCGCCGCGATGCCCTGGGCGAGCTGAAGAAGCTGGTCAAGGACAAGGAAATCAGCGAAGACGAAGAGCGTCGCGCGGCGGCCGATATCCAGAAGCTGACCGACAAGGCAGAGGCTGATATTGATGCGGCCACCAAGCAAAAAGAAGCGGATCTGATGGCCGTATAAGGGTCTCGTTTTCATGGATAAGACCAAGCAGGCCGCGTCGTTCGCGGTGCCGCGCCACGTAGCGATCATCATGGACGGCAATAACCGCTGGGCCAAGAAGCGCTTCATGCCCGGTGTCGCCGGGCATAAGGCGGGGGTCGATGCGGTTCGCGCGGTCATCGAAGTGTGCGCCGAGGCTGGCGTCGAGGTGCTGACCCTGTTCGCGTTCTCCAGCGAAAACTGGCAGCGTCCGGCCGACGAAGTCAGCGCCTTGATGGAGTTGTTTCTCAAGGCCTTGCGTCGTGAGGCCAAGCGCCTCAACGAGAACAGCATCAGCCTGCGCATCATCGGTGATCGCTCGCGTTTTCATCCGGAACTGCAGGCTGCGATGCGCGAGGCCGAGTCCGCGACGGCCGGCGCCGACCGGTTTGTCCTGCAGATCGCCGCCAACTACGGCGGTCAGTGGGACATTGCCCAGGCAGCCCAGCGGCTGGCGCGGGAAGTCCAGGCCGGGCACTTGCGGCCGGAAGACATCACGCCTGAACTGCTGCAGACCTGTCTGGCCACGGGCGACCTGCCCTTGCCGGACCTGTGCATCCGCACCGGTGGTGAACATCGCATCAGTAATTTTCTCCTTTGGCAGCTGGCTTACGCCGAGCTGTACTTCTCCGACCTGTTCTGGCCGGACTTCAAACACGAAGCCATGCGCGTTGCGCTGGCTGATTTCGCTTCCCGTCAGCGTCGTTTCGGTAAAACGAGCGAGCAGATCGAAGCTGGAGCCCGGGTTTAATGCTCAAACAACGAATCATCACTGCGCTGATCCTATTGCCCATCGCCCTGTGCGGGTTCTTCCTGCTTGACGGTGCGGGCTTCGCCCTGTTCATCGGGCTGGTCGTGACACTGGGGGCGTGGGAGTGGGCGCGGCTGGCCGGCTTTGCCGCGCAGTCGGCCCGTGTGACCTACGCCGCCGTCGTGGCGGCCATGCTGTTCGTCATGTATGTGGTGCCCGGTATTGCGCCTTGGGTGTTGGGCGCCTCGGTGCTTTGGTGGGCAGCGGCAACCTTCCTGGTGTTGACCTACCCCCGCACGACCCATCATTGGGCCAATGCCGCGACCAAACTGATGATCGGCCTGTTGATCCTGCTGCCGGCCTGGCAAGGGCTCATCTGGATCAAGCAAGGCGCGCTGGGTAACTGGCAGATCATGGCTGTGATGGTGCTGGTCTGGGGGGCCGACGTCGGGGCCTACTTCTCCGGCAAGGCATTCGGCAAGCGCAAGCTCGCGCCTAAAGTCAGCCCCGGCAAGAGCTGGGAAGGGGTCTACGGTGGCCTGGCGCTGAGCCTGGTGATCACGACGATCGTCGGGGTCATGCGGGAATGGACGGCCGGACAGCTGCTGATAGGTCTGTTTGGCGCCGCCCTGATTGTCTTCGTCTCGGTGGTCGGTGACCTGACCGAAAGCATGTTCAAGCGCCAGTCCGGGATCAAGGACAGCAGCAACCTGCTGCCTGGCCACGGCGGCGTGCTGGATCGTATCGACAGTCTGACCGCTGCTGTCCCGATCTTCGCTGTGCTGCTGTGGATGGCGGCGTCGTGAGCCGCCCCCAGCAGATCACTGTCCTGGGGGCTACCGGTTCGATCGGCCTGAGTACGCTGGACGTCATCGGCCGGCACCCGGAGCGCTACCAGGTGTTCGCTCTCAGTGGCTTCACGCGCCTGAGCGAGCTGCTGGCGTTGTGCATTCGTCACACCCCGCGGTTTGCCGTGGTGCCCGAGGCCGGCGTGGCACGGGCGCTGCAGGATGACCTGCATGCGGCTGGCCTGTCGACCCGCGTGCTGGTAGGCGAGGAGGGCCTGTGCGAAGTGGCCTCCGATCCCGAGGTCGATGCGGTGATGGCGGCGATTGTCGGTGCTGCGGGGCTGCGCCCGACGCTGGCTGCGGTGGAGGCCGGCAAGAAGATCCTGTTGGCCAACAAGGAAGCGCTGGTCATGTCCGGCGCGTTGTTCATGCAGGCTGTGGGCAAAAGTGGTTCGGTGCTGCTGCCGATCGACAGTGAGCACAATGCGATTTTTCAATGTATGCCGCGGGATTTCTCTCGTGGCCTGGGTGCGGTGGGTGTCCGGCGGATCTTGCTGACAGCCTCCGGCGGTCCGTTCCGACAGACACCGCTGACAGAATTGGAGCATGTTTCACCCGAGCAGGCCTGTGCTCATCCGAACTGGTCCATGGGGCGCAAGATTTCCGTGGATTCGGCCAGCATGATGAACAAGGGCCTTGAGCTGATCGAGGCTTGCTGGCTTTTCGATGCCAGGCCGTCCCAGGTCGAGGTGGTGATTCATCCGCAGAGCGTGATTCACTCGCTGGTGGACTATGTTGACGGTTCAGTGCTGGCCCAATTGGGCAACCCGGACATGCGCACGCCCATCGCCAGCGCGCTGGCCTGGCCGGATCGAATCGATTCGGGTGTGGCGCCGCTGGACCTGTTTGCCGTCGCCCGCCTGGATTTCCAGGCCCCCGATGAGCAACGCTTCCCTTGCCTGCGCCTGGCGCGGCAAGCGGCCGAGGCGGGCAACAGTGCCCCGGCCATGTTGAACGCCGCCAATGAGGTGGCGGTGGCCGCGTTTCTTGATGGACGTGTCCGTTACCTCGAGATCGCGAGTATCATCGAGGAAGTCTTGAATCTCGAGGCCGTGGTTTCCCTCGATGATCTCGAAGCGGTGTTCACCGTGGATGCCCGGGCCCGCGAGCTGGCGGGTCAGTGGTTGAGGCGCCACGGGCGTTGAGGCTGCGGTACGTTAGCCGGGGCTGCCCTGGACAGGATTGCGGAGAAAACAGATGAGCGCGCTCTATATGATTGTCGGCACCCTGGTGGCATTGGGTGTGCTGGTCACTTTTCACGAATTCGGTCATTTCTGGGTCGCCCGTCGCTGTGGCGTGAAGGTCCTGCGTTTTTCCGTCGGCTTCGGCATGCCCCTGCTGCGCTGGCATGACAAGAAGGGCACCGAATTCGTCGTGGCCGCCATACCGCTGGGCGGTTACGTGAAGATGCTCGACGAGCGTGAAGGCGAAGTGCCTGCCGATCAGCTCGATCAATCCTTCAATCGCAAGACTGTCCGGCAGCGTATCGCCATCGTGGCGGCGGGGCCGATCGCCAATTTCCTGCTGGCCATGGTGTTCTTCTGGGCGCTGGCCATATTGGGAAGCGAGCAGGTGCGTCCCGTCATTGGCGCGGTGGAGGCCGGCAGCGTTGCGGCCCGGGCCGGGCTGAGCGCAGGTCAGGAAATCGTTGCCATCGACGGCGAGCCGACTTCCGGCTGGGCTGCCGTCAATCTGCAACTCGTGCGTCGCCTGGGCGAAAGCGGCTCGTTGCAATTGATGGTGCGCGAGCAGGGCTCGACAACGGATTCTCCGCGGGAGCTGGCGCTGGATAATTGGCTCAAGGGGGCCGACGAGCCGGATCCGATCCGTTCCCTGGGCATCCGCCCCTGGCGTCCGGCGCTGGCGCCGGTGCTGGCCGAGCTCGATCCGAAGGGGCCGGCCCAGGCTGCCGGGCTCAAGATCGGTGATCGACTGTTGGCCCTTGATGGTCAATCGGTCAATGACTGGCAGCAGGTGGTCGACGCGGTTCGTGTACGTCCTGATACCAAAATTGTGCTGCGCGTCGAGCGCGACGGTGCTTCAATCGACGTCCCGGTGAGCCTGGCCGCCCGCGGCGAGAGCAAGACGCCGGCAGGTTACCTGGGGGCGGGCGTCAAGGCTGTCGACTGGCCGCCGGAGATGATCCGCGAGGTCAGCTTCGGCCCGGTTGCGGCGATTGGCGAGGGTGCGCGTCGTACCTGGACCATGAGTGTCCTGACCCTCGACTCACTGAAGAAAATGTTGTTCGGCGAGCTCTCGGTAAAAAACTTGAGTGGACCGATAACCATTGCTAAAGTGGCGGGCGCTTCTGCCCAGTCGGGCGTTGCTGATTTCCTGAATTTCCTTGCTTATCTGAGCATTAGCCTGGGGGTTCTGAATTTGCTGCCCATTCCGGTACTGGATGGGGGGCATCTGCTGTTCTATCTGATCGAGTGGGCGCGTGGTCGTCCCTTGTCGGATCGGGTTCAAGGTTGGGGGATACAGATCGGTATCAGCTTGGTGGTCGGGGTGATGTTGCTTGCCTTGGTCAACGATCTGGGTCGTCTGTAACGCGTCGCTGAATTGCGAATCTGCCGCATTTTGCGGCAGTTTGTTTATTGCCAGTTGGAATAAGAAAGGACTTCATGAAACGTCTGCTGCTAACCGCGGTGTTTACCGTGTTGATGATCGCCGAAGTTCACGCCGAGTCCTTCACTATCTCTGATATTCGTGTCAACGGCCTCCAGCGGGTTTCCGCGGGTAGCGTCTTTGGTGCCTTGCCGTTGAACGTCGGCGAGCAGGCGGATGATCGGCGCCTGGTGGAGTCCACTCGTGCGCTGTTCAAGACCGGTTTCTTTCAGGATATCCAGCTGGGCCGTGACGGTAACGTCCTGGTCATCACGGTCGTCGAGCGGCCGTCAGTCGCCAGCATCGAGATCGAGGGCAACAAGGCGATCTCCACCGAAGACCTGATGAAAGGCCTCAAGCAGTCCGGCCTGGCCGAAGGCGAGATCTTCCAGCGCGCAACCCTCGAAGGCGTGCGTAACGAGCTGCAGCGCCAGTACGTCGCCCAGGGTCGCTATTCGGCCACCGTCGACACCGAAGTGGTGCCGCAGCCGCGCAACCGTGTCGGCCTCAAGGTCAACATCAACGAAGGCACCGTGGCGGCCATCCAGCACATCAACGTGGTGGGCAACACGGTTTTCCCCGATGAAGACCTGATCGACCTGTTCGAACTCAAGACCACCAACTGGCTGTCGTTCTTCAAGAACGATGACAAGTACGCCCGTGAAAAACTCTCCGGTGACCTGGAGCGCCTGCGTTCCTACTACCTGGATCGCGGCTACATCAACATGGACATCGCTTCGACCCAGGTGTCCATTACCCCGGACAAGAAGCACGTCTACATCACCGTCAACGTCAACGAAGGCGAGAAGTACACGGTTCGCGACGTCAAGCTCAGCGGTGACCTGAAGGTGCCTGAAGACCAGGTCAAGTCGCTGCTGCTGGTACAGAAAGGCCAGGTGTTCTCGCGCAAGCTGATGACCACCACGTCCGAGCTGATCACCCGTCGCCTGGGTAACGAAGGCTATACCTTCGCCAACGTCAACGGCGTGCCGCAGCCACACGATGAAGACCATACCGTCGACATCACCTTCGCCGTGGACCCGGGCAAGCGTGCCTATGTCAACCGCATCAACTTCCGTGGCAACACCAAGTCCGAGGACGAGGTGCTGCGTCGTGAAATGCGTCAGATGGAAGGTGGCTGGGCTTCGACCTACCTGATCGACCAGTCCAAGACCCGTCTGGAGCGCCTGGGCTTCTTCAAGGAAGTCAACGTCGAGACCCCGGCGGTACCGGGCGTCGATGACCAGGTCGATGTGAACTACAGCGTCGAAGAGCAGGCTTCCGGCTCGATCACCGCCAGTGTCGGTTTTGCCCAGAGCGCCGGCCTGATCCTCGGTGGTTCGATCACCCAGAACAACTTCCTGGGTACCGGTAACAAGGTCAGCGTCGGCCTGACCCGTAGCGAATACCAGACCCGCTACAACTTCGGTTTCGTGGACCCCTACTGGACTGCCGACGGTGTGAGCCTGGGCTACAACGCCTTCTATCGCACCACCGACTATGACGAGCTCGACTCCGATATCTCCAGCTATGCGGTGGACAGCTACGGTGTCGGCGCCAACATCGGCTATCCGATCAGCGAGACCTCGCGCCTGACGTTCGGTCTGACTGCCCAGCAGGACAAGATCAACACCGGTAAATACACCGTCGACGAGATCTTCGATTTCGTTAACAAGGAAGGCGACAGCTACCTGAACTTCAAGGCGTCCGCCGGCTGGTCCGAATCGACCCTGAACAAGGGCGTGCTGGCGACGCGTGGTCATTCCCAGAGCCTTGTCCTGGAAACGACGACCCCTGGCAGTGACCTGTCGTTCTTCAAACTCGATTATCGCGGCCAGCTGTTCCAGCCGCTGACTGACAACTACACCATGCGCCTGCATACCGAACTGGGCTATGGTGATGGCTACGGTTCGACCGACGGCTTGCCGTTCTACGAGAACTACTACGCAGGTGGTTTCAACTCGGTCCGTGGTTTCAAGGACAGTACCCTGGGACCACGCAGTACTCCGAGCCGGGGCACCAACCCGGGTACCATCCGCGACCCGGACCAGGATCCCCTGCCATTCGGTGGCAACGTACTCATCCAGGGTGGTCTCGAGGTTCTGTTCCCGATGCCGTTCGTCAAGGACCAACGTTCGCTGCGGACCTCGGTCTTCTGGGACGTGGGTAACGTCTTCGACTCCAAGTGCAGCGACACCACCAACTCTAACGGCACCAAGTCCAACACTCAGTGCAATGACATCAGCCTCAGCAACATGGCCAGTTCCGTTGGTGTAGGCGTGACGTGGGTGACCGCACTCGGTCCTTTGAGCTTCGCATTGGCGATGCCGATCAAGAAACCGGATGACGCTGAAACCCAAGTGTTCCAATTCTCCCTCGGCCAGACGTTCTAAGCGTCTGACCCAAGATAACGACAATGGATTTTGTAGGAGTACATCGTGCGTAAGTTGACTCAATTGGTTCTCCTGGCGACCGTACTGGTCGCAGGTCCGGCTTTTGCCGACATGAAGATCGCCGTACTGAACTATCAGATGGCCTTGCTGGAATCCGACGCGGCGAAGAAATACGCCGTGGACGCGGAGAAAAAATTCGGCCCGCAACTGACCAAGCTCAAGAGCCTGGAAAGCAGTGCCAAAGGCATCCAGGATCGCCTGGTCGCCGGTGGCGACAAGATGGCCCAGGGCGAGCGCGAGCGTCTGGAGCTTGAATTCAAGCAAAAGGCCCGTGACTTCCAGTTCCAGTCCAAGGAGCTGAACGAAGCGAAAGCCGTTGCCGACCGTGAAATGCTCAAGCAGCTCAAGCCGAAGCTCGACAGCGCCGTGGAAGAAGTCATCAAGAAAGGTGGTTTTGACCTGGTGTTCGAGCGTGGCGCAGTGATCGATGTCAAGCCTCAGTACGACATCACGCGCCAGGTCATCGAGCGCATGAATCAGCTGAAGTAATCCATGACAGCGACTATAAAACTCGGTCAGTTGGCCGAGTTCCTCGGAGCCACCCTGCGTGGCGACCCGGAGAAGGCAATTACTGGGCTAGCCACTTTGCAAGAGGCTGGCCCAGCTCAGTTGAGCTTCCTGGCAAATCCTCAGTATCGCAAATACCTGGCCGATAGCCGGGCCGCCGCGTTGTTGCTCAAGGCTGCCGATGCCGAAGGTTTTGCCGGCGACGCCCTGATCGTGCCCGATCCATACCTGGCGTATGCGCGGATTTCCCATCTGTTCGACCCCAAGCCCAAGGCGGCTGCCGGCATTCATCCCAGTGCGGTGATTGCGGCGGATGCGGTGGTCGACCCGACGGCCAGCATCGGTCCTTTCGTGGTCATCGAAAGCGCGGCGCGGATCGGTGCCGGTGTCACGCTGGGGGCTCATTGTTTCGTCGGGGCCCGTAGCGAGATCGGTGAAGGTGGCTGGCTGGCTCCCCGGGTCACCCTGTATCACGATGTGCGCATCGGCAAGCGCGTGGTGATCCAGTCCGGCGCGGTGCTGGGCGGTGAAGGATTCGGTTTCGCCAACGAGAAGGGCATCTGGCAGAAGATTGCCCAGATTGGTGGCGTCACCGTTGGCGATGACGTGGAGATCGGCGTCAATACCGCTATCGACCGCGGCGCGCTGGCTGACACCATCATCGGTAATGGTGTGAAGCTGGACAATCAGATCCAGATCGCCCACAACGTCCAGGTTGGCGACCACACCGCCATGGCGGCCTGCGTGGGTATCTCCGGCAGCACCAGGATCGGCAAGCACTGCATGCTCGCCGGTGGCGTGGGGCTGGTGGGGCACATCGATATCTGTGACAACGTTTTCCTGACCGGGATGACCATGGTGACCCACTCGATTACCGAGCCGGGTGCCTATTCCTCCGGTACGGCGATGCAGCCGGCGGCTGAATGGCGCAAGAGCGCGGCCCGTATTCGTCAGCTCGATGACATCGCGCGACGCCTGCGACAGCTGGAAAAGCGTGTAGGGGACGTGACCCCTGGCGGTAATGCTTCATCAGATGGCTGATACCATTTCCATATCAAGTGTGCACGGCCGCCAGGCTTCCTTGATTTGCTAGCGGAGCGCGCGTCTATCGCGCACCTCCCAATCTTTACATAGGCTTCCCCCCGAAATGATGGACATCAACGAGATTCGCGAGTACCTGCCTCACCGTTACCCGTTCCTGCTTGTGGATCGGGTAGTGGACCTGGATATTGAGGGCAAGCGCATTCGCGCCTACAAGAATGTCAGCATCAACGAGCCGTTCTTCAATGGTCACTTCCCTGCGCATCCCATCATGCCGGGCGTGCTGATCATCGAGGCCATGGCTCAAGCTGCCGGGATCCTTGGTTTCAAGATCATGGACGTGAAACCCGCGGACGGCACGCTCTACTACTTCGTCGGGTCCGACAAGTTGCGTTTCCGCCAGCCGGTGACCCCGGGCGATCAGTTGATCCTCGAAGCCACGTTCATCAGCTGCAAGCGCCAGATCTGGAAGTTCGAATGCCAGGCTTCGGTCGACGGCAAGCCTGTCTGCTCCGCTGAAATCATTTGCGCGGAACGCAAGCTATGAGTTTGATTGACCCTCGCGCAATCATCGATCCGACGGCCGTCCTGGCCGACGGCGTCGAGGTCGGCCCTTGGTCGATTATCGGCGCAGGTGTGGAAATCGGCGAGGGTACGGTGATCGGCCCGCACGTGGTGCTCAAGGGACCGACCCGGATCGGCCGGCACAATCGTATCTACCAGTTTTCTACGGTAGGTGAGGACACCCCCGATCTCAAATACAAGGGTGAAGAAACCCGCCTGGTCATCGGCGATCACAATGTGATCCGCGAGGGCGTGACGATTCACCGTGGCACCGTTCAGGATCGTTCCGAAACGACCCTGGGCGACCACAACCTGATCATGGCCTATGCCCACATCGGCCACGACAGCGTCATTGGCAACCATTGCATCCTGGTCAACAACACCGCACTGGCCGGCCATGTCCACGTGGACGACTGGGCGATCCTGTCTGGCTTCACCCTGGTTCACCAGTACTGCCATATCGGCGCCCACAGCTTTTCCGGCATGGGCACCGCCATCGGCAAGGACGTCCCGGCGTATGTCACCGTGTTCGGCAATCCGGCCGAGGCCCGCAGCATGAACTTCGAAGGCATGCGCCGTCGTGGCTTCAGCGAAGAAGCGGTTGCCGCGTTGCGCCGGGCCTACAAGGTTGTGTATCGCCAGGGCTTGACCGTAGAGCAGGCGCTCGTCGAGTTGGCCGAAGCATCGACCCAGTTCCCGGAAGTCGCGGTGTTCCGCGACTCCATCCAATCTTCGACCCGCGGCATCACTCGCTGACCATGGGCCATTTGCGTGTTGCGCTGGTGGCGGGCGAAGCTTCCGGCGATATCCTGGGTGCAGGCTTGATGCGAGCGCTCAAGGCGCAGCATCCGGCGGTCGAGTTCATCGGTGTCGGCGGGCCATTGATGCAGGCCGAGGGGTTGACCTCCTATTTTCCGATGGAGCGCTTGTCGGTGATGGGGCTGGTGGAAGTGCTCGGTCGGTTGCGAGAGCTGCTGGCCCGGCGCAAGAAGCTGATTGCGACCCTGATTGATGAAAAACCGGATGTGTTCATCGGCATCGACGCGCCGGATTTCACCCTCAACATCGAACTCAAGTTACGCCAGGCCGGGATCAAGACCGTGCACTACGTTAGCCCGTCGGTCTGGGCCTGGCGGCAGAAGCGCGTGCTGAAGATTCGCGAAGGCTGCGACCTGATGCTGACGCTGCTGCCGTTCGAAGCCAGGTTCTATGAGGAGAAGGGCGTGCCGGTACGGTTTGTCGGGCATACCCTGGCCGACACCATTCCCCTGGAAGCCGACCGTGCGGGCGCCCGCCAGGCGTTGGGCTTGCCCGACGGGCCGCTGGTGGCCTTGATGCCGGGCAGTCGGGGCGGCGAAGTGAGTCGCCTGGGCGGCTTGTTTTTCGATGCTGCCGAGCGCCTTCGGGCGATGCGTCCCGGCGTGCGTTTTGTCCTGCCGTGTGCCAGTCCGCAGCGGCGTGAGCAGCTCGAAGCATTGCTGGCCGGCCGCGATCTGCCGGTCACGCTGCTCGACGGTCGCTCCCACCAGGCGTTGGCTGCGTGCGATGCGGTGTTGATTGCCTCCGGCACTGCTACCCTTGAAGCGTTGCTGTACAAGCGCCCGATGGTGGTCGCCTATCGTCTGGCACCGCTGACGTTCTGGATCCTCAAGCGCATGGTCAAGAGTCCTTACATCTCCTTGCCGAACCTGTTGGCCCAGCGTTTGCTGGTGCCCGAGTTGCTGCAGGACGATGCAACAGCCGACGCATTGGCCAACACGCTGGCGCCGTTGATCGACGGCGGCCAGGAACAGACCCGGGGCTTTGACGAGATCCACCGCACGTTGCGCCGCGATGCCTCGAACCAGGCGGCAGACGCGGTACTGACCTTGATCGGTGCCAAGCCATGAAGCATTCGAAGCAGCAGATGGGCCTGGACTTCAATCTGGTCGCCGAAGTCGAAGAACTGGTGGCGGGCGTCGATGAGGTGGGGCGCGGCCCATTGTGCGGCGCGGTGGTGACGGCGGCGGTGATTCTCGACCCGAACCGGCCGATCCTGGGCCTCAACGATTCCAAGAAACTCACCGAAGCCCGTCGCGAGAAACTCTACGACGAAATCTGCGAGAAGGCCCTGAGCTGGTGCATCGCCCGGGCCGAGGTCGAAGAAATCGACGAACTGAATATCCTGCACGCCACCATGCTCGCCATGCAGCGTGCCGTACAGGGCCTGCACATTACGCCGAAGCTGGCGATGATCGATGGCAATCGTTGCCCGAAACTGTCGATGCGCGCCGAGGCGGTGATCCAGGGTGACGCAAAGGTGCCGGCTATCGCGGCGGCATCGATCCTGGCCAAGGTCAGCCGTGACCGGGAGATGAGCGCCTTCGAACTGATTTACCCGGGCTACGGCATCGGTGGCCACAAGGGTTACCCGACGCCGGTGCATCTGGAAGCCTTGGCGCGACTGGGGCCAACGCCCATTCATCGACGTTCGTTCGCACCGGTGCGGATGGCGTATGAGGCTCGTGAGGGTTTGGTAACGGCTGGTCCCGTTCAGCCAAATGCAATCCCCTGTGGGAGCGAGCTTGCTCGCGAAGAGGGCGGCACGGTAGACATTGATGTGGCCTGATATAGCGCCTTCCCGAGCAGGCTCGCTCCCACCAGGTCGGTTTTTCGACTGACGGGCATTCGCCACTCAGACCCAAGGCCCGGTACAATCCGGGCCTTGTTGTTTTCATGACTTAACGCAGGATCACTATGCCGGCTTCATTCGTTCATCTACGCCTGCACACTGAATACTCCCTGGTCGACGGTCTGGTGCGGATCAAGCCACTGGTCAAGACTCTGGTGGGCATGAACATGCCCGCCGTGGCGGTCACCGACCAGAACAACATGTGTTCGCTGGTCAAGTTCTACAAGACCGCCATGGGCGGCGGGATCAAGCCGATCTGCGGCGCCGACCTGTGGCTGTCCAGCAAGGATCCGGACGCACCGTTGAGCCGTATCAGCCTGCTGGTCATGAACGCCTTGGGTTACCGCAACCTGACCGAGTTGATCTCCCGCGGCTTCATCGATGGCCAGCGCAACGGTTCGATCATCATCGAGCGCGAGTGGGTGGCCGAGGCCAGCGAAGGCCTGATCATGCTGTCGGCGGCCAAGGAGGGTGAAATCGGCCTGGCCCTGCTCAGCGGCAACGCCGAGGAAGCCGAGACGCTGGCCCGCGACTGGATGGCGGTATTCCCGGACCGTTTCTACATCGAAGTGCAGCGCACCAATCGTCCCAATGACGAAGAGCACCTGCATGCCGCCGTGGCGCTGGCCGACAAGATCGGCGCGCCGCTGGTGGCGACCAACGACGTGCGCTTCATCAAGCAGGAAGACTTCGAAGCCCACGAAACCCGCGTCTGCATCGGTGAGGGCCGGGCCCTCGATGACCCGCGCCGGCCAAAGAACTACAGCGATCAGCAATACCTCAAAAGCGCCGAGGAAATGGCCGAGTTGTTCAGCGATCTGCCCGAGGCGCTGGAAAATACCGTCGAGATCGCCAAGCGCTGCAACATCGAAGTGAAGCTGGGCAAGCACTTCCTGCCCAACTTCCCGATTCCCGATGGCATGACCATCGACGAGTATTTCCGCAAGGTCTCGTTCGACGGCCTCGAAGAGCGCCTGAGCGTCCTGCTGCCCAAGGACACCACCGAGGACTACGAAGCCAAGCGTCAGGTCTATGTCGACCGGTTGAATTTCGAACTGGATATCATCATCCAGATGGGCTTCCCCGGTTACTTCCTGATCGTGATGGACTTTATCCAGTGGGCCAAGAGCAATGGTGTGCCGGTAGGGCCGGGTCGTGGATCGGGTGCCGGGTCGCTGGTGGCCTACGTGCAGAAGATCACCGACCTCGACCCGCTGGAATATGACCTGCTGTTCGAACGCTTTCTCAACCCGGAACGGGTTTCCATGCCCGACTTCGACGTCGACTTCTGCATGGACGGTCGTGACCGGGTGATCGATTACGTGGCCGAGAAATATGGCCGCAACGCGGTGAGCCAGATCATCACCTTCGGTTCCATGGCCGCCAAGGCGGTGGTGCGTGACGTGGCGCGGGTACAGGGCAAGTCCTATGGCCTGGCGGATCGTCTGTCGAAGATGATTCCGTTCGAAGTCGGCATGACCCTGGAAAAAGCCTACGAGCAGGAAGAAATCCTGCGGGACTTCATCAAGGTCGATGAAGAGGCCGCGGAAATCTGGGAGATGGCCCGCAAGCTCGAAGGCGTGGTGCGTAACGTCGGCAAGCACGCCGGTGGTGTGGTGATCGCGCCGACCAAACTGACCGACTTCTCGCCGATCTATTGCGACGAGGAGGGCGACGGCCTGGTCACCCAGTTCGACAAGGACGACGTCGAGGCGGCCGGCTTGGTGAAGTTCGACTTCCTGGGCCTGCGGACCCTGACCATCATCGACTGGGCGTTGAAGACCATCAACCGCGACCGGGCCAAGGTCGGCGAAGAGCCGCTGGATATCGCGTTCATTCCACTGGACGACAAACCGACCTACAGCCTGTTGCAGAAGGCCGAAACCACGGCGGTGTTCCAGCTCGAATCCCGCGGCATGAAGGAGCTGATCAAAAAGCTCAAGCCCGACTGCCTGGAAGACCTGATCGCACTGGTGGCCCTGTTCCGTCCGGGCCCTTTGCAATCGGGCATGGTGGACGACTTCATCAACCGTAAGCACGGTCGCGCCGAACTGGCGTACCCGCACCCGGATTACCAGTACGAGGGCCTCAAGCCGGTACTGGCACCGACCTACGGCATCATCCTGTATCAGGAACAGGTGATGCAGATTGCCCAGGTCATGGCCGGCTACACCCTCGGCGGCGCGGACATGCTGCGTCGGGCGATGGGTAAGAAAAAACCCGAGGAGATGGCCAAGCAGCGCGGGGGCTTCATCGAAGGTTGTGCGAACAACGGCATCGATGCGGACCTGGCCGGTAACATCTTCGACCTGGTGGAAAAATTCGCCGGTTACGGCTTCAACAAATCCCACTCTGCCGCCTACGGTTTGGTGTCGTACCAGACTGCATGGCTGAAGGCGCATTACCCGGCGCCGTTCATGGCGGCCGTGCTGTCGGCGGATATGCACAACACCGACAAGGTCGTGACCCTGATCGAAGAAGTGCGGACCATGAAGTTGCGCCTCGACGCGCCGGACGTGAACGCTTCGGAGTTCAAGTTCACGGTGAACGATGAGGGCCGCATCATTTATGGCCTGGGCGCGATCAAGGGCGTGGGCGAGGGGCCAGTAGAGGCCATCACCGAGGCACGCCAGGAGGGGCCGTTCAAGGATCTGTTCGATTTCTGTGCCCGGGTCGACCTCAAGCGTATCAACAAGCGCACCCTCGACGGCTTGATCCGCAGCGGCGCGCTGGACCGGCTGGGTCCGTACTTCCATGACGAACCCAAGGCCTACCAGGCCAACATCGACCGCAACCGCGCGGTGTTGCTGGCGGCCATGGAAGAAGCGATCAAGGCCGCCGAACAGACCGCTCGCACCCATGACAGCGGCCACGCCGACCTGTTCGGCGGCCTGTTCGTCGAAGAAGACGCCGATGTCTACGGCAACCATCGCAAGGCCAAGGAGTTGACCCTCAAGGAGCGCCTCAAAGGCGAGAAAGACACCTTGGGGCTGTACCTCACCGGTCACCCGATCGATGAATACGAAGGCGAAATCCGCCGCTTTGCCCGTCAGCGCATCATCGACCTGAAGCCGGCTCGCGATACGCAAACCGTCGCCGGCATGATCATCGCCCTGCGGGTGATGAAGAACAAAAAGGGCGACAAGATGGGGTTCATCACCCTCGACGACCGTTCCGGGCGCATCGAGGCCTCGTTGTTTGCCGATGCGTTCCACTCGGCACAGTCACTGTTGCAGACCGACGCGATGGTGGTAGTGGAAGGCGAGGTCAGCAACGATGACTTCTCCGGTGGCCTGCGGCTTCGGGTCAAGCGGGTGATGAGCATGGAAGATGCCCGGACCAACCTGGCCGAGAGCCTGCGCCTGAAGTTGCAGACCCAGGACCTCAAGGGCGACCAGCTACGCTGGCTGGGTGAGTTGTTCAAGCGCCATCGCGGTGCCTGTCCGATCACCATGGAGTACGTGCGCCCCGACGCCAAGGCCGTGCTGCAGTTCGGCGAGGGCTGGCGGATCGATCCGGCGGACGCGTTGATTCAAGCCTTGCGTGACCAGTTCGGCAAAGACAACGTCTTCCTCCAATACCGTTGACGGCCAGGGGCCACTCCTGGACTTGGAGTGTCCCTGACCGCGACCCGAATTTTTAATCTCGACCTGAACGCGCCTCTCCCTTAAGGTAGGGCGCGAATAGACAACCGGCCGGCCCAAGCTCTCTTGGACGTCGACCCAAGACGGACGCCTATGAACCCGAATTTTCTAGATTTCGAACAGCCGATCGCCGACCTGCAAGCCAAGATCGAAGAGTTGCGCTTGGTCGGTAATGACAATTCGCTGAATATCGGCGATGAGATCTCTCGTCTGCAGGACAAGAGCCGCACGCTGACCGAGGACATCTTCGGCAAGCTGACCAGCTGGCAGATCGCGCGCCTGGCGCGTCATCCGCGTCGTCCATACACCCTGGACTACATCGATCACATCTTCACCGAGTTCGACGAACTGCACGGCGACCGTCACTTCTCCGACGACGCCGCGATCGTCGGCGGTGTCGCCCGCCTGGACGACCAGCCGGTGATGGTCATCGGTCACCAGAAGGGCCGCGAAGTGCGCGAGAAAGTCCGCCGCAACTTCGGCATGCCGCGTCCGGAAGGCTATCGCAAGGCCTGCCGTCTGATGGAAATGGCCGAGCGCTTCAAGATGCCGATCCTGACCTTCATCGACACCCCGGGCGCCTACCCGGGCATCGACGCCGAAGAGCGCAACCAGAGCGAAGCGATTGCCTGGAACCTGCGGGTCATGGCACGGCTGAAAACCCCGATCATCGCCACCGTCATCGGTGAAGGCGGTTCCGGCGGTGCGTTGGCCATCGGCGTCTGCGACCAGTTGAACATGCTGCAGTATTCCACCTACGCGGTAATCTCGCCGGAAGGCTGCGCCTCGATCCTGTGGAAAACCGCCGAGAAGGCGCCGGACGCCGCGGAAGCCATGGGCATCACCGCCGAACGTCTCAAAGGCCTGGGGATCGTGGACAAAGTGATCAACGAGCCCGTGGGCGGCGCCCACCGTGACCCGGCCGCGGCTGCCGCGCTGATCCGCGCCGAGCTGAGTTCCCAGCTGTCGATGCTGAAGAAGTTCGACAACGACGCGCTGCTGGCCCGTCGCTACGAGCGGTTGATGAGCTACGGTCTCTGACCTGAAGCTGCTTCACCCCATGTGGGAGCGAGCCTGCTCGCGATTGCGGTATAACAGTCAACAGATATGTTGAATGTTAAGCAGCCATCGCGAGCAGGCTCGCTCCCACATTCGTTTTGTGCAAGGTGATCGATATGAGCCAACCAACGATTGATCTTGCAGCCCGGCTTCTGCTGAATCTCTCCCCCTGGCGCAACGCTGCCGTCTGGCGTATCGCCTTCTCCGGCGGTCTCGACTCCACCGTCCTGCTGCACTTGCTCGCATCGCTTTCAAACACGCAGACCCTGCCACCCCTTAGCGCTATCCATGTCCACCACGGCCTCCAGGCCGCGGCCGATGCCTGGCCGGAGCATTGTCGTCGGGTGTGTGAAGCGCTGGGAGTGCCGCTGCAGGTGGTCGAGGTCCAGGTCCGCCCCGGCGCCAGTCTCGAGCGGGCCGCCCGGGAGGCACGCTATGGCGCTTTCGCCGCGGCGCTCCAGGACAATGAAGTGCTGCTCACTGCCCAGCACCGTGACGATCAGGCTGAAACCCTGCTGTTTCGTTTGCTGCGGGGGGCGGGCGTGCGGGGCTTGTCGGCGATGCCGAGGCAGCGTCCCCTTGGGCAGGGATGTTTGCTGCGCCCGTTACTCGATGTGTCCCGCGCGGAGCTGGAGGCCTATGGGAAGCAGCAGGGTTTGAGCTGGATCGAAGATCCGTCCAACAACGATCATCGGTATTCGCGCAATTACCTGCGCCAGCGGGTTTTCCCGGTGCTGACCGAACACTGGCCCCAGGCTGCGTCGAGCCTGGCCCGTGGCGCTGCGCACCTGACAGAGGCCCAGGGTCTGCTGGATGACCTGGCGCGGATCGATCTGGCCGACGCCAGGACCCCGGGCGCGTTTGACTGGCTCGGCCTGCCGTCCCTGGCGCTGGCACCTTTGCAGGCCTTGTCGGTGGCTCGCCAGCGCAATGCAATGAGCCACTGGCTGGCGCCGCTGACCCTGCTGCCGGACAGCGACCACTGGGCCGGCTGGGATTCGCTGCGCGACGCGGGGGACGATGCCCGGCCGATCTGGCGCCTGGCCGGCGGTGAGCTGCACCGGGCCGGCGGGCGGGTCTGGTGGTTACCCGACCCTTGGCTGCAACCAGTCTCGGGCTGTGTCGAATGGCCCCGGACAACTGATCCCTTGGGTCTGCCGGGCAATGGCCGGGTGATCCTCACTGGCAAAATCCCCGACGGTCGGCTTTGCGTTCGCTATCGTCAGGGCGGCGAGGTGATGGCGGTGCCGGGCCGTGGCCATCGGGATCTCAAGCGTTTGCTCAACGAAAGTGGCCTGCCGGCGTTCGTTCGCGGCCGATTGCCGCTGCTGTATCGGGACGGACAATTGCTGGCGGTGGCCAACCTGCCGGGGCTCGATGGAGGCGCTAATGGCACCTGGCAATTGCATTGGCAGCCATCGGAGTAAGATCTGGGTTTGAGCTGAAAGGGGCTTTCCGGTAGACTACGCTCCCTTCTTGATACAACTTCTGTGGATTCGCCTGAATTGCAGGAGTTGCCGATTACCAAGCAGTCTTTGCTGGGCGATTCCAAAAAATGTGTAGCGAGCAACGTACCGGTGATTTGTCTTCCGGTCTGTCCCAACGCGGCGGTTTTTTTGAAAGGTGCACTGTGATTAATGCAGGTGATCGGGGGCTTCGGCCTTCCTTCGCTTTCCCCGGCGGCTCGGACCGCTTTAACGCAGACTTCTAGGGTTTTTCATGACGCGCTACATATTCGTCACGGGCGGTGTTGTTTCTTCATTGGGGAAAGGCATTGCCTCGGCTTCATTGGCGGCCATCCTGGAGGCGCGGGGACTTAAGGTCACCATGCTCAAGCTGGACCCGTACATCAACGTCGACCCGGGCACCATGAGCCCGTTCCAGCACGGCGAAGTGTTCGTCACCCATGACGGCGCCGAGACCGACCTGGACCTGGGCCACTACGAGCGGTTCATCCGCACGACCATGACCCAGAACAACAACTTCACCACCGGCCGCGTCTACGAGCACGTGCTGCGCAAGGAGCGTCGTGGTGATTACCTGGGCGCGACCATTCAGGTCATCCCCCACATCACCGACGAGATCAAGCGCCGCATCATCAAGGGTGCCGGCGACGCCGACGTGGCGATGGTCGAGATCGGCGGTACCGTGGGCGACATCGAGTCCCAGCCGTTCCTCGAAGCCATCCGCCAGTTGCGTTTCGAAATCGGCGCCAAGCGCGCGATGCTGATGCACCTGACGCTGGTGCCGTACATCGCCACCGCCGGCGAAACCAAGACCAAGCCAACCCAGCACTCGGTCAAGGAACTGCGCTCCATCGGCCTGCAGCCGGACGTGCTGATCTGCCGCTCCGATCACCCGATCGATATCTCCTCGCGCCGCAAGATCGCTCAGTTCACCAACGTTGAAGAGCGCGCGGTCATCGGCCTCGAAGACGCCGACACCATCTACAAGATCCCGGGCATCCTGCACTCCCAGGGCCTGGACGATTTCGTCGTCGAGCGTTTCGGCCTGCAATGTGCCGGTGCCGACCTGTCCGAATGGGACGCCGTGGTCGATGCCAAGCTCAACCCCGAGCATGAAGTCACCATCGCCATGGTCGGCAAGTACATGGAACTGCTGGACGCCTACAAGTCGCTGATCGAAGCGATGAGTCACGCCGGCATCAGCAACCGCACCAAGGTCAATCTGCGCTACATCGACTCCGAAGACATCGAGAACCAGGGCACCGGCCTGCTCGAAGGCGCCGATGCGATCCTCGTTCCAGGCGGCTTCGGCCTGCGGGGCGTGGAAGGCAAGATCACCGCTGTCCAGTACGCCCGCGAAAACAAGGTGCCGTACCTGGGTATCTGCCTGGGTATGCAAGTGGCGGTCATCGAGTTCGCCCGTAACGTGATGGGCTGGAAGGACGCCAACTCCACCGAGTTCGATCGCGCCAGCGGTCACCCGGTCGTGGGCCTGATCACCGAGTGGGAAGACGCCACCGGCGCCGTGGAAGTGCGGACCGAAACGTCCGACCTGGGCGGTACCATGCGTCTCGGCGCCCAGGAATGCCTGCTCGAAACCGGCTCCCTGGTGCACGATTGCTATGCCAAGGATGTGATCGTCGAGCGTCACCGCCATCGCTACGAAGTGAACAACAAGCTGCTGCCGCAACTGATCGAAGCTGGCCTGAAGATCTCCGGTCGTTCCGGTGACGGCGCGCTGGTGGAAGTGGTCGAGTCCCCGGACCATCCATGGTTCGTCGCCTGCCAGTTCCACCCCGAGTTCACCTCGACGCCACGGGACGGTCATCCGCTGTTCAGCGGTTTCGTAAAGGCCGCTTTGGCTCAACACCAGAAAAAGGCATAAGACGATGACCCAGAAGATCATTCGCGTCGGCGACATCGAGATTGCCAACGACAAGCCCATGGTGCTGTTCGGCGGCATGAACGTGCTGGAAAGCCGCGACATGGCGATGCAGGTCTGCGAGGAGTACGTCAAGGTTACCCAGAAACTGGGTATCCCCTACGTCTTCAAGGCCAGCTTCGACAAGGCCAACCGTTCGTCCGTGAGCTCTTACCGTGGCCCGGGCCTGGAAGAGGGCATGCGCATCTTCCAGGACATCAAGCAAGCCTTCGGCGTGCCGATCATCACCGATGTCCACGAGCCTGACCAGGCCGCGGTCGTTGCCGAGGTCTGCGACATCATCCAGTTGCCGGCCTTCCTGTCGCGCCAGACCGACCTGGTGGTGGCGATGGCCAAGACCGGTGCGGTGATCAACATCAAGAAAGCCCAATTCCTCGCGCCTCAGGAAATGAAACACATCCTGAGTAAGTGCGAAGAGGCCGGGAACGACCAGTTGATCCTCTGCGAGCGCGGCTCGAGCTTCGGCTACAACAACCTCGTGGTGGACATGCTCGGCTTCGGCATCATGAAGCAGTTCGAATACCCGGTGTTCTTCGACGTGACCCACGCGCTGCAGATGCCTGGCGGCCGTTCCGACTCCGCCGGTGGCCGTCGTGCCCAAGTGACCGACCTGGCCAAGGCCGGCATGAGCCAGTCCCTGGCGGGCCTGTTCCTCGAGGCCCACCCGGATCCGGATAACGCCAAGTGCGACGGCCCTTGCGCCTTGCGCCTGAACAAGCTGGAGCCGTTCCTGTCTCAGCTCAAGGCGTTGGACGATCTGGTCAAGGGTTTTCCGACGATAGAAACCGCGTAACACGGTTTTCTCCGGTAAAGTACCGCTCGATTATCGCTCTGGCCCGCTGGCCGCACTGCTCTTGTGGGAGCATGGCTTGCCAGCGATGGCGCCCTTGAGGCTCCCATCGCCGGCAAGCCGTGCTCCCACAGCGTTTCGTCAACTTTGGAGTGTTTACAACAATGGCAAAAATCGTCGACATCAAAGGTCGTGAAGTTCTCGACTCCCGTGGCAACCCCACTGTTGAAGCGGACGTGCTTCTCGACAACGGCATCATCGGCAGCGCCTGCGCGCCGTCCGGTGCTTCCACTGGCTCGCGCGAAGCGCTGGAGCTGCGTGATGGCGACAAGAGCCGTTACCTGGGCAAGGGCGTACTGAAGGCTGTTGCCAACATCAACGGTCCGATCCGTGACCTGTTGCTGGGCAAGGATCCTGCCGACCAGAAAGCCCTCGACCAGGCCATGATCAAGCTCGACGGTACTGAGAACAAAGCCACCCTGGGCGCCAACGCGATCCTCGCCGTGTCCCTGGCCGCCGCCAAGGCTGCCGCCCAGGACCAGGACCTGCCGCTGTACGCCCACATCGCCAACCTCAACGGTACACCGGGCGTCTACTCGATGCCGGTTCCGATGATGAACATCATCAACGGCGGCGAGCATGCCGACAACAACGTCGACATCCAGGAGTTCATGGTCCAGCCGGTTGGCGCCAAGTCCTTCTCCGAAGGCCTGCGCATGGGCACCGAGATTTTCCATCACCTCAAGGCCGTGCTGAAGGCCCGTGGCCTGAGCACCGCGGTTGGCGACGAAGGCGGTTTCGCCCCGAACCTGGCGTCCAACGAAGACGCGCTGAAAGTGATCTCCGAAGCCGTGGCCAACGCCGGCTACAAGCTGGGCACCGACGTGACCCTGGCCCTGGACTGCGCCGCCAGTGAGTTCTTCGAAGACGGCAAATACAACCTGTCCGGCGAAGGCCAGGTGTTCACGGCCGAAGGTTTTGCCGACTACCTCAAGGGCCTGACCGAGCGCTACCCGATCATCTCCATCGAAGACGGCCTGGACGAGTCCGACTGGGCTGGCTGGAAAATCCTCACCGACAAGATCGGCGAGAAAACCCAGCTGGTGGGCGACGACCTGTTCGTGACCAACACCAAGATCCTGAAAGAAGGCATCGACAAGAAGATTGCCAACTCGATCCTGATCAAGTTCAACCAGATCGGCACCCTGACCGAAACCCTGGAAGCCATCCAGATGGCCAAGGCCGCCGGCTACACCGCCGTGATCTCCCACCGCTCCGGTGAAACCGAGGATTCGACCATCGCCGACCTGGCCGTGGGCACCGCGGCAGGGCAGATCAAGACCGGTTCGCTGTGCCGTTCCGACCGCGTTTCCAAGTACAACCAACTGCTGCGTATCGAAGAGCAGTTGAACGGCAAGGCCAAGTACAACGGTCGTGCCGAGTTTCGCGGTTAAGCGGTAAATGGTAAAAAGACAGCGGGTTAGGGCGTTAAAGTCGCGATAGCGGCGGTTTTGCCTCTAATCTGATGCCTTATGAAGCACAAGCCTGGTTCTTCCAGGCTTCGTGCTATCAGACGTTTCAAAGTTTGGCATGGCGGTCTTTTTTCACTGGATACCTGATATTCGATGCGCAGTCCCAATTGGTTGTTTCTTGTCTTGCTCCTGTTGCTGGCCGGCCTGCAGTACCGCCTGTGGGTGGGTAATGGCAGCCTGGCGCAAGTGGCCGACCTGACACAGCAGATTGCCGACCAGCATGCCGAGAACGAAGCATTGCTGGAGCGTAATCGGGTGATGGACGCCGAAGTGATGGAACTGAAAAAAGGCATGGAGACCGTTGAAGAGCGGGCTCGCCATGAGTTGGGCATGGTCAAGGAGGGCGAAACCCTCTACCAGTTGGCCCAATGAGTATCCGCTTGCCGGCCTTCTGGGCCGTGATTCCTGCCGCGGGCGTCGGAGCCCGTATGGCCGCTGACCGTCCCAAGCAATACTTGCAACTGGGCGGGCGCACAATTCTTGAACACAGCCTCGGCTGTTTCCTCGACCATCCGACCGTCAAGGGCGTGGTGGTCTGCGTTGCACACGATGATCCTTACTGGCCGACCCTGGCCTGTGCTGGCGACACCCGCATCCAACGGGTGGACGGTGGCGCGCAGCGTTCGGATTCGGTGCTCAATGCCTTGTTGCACCTGCATGCCCAGGGCGCTGACGATCACGATTGGGTGCTGGTGCATGATGCCGCCCGGCCCAACCTGTCCCGGGACGATCTGGACTCCTTGCTCGGCGAGCTGGCGAACGACCCGGTCGGTGGCCTGCTGGCCGTCCCGGCCCGCGATACCCTCAAACGCGTCGACAAACACGGCCGTGTAGTGGAAACCGTTGATCGCAGTGTGATCTGGCAAGCCTATACGCCGCAGATGTTTCGCCTCGGGGCCCTGCATCGGGCGTTAGCCGATAGCCTGGTGGCGGATGCGGTGATTACCGATGAAGCCTCGGCCATGGAGTGGGCGGGCCAGGCGCCTCGGTTGATCGAAGGGCGGTCGGACAACATCAAGGTCACCCGGCCAGAAGATCTGGAGTGGTTGCGCCAGCGTTGGGCTTATCGTCATTAAGTGAAACCGCCATCGCGAGCAGGCTCGTTCCCACAAAGATCTCTGCCGTACATAGATTTTGTGTCCACCCAAGATCCTCTGTGGGAGCGAGCCTGCTCGCGAAGCGCTGGTTCAAACGCCGCTGATCTCCGGCATCAACCCCGATACTCCGGCCGCTCAGCCAACCCTTCCTTCAAGTAGTCCACCAGCTTGCGCACCTTCGGCGACAGGTGCCGTTGCTGTGGATACAGCGCCCACACGGCCGTATTCGGTGGCTGATGCGCCTCCAGCAGTGAGATCAACGCGCCGCTGTGCAAATGCTCCAGTACGTAGTAATCCGGTAACTGGCACAGCCCGACCCCCTGCAAGGTCGCCTCCAGCACCGCTTGGCCGCTGTTGCAGCGCCAGTTTCCCTGCACGCGTTGGGAAAATTCCCGCCCGTTCTGTTCCAGTTGCCAGAGGTCGGAACTGCCGATCAGACAGTTATGACGGCTCAACTCCGACAGGCTATGAGGGCGGCCATACCGCTCCAGGTAAGACGGTGAGGCGCACAGGTACATGCGACGCGGCGCGAGGCGCGTGGCAATCAGGCGTGAGTCCTGCAGACGACCCAGGCGAATCGCCAGGTCCAGCCCTTCGTGGACCAGGTCGAGGGGCCGATTGCTCAGTTCGATGTCTACTCGCAGTTGTGGGTAAAGCCCCATGAACCGTGTCACCAGCGGCACGATAAAGCGCTCGCCATAGGCCACCGCACAGGTCATTCGCAACATGCCCTTGGGTTCGCTGGTGAGATCGCCCACTGCGCGGAGTGCTTCCTCGCGGCCATCCTGCAACCGTTGGCAATGCTGCAAAAAGGTCTGCCCGGCCTCGGTCAGGGTGACCCGACGGGTACTGCGATACAGCAATCGTGTCTGTAGCCGCTCTTCAAGCCGTACGATTTGTCGACTGATGTGAGAGGAGGAAACCCCGAGGCGTTCGGCAGCGGCGGTGAATTGGCTGCACTCGGCCACCGCGACGAACTCGTCGATCCCTTCCCAGCGGTTATCGGACATGAAGGATTATCCCTGTATGGCAATAATGTTTTGCTTTCGATTGGATTATTCATCGTCCTGAGGCGGATTACACTCCCGGTCTTGTTTTTATTTGATGGAGAGACCGGATGATCAAGTCGCGCGCTGCCGTTGCCTTCGAGGCCAAGAAACCCCTGGAAATCGTTGAAGTCGACGTCGCCATGCCCAAGGCGGGTGAAGTGCTGTTGCGTGTGGTGGCTTCCGGTGTTTGCCATACCGACGCATACACCCTGTCGGGCGCCGACCCGGAAGGCATCTTCCCGTCGATCCTCGGTCACGAGGGCGGTGCAATCGTCGAAGCCATCGGCGAGGGCGTGACCTCGGTCGCGGTGGGTGACCATGTGATCCCGCTGTACACGCCGGAATGCGGCCAGTGCAAATTCTGCAAGTCGGGCAAGACCAACCTCTGCCAGGCCATTCGCGCCACGCAGGGCAAAGGCCTGATGCCGGACGGCACTTCGCGCTTTTCCTACAAGGGCGAAACCATTTTCCACTACATGGGCACCTCGACGTTCTCTGAGTACACCGTGTTGCCGGAAATCTCCGTTGCGAAAATCCCGAAGGCGGCACCCTTGGAAAAGGTCTGCCTGCTCGGTTGCGGCGTCACCACCGGTATCGGCGCGGTGATCAACACCGCCAAGGTCAAGCCAGGTGACACCGTGGCTATCTTCGGCCTGGGCGGTATCGGCCTGTCGGCGGTGATCGGTGCCGTGAAGGCCAAGGCAGCGCGCATCATCGCCATCGACATCAACCCGGCCAAGTTCGAGATTGCCAAGCAATTGGGCGCCACCGATTGCGTCAACCCGAAAGACTTCGACCGTCCGATCCAGGAAGTCATCGTCGACATGACTGACGGCGGCGTGGACTTTTCCTTCGAGTGCATCGGCAACGTCCAGCTGATGCGTGCCGCACTGGAGTGCTGCCACAAGGGTTGGGGTGAGTCGGTGATCATCGGCGTGGCCGGTGCCGGCCAGGAAATCGCCACCCGTCCGTTCCAACTGGTGACAGGGCGCGTCTGGCGCGGTTCGGCGTTCGGCGGCGTGCGCGGTCGCAGCGAACTGCCCAGCTACGTGGAAATGGCCGAGAAGGGCGAAATCCCGCTGGATACCTTCATCACCCACACCATGGGCCTGGAAGATATCAACAAGGCGTTCGACCTGATGCATGAAGGCAAGAGCATCCGTACCGTCATTCATTTTTAAGAGCAGCTGCAAGTTGCAAGCTACAAGCTGCAAGTGAAGCGCGGTGCTTTTTCTTGCAGCTTGATCTTGCGGCTTGGAGCTGAGGTGAAGTTATGAACCTCGAAAATATCTCCTGCCAGAAAAGCTTCGGCGGCTGGCATAAGCGTTACCGGCACCGCTCCGAAGTGCTTGGCTGTGACATGGTGTTTGCCGTGTATCTGCCACCGCAAGCCGAACAGGGCGGCAAGTTGCCCGTGCTGTATTGGTTGTCCGGGCTGACCTGCACCGACGAGAACTTCATGCAGAAGGCCGGCGCCCAGCGCATGGCTGCCGAGTTGGGGTTGATCATCGTCGCGCCAGACACCAGCCCGCGTGGCGCCGACGTGCCGGGTGATCCGGACAAGGCCTGGGACTTCGGCCTGGGCGCGGGGTTCTACCTGAACGCCACCCAGGAACCCTGGGCGCGGCACTATCGGATGTATGACTACGTGGTGCAGGAATTGCCAGCGTTGGTCGAAGCGCATTTTCCGGCGTCGGACAAGCGCAGCATCAGCGGTCACTCCATGGGCGGCCACGGCGCGCTGGTCTGCGCCTTGCGCAACCCGGGACGTTACCGTTCGGTGTCGGCCTTTTCGCCGATCAACAATCCGATGGATTGTCCGTGGGGGCAGAAAGCTTTCTCCCGTTACCTGGGGGAAGACCGCTCGAAATGGCGTGAATGGGATACCTGTGCGCTGATTGCCGAGGCTGAAGAGAAGCTGCCGTTGTTGGTGGACCAGGGTGATCGCGATGATTTCCTGGCCAACCAGCTCAAGCCCGAAGCCTTGCAGCAGGCGGCGAAGGCCGCGGGTCATCCCCTGGAGTTGCGCTTGCAACCGGGCTACGACCACAGTTACTTCTTCATCGCCAGTTTCATTGATGAGCATCTGCAACATCATGCACGCGCTCTAAACGTCTAATGCAGGTAGAATCACGCCCTGACAGAAATCAGGGCGTTTTTTTATGCGTATTGGCCACGGCTACGATGTTCACCGTTTCACTGAAGGCGACTTTATTACCCTGGGCGGCGTGCGTATCGCACACGGTTTCGGGCTGCTCGCGCATTCTGATGGTGATGTCCTGCTGCACGCCCTGAGCGACGCATTGCTCGGCGCGGCGGCCCTGGGCGATATCGGCAAGCATTTCCCCGACACCGATCCTCGATTCAAGGGCGTCGACAGCCGCGAACTGCTGCGCCATGTGGTTTCGCTGATCCACGCCAAGGGCTGGAAGGTCGGCAATGTCGATAACACCATTGTCGCCCAGGCGCCGAAAATGGCACCGCACATCGAGGCCATGCGCCAGTTGATTGCCGAGGATCTTCAAGTTGAGCTGGACCAGGTGAACGTGAAAGCCACCACCACCGAGAAACTGGGTTTCGTCGGTCGCGAAGAAGGCATTGCCGTCCATTCCGTCGCCTTGTTGCTGCGCCCATGACCGAACTGGAATTGTTGGGGCCACGTGCCTATGGCGAGTCGCTGGGCAGCGCGGTACTCAAGGCCACCGCTGAAGATTTTCAGGTCGATGAAGTACTCGACATCCCGTTGAGCGGCGATGGCGAGCATTTGTGGATCTGGGTCGAAAAGCGCGGCTTGAACACTGAAGAGGCGGCCCGGCGAATTGCCAAGGCCGCCGGCGTGCCGCTGCGTACCGTCAGCTACGCCGGGCTCAAGGACCGTCAGGCCCTGACCCGGCAATGGTTCAGCGTCCAATTGCCGGGTAAGGCGGATCCGGACCTGTCGGCGGCGGAGAACGACACGCTGAAGATCCTCAAGACCGGGCGCCATAAGCGCAAGCTGCAACGCGGCGCGCACTCGGCCAATGGTTTTACCTTGCGCCTGACCCAGTTCAAGGGCGACCCGGCGGCCATCGACGCGCGCCTGCAACAGATCGTCCGTCAGGGTATTCCCAATTATTACGGCGCCCAGCGCTTTGGCCATGACGGCGGCAACGTCGTCGATGCCCGTGCCTGGGCGGCACGCAAGGCCCTGCCGGAGCAACGCAACGTGCGTTCGCGGCTGTTGTCGACAGCCCGTAGTTTCCTGTTCAACCGTGTATTGGCGGCCCGGGTGGCCGACGGTACCTGGCAACAAGCCCAAGTGGGCGACTTGCTGGCCTTCACCGACAGCCGCAGCTTTTTCCCGGCCGGTGAAGCCGAATGCAACGATCCGCGCCTGGCGATCCTCGATCTGCACCCGACCGGGCCACAGTGGGGCGAAGGTCCTTCACCGGCCTCGGGTGTGATCCACGATCTGGAACAGGCCGTCGCCGAGGGCGAAGCGGACTTGCGCGATTGGTTGGTAAACGCGGGAATGAGTCACGAACGTCGCATCCTGCGACTGCCCATTGGCGGGCTGTCGTGGCATTATCCCTCGCTAGACATTCTGCAACTGGAATTCGTCCTGCCGGCCGGATGTTTCGCCACTGTCTTGGTGCGCGAACTCGTCGATCTGGTGCCGGTGGGGCAGACGGACAGCCCATGCGTATTCTGATTTCTAACGACGACGGGGTGACAGCACCCGGTCTTGCCGCGCTTTATGCTGCGCTGGCGGATTTTGCCGAGTGCGTGGTGATCGCCCCGGACCAGGACAAAAGCGGCGCCAGCAGCTCGCTGACGCTCGACCGTCCGTTGCACCCTTGCTATCTGGATAACGGTTTCATCAGCCTCAACGGCACCCCCACCGATTGCGTGCACCTGGGCCTCAACGGCCTGCTGGAGCGCGAACCGGACATGGTGGTTTCGGGCATCAACCTGGGCGCGAACCTGGGGGATGACGTGCTGTATTCCGGTACGGTCGCCGCCGCCCTGGAAGGTCGCTTCCTGGAGCAGCCGTCGTTTGCCTTTTCGTTTGTTTCCCGCCAGGTCGATAACTTGCCTACCGCCGCCTACTTTGCCCGCAAGCTGGTAGAAGCCCATGGCGAACTGGACTTGCCGCCGCGCACGGTGCTGAACGTGAATATCCCGAACCTGCCCCTGGATCACATCCGTGGCATCCAGCTCACGCGCCTGGGCCATCGTGCCCGTGCCGCCAAGCCCATGCACGTGGTCGACCCGCGAGGCAAGGCCGGTTACTGGATCGCCGCCGCCGGCGATGCGGAGGATGGCGGGCCGGGCACCGATTTCCATGCGGTGATGCAGGGGTATGTCTCGATCACCCCGTTGCAGCTCGACCGCACCTTCAACGATGCCTTTCGACACCTCGATGGCTGGCTGGAGGGACTGCGTTGATGCGCGAGCAAGACGATATGTTGCGCCGGGGGATCGGCATGACCTCCCAGCGTACCCGGGAGCGACTGATTCAGCGGCTTTACGAAGAAGGCCTGTCCAACGCCCAGGTGCTGGAAGTGATTCGCCGCACGCCTCGGCATTTGTTCGTCGATGAAGCCCTGGCCCATCGCGCCTACGAAGACACGGCGTTGCCGATCGGCCACAACCAGACCATTTCCCAGCCTTATATGGTGGCCCGCATGAGCGAGTTACTGCTGGAGGCGGGGCCGTTGGACAAGGTGCTGGAAATCGGCACCGGTTCGGGCTACCAGACGGCAGTGCTGTCGCAACTGGTGGAGCGGGTGTTTTCCGTGGAGCGGATCAAGGTGTTGCAGGATCGCGCCAAGGAACGCCTGGTTGAACTGAACCTGCGCAACGTGGTGTTTCGCTGGGGCGATGGCTGGGAAGGCTGGCCGGCGCTGGCGCCTTATAACGGCATCATCGTCACCGCGGTGGCCACCGATGTGCCCCAGGCCCTGCTGGATCAACTTGCCCCCGGCGGGCGGATGGTGATTCCGGTGGGTTCCGGTGAGGTTCAGCAATTGATGTTGATCGTGCGTGAAGAACACGGTTTTTCACGCCATGTCCTGGGAGCCGTACGGTTCGTGCCGCTGCTCAACGGGCCATTGGCCTGAGCATTTATAAACGGACGCTGAATTCTGCGGCGTGGGTTGTGTCTTACAGCGACACCCCAGTGCCGAACAAGACCCAATGGCGTCGAGCAAACGTGTGCGACAGTGCTTGGCGCTTCATTAATAGAGGCATGATCGTGCCTCGTTATACTTGCATCGTGTCTGCCTGGGCAGGCAGTTTCCAATTTTTCAGCCACCACAAAGGGAGCGGCGGGTGAGTCTCACAGTCATTGCGCAGCGTATGGGTATCACGAGCTTTCAGCGCCTGGTGACTGGCCTTGTCTTGAGTACGTTGCTGGTCGGTTGTTCCAGTACACCTTCCGGCAATGTCCGGGTTGTCGATCGCAACAATGCTGCACCGCAACGTCCTACAGTAACGACCGGTCAGTATGTAGTCCGTCGCGGCGATACACTGTTTTCCATCGCTTTTCGCTACGGCTGGGACTACAAGTCTCTCGCGGCGCGGAACAACATTCCTGCGCCTTATACGATTCATCCAGGTCAGACGATTCGCTTCGATGGTCGCAGCGGTTCAACGCCTACCGCGGTCGTCACGCAGTCGGATTCGACACCTTCATCCTCGAGTAAAACCACGGTTATTCGTCGGCCGGTCGGGGCTGCAACGACGACAGTACCGTCCGTCGCGAGCAAGCCGGCGCCTGCTCCCATGCCTGCGGCAGGCCCCGCCCCGACGGGCTGGGGATGGCCTTCTAGTGGCGTTCTCATTGGAAAATTCTCTTCAAACGGTAGTTTGAATAAAGGAATTGATATCGCCGGGGATTTGGGACAGCCTGTTTTAGCCGCGTCTGATGGCACGGTTGTGTACGCCGGGAGTGGTTTGAGGGGCTACGGCGAACTCGTGATCATCAAACACAGCGATACCTACGTCAGTGCCTACGGTCACAACCGCAGGCTGTTGGTTCGGGAGGGGCAGCAGGTCAAGGTCGGACAGACAATTGCCGAAATGGGGTCAACGGGTACAGACCGGGTGAAACTGCACTTTGAGATTCGCCGACAAGGTAAACCGGTAGATCCACTGCAATTCCTGCCACGTCGTTGATTTGGTTGTCAGCCTGTTCCGTCACGTAGAGGGAACAGGCTCCAGCGTTGCCAAGGATAAAGGCGTCGCTTGAGCTTGAGGTCGAACTCACCAAAGGACTATAACAATGGCTCTCAGTAAAGAAGTGCCGGAGTTTGACATCGACGATGAGGTTCTCCTGATGGAGACCGGCATCGCTATGGATTCGATGTCGAATGATGAGGGAGCGTCTCCTCCTTCCGTTCGTGCCAAATCCAGACACTCCGCTTCACTTAAACAACATAAGTACATCGATTACACCCGGGCGCTGGACGCCACTCAGCTGTACCTCAACGAAATCGGTTTCTCGCCGCTGCTCTCCCCCGAGGAAGAAGTTCATTTTGCGCGCCTGTCGCAAAGCGGTGACCCGGCCGGTCGCAAACGCATGATTGAAAGCAACCTGCGCCTGGTGGTGAAAATCGCCCGACGCTACGTCAATCGTGGGCTTTCGCTGCTGGACCTGATCGAAGAGGGCAACCTGGGGCTGATTCGCGCCGTGGAGAAATTCGATCCCGAGCGAGGCTTCCGCTTCTCGACCTACGCCACCTGGTGGATCCGCCAGACCATCGAACGGGCGATCATGAATCAGACGCGCACCATCCGGTTGCCGATTCATGTGGTCAAGGAGCTTAACGTCTACCTGCGGGCCGCCCGTGAGCTGACCCAGAAGCTCGACCATGAGCCTTCACCCGAAGAGATCGCCAACCTGCTGGAAAAACCGGTAGGCGAGGTCAAGCGCATGCTTGGGCTCAATGAGCGGGTTTCCTCGGTGGACGTCTCGCTGGGGCCGGACTCGGACAAGACCCTGCTGGACACCCTTACTGACGAGCGCCCCACGGACCCTTGTGAGCTGCTTCAGGACGACGACTTGTCCCAGAGCATCGACCAATGGCTTTCGGAGCTGACGGACAAGCAGCGGGAGGTGGTAATCCGCCGCTTTGGCCTGCGTGGTCATGAAAGCAGCACCCTGGAAGACGTAGGCCTGGAGATCGGTCTGACCCGTGAGCGGGTGAGACAGATTCAGGTGGAGGGCCTCAAGCGTCTGCGTGAGATCCTGGAGAAGAATGGTCTGTCGAGCGAGTCGCTGTTCCAGTAGCACCCGTTTTAACAGGTGATGCACTGCGAGTGAAGGAGGGCGCTAAAAGGCGCCCTTCTTCATTTTTGGGGGCGGTCTGGGAATGATTCTGTGGCGAGGGGATTTATCCCCGCTGGGCTGCGAAGCAGCCCTAAAACCAGCCATCCGGTGTGTCAGGC
Organism: Pseudomonas sp. B21-028; assembly: GCF_024749045.1. NCBI lineage: Bacteria > Pseudomonadati > Pseudomonadota > Gammaproteobacteria > Pseudomonadales > Pseudomonadaceae > Pseudomonas > Pseudomonas sp. B21-028. Next base: position 1,347,822 of record NZ_CP087184.1, read on the forward strand.
ATATTGGGTACACAGTTATGGGGCCGCTTCGCAGCCCAGCGGGGATAAATCCCTCGCCACCAGGGGGCTGTCCATTTCAGCGCGGTCGCTTCCAGTCCTGCTCCATTTCCCGGCTCAGCTTGTAAGCTTTTGCCTAGTATTGCGTAAGCGTTCGGTTTCTCCTCTGGAAGGATAGACGTCTATAGGTGACGTAGAAAACTCGTATTTATCTGATTAACAAGCATTTTTATTTTGTGACTGATCCGTGACAGGACTCCTCAACGACGTCTGCCTTCAATTGCGCTCGTTGGGGAAAACACTAATATCAGTCCTGTGTCGACGGACAGACACACCCGTCAAGGACGATGGGGAAGGAAGGACATCGCAGGACGCGATTCATCAGGATGATGAAAAGGATCAAAGGGAATAGGGAAAAAATGTGGGCGGGTCAAACCGCCCCTTTTTTTTGCCTGCGAATCGCCCAAGCGCTGCGTTCGACCCTCTGATCGGTTCCGCCACCGGAAAGCAAAAAGGCCCGCAAGGGGCCTTTTCGAAGAACGCGGATGATCAGCGTTCGAGGTCTGCGATCTTGCCTGGCTTGCCATCCCACTCTTCAGCGTCCGGCAGCGCATCTTTCTTCTCGGTGATGTTCGGCCAGATGTCCGCCAGCTCGGCGTTCAACTCGATAAAGTTCTCCATGCCGGACGGCACTTCGTCTTCCGAGAAAATGGCGTTCGCCGGGCATTCCGGTTCACACAGGGCGCAGTCGATGCACTCGTCCGGGTGAATGACCAGGAAATTCGGCCCTTCGTAGAAGCAGTCCACCGGACAGACTTCTACGCAGTCGGTGTACTTGCACTTGATGCAGTTGTCGGTGACGACGAAGGTCATTTCTAATTCTCTCCTCAGGCGGCGGCAGCGGATCCCTCTTCACGGTGGGGTCGCCAGGCTTGGGAGCGGACCCGGCTAATAGTCCGCAGCATCCCAAACCGCGCGCGATTCTAACAGCTTGAACGCCCGTGCGTTAGATCCGTGTCTTCAATGTATAGAGTAAATCCAACGCACGGCGTGGTGTCAGGTCGTCCAGGTCGAGCTTGGCCAGTTCGTCGAGCACCGGATGGGGCAGGCTGGCGAACAGGTCGCTTTGCTGCGGTATGGCCGGTTTGCCTTTGCTCGGGCGTGGTGTTTCATGGGGCAGGCTGGAGGTTTCCAGGCGGCTCAGATGCTCGCGGGCGCGGCTGATCACCTCGGCTGGCACACCGGCCAGTTGTGCCACTGCCAGGCCGTAGCTCTGGCTGGCCGGGCCGGGCAGCACATGGTGCAGGAACACGATGCGTTCGTTGTGCTCGGTGGCGTTGAGGTGGACGTTGGCCACCAGCGGCTGGCTTTCCGGCAGCACCGTCAGCTCGAAATAATGGGTGGCGAACAGCGTGTAGGCCCGCAGGTGCGCCAGGCGTTCGGCCGCGGCCCAGGCCAGCGACAGGCCGTCGAAGGTACTGGTGCCGCGCCCGACTTCGTCCATCAGCACCAGGCTGCGTTCGGTGGCGTTGTGCAGGATGTTGGCGGTTTCGCTCATTTCCACCATGAAGGTGGAGCGTCCGCCGGCCAGGTCGTCGCTGGAGCCGATCCGGGTGAATATGCGGTCGACCAGGGATAATTCGCAGCTGGCTGCCGGTACGAAGCTGCCAATGTGGGCCAGCAGCACGATCAGTGCGGTCTGGCGCATGTAAGTGGATTTACCGCCCATGTTCGGACCGGTGATCACCAACATGCGGGTGTTGTCGTCCAGGCTCAGATCGTTGGCCACGAACGGGGTGGTCAGTACCTGTTCGACCACCGGATGACGACCTTGGCTGATGCGCATGCACGGCTCGCTGACGAAGCGCGGGCAATTGAGGTCCAGGTTCAATGCACGCTCGGCCAGGTTGCTCAGCACATCCAGTTCCGCCAGAGCGGCCGCGGTGTCCTGCAGGGGCGGCAGTTGGCTGATCAGGTCTTCGAGCAGCGCTTCGTAGAGCATCTTCTCCCGGGCCAGGGCACGACTCTTGGCCGACAGCGCCTTGTCTTCGAAAGCTTTCAGTTCCGGGGTGATGAAGCGTTCGGCACCCTTGAGGGTCTGGCGCCGAACGTAGTCGGCCGGTGCTTGCTCGGCCTGCTTGCTCGGCAATTCGATGAAGTAGCCGTGGATGCGGTTGTAGCCGACCTTGAGGTTGCTCAGGCCAGTACGGGCTTTTTCCCGGGCTTCGAGGTCGATCAGGAATTGGCCGGCGTTCTCGCTCAGGGCTTGCAGCTCGTCGAGCTCGGCGTCGTAGCCGGTTTTCAGCACGCCACCGTCACGGATCACGGCGGGCGGGTTATCGATGATGGCTTTTTCCAGCAACGCGGCCAGGTCCGGGTACGTGCTGGTGATGCGCGCCAGTTGTTGCAGGTGCGGCGCTTCGAGGTCGGTCATCGCCACCTGGAGTTCCGGCAGCGCACCGAGGGCATCGCGCAGGCGCGCCAGATCCCGTGGACGGGCGTTGCGCAGGCCGATACGCGCCAGGATCCGCTCGATGTCACCGATTTCCTTGAGCTGCGGTTGCAACTGCTCGAAGCGATAACGATCCAGCAGGCAGGTAATGGAGGTCTGTCGCGCCAACAGTACCGTCAGGTCCCGCAGGGGGCGGTTCAGCCAACGAGTCAGCAGCCGGCTGCCCATGGCGGTCTGGCAACGGTCGACCACCGATTGGAGGGTGTTGTCCCGTCCGCCGGCCAGGTTGGTGTCCAGCTCCAGATTGCGCCGGCTCGCACCGTCCAGCACCACCGTATCATCCAGGCGCTCATGGCGCAGGCTGCGCAAGTGGGGCAGGGCGGTGCGTTGGGTTTCCTTGGCGTAGGCCAGCAGGCAACCGGCGGCGCCGATGGCCAGGGTCAGGTTTTCGCAACCGAAGCCCTTGAGGTCCTGGGTGGAAAACTGTTGGCAGAGACTTTTCAGCGCCGAGTCGCGCTCGAAATCCCACGGTGCCCGGCGCCGAACGCCACGGCGTTTTTCTGCCGGCAGGTCCTTGGGCCAGTCGTCCGGAATCAACAGCTCCACCGGGTTGACCCGCTCCAGCTCTGCCAACAGGTTTTCCCAGCCCTTGATCTCCAGCACCGAGAAATTGCCACTGGTGATGTCCAGCACGGCCAGGCCGAACAGGCGCTCGTCCCCCAGCACAGCGGCAATCAGGTTGTCCCGGCGTTCATCCAGCAATGCCTCATCGCTGACCGTACCCGGCGTGATGATGCGCACCACTTGCCTTTCCACCGGCCCCTTGCTGGTGGCCGGGTCACCGACCTGCTCGCAAATCACTACCGACTCACCGAGCTTGACCAGTTTCGCCAGGTAACCTTCCGCCGCATGGTAAGGAATCCCACACATCGGAATCGCCATACCTGCCGATTGCCCACGCGCCGTCAGGGTGATGTCCAACAGCTTGGCGGCCTTCTTCGCATCTTCGTAGAAGATCTCGTAGAAGTCGCCCATGCGGTAGAACATCAACTGATCGGGGTGCTGATTCTTCAGGCGCCAGTACTGCTGCATCATCGGCGTGTGGGAGGACAGATCGTTCACGGCTGTATTCATCGGTGTCAGGCAAGCTCGTTGAAAGGGGTGGGGCAAAAGGAGGGGCATCGGCCCGGCTTTTCCGCGATGGGCGCAAGGTTAACATGGGTGGTCTGGTGCTACCCAGATGGAGTGTCCAGATGAGCCTTTGAACGGTGCTCTTGATTGTCAGGAACAAAAAAACCGACATATGGATGTCGGTCAGACCAGTCGAGGGTAACCCTGTGGGAGCGAGCCTGCTCGCGATAGCGGAGCAACTGTCAGCAAGCAGGTGTCTGGCAGGTCGCTATCGCGAGCAGGCTCGCTCCCACAAGGTCATTCGGGGCGGGCCCGGCGTTGGCAGGCTTCAGTTTTGCGCGGTTTTTTCACCGGCTTCCAGCTTCACGGTCTCTTCCAGGGTGAAGCGCCCCAGCGGGTTTTGCAGGAAGTTCTGGATATTGCTGCGCGAAATATTGATGTACGGGCTGTAGTAGAGGTCGATCCAGTTGACGTCCTGTTTGGCCAGCTTCTGCAGTTCCTCATAAATCTGCTTGCGTTTGGTCGGATCGACTTCAACCCGGGCTGCGGCCACCATGTCTTTGACCTTGTCGTTATGGTAGCGGGTCATGTAGTTCATGTTGGTGTCGTGACCGAGGACGAAGGTGGACTTCTGGTCCGGGTCCAGCACGTCGTTGGTCCAGTACATCACCGACAGGTCGTAGTCGCCATCCACCAGCATCTGCCAGCTCTGGGTCGGGTCGACTTTCTGCAGGTTGGCGGTGATGCCGACATCGGCCAACTGCTTCTGCACCAGCACGGCGATCTGTTCGTCGGCCTCGTTGCCGGCGTTGACTACGTAATTGACCTTGAGCCCCTCGGCGCCAGCCTTTTTCAGCAGCTCGCGGGCTTTCGTCGGGTCGAACGGGCGCTGTGGGTTGTTGGCGTTGTGATAGAGCGCGCCTTTGGGAATGTACGAATAGGCCACTTCGCCATGGCCGAAGGTTACGGTATCCACGAGCGCCTTCTTGTCGATCGCCAGGTCGATCGCCTCACGCACCTCGACCTTGCCCAGCAACCCCTTGGCGTGGTTGATGAGCAGGTGGTCCTCACGGGTCGAAGGGTCGATGTGAATGCTCAGGCTCGGGTCCTTGCGCAGGGTGTCGACACGGGAGAAGGGCACGAAGATCGCCGAGTCCAGCTCACCGGCCTGGACCTTGAGCATGCGGGTGTTGTCATCGGGGATGGAGATCCACTCCACGCCATCCAGGCTGACCTTGTCGGCCTCCCAGAAGTAGGGGTTCTTTTCCAGGATGACCCGGTCACCGCGTAGCCACTCCTTGACCTTGAAGGCACCGGAGGTCACCGGTTCCTGTGCGTAGGCGTCCTCGCCGATCTTGTCCATGGCTTTTTTCGACAGGATCGAGACGTTGGCGGTGGCCAGTTGCGAGAGGAACGGCACCGACTTGTTCTTCAGGGTCACCACCAGGGTGCGCTCGTCCGGGGCTTGGGCCTTGTCGATGATCTTGTAGGAGTCGGCCCACAGCGAGCCGGGGTTGTCACGGATGCGCAGCAGGGAGAACGCCGCATCGCTGGCACTCAGCGGTGAGCCATCGGAGAACTTGGCCGGGCGGATCTTGAAGGTGTAGGTCAGGCCGTCGTCGGAGACCTTCCAGCTTTCGGCCAGGCCCGGGACCAGCCGGGTGCCGCTGTTGTCGACCCGGATCAGCACGTCGTAGACGTTGGCGAAGACCCAGCTGTCGCGGTTCTGTGCGCTCTTGATCGGGTCGAAGGTGGTGCTCTCCTCACGACAGCCGATGGTCAGCACGCCAGCTGCCTGGCTTGTGCCGGTGGCCAGGGTGCTGGCGGCCAGCACGGCGACGGTGAGTAACTTCAATGCTGCGGATTTCATGCTCAAGCTCCGTTTGATAGTCATGGTTGTTGTGTCAGTACTGCGGTCGTGGGTGGATGCAGGCATGGCGCCGGGCACCCAGCGAGTGATAGGGCGGGGCGGTTTCGCGGCAGGTGGGCAGCGCTTGCGAGCAGCGTGGGTGGAAGGCGCAGCCAGGTGGCAAGTGCAACGGGCTCGGCGGCTCTCCGGCCAGGGGCCGTTCTGGCAGGCGGCGGGCCGGGTCGATATCGGCGATCGACTGGATCAGCGCGGCGGTGTAGGGGTGATGGGGGGTATCGAACACCTCGTCCACCGGGCCTTCCTCGACGATCTGTCCCAGGTACATCACCGCTACCCGGTCGCACAGCCGGCGCACCACGCCCAGGTCGTGGGTGATGAACAGCAGCGCCAGGCCCATGCGCTCGCGCAGCGCCATCAGCAGGTTGATGATTTGTCCCTGGATGGACACGTCCAGGGCGGCGACGCATTCGTCGGCGACGATCAGCCGGGGTTCGACGGCCAGGGCTCGGGCGATGCCGACCCGTTGGCACTGGCCGCCGCTGAGCGAGCCGGGCTTGCGTTCGGCCAATTCGGCGCGCAGGCCGACCAGTTCGAGCAGTTCGTCGACCCGCGCGGGGATCTGCGCGGCAGGCACCTTGCGCTGCACCTGCAAGACTTCGGCGAGGATCTGGCCGATGCGCTGGCCCGGATTGAGTGCGCTGTACGGGTCCTGGAAGATCATCGCGGTCTCGCGGCGCAGGCGGGCGATATCGACCTTGCGGCCCTGGGTCATGTCGATGCCGTCGAATATCACCTGCCCAGCGGTGATCGGGTTCAGTTGCAGGATGGCCCGGGCCAGAGTGCTCTTGCCGCAACCAGACTCGCCCACCAGGCCAAGGGTCTGGCCGGCCGCGAGGGTCAGCGAGGCGCCGTTGACCGCGTTGATTTTGCGTGGACGCAGGCCGAACAAGCCGCCGCCGGCGGCGGAAAATTGCACGTGCAGATCCGTGACCTGCAACAGCGTGGTCATGACAGGACTCCGGCCAGAAACGGGGCGTGGCAGGCCAGTCGGTGGCCGGGGCCGGTCTCACGCAGCTCCGGCAACTGCTCCCGGCACAGCGGCCCGGCCTGGGCGCAGCGTGGCTCGAAGCGACAGCCCGGGGGCAGGTCATCGAGCAGGGGCGGTTGCCCGCCAATGGTGTTCATCAAGGACGCTTGGCGTTGCGCCGCGGGGTGGCAGGCCAGCAGCCCGGCACTGTACGGATGGCTGGGGTGGGCCAAGAGTTCGTGCTTGCCGCCGTGCTCGCAGAGGCGACCGGCGTACATCACGGCAATGCTGTCGCAGGTCTGCGCCACCACCCCCAGGTCGTGACTGATCAGGATCATCGACAAGCCACGACGATCACGCAGCTCCAACAGCAGGCGCAGGATCTGTGCCTGTACGGTGACGTCCAGGGCCGTGGTTGGCTCGTCGGCGATCAGCACTTTCGGGTTGCAGCCCAGGGCCACGGCGATCATCGCCCGCTGACGCATACCGCCGGAAAACTCGTGAGGGTAGTTGTCCACCCGGGATTTGGGATCGGGAATGCCGACCTGGCGCAGCACTTCGATGGCCTCGGCCCGAGCCTCGCGGCGCGAGGCGCCCTGATGCAGGCGGATACCCTCGGCGATCTGGTCGCCGATGCGCATCAGCGGGTCCAGGTGGCTGCTGGGGTTCTGAAAGATCATGCCCAGCTCGCGTCCGCGCAAGCGGCGCATGCCGGCCTCGTCCAGTTGCAGCAGGTCGTGGCCCGCCAGGTGCACGGCCTTGCCTTCGATTCGCAGGTTCGGCGTGGGCAGCAGGCGCATGAGGGCACGGCAGGCCAGGGTCTTGCCCGAGCCGCTTTCGCCCACCAGGCCAAGGATCTCGCCCTGGCCAAGGTCGAAAGACAGGCGTTCGACCAGGGTGGTCTCGTGCCGGCCGTTGCGGGCGATCACACTCAGCTCCCGGACTTGCAGCAACGGTGTGCTCATGCGCGCGCGCCCAGGCGCTCAGCGACGCCGTCGGCCAGCAGGCTGAAGCCCATGGCCAGGGTTACCACGGCGAGGCCGGGGAAGGTGCAGATCCACCAGGCACTGGTGATGAAGCTCTGGCCTTCGGCCGCCATCGAGCCCCATTCCGGGGTCGGCGGCTGCACACCCAGGCCCAGGTAGCTGACGGCGGCGCCATTGAGCAGCACCAGCACCGCATCCGACATGCAGAACACCACCGAGCCGAACAGTGCGTTGGGCAGCAGGTGGCCGAACAGTGTGCGCCGGTGGCTGAAGCCCAGGCTCCTGGCGGCCAGGGCGAAGTCGCTTTCCTTGAGCACGAGGATCTGCGAGCGGACCAGTCGTGCATAGGACACCCAGCCGACCAGGGCCATGGCGATATAGAAGCTGCCAAGGCCCGGGCCGAGAATGGCCATGATCGACAGCATCAGTACCAGGAAAGGGAAGGCCAGGACGATGTCGATCAGGCGCATGCAGGCGTTGTCCAGCAAGCCGCCGACATAACCGGAAATAGCGCCGATGCAGGTGCCCAGCAGGAAAGGGAAGATCACCCCGATCAGAGCCATCTGCAAGTCGATGCGCGCGCCCCAGATCACTCGCGACAGCACGTCGCGGCCGAAATTGTCAGTGCCGAAGGGGTGCGCGAGGCTGGGAGCGGCCAGACGCAGCTCGCCGTTCTGCAACAGCGGGTCGAACGGGGCGATCCATGGCGCGAAAAGCGCCAGCATGCACCAGCCCAGAACGATGGCCACGCCGCAGTACAAGGTCAGGCGACCGTTGCCCAGGTTCCAGCCCAGGCGCCAGCGGAGGGGAAGCGTGGGACTGAGGCCGCGGCTCATTGGATCTTCACCCGGGGGTCAAGGGCGATGGTCAGCACGTCGGCGAGGAAATTCACTGCCACCGTGGCACAGGCCAGCACCATGGCCACGCCCTGGACCACCATGTAGTCGCGGGTGAAGATGCCGCGCACCAGCAATTGGCCGATGCCCGGCAGGGAGAACAGGCTTTCGATGACCACGGTACTGCTGATCAGCCAGCCGATGTTGACCGCCAGCAGGTTGATCGTCGGCACCATGGAGTTGGGCAAGATGTGCCGCCGCAGCAGTGCGCCTTCGCCAAGGCCTCGGGCGCGGGCCGCGATGACGTGGTCGGCCTGCGTCTCCTGCAGGATGCTGGCGCGCAGGTTGCGCACCAGCACCGCGCAGAGCGCCAGGGCGATGGTCAGGCAGGGCAGCACCAGGTGATGCAGTTTGTCGGCCCACGTCCGGCCATAACCGGATACCGGGAACAGCCCCCAGTGCACGCTGAACAGCAGGATTAGCATCAGGCCCAGCCAGAAGGCCGGCAGGCCCAGGCCCGCGGTGGTGAACAGGCGGATCAGGTTGTCGGTCCAGCCACCCTTGTGGCGCGCGGCGAGAACGGCCAGCGGCACGGCGATGAGCAGCGCCAGCAGCACGCTGCCGAGCACGAGCATGAGGGTCGGCTCGATGCGGCTGGCGATCAGGGGGAGGGCATCGATCTTGTACAGCAGCGATTTGCCCAGGTCGCCGTTGAGCAGGTTTTTCAGAAAGTACAGGTATTGCACCCAGATCGGCTCGTCCAGGCCAAACTGGGCGCGGATCTTCTGGATCGCATCCGGGGTGCTGCGCGTACCCAGCAGCACTCGCGCCGGATCGCCCGGAATCGAGCGGACCAGCACGAAGGTGATGAGGCTGATGCCCAGCAGCACCGGCAGCAGTTGCAACGGACGGGTCAGGACGAACCGGTAGCGTGCCAGGTTCATCGATCAGTCCCGGTTGCGCTGCAGGAAATCCAGCAACACCGGGAAATAGGCCTGTGGCTCTTCGTAGAACGGCATGTGGCTGCTGTTGGGGAACACGTGCAGCTCGGCCTGCTCATGCAGCGCCAGTTTCATGCGCAGGGCGCAGGCGGGGGTCAGTTCGTCGTGCTGGCCGGTGGTGATCAGGACCGGCATGCAGAACTCGCGCATCTGCTCCAGGCGGTTCCAGTCCTTGAGGTTGCCAATGTAGAGGAACTCGTTGGGGCCCTGCATGGTGGTGTAGGGACCCATGTTCCAGTCGTTCAGCGAGCGTTTGACCGGTGCCGGCCACTCATCGAGGCGGCACACGTGACGGTGGTTGAGCAGGGTGATGGCTGCCTGATACTGGGGATGGTCGAGGTTTCCCAGGGCCTCGTAGCGTTGCATCATCGCCACGGTTTCGCTGCCCAAGGCGCCGCGCAGGCGTTCCAGCTCGCCGGTCAGGTGCGGGATGTCGCCGACGGTGTTTTCCAGAATGAGGCTTTTGAGCGACTGCGGATGGTGGATGGCGTATTCGATCGCCAGCCAGCCGCCCCAGGAATGTCCCAGCATGTGCACGCGGCCCAAGTCCAGGGCTTGGCGGACCTGCTCGACCTCGGCCACGTAACGGGTGATGTTCCACAGGCTGTCGTCGTCGGGGCGGTCTGAGGCGCCAGTCCCCAACTGGTCGAAGGCAACCACACGGATGCCCTTGTCCTTGAGCCAGCCATGGGCATCGCGAAGGTAGTCGCAGGGCAGGCCCGGCCCGCCGTTGAGGCAGAGCAGTACCTCGTCCCCTTCGCCAAAGCTGTACACCACGAGATTGTGGCCATCGACCGATACATTGAACTGCTGGTCAGGTTGCATCTCACGCCACATTGCTACTCTCCTGTTGGCCATGGCTTACAGCTATACCGTGCACAGGAGAGTGCGCCGCCTACAAGCTAGTATTTCTTATAGGTTTTGTCTGGCAGTCCCGCGCCGAGCCGTGGCATTCTACTCGGCGGACATCGAGATGGAAATCCAATTGGGTATACACAGGGAGTGTAAGGAATGCAGGCCAAGCTGGCTGATCTCCATACCCGTCTGTCGTCGGGCAGCAGCCTGGACGAACAGATGGACAGCGTCGCCGACCTGGCGGCGCAACTGGGCTTCGATGCGCTGGTGTACGACTACAGTCCGGTGCCGCTGGACCACCTCGGCGAGCTGATCACCCCCTCCGTGGTCAGGCTGCGCCAGACCCCGGGAGATTGGCAGGACCTGTGGTGCTCCGAAGGCTTCTACCAGATCGATCCGGTGCAGCAACTGGCTGTGTCCTCCATCGCGCCGTTCGCTTGGTCGTACCTGCCCAAGGGCGAGACCGTCCTGCAGCGCCTGATCGACCGTCGCCATGCGCCGGTGGTCGGTTACCTGCTCGATGCGCAGCTGGCCTGTGGCGTTACCGTGCCCATCCACCTGCCACGCGGTGGGCTGGCGACCCTGACCGGCTTGCGGCCCCAGGCCAGTCAAAGTGACCTGGACGATGTCCGGCACAACCTCGCAAGCTTCAGCCTGATCGCCCATGCCTTGCAGGAGGTTGCCTACCCCTTGCTCGGCAAGGAGGCGGCCAGCCGCGCTATCCGCCTGACCCGCCGTGAGCTCGAGTGCCTGCGCTGGGCCGCCGAAGGCCTGACCGCGGCGCAGATCGCCGAGAGGCTCAACCGCTCGCTGGCCACCGTTTCCCTGCACCTGACCTCGTCCATGCACAAGCTGGGGGCAAGGAACCGGGTCCAGGCGGTCGCCCGGGCGGTGCACTACCGTCTGCTCGACAACTGAGGGGTAAAAAATCCGAAAAACCTAGAGAACTCTCTAGTTATGCCTCGTCGCGCGTCGGGATATGGTGTGCTCCACGATTCGCATGGAGCCGGATGAAATGGAACTCATCAAATCGCGTGAAGGTTTTGCCCCGTTCGGCGACTACCAGACCTGGTACCGCGTCACGGGTGACCTGGGTTGTGGTCGCACCCCGCTGATCATCCTGCATGGCGGGCCGGGTTGTACCTACGATTATGTCGATGCCTACAAAGATGTCTCGGCTGGTGGCTATCCCGTTATCCACTATGACCAGTTGGGCAATGGGCGTTCGACCCACCTGCCGCAGATGCCATCGTCATTCTGGACGGTGAAGCTGTTCCTGGAGGAGCTCGACAATCTGCTCGAGCACCTGGGTATCAGCGGTCACTACGCCCTGCTGGGCCAGTCCTGGGGTGGCATGTTGGCCAGCGAGCATGCGGTACGGCGCCCGGCGGGCCTGCGTTGTCTGGTGATCGCCAACTCGCCGGCAGACATGCGCACCTGGGTCAAGGAGGCCAATCGCCTGCGCGAGGAGCTTCCCGAAGACGTGCAGGCCACATTGCTGCGTCATGAAGCCGTGGGTGACTACACCGCGGCCGACTACCTCGCCGCTACCCGGGTGTTCTACAACCGCCACGTGTGCCGCCTGAACCCCTGGCCGGACGAGGTGGCCCGCACCTTCGCCCAGGTCGATGCCGATCCGACCGTGTACCACGCCATGACCGGACCCAACGAGTTCCACATCATTGGCAGCACCAAGGACTGGACTATCGTTGACCGCCTGCCGCAGATCAACGTGCCGAGCCTGCTGATATCTGGACGCTATGACGAAGCCACGCCGCTGGTGGTCAAGCCGTACCTGGACCTGATCCCGGGCATCCGCTGGGCCTTGTTCGAAAATTCCAGCCACATGCCCCATGTAGAGGAGCGGGTGGCCTGCATGGGGACAGTGGTCAAGTTCCTCGACGAGAACCTGTAGCGTTCCGCGACACATCCCTGTGACGAGGGAAGCTGCTCCGGCTGGCCTGGGAAGCAGGCTCCCTCGCCTCGGGTTCTGCAATGTCGGACTTGCGACAGCGGTGGTTCAGCCTGCCTCTGTGTTGGATGTGCTGCCGTTCATCCATATTTATGCAGAACAGCAATTGTCTTCTGCAAGAAGAACAAGCATTATGCGCGTTATGCAAAAACGCAACGTTTCTACCGTATTAAGAGCATTGCTCGATCAGCACGGGATCTCCCCCACGGAGCTTCACCGGCGTACCGGCGTGCCTCAATCCACCCTCTCGCGGATCCTCAGCGGCAAGATCGTCGATCCTTCGGATAAACACATCTCGAAGATCGCCGAATACTTCGCCGTGAGCACCGACCAGTTGCGCGGGCGCGCCGATGTTTTGCCTGCCGGCAACAGCCGCCGCGACGAGCCGCATTCCGAACTCAAGGACATAAGCCTGTGGGACGACGACACCCCTGTCGAAGAAGACGAGGTATCGGTTCCTTTTCTGCGTGAGGTTGAATTGGCTGCTGGATCAGGAAGATTCGTCATCGAGGAAAGCGAGCGCTCCAGCCTGCGTTTTGGCAAGCGCAGCCTGCGTCATAACGGCGTGCAGTTCGACCAGGCCAAATGCGTGACGGTGCGCGGCAACAGCATGTTGCCGGTGCTGCGCGATGGCGCCACGGTGGGGGTGAATGCGGGCAAATGCGGGATCGGCGACATCGTCGACGGTGACCTCTACGCCATCAATCACAACGGCCAGTTGCGGGTGAAGCAGCTTTACCGTTTGCCCACCGGCATTCGCCTGCGTAGCTTCAACCGTGATGAACATCCGGACGAAGACTACAGCTTCCAGGAAATGCAGGATGAGCAGATCGTCATCCTTGGTCATGTCTTCTGGTGGGGCATGTACGCCCGTTAACCCTTCCGTTATCAGATAAAACCCGCCGTCGTGCGGGTTTTTTTTCGCCCTCAAAAAGGGCGCCAAACCTTGCTCCTGTTGGATGGGAATGCGTTGGTGCATTTAAAGCGCATAAATAATTGCGTTTGTGCATTGACTGTCTATGCGTTAGTGCATATTCTGTGTCCAAGCCGCTCAACAAAGCCGGCTGGCAACACAGCTCTTTAGTTCCATCAACAGGCAGCGATGAACCGGCCTCAACGGTTCAGAGGGTTGGCAACTGGCCCGGGTGTGCAGCGTAAAGCACCAGAAGCAGTTATCCGGCGGGCAGGGACCGCGGCCGGAGGAACAATTTGAATGGATCCGTACCGCGCCAGTCGCGCCGAAAGATCAAGCGCATTACTGAAAAGCCTGGGTGACCGGGCTTTTTGGAATGCCTGCGCCGTGAGGCGCTTCAAAAAATACCGCCGCCAATGGAGGGCTTTCAATGCTGAAGGATTTCAGATGCGGTAGCTGTAAACGACTTCTGGCCCGTGTGGGCGAGAACACCGAACTCCAGATCAAGTGTTCCCGATGCGGGACGTTGAATCATGTGAAGGCCGTTGAGCCTCGAGTGAATCGCCATGGAGCAACAACATCTGCGACTAACGCAGAGCCATTCAAGCTCTCGACTCAATAGGTCATTATCATGAAAAAATTTACCATCGCTTCAGTATTGGGGTTGTTGCTGTTCTCAGGTATGTCCATCAACGCCTGGGCAGAAACTGCCATGTCCTGGAACTTGGCAAAAGATGTGATTTTTGCAAAAGAGCGTGTGTCGCCAAGCTCGCCCTGGGCATTTATGGAAAATACATCGGGAGTGAATAACCCCGATAATTACGTTCTCCTGCCTTCGTTCACGGCCGATGTCTGCGGCGGAAAACCTGCCACCTGTTGGCAAGATGTGCCGTCTGGCGCGCATGTGACCGTACATAAAGAAACGTATAACTACAGCGGAAACGGCAGTTTTACTGTTCCTGCGGGTAACGTTATTTTCCACCCAGGCATGAACAGCCAAACCATCATCCGCTGGACCAGTCCTATCACCGGAACCGTCAACATTCTGGGACGTATCAATAGTATCCATGCTGCTTGTGGTGACGGTATCGCGTGGTCCCTCAATCAAGGCAACACGGTTCTACAGTCCGGTAGCCTGGCCAAAGGTACGGGTGCTGTTTTTTCCTTGAGCGATGTGCCTGTCACCGTGGCCTCGACCCTCTATTTTGTACTGGATAAGAAAACTAATTATTCGTGCGACTCAAGCACGATCGACATGTTGATCACAAGTTGAGGCTGGGAATCATCCAGAAGAAGGTTGTATCGACCTGCCCCAAGCTTATATATCTCAAGGAGAAAACTTAATGAAAAGGCTTTCCAGCATACTGGTCGCAGCAATCCTTGCGACCCAGACGTTTCATGCGCTCGCCGAAACCTCGCCTGTCGGTTCCTGGAAGTTCGCTTCCTACCACGTTCCGGGCGGTGGCTTTTACGCAAATCAAACGATCTGCTTCAAAGCTGACAATACCTGGTACTCAAGTTCCCAGGCTGGCTGGAAGGGCGCATGGTTTCAGAATGGGGACGACCTCCAATGGAATGGAAGCGTGCCGATGAGTGGAGCAGGAAGCGCTAACAACCTCGCCACCATTGCCATGGGTAAAGTCGTCGCTACTGGCTCGATGGCGGGCAACTACGCGGAGTGGGCAGCACCCAGTACGCTTCCGCTGCCTTGGGATCGGCACTACACCTACACCATGACTTACCAGGGCGCGACCTGCGGGGCACCCAAGTGATGCTGACTCTGTTCAAACTTTAAATCTCTCGGCCCCTTCGAACGTGCTCTTGTTCAGCCATAGGCGTTCGTGGGGTTTTCTGTTTCAGGCTGTTAGTAGCGACTGGTTGGTTGCACTGACCATGCCTCGTTCAGTTTCAAAAAAATCTCCCTGCCAATCTCAATCACCCCCCAGGAGACGTGAATGACAAACGAGCAACAAGCGTTGCTGGACATGCCGATCTGGCTGGTCATCGTGCTCGCCCTGGTGGGCGGGGTGTCCGGTGAGATGTGGCGCGCCGACAAGGAAGGTGCCCGTGGCTGGCCTTTGCTGCGGCGCGTGGTCCTGCGCTCCGGCGCCTGTGTGGTCTGCGGCGTCTCGGCCACCATGCTGCTGTATGCCCTCGGCATGTCGATCTGGAGTGCTTGCGCCCTGGGTTGCCTGACCGCCATGGCCGGTGCCGATGTGGCCATCGGTCTCTACGAACGCTGGGTCGCGAAGCGGATTGGTATCTACGAAGTGCCACCGCCGGATTCCCGTCCTGACCAACAGTGAGCCCAGTGCCGTCGATCCACAGGAAAGAGGCCATCCAATGCCCACACTCATCGAAAAACCTTCGCAGTTGTTTTCCGCCATTGCCGAGACGCTGCGTACCACCATTCCCGGCCTGAGGGTTGGGAGTCCCCAGGACTTTGACGACACCGGCGATCAACCTTGGGTGTTGATTGCCATTGAGCGCGATGCGTCAGGCAGCCGAGCCAACGACGGGCGTATCGCGCATGTCCTGTCGCTTTCCATGCAAGTCGTGTCATCCGGCACGGGTTTGACGGCGTGCGACCTGGCCTGTGAATTGAAACGCGTGATCGTCGACAACCGCTGGAATTTGTCGGCCGAGCAATGCAGCCGACCCACGGATATCGAGGGCGTTGCGTCCGTGTTCACTGGCGGGACACGGCCATACAGCGCCTGGACCGTTTCATTTACCCAAACCTTGTACCTCGGTCCGACGCTATTGGAGGACCCGCTGGGCATCCCTAAATTCGCCCGGACCTGGGAAGTGTCGGACATCGACGACCCGGACCAATACACCGCACTGGAGGGCTGAACCATGTTCGATGCGCTTCTACGCTTGTACCTGGGGCCGATCATCGAGCGTCTGGCCGGGATGGAAACCGAGCTCGAAGACTTGTACCGGCGCGCAGACAATCTCTGTCGCATCGGCGTCTGCCAGGAAGTCGATGCAGCCACCAATACCTGCAAGGTCGCCCATGGCGAGCTGTTGACCCCGGCGATCCGCTTTTTCAACCCGAGTGCCGGTGCCCAGAGCGAATCGCGGATTCCCTCCGTGGGTGAGCAGTGCCTGCTGTTGAACCATGGCGGCGGTGATGGCGGCGGACAGTCGGTGGCGTTGTTCGGCCTCAACGGCGGTCAGTTTCCCCCCGTCTCGACACAGGCAACGCTGACCCGTCGCCTTTACCCGGACGGTTCGGAAAACGGCTACGACCATGCCAGTCATGTCCTGCACTGGGAAAACGGCCCGGCGACATTCACCGGTTCCCGTGAATCCCTCGAATTGACCATCGGCCCGTCGAGGCTGGCGATGACACCTGAGGCCATCGACCTGCAACTGGGCGCTGTCGGCATCCGGCTCGACGCTTCCGGTGTGCACCTGAGCGGCCCGTTGGTGGATCACCAGGGGCGTGTCATCAGTACCGCATAAAGAGCTTCCCATGATCGGAATCGATAGAAACACCGGCGCCACGGTGGACGACTGGCCGCAGTTCGTCCAACGCGCCACCCGGGCGCTCACCACTCCCTTGGGCACCCGCCAGAAACGCCCTTTGTATGGCTGCGCGCTCACGCAATTGCTGGGGCAGAACCTCGGTGATGACCTGCTGATTCTTGCCCAGAGCCACGCAGCCCAAGCCTTCTACAACCCCCACAACGGCATCGGCGATTTCGAGCCGCAGGTCATCGTCGCCAGCCGCCAGGGCGCCGGATTGCTGCTGCGCTTCGCCGGCACCTGGAAAAACCGCAAACAGACTTTCGAGGTGGTGACATGAGCATGTTGATACCCGGCCAGAACCAACTGGCCGAACCGGCCATCGTCACCGTCGACGCGTTCGAGGATCTGCTCGCCGAGTTCAAGACCTTCGTGGTCGAGTACGTCGGTGCACGCTCCCCCGACAGCGCGGCCAGATTGAAGGTCAGCCTGGAAAACGAAAGCGAATTGCTGACCCTGGCCCTCGAGGCCTTCTGCGTGCGCCTGCAAACCCACGAACGCAAATACAACGCCCGGATCAAGCAGATGCTGGCGTGGTGGGCCACTGGCAGTAACCTCGATGCCCGCTTGGCCGATATGGGGCTCGAACGCCAGTTGCTCGACCCGGGTGACCCGGCGGCGTTCCCACCCATCGCCCCGGTCTACGAGAGCGACGATGACGCCCGGTTGCGTTACTACCTCGCGCCCCATGCCCCGGCGGCCGGGTCGCGCATGCAGTATCGACGGGAGATTTTCACCCTTGGCGAGCGGCCCGCAGTGAAGGTGGACAGCAGTGCGGCGGGGGTCGTGACGGTGACCTACACCTTCGACTCGGACGGGCTTGCAGCCCAGGTCAAGGACGGCAACGGACGCCGGACGGCACCGGGCGAAGTCACGGTGACGGTGCTGTCCCGCGAGGACGACGGCGTGCCCTCCCAGGCACTGCTCGACGGGGTCCGCCAGCATTTTGCCCGGCCCGATGTGCGACCGGAAACGGACCTGGTCATCGTCCAGGCCGCGCAGATCAAGCCCTACAAAATCCGCGTCGTGGCGAAGATCAATCCAGGCCCTGATTCGGGCTTGACCCAGGCAGCTGCGCAACGGCAATTGCAGGAATACGCCGAGGCGTGCCATCGCCTGGAGGGCCGGGTCGATCCAAGCTGGATCGACTACACATTGCACAGCGCCGGTGCGGTTCGGCTCGAGATTCTCGAACCGTTGGCGCCGATCGTGACAACGGCTTTCCAGGCGCCGTATTGCACGGGTGTCGAGGTGAAGGTGGACACGTTATGAGTGATGACACCCCGACCCCAAGCCTGCTGCCGGTCAATAGCTCAGCGCTGGAAAGGGCCCTGGATATCGGTTTTGCCCGGCTGCTCGAACGTATCGACCCGCCGTTTCCGAAGCTGATGAACCCGGCTGCAACACCTGCGGCGTTCCTGCCGTATCTCGCGGCGGATCGCGGGGTCAACGAGTGGAGCACCACGGCCCCAGAGGTTGAAAAGCGTCTGACCCTTGAACTTGCCTGGCCGACTGCACGGCAAGCCGGGACGCGCAAGGCACTGGAAAACGCGGCCAAGGGGCTGCAACTGGTGCCCGAAGTTCGCGCCTGGTATGAGCAAACGCCCGTTGGTTCGCCCTACAGCTTTTCCGTCAGGGCTTTTACCGAACAACCCTACAGCGAAGAAATCGACGCCCGTCTCGATCACCGTCTGGCTGACGCCAAAAGCGAGCGTGACACCTTGACGGTGTCGGTCGGCTTGAGCGCATTCGGCAAGCACGTCATCGGCGCCGCCACGCTGTGCGGTGAACTGACCACGGTTTACCCGATCGTCATCGAAGGACTGGAAGCCTCGGGACAAGTCTTCATGGCTGCCGGGCTCTACGCCGTCGAAATATCCACCATTTATCCAGAGGGGGCCTGAATGGCTGACTATTACACCCTGCTTACCGATGCAGGCATCGCCTACGAAACCGCCTGCAAGGCGGCGGGCACACCCATCAAACTCTCGCAGATATCCGTCGGAGACGGCGGTGGTGCGGTCTACAACCCGGCTGCAACCGCTACAGCACTCAAGCGCGAAGTCTGGCGCGGGCCGCTCAATGCGTTGTTCCAGGATGAGAAAAATCCGAGTTGGTTGCTGGCCGAAGTGACCATCCCGCCTGAAGTGGGCGGCTGGTATGTGCGTGAGGCCGGGATCTGGACCGATACCGGGGTTCTGTATGCGATTGTCAAATATCCGGAGTCGTTCAAGCCGGTGTTGGCGACGTCTGGTTCGGGGAAAGAGTTTTATATCCGGTCGATTTTCGAGACCAGTAATGCGGCGTTGGTGACGTTGCTGATTGACGATACGGTAGTCAAGGCGACGCGGGCTTGGGTCAGCAGTTATGTCGCTGATGAACTTGCCAAGCTCGACAGGAAGCAGTCGGTGCGGGTGGCGACCACGGCGAATATTGTTTTGAGTGGTGCTCAGACTATTGATGGTGTCGCAGTGGTTGCCGGGGACCGGGTGCTCGTTAAGTCCCAGACGTTGGCGAAAGATAATGGCATTTATGCAGTCGCTAACAACGCCTGGGTTCGGGCAAAGGATGCCGATGCGAATGCCGAGGTTACTTCGGGCTTGATTGTCTCGGTGGAGGAGGGCGCGGCACTCGCCAATACGATCTGGCAATTGATTACTGATGGTGGGATTGTATTGGGTGCTACGGCGTTGATGTTTCAAAACGTCACTCAAGGATTTGCACCGATTAACTCTCCAGCTTTACAAGGAACGCCTACAGCTCAAACAGCGGCTCAGTTCGATAACACGAACAAGCTTGCTACGAACTTGTTCGTGCAACGGGCTCTGGGTAATCTTAGTGCCGCTATAGCTATCACCGATACGATCAGCCTGACGGCTGCGCATTGTGGCTTCCTATTGGTTGGGTCTGTTGGACTTCTTGGTAAAGTTGTAACGTTACCACCCATCAGCGGGCTACCTACCGGCGCGACGATCCATTTTTCTGCCGGTGTCGCTGATACCACTATTGCGGCGGCTGAGTCCGACATCATAGGTCCGAACGTAGGTGCGACGGGGTCAACTATCACCTCATTTTCCATTGGCGCCCTTGATTCAGTCACTCTTGTGAATGTCGGATCAGGTTGGCGAATGGTTGGCGGTTCTCACCTTAACAAACATAGCAGCCAGTTTGGCGCGAGCCTTGTTGCCAATGGCTATCAGAAACTCCCGAGCGGTCTGATTATCCAGTGGGGCACCGCCGGTAATGCAAACGGATTCGGGACGTGGACTTACCCGATAGCATTTCCAAACGCGGCTTTTCGTGTGTTTGCCAGTAACGACGGCACGGCTTCTGGTGCCAGCATGTATGCATGTGGAGCCCATCCCTCTGGAACCCCTAAAGTATCAGCCATCATTGCGAGTCAGTTGGCAACTGGAGGGGACGCCATTTTCCTGTTTGCCATCGGTTACTGACATTCAGGATAAGAAACACTATTAAAGTAAAAACTACTTCATCAGTCCTGGATACAGGGAGTGTGAGTGCGAGGTGAGAAGATGACTCTTTTTTCAAGCAAGACAACGGGGGGGTTCTACGATGACTTCATCCATTCTGTTGCGCAGATCCCCGAGGATGCGGTTGAAATAACCCGAGAGCGCCATACAGAGCTTCTTGAGGGGCAGTCCTTAGGGAAGCGGATTTCAAGTGGCGAAGATGGCTATCCAATATTGGTCGATCCACCTGCGCAATCGCCTGAGTCTTTAGCAACAATTGAGCGAGGATGGCGTGACGGCCAACTTGTTGTGAGCGATGGCATGGTTGCACGGCATCGCGACGAGTTGGAGGATGGACGAGTGACTACTCTTTCTGTCGAACAATACTCGGAGCTTCAAGCGTATCGCCGGTCGCTACGCAATTGGCCGGAGTCCGGGGAGTTTCCTATGCTCGACCATCGTCCGATAGCCCCGTTCTGGCTACCTGAACAGCCCCAATAAACGCCCCGCATCAACGGGGCGTTTTCTTATCCGTCAAAACCCTGAAAGCCCCTTCCCGAAGGGGCTTTTTCGTATCTGGAGAAACCCAAATGGCATTACGCCAAACCTACACCGTACTCGTCCCATTCCCCACCGGCGGCGGCCACTGGTCGACCATCGATCAGGAACTCGATCTGCTCGACGTCGAGGCCAGCGCCCTGCACAGCGCCGGTCGCCTGGAACTGAAAAAAGCCGAGGCCGTTGAGCCGGCTTCCACACCCACCAAGGCCCAGAAGGCCGCTACCAAGAAGGCTGAATAACCATGGCTGAGGTTTTGAACTTCGAGCACAACGGCATTACCGTCAATGCCACCGAATCCCCGGAGGCCATGGGTGGCCTGGGGGACAACGTCATCGGGCTGGTCGGCACCGCGCCGAAGGCCGATCCGCTGATTCCGCGCAATGCCCCGTTCCGCATCAACAGTTTCACCACCCAGGCGTTGCTCGATCCGACCGGCACTGAGGCCGGTACGCTGTATCACGCGGTGTTCCAGATCCTCAAAGTGGTCAAGGTGCCGGTCTATGTGGTCATCGTCGAAGAGGGCGCCACCCCCGCCGATACGCAGAACAACGTCATCGGCGGCATCGAAGCGCAGACTGGTCGCAAGCTGGGCCTGGCGGCCTTGAGTGGCGTGGCAGAAGACCTGACCATCATTGGCGCGCCGGGCTTCACCGGCACCAAGGCGGTGGCCAGTGAGTTCGCCTCGTTCGGCAAGCGCATCAAGGCTCGCGTAGTACTCGACGGCAAGGATGCCGCGGTCGCCGATCAAGTGACCTACAGCCAGGAACTCGGCGGCGCCGACCTTGGTTTCGACCGTTGCCTGGTGGTGCACAACATGCCGGCGGTGTACTCCAAGGCCGCGAAGAAAAACGTCTTCCTGGCCCCATCGAGCCTGGCCATCGCCGCGCTCGCCAAGGTCAAGCAATGGGAGAGCCCGGGCAACCAGGTGACCTACGCCGAAGACGTCTCGCGCACCGTGGAATACAACATCCTCGACACCTCCACCGAAGGCGACCTGCTCAACCGCTACGGCATCAGCTATTACGCCCGGACCATCCTCGGCGGCTTCTCGCTGCTGGGCAACCGCTCCATCACCGGCAAGTTCATCAGCTACGTCGGCCTGGAAGATGCCATCAGCCGCAAGCTGGTCAAGGCTGGCCAGAAGGCCATGGCGAAGAACCTGACCAAGTCCTTCATGGACCAGGAGGTCAAGCGCATCAACGACTGGCTGCAAACCTTGGTGGCCGATGAAACCATCCCGGGCGGCAGCGTCTACCTGCATCCGGAACTCAACAGTGTCGAGAAGTACAAGAACGGCACCTGGTACGTGGTGATCGATTACGGCCGCTACGCGCCGAACGAACACATGATTTATCAACTCAACGCCCGCGATGAAATCATCGAGCAGTTCCTGGAGGACGTTCTCTAATGTTTACCAACCGCGTAAGACAGGCCATCGCGGCCACCCTGCAAGGCCTGCCGTTGTCGGCGACCGTGGAAGAATTCACCCCGCCGAAGATCGAGTTCGACATGGAAGAAATGCGCGGCGGGCGCTTCATCACCGAGGAAATGGCCAAGGGTGGCAAGGCGCTCAATGCCAAGCTCAGCCTGCAAGGTGTCGGCCCGGAAGTCATGCTGGCGCTGGGCGTCAGCGTCGGTGACGACATCCTGCTGAACGTGCGTGAAGCCGGCCAGGATCAGGATGGCAACACCTGGTTCACCTACCACACCGTCGGCGGCAAGCTGAAATCCCTGGAAGAGACCGCGCTGAAGATGGGCGAGAAGCCCAAGACCAATCTCGAGCTGTCGTGCCGCACCTACAACCGCCTGGAAAACGGCGTTCCGGTGATCGACATCGACGTGCGTACCCAGAAGTTCGTGCTCAACGGCGTCGACATTCTCGGCGATGCGCGCCGTGCGGTGCTGTTGCCTTGAACCTCAGTTGAACACCGTCCCTGTGGGAGCGAGCCTGCTCGCGATAGCGGTGTGCCAGACACCTTGATGCTGAAGGTCCTGGCGCATTCGCGAGCAGGCTCGCTCCCACAAGGGGCCCACATTCACCCAAGGAATTGATTCATGTCCTGGACGCCTCCCCAACACCTTCTGCTGTCACCTATCACCGGTGACGACGGATCGCAGATCGACCAGCTGCAACTCAAACCCCTGTTCTACGCCGCGCAGAAAGACGCCCTGGCCCGTGCCGGCGACGATGAGGACGACCAGTTTTTCGAGCTGGCCAGGTTGGCCACCGGCCTGTCGGCCAAGGAGCTGGATCAGCTCAAGCGCCCGGACTACGTGAGCATCGCCCAGTACGTGCACGACATGTCGACCCGTCCGGCGGCGTATTTCCTCGAACAGGTAGCCGAAGCGGACCACGCACCGGCCGATCACGACCAAGTGCAATTGCTGCAACCGCTCAACGTGGCAGGTCGCAGCGTGACGTCGCTGGCCCTGGAAATGCCGGTGCTGCGGGCCACCAAGGCGATGAAGAAGCTGAAGACGGCCAAGGAACGCGCCGAATTCATCACCGCCCACTGCACCGGCCTGATGCTGCCCGACCTGGACCTGCTGACCGTGCCCGACTGGACACAACTGCAGGTGCGCATCGACGATTTTTTAAACAAACCGGCGGACTTCTTTCGGAGCGCGACATCGAAGTGATCCTCGATGTGGTGCCGCTCATTTACCCGGTAAGTGAGGCGGAGATTCTGGAATGGGACGCCGGCAAGGCATTGCGCCGTTACGACATCGCGATCACTCGCCTTGGCGTGAAACAGGAGTAGAGCGGGATGGCAGAGAGTAAGTATTCGCTGTCCGGTGCGGCCAGCATTGAGTTGCCGTCACTGGGCAGTGTGTCTGAAACGTCGGGGCTGAATCTGGCCCTGAGCACGGCCAGTCTCGACATCCGCCTGCTGGTGTCGGAGCAGGTCAAGTTGCGTGAAGCGCTGGCGTCGTTGAACGCCGTCCTGTCGACGCAACAATCATTGCTCAAGGCCGGTGCTTCGGTACCGGCGCCAAACAGTGAGCCGAAGTCGAAGCTCAAGGCCGACGTTGACCAGCAGGCGCCGCCGGGCCTGCTCAAATCTGCGATGGCGACCGAGTTGGCGATGGTCGAGCTCAACCAGGTGCTGAAGCTGGATAGGGCCGCGTTGCAGCAGCTGTCGCAGGCCAATCTGAAAATGGCCGCCGACAGACAGGTCGCGCCCAGCGGGGCCACGGCGGTCCAGTTGGTCCAGGTCGAACTGGCGGCGGCGAAGGCGGGTATCGGCGAGGGTTCTGATCCGGTCAAACGGCAGGACGAACTGCTGAGTTTCACCCGTGACAGCGCAGTGATGGCGTCGGCCCTCAACCTCGACGTCAAGACCGCCAGCGAAATGTTGCTCGGTTGGCGCAGCTCGATGAACCTGGATCGGGGCCAGCGCCAGACGCTGGCAGACGCCACCAACCACCTCGGCAACAGCGGCCTGAATGTCAAGGCGGCCGATATCGGCGCCGTGGTGCAGCGCAGTGGCGAGGCGGGCCTCGCCGCGGGGATGACCCCGGAACAGGTGGCGGCCCTCGCGGCGGCGTTCCTCAACAGCGGCGTGAGCAAGGCGGATGCCGGTGATGCGGCAAAAGGGTTCACCACGGCATTGGCCCAGGGCAACGCGGCAACGCCTGAGCAACGCAAGGCCTGGGCGGAGCTGAACCCCAAGTTTGATCCTGCTGTGATCGCCAACGGCTTGCGCAACAACGCCGCCGGCACGATCAGCCAGGTGCTGGAAGCCCTCAAGCAGAAACCTGCGCAAGAACAGCAAGCGCTGAGCAAGACACTGTTTGGTGAAAACGCGGCGATTCTGGAACTGCTGAAGAAGCCGGAAGGTGCTCAGAAAGCGTTCACGTTGGTGTCCGAACGCACCCCCGATGGGGCACTGCCGAAGTTCAACGGTTCGCTGGCGGCCACCGCCGAGGCGCTGGGGAACACGTCCCAGGGGCGCTTCAATGCGCTGGATGCCAGTAAGAACCGGATGCTCGCTGAGGGCGGCAATGCCCTGGCGCCGTTGACTGACGGTGTCATGGTATCGCTCGGTGGCCTGGCCGATGGCCTGAGCGAAGTGGCCCAGGCGCAACCGAAAGCGACCGCCGGGTTGCTGGTACTCGCAGGGGCTCTGGCATTGGCACGCGGCGCCGAGATCAAGGTCGCGATGGTTTCGGCCGTCACGGCGGCCGCGACAAAACTCCTGGCGCTGGCCGGTGCCAGGCAGATTTCCGAGGCGCAAGACCTGACGGTCGATGCGCCGGAACAGCGCCGCAAAGGCAAGAAAACGACCCGACGCGCCAGGCAAGGCAGCGCCGGCAAGGCCTCTCTCCAGATTCCGTCCATGACGAGCGAGAGCCGTTTGCTGGGCGCCGCCAGGATGGGCTCGGCGGTCACCCGCCGTGCCGCGCCGCTGATGTTACTCAGCGCTGGCTACGATGTCGCCAAAGGCCTGCAAGACGGCGATGACAAAGCGGTCGGTAGGGCATTGGGCTCTGCCGGTGGCGGGCTCGCAGGGACCTACGCCGGTGCCGCCGCTGGCGCGATGATCGGCAGCGTGGTGCCCATCCTGGGAACCGCGGTCGGAGGTGTAATCGGTGGGTTGCTGGGGAGCATGGCGGGCAGTTGGGGCGGTGAGTGGCTGGGTGAAAAACTGGCCACCCCCGCCGACAAGCTCGACGCCCCGGAACAGGTCAGCAAAGACCTCACCAGCAGCCAGGCCAGCACTCAACAAAACACCATGACCGCCAACATCTACATCAACGGTCAGGACCAGGCCAGCGCCAGTCAGTTGGCCAATCTGGTGGTGCAGCAGATCACCGGCCAGTTCGGCCTGACAACCATGCCCAACTCACTGGCCATGCGCAGTGATGCGGCCCTGACCGACGGAGGTACGTGATGCGTCAGCAAATGGCACTCGGCAGTTTCATTTTCGGGCTGTCGAGAAACTTCGCGTACCACTCGCTGGTACGCACCTCGGATGGCGGCTGGAAGAGCATCGACATCCTCACCAGCAAACCCAAGTCCAGCCAGGTCGGCCAAGGTCTGCAAGGGCTGACCATCACTGGCAAGTCGATGTACGCGACCGCTATGGATCGGCTCGATGAGCTGCGTGCATTGCAGGCCTTGCGCGTGCCTGTGCCGTTGGTGGATGGCATTGGGCGCAACTGGGGGTTGTGGCAAATCAACAAGGTGTCGGAAACCCAGACCGAGGTCATCGATGACGGCACGGCGATGGTGGTCGGTTGGGTGATTGAATTGACGGAGTTCGCCAATGCGTAGGGTTCGAAGTATCGCCGGTGATTCGGTGAATCTGTTGCTGTACCGCGAGCTCGAGTGTTGTGACGATGCCACCGAGCAAGCGCTCTGGCTGCTCAATCCCGGACTGGCCGAATGGGGGCCGGTGCTGCCGGCAGGGGTGTGGGTTGCCTTGCCTGAAGTGGATCTGAAACCCGTTGCACCCGCACCGGTATCGGCTTGGGATTAAGGAGGCAACATGTCACTGGGTTTCACGCCCGCAGTGGAAATCTATGGTGCGAACGCGGCACTGCTCAATGAGCGATTGCTCAGTTGGACCCACGTCGACGCGGCGGGCATCGAGTCCGATCAGTTGACCCTCGTCATCAGCCTGGAAGGGCTTGAGGGGTTACCCAGCCTGGGAGGAAAAATTGGTCTGCGGGTGGGTTACCTGGAGTCCGGACTGGTGGACAAGGGTGAGTTCGTCATTACCCGGCGCACGCCGACGCTGTTTCCCCTGCGCTTGACGCTGGTGGCCATGGCGGCGCCATTCAGTGCGGCGGACCAGACCGGGTTCAAGCAGCGCCGGTCCGTCAGCCATGGCCCGACGACCTTGGGCGCGTTGTTTCGTGAACTGACCGCCAGGCATGGTTTTTCGCCGCGTGTGGCGCCGGAGCTGTCGCTGATAAAAATCGAGCACATCGACCAGTCCAACGAAACCGATATGGGCTTCCTGACGCGGTTGGCCCACCGGTATGACGCCGTCGCCAAACCGATCAACGAAGTGTATGTGCTGGCTCGGCGTGGTCAGGCGAAGTCGCTGTCGGGCAAGGTTTTGCCGGAGATCAAGCTGTCGGTGACGACGAACAATCGTCCTGGCGATCAAGCCTTTATCTCCGCCGTCCTCGATGAAACCGCCCGGGCGAAGTACCAGGGCTGCAAGACCCGTTGGTGGGACGCGGCGGCCGGCAAGGTGCAGGTGGAGGAAAGTGGCATCGCGCCGTTCAAGATCCTTCGACAGCATTTTCAGAGCGCAGAAGACGCCCGCGCCGTCGGTGAAGGCGAAGTGCGCCGGCTGATGCGCGAAGCCCTCAAAGTCGCCATCGAATGTCCGGGCAACCCGGGATTGTCCGCCGAGGGTATCGTCCTGCTGGACCCGACCTGGCCGGATTTCATGCGCGGCCGCTGGTCGATCGACAAGGTCACTGCCAGCGGTGACCGGGAAAAAAGCTATCGCTGCAAGATCGACGCAACCTGCCTCGACGCCAGGGCCTGACTCTCACCCTGGATCGCCCTCAATCACGACATCCGGGAATGACGCAGGACCTGTGGGAGCGAGCCTGCTCGCGATGAGGCCGGCATATCCAACATCTATCTCGACTGACCCACCGCCATCGCGAGCAGGCTCGCTCCCACCCTGGATCGTTGGCAATCACAGCATTCGTGAATGACGCAGCACCTCTGTGGGAGCGAGCCTGCTCGCGATGAGGCCAGCCCATCCAACATCCACTTCAACTGACCCACCGCTTTCGCGAGCAAGCCCGCTCCCACCCTGGATCGTTGGCGATCACAGCATTCGTGAATAAACGCAGCACCTCTGTGGGAGCGAGCCTGCTCGCGATGAGGCCGACATATCCAACATCTGTCTCGACTGACCCACCGCTTTCGCGAGCAAGCCCGCTCCCACAGGGCTTCTGACTTCATTTGCCTATCACCGGAGCACTCTCCATGAAGATCACGCCGATCCTCACGCAGTTGCGTGAGCAATGCCCGACGCTCGCCAGCCGAGTGGTCGCGGGGCTGGACCTCGCCACGCTACAAGCCGGCACACCACTGCAAACCCCATGTGCCTACGTCCTGCCGACCGCCGATGTGGCGAGCCGGAACACGGCGCAGAACGTCACGCTGCAAACGGTGCGTGACCGTTTCGACGTGGTGCTGGTGCTCGACGCCACCGACCCGACAAATGCACTGGATCGGCTGCACGACCTGCGTTCCGAGTTGTGGCGCGGGTTGGTGGGGTTCAAGCCCGGCGTCACTTACACCGGCATCGAATACGACGGCAGCGAACCGATCTCGGTCAACAGCGACCGAGCGTTGTTCCGGTTGCGCTTTTTCGCTGAGTTCCAGCTGGGCCGCAATCTGGCGAGCCAGCCTGCCGAAAGCTGGCACGAACGTGAACTGGACGGCTTGTCGTCCTTTACCGGGGCCACCGTGCGGGTCGATGCCATCGACCCGGCGGACCCCAACCTGAAACGTCCCGGCCCCGACGGGCGCCTGGAACTGACTTTCTCTGGAGACGTAACCCCATGAGCAAACGCATCACCGTGCTGCCGGCCCCGGGCCGTGTGGTACCGGACCCGGAAGCGGGCGACCTGTTGCCCCTCGAAGGCCGCGAAGTGCCGGACAACGCCTGGTGGCGTCGACGTCTGGCCGATGGCGATATCACTACCAAAGCCGTGAAAGCGGCGAAACCACAGGGAGCCAAATAATGGCGATCGGATTCAGCAATATCCCCGCGGACATTCGTGTTCCGCTGTTCTACGCCGAGATGGACAACTCGGCCGCCAATAGCGCGTCGTCGGCCATGCGCCGGTTGATCGTGGCCCAGGTCAACGACAACGTTGCCCCGGCAGAGGTCGGCAAGCTGGTGCTGGTCTCCAGCGTCGCCCTGGCCAAAAGCATCGGCGGGCAGGGCTCGATGCTCGCCTCGATGTACGAGACCTGGCGCAAGACCGATCCGCTCGGCGAAATCTGGTGCCTGCCGCTGCACAACGTCGAAGGCGCCATCGCCAAGGGCGTGCTGACCCTCACCGGCACCGCCACCGAAAGTGGCGTGCTCAACCTGTACGTCGGCGGTGTACGCGTCCAGGCGGCCATCGTCAACGGTGCCACCGAGGCCCAGGCCGCCACGGCGCTGGCTTTGAAAGTCAATGCGACGGCCGACCTGCCAGTGACCGCCGCGGCCGTCGACGGCGTGGTGACCCTCAGCGCCAAATGGACCGGCGACAGTGGCAACGACATCAGCCTGCAGTTCAATCGCCTGGGCAAGAGCAATGGCGAAGACACCCCTGCGGGCCTGACCACCGCCGTCACCGCCATGACCGGCGGCGCAGGCGTGCCGGACCAGACCGCCGCCGTCGCGGCCCTGGGTGACGAACCGTTCGAATTCATCGCCATGCCGTGGTCCGACCTGTCGAGCCTGAACACCTGGCAAGCGGTCATGGATGACAGCACCGGCCGCTGGTCCTGGGCCAAGCAGCTGTTCGGCCATGTCTACAGTGCCAAGCGCGGCACCATCGGCACCCTGGTGGCGGCCGGCCAGGCGCGCAACGACCAGCACATGACCATTCAGGCCCTGGAACCGGGCGTACCGCAACCGTCGTGGGTCCAGGCCGCCGCACTGGCCGCGCGCACCGCCGTGTTCATCTCGGCCGACGCCAGCCGTCCGACCCAGAGCGGCAGCCTGCCGGGCCTGGATCCGGCGCCGGCCAGCGAGCGCTTCACGTTGACCGAGCGCCAGTCGTTGCTCAACTACGGTATCGCGACCGCCTATTACGAAGGCGGCTACGTACGTATTCAGCGTTCGATCACCACGTATCAAAAGAATGCCTTCGGCCAAGCTGACAATTCGTACCTGGACAGCGAAACCATGCACCAGTCGGCGTTCATCGTGCGTCGTCTGCAAAGCGTGATCACCAGCAAGTACGGCCGCCACAAACTGGCCTCCGACGGCACCCGTTTCGGCGCCGGCCAGCCGATCGTGACCCCGAGCACCATTCGTGGGGAGCTGATCGCCCAGTACGCCAAGCTCGAGCTGGAAGGCCACGTGGAAAACGCCGCGCTGTTCGCCGAACACCTGATCGTTGAGCGCGACAGCCAGGATCCGAGCCGGGTCAATGTGCTGTTCCCGCCGGATTACATCAACGGCCTGAGGGTGTTCGCGCTGCTCAACCAATTCCGTCTGCAGTACGACGCTGCCGCCTGACTGTCGCGTTTGCATGAATTCAGCCCACCCCGCGTGGGCTTTTTATTTGAAGGAGAAACACCATGGGTCAACTGATTGCGGGCACCTGCTACGTCAAAGTGGACGGCGCCCAACTGACCATCAACGGTGGCTGCGAAGCGCCGCTGATGTTCACCAAACGTGAAACCGTCGTACCGGGTTTCTACAAGGAAACCGACATCGCTCCGTCCTTCAAGGTGACGGCGCTGCACACCGCGGATTTCCCGCTCAAACAACTGGTGTCCGGCACCGACATGACCGTCACTTGCGAGTTCAACAACGGCAAGGTCTACGTGCTGGCCGGCGCCTACCTGGTGGAAGAGCCGGTGTCCAAGGGCGACGACGCCACCATCGAGCTGAAGTTCGAAGGCATCAAGGGGACCTGGCAATGAGCGATGTAGTGACGTTGCGCGTGGCCATCGAGGCCCACGGCGAGCCGTTGAGCGAACTGACCCTGCGCCGTCCGACGGTGCAGGAAGTCCGGGCGATCAAGGCGCTGCCGTACAAGATCGACAAGAGCGAGGAGGTGAGCCTGGACATGGACGTCGCGGCCAAATACATCGCAGTTTGCGCCGGTATCCCACCGTCGTCGGTCAACCAACTGGACCTGGCCGACCTCAACGCGCTGAGCTGGGCCGTCGCGAGTTTTTTCATGAGTGCGGCGTCGCAGCCATCGGCGACCTGATCGCAGCCGCCTATGACCTGGCCTGGTTCTGGAAGGTTGACCCCGAACAGATGATGGCCAGGCCACTGGATGTGCTCCGTGAATCCCTGGAGCACGCGCAACGGATCAATGCGATGCAGCAGGTGCAGTGATGGCAGACACACAAAAGGTAGAGAAAAAAGCGGTGCTGCTGACCGGCATCGACGAGCTGTCTCCCAAGCTCGCCGGCCTTCGGGCGAAGGTCCAGAGCTTCAAGCAAAATCTCGATGCGACCGGCCTCGGCAGCCTGGATATTTCCGGGCTGCTGCCGGACGGAGGTATCGCCAAACCGTTCATGGAAGGGCTCAAGTCGGCGGTGGCGTTCAAGGGTGAGGTCGTTGAGGTGAGCGCGGCGGCCGGCGCCGTCCAGACTCCGGCAGCGCCATTGGTGGCGGCACAGGGGCTCGATGGATTGAAGACATCCATCAGTAATGTGTCGTTGCAGTTCGGCTCCGCGTTGGTGCCCGCGGTCAATGCGCTGACAATCGGTCTACAGCCAATGATCGGCGGTGTAGCCCAGGTGCTGCAGGACAATCCGCAACTGGTGCAGGGCCTGGCGACGGGGGCCGTGGCGTTCAGCGCGATGCAGACCGCCGTCAGCGGTGCGAGCCAGGCGCTCGAAGTGGTCAGCCTGGCCTTGAAGATGAACCCCATTGGCCTGATCGCCATGGGCATCGCCTTGGCGGCAGGGATGATCATCGCCTACTGGGAACCGATCTCGGCGTTCTTCGCCGGGCTCTGGCAAAGGCTTGCGCCCATCGTTGTGCCGATGGCCGAGTTCTTCAAGACGCTGTTCGCCTTTACCCCGATGGGGCAGGTGATCAGCAACTGGGGGCCGATCAGCAGTTTCTTCGGCGCGTTGTGGAATGTGCTCGTGGCGGCGGCGACGCCTGTCATCGGTTTCATGCAGACGTTGTTCGCCTGGTCGCCCCTGGGCTTGATCGTCAGCAACTGGGGGCCCCTGACCGGGTTGTTCTCGGCCATCTGGGATCTGCTCAAGGCCTTGACCGTGCCGGTGATGGACGCGCTCCAAGGGCTTTTCAACTGGACGCCGTTGGGCCTGATCATGGCCAACTGGGGAACGATCGGGGAAGTCTTCGCCGGGATCTGGGAAGGCATCCGTAACCAGGTGTCGATCATGCTGGCAGTGTTCAGCGGCCTGTTCGACTGGTCGCCCATCGAAAGCCTCACGAAGCAGTGGGGGCCGGTGGGTGAGTGGTTCAGTCAGTGGTGGGACGAGCTGCAGGGCGTGATCGCGCCGATCAAGGCGTTCTTCAATGGCGGTTTTGGCGAGGTCATCACCACGTTCACCGGCAAGGTCCAAGGGTTGACCGAAGCGCAACAGAAGACCAATGCTGAAGGCAAGGATGAACTGGCTCCGGGGTTGTTTGGTAGCGCCGGCGCGTTGCCGCAGAGCTCCAGTGCGCTGGTGCAACAAAGCGCCGCGAACAGCCGCACCCAGCTTGAAGGCGGCCTGACCGTACGCTTCGAAAACGCGCCGGCCGGTTTGCGCGCCGACCCACCGCAGACCAATCAATCGGGCCTGGCGGTGAGTTCGCGCATCGGTTATCGCTCTTTGTCCGCAGGAGGTTCCAATGAGCTGGCGTGATCGTTTGTTGCCGGCGTCGTTCCGTGGCGTCGGGTTCTGGGTCGACCAGGCGAAAACCCCGGTAGGGCACAAGGGCCAGCTGCATGAATACCCGCAGCGCGACCAGCCGTTTTTCGAAGGGCTGGGCCAGCAGGCGAGGATCCATGAACTGACCGCGTTTATCGTCGGCCCCGACTGCCTGGAGCAGCGCGACAAGCTGCTCAAGGCGCTGGAGCAGGGCCGCGGCGAGCTGGTGCACCCTTGGCTGGGACGGATGCAGGTCAAGGTCGGCGAGTGCGACATGACCCAGACCCGCCAGGACGGCGGACTGGTCACGTTTGCCCTGAAGTTCTACCCCGACCAGCCGCTGCAATTTCCTTCGGCGGCGATCAACAGCCAGAAACTGCTGCTGGTGTCGGCGGACAACTTCCTGGGTTCGGCGGTGCGGCGTTTCGAAGACGCGATGACCTTGATCAAGGCCGCGCGGATCGGCATCGCCGACCTGCGCAATAGTCTCAAGGAAGTCTACGGCGTCATCGAGCAGGAGCTGAAGCCGTTGATCGAGGTCTATGGGCAGCTCAGCGAGCTGGTCAAAGCGGTGAAGGAGCTGCCCAAAGAAGTGACGGCGGAATTCAAGGGATTGCTGGGGGATATCCGAGAGCTGAAGGACTTTGCCCGTGACGGCTATCGCGGCGTGATTGCCAGCGTGTCACAACAGGTCGAAGCCATCCGCCAGGCGGACGCGCCCAAACTCACCACCGGCAAGGACACCACGGCGGCGGCCCAGGCCGTGGCCGATCTGGTCCAGGACACGCTGTTGGTACAGGCCGCGCAATGGATTGCGGCGATGCCCGTGGCGGCGCCGGTGGTCAAGCTCGGCGCCACGCCTTCAGTGGCGCAGCAGGCCGTGCAGCCGATCCAACGCCGGGACGTACCGGTGGCCGACGATGTGCTGGCTCTGCGCGATGCCCTCAACGAAGCGATCTGGCAGGCCTCTCTCAAGGCCGACCCGGATCACTACCAGGCGTTGAACAACCTGCGTCAGCAAATGGCCGCACACCTGACGGCGGTGGCGTCGTCGGGTGTCAGGTTGATCAACCTGTCGTTCAAGCAAAGCCTGCCGGCGCTGGTGGTGGCTTATCAGCAATTTGCCGATGCCACCCGGGTGACCGAAGTGATCCAGCGCAACGGCGTGGCCCACCCGGGTTTCCTGCCGCCCAACGACCTGAAAGTCTCGGGAGAGTAAGCCATGAGCGAGTTCGATAACGTCGTCACGCTCACCGTCGGCGGGCTGGACTACGGCGGCTGGAAAAGTGTGGAAATCAGTGCGGACCTGGAGCGTCAGTTCCGCACCTTCAAACTCGACGTCACCTGGCAATGGCCGGGGCAGACCCAGGCGGTGCCGATCCGTCCCGGTGATGAATGCCAGGTGCGCATCGGTGCCGACCTGGTGCTCAGCGGCTATGTGTTCAAGGCCCCGGTCAGCTATGACGGGCGCCAGATCACGCTGAGCATCGAGGGAGGTTCCAGGACCCAGGATTTGGTGGATTGCGCAGCGATCAATCATCCGAGCCAATGGCGTGGGCAGACGGTGCTGAGCATCGTCCAGGCACTGGCCTCGCAATATGGCGTGGGGGTGGTCAGTGAAATCCCGGAAACGGCGCGTTTGAGCGAACACAGCATCGTGCCGGGAGAAACCGTCTTTCAATCCATCGACCGTTTGCTGACGTTATTCCGGGTGTTTTCCACTGACGACGCCGAAGGCCGCGTGCTGCTGGCCAAACCTGGCAGCGCTGGACGGGCCAGTGATGTGTTGGAACTGGGCAAGAACATTCTTTCGGGCAACGCGCCGATGGACTACAGCCAGGTGTTCTCCGAATACCGGGTCATCGGCCAGCACAAGGGAAATGACCAGCAGAGTGGGGCGGCGGTGAGCGAAGTGGCGGGCACCGCCACCGACTTGAGTTTCAAACGCAAGCGGGTGACGGTGATCAGCGAAAGCGCCCAGTTGACCTTCGAGCTGGCCCAGCAACGGGCCGACTGGGAAAGCGCCATCCGCACCGGTCGCGCCCTGACCACCACCTACCGCGTGCAGGGCTGGCGCCAGGCCAATGGCGACTTGTGGCGCCACAACAGTCTGGTGCGGGTGATCGACCCGGTGCTGGGGTTCGACGGCGACATGCTGATTTCCAAGGTGACCTATTCACTGTCTGCTCAAGGCTCGGTGACCACCTTGCAAGTCGCCCCGCCCCATACCTTCGACGCGAACCCGGTGCCACCCAAGTCCTGAGCCTGACACCGACCCCCTGTGGGAGCGGGCTTGCTCGCGAAGGCGGTGGGTCAGCGGACACAGGGGTGACTGATACGCCGCCTTCGCGAGCAAGCCCGCTCCCACACTGTTTCCGGGATGTCCACAAAATCCCCATCCACCACACATCCCCTGTGGGAGCGAGCCTGCTCGCGATGACGGCGGCCCAGCACCGCCAACCTCGACTGACACCCAGCCCGCCCCCAACCCGATTTCCGAAGGAACCCCAATGAGCCTACTGACCCGCCTCCTGGCGCGCGGCACTGTCGTGCTCGCCAATTCGGCTTCCAAGCTGCAATCGCTGCAGATGCGCCTCACCGCTGGCGAAGTGAACGACGACATGGAGCACTTCGAACCCTACGGCTTCACCAGCAACCCACTGGCCGGCGCCGAGGGCATCGCCACTTTCCTGGGCGGCGACCGTTCCCACGCCGTGGTGCTGGTGGTCGCTGACCGCCGCTTTCGCCTCAAGGCCCTGGCCCCCGGCGAGGTGGCGATCTACACCGACGAGGGCGACAGGATCCATTTCAAGCGCAGCCGTGTCATCGACATCGACACCGCCACCCTGAACATCCGCGCCAGCAACGCGGTGAACATCGACAGCCCCGTCATCAACCACACCGGCAAGATCGTTTCCCAAGGCGACCAGATCGCCGGCGGCATCAGCCAGATCAAGCATGTGCATGTCGGCGTACAGACCGGCAGCGGCCAGACCGGCGCGCCGGCGGGAGGCCAATGATGTTTATCAGCCAGAACCTGCATGCCGCGTTGACCCGCTCGGTGCTGATCAGCCTGTTTACCTGGCGACGCGCCGCTGACGACGACGCCGTCGATGACGAGGAGCGTTTCGGCTGGTGGGGCGACACCTTTCCTACAGTCGCCGATGACCGCATCGGCTCGCGGCTGTGGTTGCTGCGCCGGGTCAAGCTGACCCGCCAGACCCAGCTCGACGCCGAGTTCTATGCCCGCGAAGCCCTGCAATGGCTGATCGATGATGGTCATTGCAGCGTCATCGACATCATCAGTGAACGCCTCGATGCCCAGCGCCTGAACCTGCGCACGGTCCTGACCCTGGCTGACGGCCAGCGCCTGGACATCAATCCCGATAACAGTTGGCAGGTGACCTATGCCGTTTGAAACCCCTTCGCTGCCGGTGCTGATCAAACGCACCCAAAGCGACCTGGCCAGCGACTCGCTGCGCCAGTCCGATGCCCAAGTGTTGGCCCGTACCCTCGGTGGCGCAGCCTATGGCCTGTACGGTTACCTGGACTGGATCGCCGAGCAGATCCTGCCGGACAAGGCCGACGAGTCCACCCTGGAGCGCATCGCCGCCCTGCGGCTGAACCAGGCGCGCAAAGCCGCTCAGGCGGCCAGCGGCAGCGTCAGTTTCACCGCGACCGCCGGTGCGGTGCTGGATGTCGACACGCTGCTGCAATCCGCCGACGGCCGCGCCTACAAAGTGACCAGCGCCCGCACCACCGGCAATGGCCTCAACACCACCACCATCGCCGCGCTGGAGGCCGGCAGCCTGGGCAATGCCGATGCCGGCCTGGTGCTGACGCCGGTGCAACCCGTCCTCGGCATCTCCAGCAGCTTCACCGTGCTGGCGCCGGGGCTGACCGGCGGCGTCGCCCGGGAAAGCCTCGAATCCCTGCGGGCCAGGGTGATCCGCTCCTACCGCATCATCCCCCATGGCGGCTCGGCCCAGGATTATGAAACCTGGGCCCTGGAATGCCCCGGCATCACCCGCGCCTGGTGCCGCGGCAGCTATCTGGGACCCGGCACCGTCGGCCTGTTCATCATGCGTGACGACGATCCGCAGCCGATTCCCAATGCCGAGCAACTGGAGGAGGTCCGGGCCTACATCGAGCCCCTGCGCCCGGTCACCGCCGAGGTGCACGTGCTGGCGCCGGTGCAGGTTCCGGTGACCTACAGGTTGCGCATCACTCCCGACACCAGCGCCGTGCGCGCTGCCGTCGAAGCCCAACTGCGCGACCTGCACAACCGCGAAGCCGGCCTCGGCGAAACCCTGCTGTTGACTCACATCGCCGAAGCCATCAGCAGCGCCACCGGCGAGACCGATCACACGCTCATCGCACCTGTTGCCGATGTGATTGCGGCGAGCAATCAGCTGCTGACTTTCGGAGGCTGCGTATGGCTGGAATAAGAACAGCCGGGGAATACCTGGCCCAACTGCGCAGCCTGTTGCCCAGCGGTCCCGCATGGGACCGGGAGCGGGTGCCTGAACTGGAGCAAGTGCTGGGAGATATCGCCGAAGAACTGGCGCGTCTTGATGCCCGTGCCGCTGACCTGCTGCATGAAATGGATCCGGCGGGGGTGAGCGAACTGGTGCCGGATTGGGAGCGGGTGATGAACCTGCCGGATCCGTGTCTGGGAGCCACGCCGCTGTATGACGACCGGAGGTTGGCGGTGCGTCGGCGGTTGTTGGCGGTGGGCAACCAGGCCATCGCTTATTACGTGGAAATCGCCAGGAGTCAGGGTTATCCCAACGCCACCGTTACCGAGCTCAAGGCGCCTCGCATGGGCCGCGCACGTTTCGGAGAGGCGCATTTCGGTACATGGCAAGCGCAGTTCATGTGGATTCTCAACACCGGGGGGCGCCTGTCTCTCGGTCGTCGTTTTGGCGCCAGCTACTGGGGAGAGCGCTTTGGCGTTAACCCAGGGTCGGCGTTGGAGTGCCTGATTCATCGCAATGCACCGGCGCATACGCAGGTGCATATCAATTATGACTAAGGAGTAGATGGATGGATTATCCAAAAAGCGTTCCCAGTGCCGGACTGGTGAATGGGAAGTTTGTAGATGAAAACCCGGTAACGGGGACGCCGGGATCTTTGATTCCGGCTCAGTGGGGGAATGCTGTTACAGAAGAGGTGTTGAATGTCATTACTTCCGGTGGACAGACGCCGAGCGAAAGTAACAACGCTCAGCTTCTTGCAGCAATCAACACGAAAATCACCAATGCGATTCCCGCGTCGCCGCCTGATGCTTCAGTCACGCAGAAGGGGCTTGTTGAGTTGGCTACGAACGCAGAAACTCAGTCCGGAACGGATGCCTTGCGTGCGGTCACACCAGCAGCACTCGCGTCTCGTACGGCCACGGAGTCCCGTTCCGGCATGGCGGCAATTGGTACTCAGTTGGTGGTCAATGGAGGCGTTGATGATACAACAATAGTCAGTCCCAAAAAGCTGGCGCAGCGATTGTCTGTATTTTTGCCGATTGGATATTTCTCCGGTTTGCGCATGTGGAATAGCCCTGGCGCTCCAGCAACCGTTATCAATGTAAATCCAGGTGCCGCAAAGTCTTCTGATGACCTTTTCGATATTGTTCTTTCTACCAACCTGGCTGCCGGTCTTCTCGCTTCCGGAGCCTGGGCAGCGGGTTCCGGCAACCAGAAGCTCGACATAGGCATTCGCGCTGCGAGCAGCTGGTATCACTTGTTTCTGATTCGAAAAGTCGCTGACGGAGTAGCCGAGCTACTGTTTTCGCTGAGTGCTACCACTCCGACCCTGCCTGCCGGGTACACCGGATCGCGGCGTATCGGCTCCGTCAAGACGGACAGCACGGGGAATATCATTCCCTTCATAAACGTTGGGCGTCAGTTTTATTTCTCAACACCGATTAAGGACGTTGTCGGTTCTACCTCAGCAGCATCCGGCGGTAGTTCGGGATCTGCCACGTTGGCGCTGTCTGTTCCTCCAGGCGTTAGAGTCAAGGTAATGACTCATGTCGCTATGAGCGGTATCGGCGGATTCACTTACATGAGACCGACAGATTCCAGCGCTGTGGCAATGGCATTTGTTACCGGGGCAATCCCGGGGTGGCAGGTGGGCATTGGTGGTAATACATCAGATGTTGACTACTTGGCGTTCCCGTTTGAGTGTCTGACGGACATTAGCGCGTCAGTGATTTTGCAGTGGACTATGGCGTCGAGCGGTGGCACGGCTTACTACGCAGTATCTACTTTGGGCTATACAGAACTTTAAGAGAGATAAAAATGCCTTACGTTCAAAGAAATGATGCCGGTGAGATTACATGTCGCTTTGCTAATGCTCAGCCTGGCTACGCTGAAGAATGGGTTGACGAGAATGATATACCGGTCCTCTTGGCTGATTTGACCGCGCTGATCGCCAGCACCCGCTTTGATCATGAAGTTGCAGGCACCGTCGTTAACGGATTGAGTGTTTCTACGGACCGGACAACGCAGAACAAGTTGACTAGTGCGGCGTTACAAGCCAACCGCAATGCAGACTATACAGTCGATTGGAAGTTGTCCGATGGTTCATTCGTAGCGTTGACGTCTAGCGCAATTCTTGCTTTGTCGGATGGCGTCTGTAACTACGTGCAGGCGTGTTACAGCCGGGAAGCTGTGCTTCTAGCTGCATTGAGTAATGGCTCATTTACTGAGGCGATGTTAAGAGAGGGTTGGCCTATGTGATCGTTTTTTGTACGAAGCAAATAGGCGACACCCAGCAGTACACAGACAACCCGACCCGGTCGGGTTCTTTTATGCCTGGAGAAAACAATGACGGCTTTTGACACGGATCGCGAAGTTCTCGCACTTACGCTTTGGGGCGAAGCTCGCGGTGAGGGCGTCGCCGGTCAGATCGCGGTGGCCTGGAGCATCCGCAATCGTGTGGAAGATGGCAAGGCCAAGTCATGGTGGGGAGAGGGGTATGTTGGTGTTTGCCTGAAGCCATACCAATTCAGTTGTTGGAACAAGAATGATCCTAACTATCCGTTTGTGAGCGGTGCAAAGCCGATTCCGCCCGAACAATTCGCCCAGGCCTTGCGGGTGGCGGATCGGGTGATCTCAAGCACCGGTCCTGATATCACCCGTGGAGCCACCCACTACTACGCAATCACGATGTTGAAGCCGCCCGCCTGGGCCGCAAAGGCCATGCAGACTCTGCGCCTGGGCAATCATCTGTTCTTCAAGGACGTTCCATGAATCCGATCTCGTGGAAGCTGGTCGTTGTTGGCGTGTTGATGTTCCTGCTGCTGGTTGCCGGATCCACATGGAAGGTTCAGGACTGGCGCTATGGAAAGTTGCTGGCCGAACAGGATCGCTTGCATCAGTCGGAGCTGGCCGATATCGGTAGAGCGGCTGCCGCCCAGGCCCAGGCGGAGCAGGGCAAGCGCATGGCCCTGGAAAACAGGTTGTCGATCAATGAGCAAACACACTATCAGGTAATGATCCATGCACAGAAAGATCAAGCGCGTCTGCGCGATCGCCTTGCCACTTCTGATCTGCGGTTGTCAGTCCTCCTTGCCGAAAACGCAACTGGTGACCACACGCTGCCTGCCGCCACCGGCACCGGCAGCCTGGATCATGGCACCCCACGTGCCCGACTTGACCCGGCGCATGCTCAACGAATTATCGCCATCACCGACGACGGCGACCGTGGATTGATCGCCTTGCACGCCTGCCAGGCCTACGTCAAGGCGTTGGGTCAATAGTCCGCCGAGCCTTGCAAGCGGCGAATGCTCGTGTACGGTAGGCTCCAATTGCGTCGAATCAGGAGAGCCTCATGGATGACATCACCGAACTGGCGGCTGAGCTGGGCAGGCGCCTGCAATTGCTCAATGCCCATGTGACCACGGCCGAATCCTGCACCGGTGGCGGGATTGCCGAGGCGATCACTCGGATTCCGGGGAGCTCGGCCTGGTTCGAGGCGGGCTACGTGACCTATTCCAATCGCCAGAAAACCCAGCAACTGAATGTGCCCGACGAGCTGTTCGAGCGGGTCGGGGCGGTCAGTCGCGAGGTGGTCGAGGCCATGGCGCGAGGGGGCCAGCAGAAAAGTCTGGCGCGGTTTGCCGTGGCGGTCAGCGGCGTGGCCGGGCCGGACGGTGGTTCGCCGAACAAGCCGGTGGGCACTGTGTGGCTTGCCTGGGGCGTCGGCGAGAGGGTCTTCAGCGAGCAGCGATTCTTTCCCGGCAACCGCGATGAGGTCCGCCGACAGACGGTGAAGGCCGCGCTAGAGGGGCTGCTGCAACATGCCGCCGTAGAAATCTCAAATCAGGGGTAGGCGATCCTGAATCCCTGTGGAATAATACTGGCTACTTATACAGGTGTTGGCCGCCAGGCCTTATTGATTACGTGAGGACTTTAATGGACGACAACAAGAAGAAAGCCTTGGCTGCGGCCTTGGGTCAGATCGAACGTCAATTCGGCAAGGGTGCCGTAATGCGTATGGGCGATCAGGACCGTCAGGCTATTCCTTCCATCTCCACCGGCTCCCTGGGCCTGGACATCGCGCTCGGCATCGGCGGCTTGCCAAAAGGTCGTATCGTCGAGATCTACGGTCCTGAATCCTCCGGTAAAACCACACTGACCCTGTCCGTGATCGCCCAGGCCCAGAAAGCCGGTGCGACCTGCGCCTTCGTCGACGCCGAACACGCCCTGGACCCTGAGTACGCCGGCAAGTTGGGCGTCAACGTCGACGACCTGCTGGTTTCCCAGCCGGACACCGGCGAGCAGGCCCTGGAAATCACCGACATGCTGGTGCGCTCCAACGCGGTTGACGTGATCATCGTCGACTCCGTGGCGGCGTTGGTTCCCAAGGCGGAAATCGAAGGTGAAATGGGCGACATGCACGTGGGCCTCCAGGCTCGCCTGATGTCCCAGGCCCTGCGCAAGATCACCGGTAACATCAAGAACGCCAACTGCCTGGTGATCTTCATCAACCAGATCCGCATGAAGATCGGCGTGATGTTCGGCAGCCCGGAAACCACCACCGGCGGTAACGCGCTGAAGTTCTACGCCTCGGTTCGCCTGGACATCCGTCGTACCGGCGCGGTGAAGGAAGGCGACGAGGTGGTCGGCAGCGAAACCCGCGTCAAGGTCGTGAAGAACAAGGTCGCTTCGCCGTTCCGTCAGGCCGAGTTCCAGATCCTTTATGGCAAGGGCATCTACCTCAATGGCGAGATGATCGACCTGGGTGTGTTGCACGGTTTCGTCGAGAAGTCCGGCGCCTGGTATGCCTACAACGGCACCAAGATCGGTCAGGGCAAGGCCAACTCGGCCAAGTTCCTGGCGGACAACCCGGACGTTGCCGCAGCGCTCGAGAAGCAACTGCGTGACAAGCTG
The DNA here is from genome assembly GCF_024749045.1 of Pseudomonas sp. B21-028. NCBI lineage: Bacteria > Pseudomonadati > Pseudomonadota > Gammaproteobacteria > Pseudomonadales > Pseudomonadaceae > Pseudomonas > Pseudomonas sp. B21-028. Next base: position 1,389,376 of record NZ_CP087184.1, read on the forward strand.
CTGAGCCCGGTTGCCGACGTCAAGGCATTGGCCAACCGCGAAACCGCTGACGACATGGCTGACGTTGATATTTGATCGATTCGATGACCGCCGTACTTGATACCCTCGTCGCGGTGCGGCGAACCGCGATGGACCTGCTCGCCAGACGCGAGCATGGTCGGGTCGAGCTGACGCGAAAGTTGCGTCAGCGCGGTGCTCCGGATGACTTGATCGAAACGGCTCTCGACCGATTGACGGAAGAGGGCCTGTTATCGGAAAGCCGCTACCTCGAGAGTTTTGTTTCTTATCGCGCCCGCTCCGGCTACGGTCCGTTGCGAATTCGTGAGGAGCTGGGCCAGCGTGGTTTGCAACGTCCGGATATCGAACAGGCCTTGCGTGAAAGTGGTATCGATTGGCAGGACCAGTTAACGGATACCTGGCGTCGAAAGTTCTCCGGGCATTTACCCATCGATGCGCGAGAACGAGCCAAGCAAGGACGTTTCCTGGCGTATAGAGGCTATTCCATGGAAATGATCAACCGCTTGTTCAGCGGTCGTGGCCTGGATGATTGAATTGAATAAAACGGCCCGCTATTTCGATAGCGGGCCGTTTTTTTATGGGTTCAGGTTACCTTGATGGGTTCCCATGTCAGAGGGTGCACCTCGGTGGAGGGCATGGCCCAGTTTTCCGGCAGGTTGATGTAGTCCACCAGTTCTCTTAATCGCCCCTGGTTGCGGGCGTTGAAATTGAACGCCAGTCGCGTCAAATGACTGAATCGGGCCTCGTCCTGCTCTTCGCCACTGTAGCCTTGCTGATAAAAACAGTCATTCAGACACAGGTCGGCGAACTCGATCTGTATCCGGGCCATGGCCTGTTCGTTGAGCTTATGGTTCATGCGGATCACGAACTGATGCTTGAGCCAGCGGCTGGAGTGGAAGTTGCGGTAAAACTGGTTGATTTCCTCCACGGCGTCTTCGGCGCTGTGCACCAGCCGCATCAGTTTCATGTCGGTGGGCAGGATGTAGCGGTTTTCTTCCAGTTGTTCGCGGATGAAGTCCAGGGCGCTTTGCCAGAACTTGCCTCCTGGCGCATCCAGCAACACCACCGGCACCAGGGGACTTTTCCCCGTCTGCACCAGTGTCAGGACTTCCAGGGCTTCATCAAGGGTGCCGAAGCCGCCCGGGCAGAGCACCAGGGCGTCGGCCTCCTTGACGAAGAACAGTTTGCGCGTGAAGAAAAAGTGGAACGGCAGCAGGTTCGGCGTGCCCTCGACCGTCGGGTTTGCATGTTGCTCGAAAGGCAGGGTGATGTTGAATCCCAGGCTGTGCTCCCGGCCCGCGCCTTCATGGGCGGCGGCCATGATGCCACCGCCGGCACCGGTGATGACCATCATGTCCGAACGGGCCAGCGCCGCTCCCAGTTCACGAGCCAAGCCGTACAGAGGGTGTTCGATGGGTGTTCGGGCCGAGCCGAAGACGGTGACCTTGCGCCGGCCCTTGAACTGTTCCAGCGTGCGAAACGCATGTTCCAGCTCTCGCAGTGCCTGCAGGGTGATCTTGGCGTTCCAGCGGTTGTGGTCTTCCTGGGCCATGCGCAGCACGGTCAGGATCATGTCGCGGTAGATGGGAAGGTTCGGGCTGTCGGGCGATACCAGGTTGAGTTGCTCTTCGACCTTGCGGGTGAGGTCGTGGCCATGGCTTTCAAAATGACGACTGAGCTGGTCATTCGGTTTATAAGGCATTCAGCTACTCCTTCTTACTTCTGAATCCTAGACCCTCGCGTTGATTTTCGCTGCCCTGATCATGGCCCTCGAAAGTGACAGTTGGCAACAAGCAGTGAACGACCCCACCGCTCGTCAGAATACCGGCCGGGTACGTGCCGCTCTGATTTACTGATAACAGGCGTGCCATGCAATTCGATGCCCACGGCTGGGCCACGCGATGGATTGAAGTAGATCGGGCAAGGAGGCGGGAAAGATGACCAGGGTAACTCTGGAACTCGACAGGCAGTTGTATCTGGCGCTGTTGGAAGCGGCTCAGGCCAATCGGGTCAGTCTCGAGGAAGAATGTTGTCGCCGTCTGGAAGGCCGGGCTTGGCGCTCGCGCTATTTACAGGCACTGGTGGCGGAACTGCGCGCCGACGATGAGCAGCGGCGCGACAGTGGCCTGTGTGGCTAATCCATGAGGCGGATTGATCGGACAAGCCACTGGCTTGGGTTGACTATTTCTTGGTCTTGGCCGGTTTCGGGCAATCCGATTCCTGGAAGCGTTCGGTGGCGACCGGGCGATTGGTCTTAACCTCGGTGAACTCGTAACGCATCGTTGCGCCCTTGGCCATCAGTTTGCGAAACCCCGGGTTGGTGCAGACTTTGGCACCCAACTGGAAATACACAGCCTTGGGGTCAGCGCGCATTTGCTGGGCATGGCTGCTTTGCACACTGAGGTGGTTGATCAACTCGGTGCCTTCGACGGTATAGCCTTGATCAAGAATGTCTTCGCTGATTGCCCGCGGGGTGCCGACGCTGCTTTGCGCGGCGACGTTCTGCAGCATCTTGTTCAGTTCGAGTTCTTTCAGCGAGGCAGCCTGGGCGCTGAAGGACGTAGCCAGCAGAACGGCAACGGTAGGGACGATAAGGCGCAGCATGAAACTCTCCTGGTTCAGTGACGGCTATTTCGACCGGTCACATGACTGTGCGTTCAGTGGCGGCAAATTATAGGGGAGGCCGGGTGGACGGTACAGGTTTGCGCGCTCTGGTAGACTGCCGGCCTTTATTGCCCTGCCGAGTGTTGTTCGTGTCGAGTTCTTTTGTCCGTAGGCGTTGCCCGCGATGAACCATGCCCCTAACGCCGTAGCCCGTCTGCGCGACCAGCGCGTCGATGAGGGCATCAAGCCGCTACAGGCCCGTGGCTGGCGCGCACCCCGATGCAACGCCTGCCGGGTGATCGAAAGCCACTGCCTGTGCGCCTGGCGTCCGAGTGTCGAAACCCGTTCCGGGGTCTGCCTGATCATGACCAACAAGGAAGTGTTCAAGCCGAGCAACACCGGTTGGCTGATCGCCGATGTGGTGCGTGACAATCATGCCTTCATCTGGTCGCGCACCGAAGTGGACCCGCAATTGCTGGCGCTGCTGAACGACCCGCAATGGCAACCCTACCTGGTATTTCCCGGTGAATATGTCGAGCCATCGCGCGTTACCCAGACGGTGGACCTCGATCATTCCAGGCGACCACTGTTCATTCTGCTGGATGCAACCTGGACGGAGGCGCGCAAGATCTTCCGCAAGAGTCCGTATTTCGACCGCTTGCCGATCCTCAGCCTGCAGCCCGACAAACTGTCGCGCTACCGTTTGCGCCGTTCGACCCGCAGTGAACATTTGTGCACCGCCGAAGTGGCGGCGCTGTGTCTTGAACTGGCCGGGGACAACGACGCCGCGTCGGCCCTGGATGCTTATTTCGACGTGTTCAGCCAACATTACCTGGGCGCCAAGCGGCAGCAGGAGATGGATGTGTCGACACCGGCTCACGCCGAGTTGCAGCCCTTCATCCGCGTGCCCCAAGCGATATCGACACAATAGTGGCCCATACTCAGGACAGTGATGGCCGTGCTGCTTGACCACCCCGGCTTCGCTGGGCATGCTTGGCGCCGACCAGGGAGCGGCCGACGTTCGAAACGCTGCGCGGTGTCTTGAGTTGTTTTGGCGAGGCGCGATTGCATCGGGTCTCCCATAAAAACAGGATCATTTGAAAAATGGCCACATACGAAATCCTGATCGCCGATGACCATCCGCTCTTTCGCAGCGCGTTGCATCAGGCAGTGACCCTGGGCCTTGGCCCGGCTGTCCGGCTGACGGAGGTGGCCAGTATTGCGGAACTGGAGACCCGGTTGACCGAAAAGGCCGACTGGGATCTGGTCCTGCTGGACCTGAACATGCCTGGCGCGTACGGTTTTTCCGGGCTGGTGCTGTTGCGGGGGCAGTATCCGCAGATTCCGGTGGTGATGGTGTCCGCCCAGGAAGAGGCCTCTGTGATGGTCAAGGCCCGGGAGTTCGGTGCCAGTGGGTTCATACCCAAGTCGAGTTCCCTGGAGATGATTCAGCAGGCCGTGAGAAAAGTCCTGGATGGTGACGCCGCCTGGCCGCCCCAGGCGTTCGAAGCGGTGAGCGTGTCCGAGGAGGCCAAGGCGGCCAGCGAAGGTTTGGCCAGTCTCACGCCGCAGCAGTTCCGAGTATTGACCATGGTCTGCGAAGGCCTGTTGAACAAACAGATCGCTTATGAATTGAACGTGTCGGAGGCCACCATCAAGGCCCACGTGACGGCAATCTTTCGTAAACTGAACGTGCGGACCCGGACCCAGGCGGCCCTGTTGCTGCAACAACTTGAGTCAATTTCACCTCAGTCATAACGTCTTTATTCACGCTTTTTTGACCAGGGTTGAATTAGCTTTCCCACTTCTTTCAATCAGTTGCTCATCCTATGTCTCCTTTTAAAGGCCAAACCGGCCTGAAACGCATCCTGAATGCTTCCGGCTACTCTCTGGACGGCCTGCGCGCCGCCTTCACCGGTGAAGCGGCATTCCGTCAATTGGTGTTGCTCAATGTCATCCTCATTCCGCTGTCGTTCTTCCTGAACGTCAGCCGTGTCGAGCAGGCGCTGCTGATTGCGGTCTGCCTGCTGGCATTGATCGTGGAGTTGCTGAACTCGGCGGTGGAGGCGGCCATCGACCGCATTTCCCTGGAGCTGCACCCCTTGTCGAAAAACGCCAAGGACATGGGCAGTGCCGCCCAGCTGGTCGCTTTGACCATGATTGCCCTGGTGTGGGGCCTGGTCCTTCTCTGATCAGGCAATGGTCGGCAGCACGATTTCGTCGCTGCGCTGTGCCCCGGCGGTGAATGCCCGACACAGTTCGAGGAATTCGCGCATCGCCGAGGTCTGGTACTTCTGCTTGTGCCAGATGAAATAGAATTGCCGCGCCAGGTCCATGTCTGGCGTTTCCACCGGCACCAGGCTGCCGCGCCGGAAAGCATCGCGCAACGCCAGGCGTGAGATGCAGCCAATCCCCAGACCGGACTCCACGGCGCGCTTGATAGCTTCGGTGTGTTCCAGCTCCAGGCGGATGTTCAGCGCGCTGCGATGGTGGCGCATGGCTTGGTCGAACGTCAGACGGGTGCCGGAACCCTGTTCCCGCAGGATCCATGCCTCATGGGTCAACTCCTCCATGGTCGCCTGACCGCGTTTGGCCAGCGGGTGCTGGGGGGCGCAGAACACCACCAGTTCGTCCTCTACCCAGCTCTGTACCTCGATGTCCGGGTGGCTGCAATCGCCTTCGATTAGACCCAGATCAATTTCATAGTGGGCGACCTGGTGCACGATATTGGCAGTGTTCTGCACATGCAGCTTCACCTGGCTTTCCGGATGGCGCTGCATGAATCCGCCGATCAGCAGGGTCGCCAGGTAATTACCGATGGTCAGGGTCGCGCCGACCGCCAGTGAGCCGAAGCCGGACTTGCCGTTGAGCAGATCTTCGATCTCCTTGGACTGGTCCAGCAGCGCCACCGCCTGGGGCAACAGCTGTTTACCCAAGGCATTGAGGCTCAGGCGCTTGCCGGCGCGGTCGAATAACTGGCAGCTGGATTGTCGCTCCAGTTCGGTAATGGAAGTGCTGGCGGCCGATTGCGACAGATTGAGCTGGCCCGCGGCACGGGAAACGCTCTCTTGCTGGGCAACGGCGACGAAGACCTGGAGTTGACGTAGAGTAAATCGCATATCGATATAACCGATAACCCTTATCTTAATAATTCAGTTAACAGATATTGTCGCTGCCATTAGAATGCGCTGCAAATGCGCATATCACGACGCAGGCATCATTCCCAGGAGTCCCACGTACATGAGCAACATGAACCACGAGCGTGTCCTCAGTGTTCATCACTGGAACGACACTCTGTTCAGCTTCAAGTGCACCCGCGATCCGGGCCTGCGCTTCGAGAACGGTCAGTTCGTGATGATCGGCCTGCAACAGCCCAATGGCCGCCCGCTCATGCGTGCCTACTCGATCGCCAGCCCGAACTGGGAAGAGCATCTCGAGTTCTTCAGCATCAAGGTGCCTGATGGCCCGCTGACTTCCCAGTTGCAGCATCTGAAGGAAGGCGACGAGATCATCATCAGCAAGAAACCTACCGGCACCCTGGTGCTGGACGACCTCAAGCCTGGCAAACACCTGTACCTGCTCAGCACCGGTACTGGCCTGGCGCCGTTCATGAGCGTCATCCAGGATCCGGAAACCTACGAGCGTTTCGAAAAAGTGATCCTGTGCCACGGCGTGCGTTACGTCAATGAAGTCGCCTACCGCGAATTCATCACCGAGCACCTGCCGCAGAACGAATTCTTTGGTGAAGCGCTGCGCGACAAGCTGATCTACTACCCGACCGTGACCCGCGAGCCGTTCGAGAACGAAGGTCGCCTGACCGACCTGATGCGCAGCGGCAAGTTGTTCCGCGACATCGGCCTGCCGCCGATCAACCCGCAGGACGACCGCGCCATGCTGTGCGGCAGCCCGAGCATGCTGGATGAAACCAGCGAAGTGCTCAACAGCTTCGGCCTGACCGTTTCTCCGCGTATGCGCGAGCCGGGTGACTACCTGATCGAGCGGGCGTTCGTAGAGAAGTAAGCGGATCGTTCCCACGCTCTGCGTGGGAACGCAGCCAGGGACGCTTCGCGTCCCAAAGAGCCGAACGCAGAGCGTCCGTTGCGGCATGCCCACGCAGAGCGTGGGCACGATCCCAACTCCATGAAAAAGCCCGCGTTGCCTGATGAAGGCCACGCGGGCTTTTTCGTTTCCGGCGGTCAGGGTCGGACGGCAACGACTTCCAGCACCCGGATCAATCCCGGTTGCGGGTAATGCCAACGGACATCCAGATCCCAGAACTGCGCGCCATATTCCCGTGCTGCTGTAGGCGTCTGGTACGCCGGGCGTGGGTCTTGAGCCAGGCACTGTTCGATCAGCTCCACCAAGGGCTCTTCCAGGCGCATGGCGTGATCTCGTGCCTGGAGCAGCGCCGAGTCCGTCCACTGCACTGGAATAAGCCCAGGCGCCGCGCTGGCGATATCGTTGGTGGCTGAGCCGATGATGTCGGCGTAGGGCACGTAGGGCTTGATGTCCAGCACTGGCGTGCCGTCCAGCAGGTCGATGCCCGAGATCCACAACCGACCGGTTTCGACCCGTTCCAGCTTGACCACGGACTGGCCGATGCCATTGGGGCGATGGGTGGCGCGGGTGGCAAACACCCCCATGGACTTGTTGCCGCCCAGGCGCGGCGGGCGCACCTTCAAGCGCGGCTTGTCTTCCAGGGCCTGGTGAAACAGGAACAACAGCCAGACGTGACTGACCTGCTCCAGGCCCTGCACCGCATCGCCCTGGTCGAACGGCGCCACCAGCTCCAGCACGCCCCGTGCGGCCGGGGCCAGCTGCGGTTGGCGGGGGATGGCGAACTTCTCCTTGAAGCAGGAGCGGACGAAGCCGATGGGGGACACCGTGTAGGTCATGGGTCGGAGTCAGCCGCGAACGCGCAGCGTCAGCCCCTTGAGGAAGTTACGCAGCAACTGGTCGCCACACGGACGGTAGTTGGTGTGGCCGAACTTGCGAAACAGGGCGCTCAGCTCCGGCTTGGACACCGGGAACTCGGCGGCCTTGAGGATCGCATGCAGATCGTCCTCCTTCAGCTCGAAGGCCACCCTCAGCTTCTTGAGGATGATGTTGTTGGTCACCGGTACTTCGATGGGCTGTGGCGGGCGACTTTCGTCCTTGCCACGCTTGAAGATCACCAGGCCATCGAGAAAGTGCGCCATGACCTCGTCAGGGCAGAACACAAAGCCTTCTTCTTCGTCTTTCTTGAGATAGCCCGCCAGGTCCGCGAGAGACACTTCCAGGCCGCCCAGCTTGATGATCTCGATGACTTTCTTGTCGCTGATGTCGAGCATGTAGCGCACGCTGCGCAGTACGTCGTTGTGAATCATGTGTGCAATCCTGATCAATCGGCAATGGGCGCCCCAGCCGGCTGCGGCGCCGAAAAAATTAGAATTTCTCTTTGGCGGACAAGTAGCGCCACTGTCCCGGCGGGACCTTGCCAATGGACACGCCGCCGATGCGGATACGGCGAATGGCGACTACCTTGAGGCCAACGGCCTGGCAGAGCAGGGCCAGGATGCCCGGTTGCGGGTTTTTCATGGCGAAGCGCAGGCGGTTCTCGTTCTGCCAACTGGCCTTGACCGCCGGCAATTCCTTGCCCTTGTAGGTCAGGCCATGGTTCAGGCGATTCAGGCCATGGGCGACCATCTCGCCTTCGACTTCCACCACATATTCCTGCTCGATCTTGGCGGCGTCGGCGGTGAGCTTGCGCAGGATCTTCCAGTCCTGGGTGAACACCAGCAGCCCGCTGGCGTTGGCCTGCAGGTCGGCGCTGGCGGTCAGGCGCAGGAAATGCCCCTTGAGCGGGCGCTTGCCGAAGCGGTGTTCTTCGCTCAGTGTCTCTGGTTTGAGGGTGGCCATCGCCGTGTCGGTATCCATGCCGGCCGGCACGTTCAGCAGAATCGTCACCGGCTCCGGCGCGGTGGCCTTGGCCTCGGGGTCAAGCTCGACACGCTGGTCGCCGACCTTGAACTGCGGCTCGTCGATGACTTCACCGTCCACGGTGACCCAGCCACCCTCGATGAACAGCTCAGCCTCCCGACGGGAACAGCCGACAAGTTCGATGAGGCGTTTGGAGAGGCGGATCGGGTCAGTCATGACAGGGCCGTAACAAAAAGAGGGGGGACATTGTACCTGCCTGGCGCCGGTTAATCGCGTGTCCATTTGTCTCGTCTACCCGCGTCGGGCCTTCAGGTCGGGCTGCCCGTAGCGCATGTGCAGCAACGGGTAGGGCTGATTCATGCCGTCCCGTGCCGAACGGCCGACCACTTCGAAGCCTTGCTTGAGATAGAAGCCCAGGGCTTGCGGGTTCTGTTCGTTGACATCCAGCTGATAGGCATTCAAATGGTCCATGGCATAGCGCAGCAATTGCTTGCCCAGGCCCTGGCCGCGATAGTGCGGATCGATGAACAGCATCTCGACCTTGCCGGCCGCGACGCCGGCGAAACCGGTGATGCGCTGGTGGGTGTCCCGGGTACAGATCAGCATCACCGCATCCAGGTAACGGGTGAGCACCAGGTTCTTCAGCAGCTCGATGTAGCTGTCCGGCAGAAAATCATGGGTAGCCCGTACCGAAGCCTCCCAGACCTGGGTCAGTTCCTGGTAATCGCTGGGTTTCGGTGTGTGGATGACCGAATGCTGGCGCATGCCCGCCTGTTCCTTGTGCTGGATGTCCTGTGTTTATCCATACGATAGCCGTAAAAAAGCCCCGCATCTTGTCGCAAGGGCGGGGCTTGTCAATTTTTACCGGGTTTCGAAAAACCTGTGGGAGCGGGCTTGCTCGCGAAGGCGGTGTGTCAGTCGAAATTACTGTTAACTGATACTCCGCCTTCGCGAGCAAGCCCGCTCCCACAAGGTATTGCAGTGGCTCGATCAGTTGATCTGTTCAGCCCACAAGTCATACTCGTCGGCATCGGTCACCTTGCACCAGACCTTGTCGCCGGGCTTGAGGTTGCTGCCGTTGTCGATGAAGACGTTGCCATCGATTTCCGGGGCGTCGAAGAAGCAGCGGCCGACGGCGCCTTGCTCGTCCACTTCATCCACCAGCACTTCGATTTCACGGCCGATGCGCATTTGCAGGCGCGCCGAGCTGATGGCCTGCTGGTGCGCCATGAAGCGCTCCCAACGGTCCTGCTTGACGTCGTCCGGCACCACGTCCAGGTCCAGGTCGTTGGCGGGTGCGCCATCGACCGGCGAATACTGGAAGCAGCCGACGCGGTCGAGCTGGGCTTCGGTCAGCCAGTCCAGCAGGTACTGGAAATCTTCTTCGGTTTCGCCGGGGAAGCCGACGATGAAGGTCGAGCGGATGATCAGGTCCGGGCAGATTTCCCGCCAGTTCTTGATTCGCGCCAGGGTCTTGTCTTCGAACGCTGGGCGTTTCATGGCCTTGAGGACTTTCGGGCTGGCGTGCTGGAACGGGATGTCCAGGTACGGCAGGATCTTGCCAGCGGCCATCAGCGGGATCAGCTCATCCACATGTGGGTACGGGTAGACGTAATGCAGGCGGACCCAGACGCCGAGGGTGCTGAGGGCTTCGCACAGTTCGGTCATGCGGGTCTTCACCGGCGCGCCGTTCCAGAAGCCGGTGCGGTATTTCACGTCGACGCCGTAGGCGCTGGTGTCCTGGGAGATCACCAGCAGTTCCTTGACACCGGCCTTGACCAGGCGCTGGGCTTCGTCGAGCACATCGCCCACCGGGCGACTCACCAGCTTGCCGCGCATCGACGGGATGATGCAGAAGCTGCAGCTGTGGTTGCAGCCTTCGGAAATCTTCAGGTAAGCGTAGTGCCGAGGGGTCAGCTTGATGCCTTGCGGCGGCACCAGGTCGATCAGCGGGTTGTGGTCCTGTTTCGGCGGCACCACGTCGTGCACGGCATTGACCACCTGCTCGTACTGCTGCGGACCGGTCACGGCCAGCACGCTTGGGTGCACGTCGCGGATGTTGCCTTCTTCCACGCCCATGCAGCCGGTAACGATGACCTTGCCGTTTTCCTTGATGGCTTCGCCGATCACTTCAAGGGATTCGGCCTTGGCCGAGTCGATGAAGCCACAGGTATTGACCACTACCACGTCGGCGTCCTGGTACGTGGACACGACGTCATACCCTTCCATGCGCAACTGGGTCAGGATGCGCTCGGAGTCGACCAGAGCCTTCGGGCAACCCAGGGATACGAAGCCGACCTTGGGATTGGCTGGCGTAGTAGTGGTGGACATGTCTAACCTCGGTGTAGGGGGATCGTCTCTTGCCGAGACAGGGCGCCTGACGCGCCTCTGATCAAAAAGTGCGCAATTCTAGCGATGGGCGAGGCACTTGACCAGCTTTATACAGGGAAAAGCGACGAGTGCTGCGCTATGCTTCGCGCCTTTGCGCTTTACCGGTCATTACAGTCAACTAAACATCTGTAACTACATGTAAAACAGCGCATGCTGCGTAACGGGGCATAAGGCTTCGTTGAACAAGAAGACGGGTCTGGAATCAGGAGTGCTGGATGGGTCATGCAAGTAGTCAGGCGGCGGGCGCCGAGCGTTCGGCAACGAAGTCGCTGAGCATGCTGGTCGCGGCGGTCGGGGTGGTTTATGGCGACATCGGCACGAGCCCGTTATATACCCTTAAGGAAGTGTTTACCGGCGGTTATGGCGTACCGGTCAGCCATGACGGCGTGCTGGGGATCCTGTCGCTGATCTTCTGGTCGTTGATCTGGGTCGTGTCGATCAAGTACATGATGTTCGTCCTGCGTGCCGACAACCAGGGCGAAGGCGGGATCATGGCACTCACCGCTCTGGCGCGACGGGCAGCGGCGGGACGGGCGCGATTGCGGACGTTTCTGGTGATCTGCGGCCTGATCGGCGCTGCGCTGTTCTACGGCGACAGCATGATCACCCCGGCGATTTCCGTGCTTTCGGCGATCGAAGGCCTGGGCCTGGCGTTCGAGGGTATCGACCACTGGGTGGTGCCGTTGTCGCTGGTGGTCCTGGTGGCGCTGTTTCTGATCCAGCGCCACGGTACTGCACGGATCGGCATCCTGTTCGGCCCGATCATGGTCACCTGGTTCCTGGTACTTGGCGCCCTTGGTGTCTATGGCATCAGCCAGCATCCGGAAGTGCTGCAAGCGGTGAACCCGGCTTGGGCGGTGCGCTTCTTTGTGGTTCATCCGGGCATGGGCGTGGCGATCCTCGGCGCCGTGGTGCTGGCGCTGACCGGCGCCGAAGCGCTGTACGCCGACATGGGCCACTTCGGCCGCAAACCCATCGCCCGTGCCTGGTTCATCCTGGTGTTGCCGGCGCTGGTGCTCAATTATTTCGGTCAGGGAGCGTTGCTGTTGGGCGACCCGGAAGCGGCGCGCAACCCGTTCTATCTGCTGGCACCAAGCTGGGCGCTGATCCCGCTGGTGGGTCTGTCGACCCTGGCGACGGTGATCGCTTCGCAAGCGGTGATTTCCGGCGCTTTTTCCCTGACGCGCCAGGCGATCCAACTGGGCTATATACCGCGCATGTACATCCAGCACACCTCCAGCGCCGAGCAGGGCCAGATCTACATTGGCGCGGTGAACTGGTCGCTGATGGTCGGCGTGGTGCTGCTGGTGCTGGGGTTCGAATCCTCCGGTGCGCTGGCTTCGGCCTATGGCGTGGCGGTGACCGGGACCATGCTGATGACCACTATCCTGGTGTCGGCCGTGATGCTGCTGTTGTGGAAATGGCCGCCGCTGCTGGCGGTGCCGGTGCTGCTCGGTTTCCTCCTGGTGGACGGCCTGTACTTCGCCGCCAACGTGCCGAAGATCATCCAGGGCGGCGCATTCCCGGTCATCGCCGGTATCGCCTTGTTCGTATTGATGACCACCTGGAAGCGCGGCAAGCAATTGCTGGTGGAGCGTCTAGATGAAGGCGCCTTGCCGCTGCCGGTCTTTATCAGCAGCATCCGCGTGCAGCCACCTCATCGCGTGCAGGGCACTGCCGTGTTCCTGACCGCGCGCTCCGACGCCGTGCCTCACGCGCTGTTGCACAACCTGTTGCACAATCAGGTGCTGCACGAGCAAGTGGTCCTGTTGACGGTGGTGTACGAAGACATCCCGCGGGTTCCGCCGCAGCGGCGCTTCGAGGTCGATTCCTATGGCGAAGGCTTCTTCCGGGTCATTCTGCATTTCGGCTTTACCGACGAGCCGGATGTGCCCCAGGCACTCAAGCTCTGTCATTTGGATGACCTGGACTTCAGCCCGATGCGCACGACGTACTTCCTCAGCCGCGAGACGGTCATCGCTTCCAAGCTCGAAGGCATGGCCCGCTGGCGTGAATTGTTGTTCGCCTTCCTGCTGAAGAATGCCAACGGCAACCTGCGCTTCTTCAATCTGCCGGTGAACCGGGTGATCGAGTTGGGGACGCAGGTCGAGATGTAGCGTCCACCGATGATCTGCGTTCAGTGCCTTGGCGCGTAGAACGTTCCTGGCCGAACGAGGGAGCGGTCAATCAAAAAGCCCCCGTTGCCTTGCGGCAGCGGGGGCTTCTTGCCGCATTTGTCCCGGTATTCCGTGACAGCATTGTCCTGTGGTGTTTCGGAAAATTTGACAAGTGTTTGCTTTCTGTAGGATTTTTTACCGGCTCGCAGATCAAGGAGTATCTGCCGGTGGCCAAGGATTCTGGCTACCGTCACCATCAAACAAGGGATTGTCTATGCAGGGTTCAACTACCGTTGCTCAACAGGTGGGCGGTCAGCGCGTGCACGAGCATCAGCCCGTCTCGCCTCGGAACATTGCCCAACAGATTCTCGAATGTCTGTTTCGCCGTCGCAGCCTCGCCCCCGGTGAAAGCGACGAGCTTTCTTTCCAAGTGCTGGAGCCCCATCTGGCGAAAGTCATGCGGGCGGTCCAGAGCGGTCGCAAAGTTGAAATGGTCCTGCCGGCCTTTCCAGGAAAATCCCCCAGCCGCAAGAAGACCCTGAGTCACTTGCCTGACCTGGCTGAATACCATGCCATCGACGAGCTCCATCGCCTGTGTGCGGAGATCCAGGCGATCTACGCGCCCGGTGCGTTGATCCACATCTGCTCCGATGGTTATGTGTTTGCCGACCTGGTGCGTGTTCCCGATGCGGACGTCAAGGCCTACACCGACGCGATCCAGGATTACGCCGAGCAGCACTACGGCGGTATGTTCGCCCATTTCGACCTCAGAGATGCCTATCCCCAGCTCAACTGCCTGGACGCCATGCGCGAAGAAATGATGATCGAGCACGGTCAGTCATTGATCCTGTTGCAGCAGCGCTTCAAGGATGACCCGCACATGATGTTGATGTACTGCGGCATCCATCGCTTCCTGTCCGAGGATTATTCAGGGATTGAGGCATTCGCCGGCATGAGCCTCAACGCGGTAAAGAAGATCGCCAAGCCGGCCTCGCAGCGGGTGATCCAGCGCAGTGAAGCCTGGAGCGCGTTGCTGCAGGCGCGCTATCCGGATTGCCTGCGCTTGTCGATCCACCCACAACTGGCGGTGTCGACGAAAATCGGTATCCGCCTCGTACCGACCAGTGACCTGTGGCGTACGCCCTGGCATTCGGTGGCAATCAAGCGACGGGGTGTGGTCACCCTCGAAAAACGCAGCAATGTCGACGAGCGCTTCCATCGACTGGTCTTTCGCAAGGGGCGTCCTTGTCACTACGCCAGTGCCCAATGAGGGCGTCTCGGTTGCGGATCGAGGCCGTGCTCTTCGACCTGGACGGTACCTTGGTGGACACCTTGCCGGACATCACCTGGAGCCTGAATCAGGTATTGCTGGAACACGGTTGTCTGGCGCTGACCGCGGAAACGGTGCGGGACTTTATCGGTGGCGGCACCACGGCGATGATCGAGGCGGTGGCGAACCGGTTTGGTATCGCCGATGCGGCCATGTTGCACCGGCGTTATGTCAGGGTGTACCAGGATCATCTGGTGCAGTTTTCCAAGCCCTTCAGCGGTGTATTGGCAATGCTCGAAGGCTGCCGAGAACTGCGGTTGCCCCTGGCGATCGTCACCAACAAAGCCGAGGCCATGGCCTGCCAGGTCGCTGATGCGCTGCTTGCGCGCACGATCTTCAAGGCGGTCCTGGGGCACCGCGCAGGCCGGTCCCTCAAACCCCAGCCGGACGTGGCGTGGGAAGCGGCCCGACGCCTGTCGGTCGATCCTCGCCACTGCCTGTTCGTTGGCGATACGGAGATCGACCTGCAGACCGCCCATGCCGCGGGTATGCCCTCGGCACTGGTCGCCTGGGGCTATGGCGCTACGTGCACTGGGCAGGCCTCGGATTTCTACTGTGAACAGCCGGCCGGGCTGTTACACATCCTCAAGCAACACGGTGGCGCCGCGCAGGCATTCACCGAGCGTGGCGATACCGTCAAATCCTGTTGATACACCCACTCTCAAGGAAGCTGTTCCATGGAACATAGAGAAGCCTGGATCACGGCCGCCAGCGATTTGCTGGCCGGTTACCTGTTCAAGGGTACGGATGATCGTTTCGAAACACAGGGCCGGGACCAGCTGGCACTCCAGCTAGGGCGATGCTTCGATCAGCGCCGTCCCGTGCGCCTGATCCTGCCGGGCTTTCCCTGCAAATCACCCAATGCCATCGACCAGACCTTCGGCGTGCTGCCGGACTATGGCGAGTTCATGGCTATCGAGCGCCTCGACCAGATGGGCCAGGCGATTGCCGCGTTGCATGAGCCTGGGTGCGTGGTATCGATCCTCAGCGATGGTACGACTTTCAATGACATCGTCGGGGTGAGCGACGATGTTCGTGCGGCCTATAACCGGGCGCTGCGTGAACTGTGTATGACTCACACGATCGAGTGGGTCAGCATGGAAGACCTGTTCCCGCAGGCACAAAGTGCCGAGGCGGTACGCGCCAGCCTGGTCAAGCAGGCCCGGTTGCCCTGGAAAAACCTGGGGGACCTGATCGAGCAGAGCCGGCATGATGAAGGCCTCGGTCGGACCCATGACAATCTCTGCAGTCATCTCTACAACGACCTGCGCCTTTGTCGCGAGGAAGGGCAGAGCGACGACGAATATCTGCAGCAGATCAACTACAAGGCCTACCAGATGATGCTGCGCGGACAGGCCTTGAATGCGGCGGTGGATCGCTTCTTCCCCGATGACATTCGACTGTCGGTTCACCAGTACAGCAATGCCGGGCCCAAGTTTACCGTCGGGCTGGCCGAAGGGCTGAGCCGCGTCGACAGTCCCTGGCACGCCGTGCCTGTGTGCAACCTCGATGGGAGCCAGAGCCTGCGCGCGCGGGCCCAGGTCGACCTTGAGCAGCACGTGCTGGTCACCTGGCAGGGGCGGCCGTGGCTTTACCACCAGACAGAAGGTCCCCAGGTACAAGGCTTCGAGTACGAGCTGCAAAAGCTCCCGCTCTTTGGCCTGGTGGTGCGGGATCCGTTGGGGTTGGGTTTCGAGCGACTGTCCACGAGGTTGTTGGAATCATTGGTGGAGATCTTCGGCTTCGTTTGCCTCAAGGGCTGTCATTTTGAGGACCAGGACAGTTTCGCCCGCAGTTGCGAACGTTTCGGCACGTTGTACGAATGGGCCTTCGGCGCGGTACACGTGGTCAAGCCGGCGGACAAACCCCAAGGCGTGGTGCATTCGTTGGAAAAAACGCCTTTGCACTGGGACTTGAACATGCTGCCCGACAGCGATGCCCAGGTGCAGCGCAACCCGAAATTCTGCGCCAGCAAGTTCATGTTGTATTGCAAGACGGCGCCGCTACCGGGCGAAGGCCAGACCACCGTCGTCGACAGCCGGAACGTGCTGCGCAAGGTCGGCTTGCAAGTCGCTCGGCAATGGCAGGCGGTGAACATCACCTACTACACCAAGATGACCTACTTCGGCGGTTCGCCGCGCATGTACAGCCTGGTGGATCGTCACCCCCGTAGTGGCGAACTCATCCTGCGCTACCAGGAAGGCACCGATTCGACGCTGCAGACCCTCAGCCAGGCTGTGCAGGATCATGACGAAGCGGCTCAACAGGCACTGCTGGATCAGGTCAACAGCCTGGTCTACGACCCGGAGTGCCTGATTGCCCATCCATGGAGCGAAGGCGATCTGGTGCTGATCGACAACTACCGAACGCTGCACGGTCGGTTGCCGATGTCGGCGGGGTCTGCTTCGCGGGAGCTGTGGCGGGTGCAGGTCTACTAAGGCCAGCCTCGTCTGTGGGAGCGAGCCTGCTCGCGAAGACGGCGGCACTGTCACAACAAAAAGCCCCTGCATGTCGGAAGGCAGCAGGGGCTTCTTGTTAAGCCAGCATCGGATTACTGGTCGGCAGGCTTGGGCTGGCGCTTGTTGATCTCATCGATCAGGCGCTTGGCCAGGGCCGGGTAGTTTTCGTCGAAGTGGTGGCCGCCCGGCAACTTGATAGCTTCACCCACGGCAGTCTTGTCGGTGCAGCCGCTTTCGTCGGCTTCTTCGCCGCCGTAGATGCACACCACTTTCTCGGCTGGCAACTTGGCCATTTCCGGTCCGGTGGCAGCTTCGGTGCCGGCGTTGCCAAGCCAGCCTTCGACTTCGATCTCGAAGCTGCCGGTGCGGGCGAAGGCCAGCAGAATGATTGCGTCGATCCGTTGCTGTTCGGTGGTCGGCAGGCGATTGTAGATCGCCGGCAACACATCGGCGCCGAAGGAGTAGCCGGTCAGGACGAAGCGTTTGGTGCCCCAGACCTGACGGTAGTGCTGCATCAGTTCGGCGAGGTCCACCGCGCTCTGTTCCGGACTCTTGTGCTGCCAGTAGTAGCGCAGGGTGTCGATACCGACCACCGGGTAGCCGATCTTGGCCATTTCATCGGCTACGTCGCGGTCCAGGTCACGCCAGCCGCCATCGCCGGAGAGGAACAGGGTCACGGTATCCCGGGCCTGGCTCGCAGGCACCTCGACCACCGGAATGGCCAGGCCCCCCTTGGCCTTGTCGGTGCCGACGAGGATCTTGCGCAGTTCGTTGTTCAGCACTTGCGCCAGGTTGATGTCGTAGTCGCTGATGCTGGTTTCGGCATTCTTCTGATCCCGCACGAAAGCGGCGCTGGTGTCGTCCGGGTTGTCGTTCCAGGCCACCAGCCAATGACCGTGGGCCGCGGTTTTGGGCAGCAAGTGCGTGCAGCCGGGCTTCTCCAGGGCCAGGTCCACCGAAATGGCCTTGGCCTTGTCGTCTTTCTGTTCGGCCAGCCAACGCCAGGCGAGCACGGCGCCCGGGCCGATGCCGCTGACCAGCGTCGCCGGTCCTTGAAGTTCTCTCAGGCCTGCCTGCAAGGCGCGACCCTGCAGCATGCAGTCCTTGGGCAGGATCACCTGGACGATCTGCGCCGAGCCACTGCGGCTGAGAGTCGTCAACTGGGTGTCGCTGAGCTTCTGATCTTCATTGACCGCCACCAGCACCTGAGCGCGAGGCTTGGTGCCAGGGATGACACGGGTCATCGGCGCGCCGTCGGCGGGTGTCAGTTGTTCAAGGGTGGGTTGCGGGGCCGGGCGGTTCCAATACCAATAACCGCCACCGAGAATCACCGCCAGCATCAGCAGGGCGGCCACTACGTATCGCCAGGAGCGTTGCATCATCAGCGTTTCACCAGTCCAGTCAGGCCGCCTGCAATCAAGGCGGCAGTATCGGCCAGCGCCACCAGCGGATCGAGTCCGGCGGGCACGGCCATGTAACGAGGTTCCCAGTCAGGCTGGAATTTGTCTTTGAAGCGGCGCAGCCCCTGGAAGTTGTAGAGCTGCTCGCCACGGCGAAACACCATCGAGCCCAGGCGCTGGGTCAATGGCGCACCGCGACGCGGTTGCAGGCCCGACAGTGGGACCATGCCGAGGCTGAAGCGGGCGTAGTCATGGTTCTTATAATGCTGGATCAAGCCGACCATCATGAATTCCATGGTCAGCTTCGGCGCTTCGGGGTGGGCACGCATCAGGTCGAGGCTGGCCAGCTCATGGCTGCGGGTTTCCAGCAGGTTGGCGAACGCCACCGGACGACCCTCGAAGCGAATCACGGCGATGCGGAAATGCTTGAGGTAGTCATCGCTGAAGCGGCCCAGGGAAAAGCCTTTCTCGCGTACGTTCTTGCCGGTCAGCCAGGCATCGGAGATGACCTTGAGCTCATCCATCGGCGCATGCCCCGGTTCATGGATCTCCAGCGACAGGCCGTCCCGGGTGCCGCGGTTCCAGGTGTAGCGCAGGTCCTTCATCTCCTTGCCCTTGGCCTCGAGATCGAAACGCTTGAGGTCGACCCGGGCTTCTTCACCCAGCTTGATCGCTGTCAGGCCGATGTCCATGTAGTACGGCAGGTTCTCGGCGCGCACCTGGTAGAACACCGGACGGGCGTGGTGGATGTCGCACAGGTCGCGGAACTGCCAGATCATTTCGGCCCGTTGTTGGGCAGGTCCGATTGGATCATACAGAGCTACCAGGCTGCGCCCACGGCGGGCGTACATCAGGAACGCTTCGTCGTTGGGATGAAAGAGCAGCGCCTTGTCACCGGTCAGGGCCAGGCCACCGTCAGGCTGCGAGGACGCCATGAGGATCTTCCTGGCCCGCTCCAGTTCTTCTGCCGTGGGCAGATGGATCACCGGCCGCGCGGTGCGCAGCAGCCAGGTCAGGGACACCACCACCAGCAGCACCGCGGCCCCCAGCAACGAGCGCAGGCCACGGGGAGCGTCGGCATCGAGGGTGAACTGCCACCACAGTTGATGGCTGTAGGGCACGTCCTGGTAGGCAAACAGTAGCAGCCAGATCGACGCGCCGAGCACGCAGAGGCTGGCGATCAGGAACAGCGGGGAAAAAGGCAGTTCGGTCAGGCGACTCGGACGGTAGAAGGAGCGCCGGAATATCGCCAGCAGGGCTGCTGTCGAGGTCAGCAGCGTGGCTTCCTCCCAGTCGAACCCCTTGAGCAGGGAGAGCAGGGCACCCACCAGCAGCAAAACGGTGGTCAGCATCCAGGCGGCCGACAGGCGACGGCGCAAGCCCTGGGCGAGCAACAGGCACAACACACCCACCAGGCTGGCGCCGAAGTGCGAAGCGTCCACCAGCCGATGGGGAATCAGGAAACCGATATGCTCCAGGCGTGTATCGATCTCCGGGGTCACACCGGAAAACAGCAGCACGACGCCCGAGAGGAACACCAGTACCGCCAGGATCGGCGCCGCGAAGCCTGATGCCGCCCGCAGGGTCTGGCGCGTCTGGAACAGTCGCTGGGCCTCATTGATCAACAACAGCACGCAGGCCACCAGCATCGGCAACAGTACATAGATCAAGCGATACAGCAGCAGGGCCGCGGCCAGCGGTGCGGCGCCCAGTTTGTCGGCAAATGCCGCCAGCAGGATCGCTTCGAATACGCCGACGCCACCGGGAACATGGCTGAGCACGCCCGCAGCCAGCGCCAACAGGTAGACCAGCAGGAACGCGCCGAATGGTGGCGCTTCGGGCAGCAACAGATACAGCACCGTGGCGGCGGCCGCGACATCCAGCGCCGTGATGATCAGTTGCAGGAAGGTCAAGCGTCGGCTCGGCAGGCGCAGGGTGCGACGTCCGGCCTTGACCAGGAGCGCATCCCGATGAGGTTGCTCCGGCAAGCGCCGACGATAGATGCCGATGGCTAGCACGCCCATGAGCAGCAATACCGCCAGGGAGACACCCGCCAGCAAGGTGACAGGCAGATGCAGCGCGGCGGACGCGGCAGGCAGGTTGCTGAGGGTGGCCAGGGCCGCCAGTGGCGGCAGCGCACAGCCCAGGGACAGGCTGGCAAACAAGGTCATGTGGGCGACGTCCGAAGCCCCGAGGCCATGACGAGCATACAGGCGATAGCGAACCGAGCCGCCTGACAACAACGACAGCCCAATGGCATTGCCGATGGCAAACGCGGTGAACCCGCCCAGCGCCAGGGTCTGTGGCGGCAATGTCACGCCGGCATAGCGGCTCGCCGACCATTCGTAGCCCAGAAGAATGATGAAGCCTGCGACCGTGGCAGCGACCGCACCGAGCAGGGCCGGTCGGGACACATCGAGAATGGAGTCGTGCAGCGCGTAAAGATCGAGTTCACTCAGAAGATGGCGACAGGCAATGAGCGCAATCGCAAACAGCAGCAACGTGACGGCGAGGCCGATAGGTTGGCGGTACTGGCTGATCCGGTCCAGCCAGCGCAGTCGTTCGGCCTTGATCGGTTGTGTCGCGGTAACAGTGTCTTGCGGATCAGAATTTGCGCGCATCAATCACCTCTTGAGCTATGCGCGACAGGATGGGGGTATCCAGCCAAGTTACCAATCCCTTCGGCAGAAAATAATTACAAAACTTTTGTAATGAGGCCGATTTTAGACAAGCCAGAAAAAGTGACAGACACAAAAAAGGCCACTCTTTCGAGTAGCCTTTCCTGATGTTGGTTGCGGGAGCCGGATTTGAACCGACGACCTTCGGGTTATGAGCCCGACGAGCTACCAGGCTGCTCCATCCCGCGTCTGTGTGGCGGCATTCTACAGGCGAACGCTTGAGTGTCAACTGTTAAAAGGGGGCGGAGGCAAATTAATGACTGAGGCATCCCTTTCCTTTCTAAATACCAGAAATTAAAAGGGAAATTGTCCTACAACTCCGGACTCATTGGTGTTGGCCAGCGTGGCGGATGATTGCGCCCCAAGTGTGGTAAGGGACGCAGCGAGGACGTTGTGAAAAAGATACGCGCACAAAAAAGGCCATTCTTTCGAATGGCCTTTTTTGATGTTGGTTGCGGGAGCCGGATTTGAACCGACGACCTTCGGGTTATGAGCCCGACGAGCTACCAGGCTGCTCCATCCCGCGTCTGTGAGGCGGCATTCTACAGAGGATCGCTGAGCTGTCAACCCCGTACCAGAAAAAAACTGTTCCGCTTCAAGTGCTTAGCCTTTCAAAAAGGATTGTGTTCGCGCTGTGACGCAGGCGGGGCAAGGGCTGTGGCTCTATCGGGCGGTTCGTTGCGATTGAAGAAATACATTTTACGTAGCCCTTTTCCAAGCTAAGCGTCGGATCTTTCAAACTACTGGTGCTATATACAGTTCCTGATGCGATACTGGCGGTCCGATTTGTCCCACATCCCGCTTCTTTATGACGCAACGCAAAATCATTCACGTCGACTGCGATTGCTTCTATGCCGCCATCGAGATGCGCGATGACCCGCGGCTGGCCGGCAAGCCCATGGCGGTCGGCGGTTCGGCGGATCGACGGGGTGTGATCGCGACCTGCAACTACGAGGCGCGGGCCTACGGAGTGCGCTCGGCCATGTCCTCCGGGCACGCCTTGAAACTCTGCCCGGACCTGATCATCGTCAAGCCCAGGATGGACGCCTATCGCGAGGCGTCGAAGGAAATCCAGGGCATCTTCCGCGATTACACGGACCTGATCGAGCCGCTGTCCCTGGACGAGGCCTACCTGGACGTTTCCGACAGCGCCCATTTTGGCGGCAGCGCCACCCGCGTCGCCCAGGACATTCGTCGACGCGTGTCCAATCAGCTGCATATCACGGTGTCCGCCGGTGTCGCCCCGAACAAGTTCCTGGCCAAGATTGCCAGTGATTGGAAAAAGCCCAACGGCCTGTTCGTCATCACTCCGGACCAGGTCGAGGACTTCGTCTCGGCCCTGCCGGTCAGCAAGCTCCATGGCGTCGGCAAGGTCACGGCCGACAAGCTGAACAGGCTCGGGATTGCCGATTGCCTGCAACTGCGGCAGTGGGACAAGCTGGCGCTGGTGCGCGAATTCGGCAGTTTTGGTGAGCGACTCTGGAGTCTGGCCCGTGGGATCGATGAGCGCCTGGTGCACAACGACAGTCGACGTCAGTCCATCAGTGTGGAAAACACCTACGATGTTGACCTGCCCGACCTGGCGAGCTGCCTCGATAAACTGCCGGAGCTGATGGAAACCCTGAGCGGGCGCATGGCGCGAATCGACAGCAGCTATCGGCCCGGCAAGCCCTTCGTCAAAGTGAAATTCCACGACTTCACCCAGACCACCCTGGAGCAGGCAGGGGCAGGGCGTGACCTGGGCAGTTACCAGTCGTTGTTGACCCAGGCGTTCAATCGCGGCGCGAAGCCGGTGCGGTTGCTGGGAATCGGGGTACGGCTGGAGGATTTGCGCGGCGGGTTCGAGCAGTTGGAGTTGTTTGAGCGGTGATGCCTTGGATGGGCTGCTCAGAAGGCTTTCTGTGGCGAGGGGATTTAGCGAAACGTCGCACCGCCCCGCTGGGGTGCGACGTTTCGCTAAATCCCCTCGCCACAAGGGTGTCAGTGAGCGCCCGGGTCCGCCACCAACCTTCCGCCACCCTTGGTCAGTGCCTTCATGAACTCGGCCTGCAATTCCGGGTCATTGCGGGTCAGTTCGATCAGGCTCTGTTCCAGCCCGCTGGCTTCTTCTTCCAGGCCCAGTTCCGATAGGCGCTTGACCCGATGAACCCACTGGCTCACCTCGTCGTCTTCCAGATCGTCGTAGATCAAGGCGTGGGCTTCCACCAGCTTGCTGCGCAGGTTGCTGCTGATGCTCAGGGATGAGTCGGTGTGCACCTCGTCCAGGGCGTCCGTCACGCTGATCTGCAACTTGCCGAACTGGCTCAGGTCCTGCTCGGCGAACGGGCTTTCCAACAGGTTGAGGCGCAGCACGCCATTGCGGTCGGTGCCCAGCTCGAATGTCTGCCGGCCGGCCTTGACCTCAACCGGGCGTTCGCTCCAGGGCAGGCTCGAGTGTTCCGTGCGTTTGTCGCGCTGGACCTCATCGATGCCCGCCAGGTTCTGTTGGGCGCGGCCATGGGAGGGTGCGTTCATGAACGGGTTCAGCCCGGCGATACCGTAGCTGAGCCAGTCATGGGTGGCTGTTTCCGGCAGGTTGCCGAGGGCAAACACGTTGACCACGTTTGCGCCGATGCCGGCCACTACCGCTACCGCGCCCAGCGGGATCTCGTAGATTTCCCGCCAGGGTTGGTACGGTGTATAGCGATCGTAACGGCGCGTGACTTCGAACTCGGTGACTTCGAAGGTCTTTTGCTCATGGATCCGTACCCGGCGTTGTGGCAGGTCGAGCACTTTAGGTTCGCCCACATCGATCTGCAGGCTATGGTCGAGCAATTTACGCTCGACCCGCTCTTCGTGCTCGCTGCGTTGCGACATTTGGTTGGCGCAGCCGCTGACCAGCAGGGCGCCGCAGAGCGCGGCGCCACCGAGGCCTAAGGTGTTTCGCTTGAACATGACGTCTCTATCTGGTGTCAGCGGCGGATACGGGCCTGGAGGAAGGCGAGCACGTCGGCGACCGGCAGCGCTTGCGGCTCGGCTTCGGTGCGGCTCTTGTATTCCAGGTTGCCTTCGGCCAGGCCACGGTCACTGACGACGATCCGGTGCGGGATGCCGATCAGTTCCATGTCAGCGAACTTGATGCCGGGGCTGGTTTTCTTGTCGCGGTCATCCAGCAGCACTTCAAAGCCGGCGGCCGTCAGTTCGGCGTAGAGCTTGTCGGTGGCTTCGCGAACCAGGTCGGTCTCGTAGCGCAACGGCACCAGGGCAACCTGGAAGGGCGCCAGGGTGTCGCTCCAGATGATCCCTTTTTCGTCGTTGTTCTGCTCGATGGCGGCCGCCACCACGCGGGACACGCCAATGCCGTAGCAACCCATTTCCAGGGTCACCGGCTTGCCGTTCTCGCCCAGCACTTCGCACTTCATCGCCTTGCTGTACTTGTTGCCCAGCTGGAAGATGTGCCCGACTTCGATGCCGCGCTTGATCTCAAGCACGCCCTTGCCGTCCGGGCTCGGGTCGCCGGCCACGACGTTGCGCAGGTCGGCGATGGCCGGAACCGGCAGGTCGCGCTCCCAGTTCACGCCGAAATAGTGCTTGTCATCGATGTTGGCGCCGATGGCGAAGTCGCTCATCAGTGCCACCGAACGGTCGATGATGATCGGCAGGGGCAGGTTCAGCGGGCCGAGGGAGCCCGCGCCGGCGCCGATGGCATCGCGCAGTTCGGCGTCGGTGGCCATGACCAGCGGGCTGGCGACGCCTGGCTGGTTGGCGGCCTTGATTTCGTTCAGCTCATGATCGCCACGGACGATCAGGGCAATCAGCTTGCCTTCTTCTTCGGCGCGGACGATCAGGGTCTTGATCGTGCGTTCGATCGGCAGGTTGTAGCCTTCCACGAGCTGCGCAATGGTCTTGGCGTTCGGCGTGTCCACCAGGCGCAGTTCTTCCGATGGCGCAGGACGGGAGGTTTCCCGTGGCACGGCTTCGGCTTTCTCGATATTGGCGGCGTAGTCGGAGCCGCTGCTGAAGACGATGTCGTCTTCACCGGACTCGGCCAGTACGTGGAACTCGTGGGAGCCGGCACCGCCGATGGAACCGTTGTCGGCTTCGACCGGACGGAATTTCAGGCCCAGGCGGGTGAACACGTTGCAGTACGCCTGGTGCATGCGGTCGTAGGTGACTTGCAGCGACGCCAGGTCGGCGTGGAAGGAGTAGGCGTCCTTCATGATGAACTCGCGGCCGCGCATCAGGCCGAAGCGTGGGCGGATCTCGTCACGGAATTTAGTCTGGATCTGGTACAGGTTGATAGGCAACTGCTTGTAGCTGCTCAGCTCGTTGCGCATCAGGTCGGTGATCACTTCCTCGTGGGTCGGGCCGGCGCAGAAGTCGCGGCCGTGACGGTCCTTGAGGCGCAGCAGCTCGGGGCCATATTCTTCCCAGCGTCCGGATTCCTGCCACAACTCGGCCGGCTGGGTGCCCGGCATCAGCACTTCCAGGGCACCGGCGGCGTCCATCTCTTCACGCACGATGGTTTCCACCTTGCGCATGACCCGCAGGCCCATCGGCAGCCAGGTGTACAGGCCCGAGGCAAGTTTGCGGATCATGCCGGCACGCAGCATCAACTGATGGCTGATCACGACGGCGTCGGAAGGCGTTTCTTTCTGTGTGGCGAGCAAAAATTGACTGGTGCGCATGGTGGGCCGTTGTCGGTTGCTGATGACGAGAAGTGACGGAGCATTGTACGGGCGAGATGCCTTGGCGTACAGGCGCGTGGCCGGTCTCCAGGTGCGAATGCCGGTTTCACCGACGCTTGCTGAAGTTTCCTACGATTCTTCCGCCGGCCGGGTGGAGGTCGGGTCCGGGGAGGAGGGTGAGTCCTGGCGGCGGTTCTCCTGGAACCAATGCAGGGCAATCAGCAGCAGGGTCGGGACGCCGAGCAGGGCGGTGATCAGGAAGAAGTGGTGGTAGCCGAACTTCTCCACCACCACCCCGGAGTAGCCACCGATCAAGCGTGGCAGCAACAGCATGATCGAGCTGAGCAGGGCGTACTGGGTGGCGGAAAACTTCAGGTTGGTCAGGCTCGACAGGTATGCCACGAACGCGGAGGTGGCCAGGCCGGAGCTGAAATTGTCCAAGGAGATGGTGAGCACCAGCATCTTCAGGTTGGGGCCCATGTCGGCGAGCATCAGGAACAGAATGTTGGTGGCGGCCGAGGCCACGCCGCCAATGAACAGAATCGGCAGGATGCCGAAACGTACGATCAACAGGCCGCCCATGCCCGCGCCGACGAGGGTCATGATCAGCCCGAAAATCTTGCTGACACTGGCGATCTGGTCCTTGGTGAAGCCCTGGTCGATGTAGAACACGTTGGCCATGACGCCCATGACCGTGTCGGACATCCGGTACGTGGCGATCAGCCCGAGGAGCAACAAGGCCTGCCAGCGGTAGCGCAGGATGAAATCGTTGATCGGCGTGAGTACCGGTGCCAGGCCGCGACGGCCCATGGCCGACAGGCACATGGCCGTCAGGAGGATATAGAGAATGGCCCGCAGGAAGGCGCGGTCTTCGAGCAGCAGATCAAGCAGGCTGACCCCCTCGAACAGCACGCTGGCGAAGTCGGTGTTGTAGAGCTGGGTGAACATCGCCGGGACTGACACCAGCAGCACGATCAGCACGAACACCGATGCCAGTTGATGCACGAAGGTATAGCGCCCGGCCTGCAATTGCGTACGCAGTGGTACCGGCGGTTCGCGCATGAACAGCGATGTAAGCAATGCCGGGACCATCAACACGCCGAACAGCAGATACGTACCGGCCCAGGCCGAGTGCTTGTAGCTGAAGCCGGTGGAGCCGAAACCCTCGGCGAAGAACAGTGCGCCGGCGGTCGCCAGCAGTGCGGCGACCCGGTAGCCGGACATGTAGCTGGCGGCGAGGGCGGCCTGGCGGGTGTCATCGACGATTTCCAGGCGATAGGCATCGACCGCGATGTCCTGGGTGGCCGAAGCGAACGCCACGAGTACGGCAATGGCGATCAACCATGAGAGATGTTTCTGCGGGTCGCAGAAACCCATGCCGACCAGGCCGAGGATCACCAGGCCCTGGGAAAGCACCAGCCATGATCGGCGACGCCCGAGTTTGCCCAGCACCGGCAGGCGCCATTGGTCGAGCAGCGGCGACCAGACCCATTTAAAGGCATAGGCCAGGCCGATCAGGCTCGCGTAGCCGATGGTTTCACGCGCCACGCCGGCCTCGCGCAACCAGACCGAAAGCGTGGAAAACACCAGCATGTAGGGCAAGCCGGCAGCGAAGCCAAGCAGCAACAGCACGAGCGTCGAAGGACTGGCATAGGCGGCGAGGGCGGCGCGCCAGGTTTTACGGGGCATGGGCTGGAGTCTGCCTCAAAAATTGCGAAAACAAAGCGCGCACTCTAACCGCTGTGCTCTACCGGGCGCCAGCCATGGCACCGAATATCAACACGATTATTCAGGATACTGATCCCTTCCATGCGCAGGCGTGCGCGCTGTTCATCCCCTGAGACGCTGCCCGCCGGCAGGCTGATCCGACCACCGGCGCCCAATACCCGATGCCAGGGCAGGCTGGTGTCATTCGGCAGTTGGCTGAGGGTACGGCCCACCCAACGCGCCGCCCGACCCAGGCCGGCCATCTCGGCGAGCTGGCCATAGGTGACGACTTTGCCGGGCGGCACTTGCGCAAGGGTCAGGTAGAGCGTGGTGCGGCGTACCTGCGCGGGGGCTTCGGGGCCTACTGGAATGTCGGTCACGGGTAGGGTTCCTAGGAGAAATTCATGTCCGTTCGTAGGTTTATTCTGGCAGAGCTGACTGAGAAATGAACTCATCCCCTATCCTTGGGTCAGTCCTTGCTGAGGTGTCGTCCTGGGGATAATGCCGCCTTTTCACCGCAAACCTGAGCTCTTTATACGCTTATGTTGTCCAGAACCCTGCTCTGCCTGGCTGTTGCCAGCGCCTCCACGCCCTTGCTCGCCGATACCGTCTGGTTGAAGAACGGAGACAAACTCAGCGGCAAGATTACCGTTTTCGACGGCGGCAAGTTGTTGATCCAGACCGACTATGCCGGCGCCGTTCCCATCGACTGGAAACAGGTCAAGACCCTTGAAAGCGACCAGCAGTTGCTGGTCAAGCAGGACGCCTACAGCGGCGAGAAAGCCAAGGCCCTGCACGCCGCCGAAGAGGGCAAGGTGACCTTGGCCAACGGTGACGCGCCCAAGACCGTCGAATTGGCCAGTATCCAGCAGATCCTCAAGCCCAAGCCGGTGGTCGAAGACTTGGTGTGGAAAGGCAACGTCGATGCCGCACTGGATTACCAGCGGGCGGAAAAAGATGTCGACGACTACGACATCGATTTCAAGACGACAGCCCGCCACGGCCGATGGCGGCACACCGCCGAGGGCGAATACAACCGCGAATTCCAGGACGACGTGGTTTCGGCCGACAACTGGAAACTGGAGTATTCCCTCGACCGCTTCCTGACGGACAAATGGTTCTGGCAGGGGCGCCTGAACTACAAGCGTGACAAGGTCGAGGACCTGGCCCGTCAGCGGGTGGTGGGTACCGGTCCGGGCTACCAGTTCTGGGATGACGAATTGGGCGCGTTCTCGCTGGGTTCGCTGTTGAACCGCACCGATTACGAGTACCAGGACGGCGGCAAGGATAACTTCTATTCCGTCGCCATGAAGTGGGATTACAACCGCTATCTCGTAGGCAAGCGCGTCGAGTTCTTCACCAATGGCGAAGTGGGCAAGCCGCTGTCCGGCGTTGCGGAGTACGCCTATGACGCGGAGATGGGCTTGCGCTACAAGGTCACCGATTGGGCCTCGCTCAACCTCAAGGCCGAGAAGGACGTGATTGAAGGTTCCGAGGAGAGTGACTTGAGCAAGACGCGCTACACGGCCGGGTTTGGCGTGACTTGGTAAGCCCCGGGCAGAAATGGCCCCTGTGGGAGCGAGCAGGCTCGCTCCCACAGTTTTTTTGTGTGGCAAAACCGGCAGGCACAAAAAAGCCCCGCTTTTGAGGGCGGGGCTTTTTACCGAAGCAGGAACAGTTAGATAACTGTTACTTCTTCAGCTTGCATGCCTTTCTGACCGCGGGTAGCGACGAAAGAAACCTGTTGGCCTTCTTTCAGGCTTTTGAAGCCGTCGGATTGGATAGCTTTGAAGTGTACGAACAGATCGTCACCGGATTGTGGGGTGATGAAGCCGAAGCCTTTTTCATCGTTGAACCACTTAACGGTACCGGTTTGGCGATTAGACATGGTGTAACTCCTTGAACAAAGATAACTGCGACTCAGGAAGAACCCTGATCGAGACTGAGTGCAAAGAGCAGGAAAAATTCTTGTAGATGGTTGGATCGAAATTCAACATATCGTGTAGAGATTCTCAGTGACACAAGCAACACAGTGACGCCACCTTAACCCTTTTTCCGAAACGTGCCAATGGTCTTTGCAAAGGTTTCTCGATTTTGGTGACTGGCGGGCGTCCATGCGCAGGAAAATAGGGTGGGTCGGCGAGAATTGCTTCACGCGCTTTGAACCCTGCCGCTCGCCCCGGTAAGATGCCGGACAGTTTTCTCCACCTCGCTATTCAGGACACCCGCCATGAGCATCAAATCGGACAAGTGGATTCGCCGCATGGCGCAAGAGCACGGCATGATCGAGCCCTTCGTAGAGCGCCAGATGCGCGGTGAAGGCGCCGACCGACTGATTTCCTTCGGTGTCTCCAGCTACGGCTACGACGTGCGCTGCGCCGACGAATTCAAGGTGTTCACCAACATCAATTCGGCCACCGTCGACCCGAAGAACTTCGATGAGAAAAGCTTCGTCGACATCAAAAGCGACGTCTGCATCATTCCGCCGAACTCCTTCGCCCTGGCCCGCACCGTCGAGTACTTCCGCATCCCGCGCAACGTGCTGACCATCTGTCTGGGCAAGAGCACTTATGCCCGTTGCGGCATCATCGTCAACGTCACGCCGCTGGAACCGGAGTGGGAAGGTCACGTGACCCTGGAGTTCTCGAACACCACGACCCTGCCGGCGAAAATCTACGCCAACGAAGGTGTGGCGCAGATGCTGTTCCTCGAATCCGATGAAGAATGCGAAGTGTCCTACAAGGACCGGGGTGGCAAGTACCAGGGCCAGCGGGGTGTGACGCTCCCACGCACCTGATTCTGACGAACAGTGGGAATTCCTGAGCGGGCAGACACTCTATTGCGTGTACTGCCCGTTTTTGTGTCAGCGCAGCGGGCTTCGCTCAGGAGTTGCTCTATGAAGATCGATCCGCGAATCAGTGCCGAACTGGCAAGGCTTGAGCCCAATCAGATCGGCGTCATGGCCTGGTCCCTGCTGGCCCACCCTGCCGAAGCGGCAGGCGGTATTCCTGGCCAGCCCGATCCCGATACCCCCAATGAACAACCCACCGAGCCGGGCGAACCAACCCTGCCGGATGAGCCGCCTCCTGCGCCTGTAGCCTAAAAATCAGCACAAGCTACAAGCAAGCACGACACCTCTTGTGGCTTGCAGCTTGAGGCTTGCAGCTATACCGGCCATATTTCGTTATCGCCAATGACAAAAACCCTGCAGTCGTTGTCCTGCTCGACCCGATAGCCGCCTGTGAAGGCGCCGAAGGCCGGCAGCAGGCTGATGGCGCTGCCCAGCCGGAAGCACGCCAGACGCAGGCGTTGCCGGCCCTTACCGCTGAGGTGATAGACCGGGTGTACGTGACCGGCCAGCACATGGCGACTCGCGTGCGGGTCAGGTTCGTGTTGGACGGCGAAGGGGCCGAGCAGCAGGGGTTCCGGTACGACGCGAATGTTCAGCGAGGGTGGTGGGTCACCGGCGCGTTTGTCGTGGTTGCCGCGAATCAGCGTCATGGCCAGGTGCGGATGCCTGTCACGCCATTCGGAAAGGGCCCTCAAGGTACCTGGCGCGTGGGAGCCAGGGCCGTGGAGAAAATCCCCGAGGAAAATCAGCTGTCGACATGGCAGGTGAGCCAGTAATCCATCCAGGATCGCGATGTTGCTGGCGGTGGTGCCGTGGGGTACCGGTTGGCCCAGACTGCGATAGGCGGCGGCTTTGCCGAAATGCACGTCTGCCACCATCAGGGTTTCCTGGGCGGGCCAGTAGATGGCTTTTTCCGGCAGCAACCAGAGTTCTTCTCCGGCCAGACTGACAGGATAAGGCGCGGGCATCAGGCATCACCCCGATCGGCGGTTTTTTCCAGCTCGTTGACCATTCGCCGGATGCGATCGGCAAGCTTTTCCGAGCTCATGCTTTCCCTGAACCGTTCCACCAGCAACGGGAAGCCCAGCGGAGTGGGGCGCTTGATGATGTGCAGGTCCAGTTGCAAGGTGTTGAGGCGTTCCAAGGTCTGCTCCAGGCGACGTATATCCAGTTCTTCACGCAGGACCTCTTCCCCGGCCTGGGCCAGCAAGAGGTTGTCGGCGTCGTATTGCTTGAACACTTGAAAGAACAACCCGCTGGAGGCCTGGACCTGTCGGGTGCTTTTCGGTGCGCCGGGGTAGCCGGCGAAGACCAGGCCGGCGATCCGGGCGATTTCGCGAAAGCGCCGAAGGGCCAACTCACCGGCGTTCAGGCTGGCGAGCACGTCGGCTAGCAGGTTGTCGGTGCTCAAGAGTGCGGGTTTCAGGTAGTGCGACCAATCCAGCGCCGTGGCGCTGAGTAGCTCCAGGCCGTAGTCGTTGACCGCAATGGAAAAGGTCACCGGTTCCTGTTGGCTGACGCGCCAGGCCAACAGGCTCGCCAGCCCCAGATGCACCTGGCGTCCGGCAAACGGGTACAGGAACAGGTGCCAGCCCTCCCGGGATTTCAGGGCTTCGGCCAGCAATGACGTTTGCGTGGGCAGGCCGGACCAGCGCTGCTGAGTCAGTAACAAGGGCTGCACGGCTTGCATCTCCGGACCCTCGAAGCACCCCTTGGCGGCTTCGCTCAGGCGCGCCACGACGGCGGCGGCCAGTTCGTTGGAAAGCGGCATCCGCCCGCCGTTCCAGCGCGGCACGGCGGCTTTTTTCGCCTGGCTGCGACGCACATAGGCAGTCATGTCCTCAACCCTGACCAACTCCAGCAAGCGTCCGGCGAACAGGAAGCCGTCCCCCGGTCGCAGGCGGGCGATGAAGCCTTCCTCCACGCTGCCCAGGGTCTTGCCACCACCGCCCTTGCTCCAGAACTTCAACTGCAGGCTGGCATCGCTGACGATGGTGCCGATGCTCATGCGGTGACGCCGGGCCAGGCGTGCATCAGGGACTCGCCAGATGCCGTGCTCGTCCGGCTCGACCCGACGGTAATCGGGGTAGGCGGTCAACGACAGGCCACCATGGCGCACGAAGGCCAGGGCCCAGGCCCACTCCGCTTCGTTCAGGTCACGGTAGGCCCAGGCGCCGCGCACTTCCCGGTACAGCTCATCGGGTACGAAGCCGCCACCCAGGGCCATGCTGACCAGATGTTGCACCAGTACATCCAAAGGCTTGTGGGGCGATTCGCGAGGTTCGATGCGCCGCTGGGCCACGGCATCCTGGGCGGCGGCGGCCTCGATCAACTCCAGGCTGTGGGTCGGCACCAGGGTGATCCGCGAGGTTCGTCCCGGCGCGTGACCGGAGCGACCTGCGCGTTGCATCAGTCGCGCCACGCCCTTGGCCGAGCCGATCTGCAACACCCGCTCGACGGGCAAGAAATCCACGCCCAGATCCAGGCTGGACGTGCACACCACCGCCTTGAGTTGACCGTCCTTGAGCGCACTTTCGACCCAGTCCCGGGTATCGCGGGACAGCGAGCTGTGGTGCAGGGCGATCAGTCCGGCCCAGTCCGGGCGGGCTTCAAGAAGCGCCTGATACCAGATTTCGGATTGCGCCCGGGTGTTGGTAAAGACCAGGCAACTGCTGCTGGCGTCGATTTGCGCGATAACCTGGGGCAGCATTTTCAGACCGATGTGTCCGGCCCACGGAAAGCGTTCGAGGACGGGGGGCAGGAGGGTATCGACCCGCAGCGTTTTGTCATTGGCGCCTTGGATGCTGACCCCGTTGCCCTGAGGGATCAGGACTTGCTCGGCATGGGCCTGGTTACCCAAGGTGGCGGACACGCCCCAGACGATGAGTTCGGGATGCCAGTGCCGCAGGCGCGCCAACGCCAGTTGCAATTGCACGCCTCGCTTGTTGCCCAACAGTTCATGCCATTCGTCCACCACCACCATGCGCAGCGTTGCCGTCGCCGTCTGCGCGTCAGCACGGGCGAGCATCAGGGTCAGGCTTTCGGGAGTGGTGATCAGCGCCGTGGGCAGGCGCCGGCCCTGGCGAGCCCGTTCGCTGGCACTGGTATCGCCGGTGCGCAGGCCGACGCTCCAGGGAATCTGCAGTTCCGCCAGCGGTGCTTCGAGGGCTTTACCCGTGTCGGCGGCCAGTGCACGCATCGGCGTGATCCACAGGACGGTCAGCGGGTCGGTCGCAGGTTTGCGTTTGCGCGGCTTGTCCGGGGGCGGGGCGGCACGGGCGAAACGGTTGAGGGCGGCAAACCATACTGCGTAGGTTTTACCGGCTCCGGTGTTGGCGTGCAGTAAGCCCGACTCCCCGCGCTTGACCGCGGCCCATACCTGTTTCTGAAAGGCGAACGGCTTCCAGCCGCGGGCGCTGAACCACTGGTTTGCGAAGTTGTTGGATGTCGCCATGCCTGCCGCGTGCGCCCTGGAAGTCCTCTTTCAGTGACCACGGCGGCAGGGGAAAGGTTTAAATAGGCGAATAGAGTTGCCGCAGATAGCCCTGCAGAACCCTGTGGCGAGGGGATTTATCCCCGCTGGGTCGCGAAGCGGCCCCTCAGCCTGGCACCTCGGTTAGTCAGGGAGATTGTCTTCAGACTATCTGGGGCCGCTTTGCGACCCAGCGGGGATAAATCCCCTCGCCACACGTTTTTCAGCCTGTTCCGGTATAGGGTTCTATTTCAAGTTGCCACTGAGGAACTGCTTCAACCGCTCGCTCTTCGGATTGCCCAGCACGTCTTCCGGCGCACCTTGTTCCTCCACCAGGCCCTGGTGCAGGAACAGCACCTGGTTCGAAACCTTGCGGGCGAAGCTCATTTCGTGGGTCACCATGATCATGGTCCGGCCTTCTTCGGCCAGCCCCTGGATGACCTTCAACACTTCCCCCACCAGTTCCGGGTCCAGGGCCGAGGTCGGTTCGTCGAACAGCATTACCTCCGGTTCCATCGCCAGGGCGCGGGCGATGGCCACGCGTTGCTGCTGGCCGCCGGACAGGAACGCCGGGTACTGCTCGGCCACGCGCGCTGGCAGGCCGACCTTGTCGAGGTAGCGACGGGCTCGCTCATCGGCTTCCTGCTTGCTGATGCCCAGCACCCGGCGTGGCGCCATGGTGATGTTTTCCAGCACGGTCATGTGGCTCCACAGGTTGAAGTGCTGGAACACCATGGCCAGGCGTGTGCGGATGCGTTGCAGTTCATCGGCGTCGGCCACGTGCATGCCGTGGCGGTCCTTGATCATCTGGACCGGCTGGCCGTCCAGGCTCATGGCGCCGTCGTTGGGTTGTTCCAGGAAGTTGATACAGCGCAGGAAGGTGCTCTTGCCCGAGCCGCTGGCGCCGATCAGGCTGATGACGTCGCCGGTCTTGGCCTTGAGCGAAACGCCCTTGAGCACCTCATGTTCGCCGTAGCTTTTATGCAGGCCTTCGATGGTCAGTTTGTACATGGAACAGGCATCCTCAAGGCGAAAGTAGGTAGCCGCTGCGGTAGGCTTCGGCACCGGCGACATGGGCGATGACCATGCCGGCGGTGGCCATGCGACGCAGCGAGCGGGCGTACATCAGCCCGGCATTGCAGCAATGAATGGGGGTGACGGTGTCGTTGACCGGGTCGATGATTTCCGCCACCAACTGACCGGCCTTCAGGTACTCGCCAGGCAAGGCGCTATAGACCAGCAGCCCGCCCACGGGCGTCGCCACCGGCTCGACGCCGGCCAGCGGCGTGGCTGGATAGGGCAGTTCGGGCAGGGGCATCGGTTCGCCGTCGATGGCGCCGTAGCGGATCAGGTATTCGATCAGGGCCTGACAGTCGAGGCTCGCCAACCCATGGTTGACGTCGCCCTGGCCGCGCAATTCGACGGTGACCGAAAAGCTGCCCAGGGGAATCTCGAAGCGCTCGCCAAAACGTTCCTTGAGTTGCCACCAGAGCAAGGTGAAGCACTCATCGAACGACTGGCCGCCCGAGTCGGTGGCCAGCAGGCTGGCCTCGGCGCCGATGTAGCGGGCCAGCGGCTCGACCTGGGGCCAGGCTTCCGGCGTGGTGTAGAGGTGCGCCACGGCTTCGAAATCGCAATGCAGGTCCAGCACCATGTCGGCGTCGCAGGCCAGCCGTTGCAGGACCAGGCGTTGGGATTGCAGTTGCGTGGTCGCGGTCTGCCGGGCAAGGGCATCGTGCAGGCTGGTGCGGATCAGCATCAGGTTGTGCTGCGGATCCTGGGTGAGCAGCTCTTCGATCTCGTTTCCGACTTCCTCGCTCAGGTCGATGAAACGGCGGTTGAAGTTCTGCCCGCTCTCCAGTTCGTAGCGACCCAGTGGCACGTCCATCAGCACTTGTTCGAGGCCGATGGGGTTGGCCACGGGCACCAGTACGATTTGGTGGCGCAGGTGGCCGGACGCCTCGAGCTCCGCCAGGCGTTGCTTGAGATGCCAGGCCACCAGCATGCCGGGCAGTTCATCGGCATGCAGTGACGACTGGATGTAGATCTTGCCGACGGCTTTTTCCGGGCCGAAGTGAAAACTGTGGATCTTGCGTGCGGTCCCCGGTAGCGGGGCCAGCAGGTCATGGATCTGGTGGCGCATTTGCTTGTGTGTCCTGGACTAATGAGTCGGCCCGAGAAAGGCCAGCCAGCGGCGCTCGGCGAGGCGGAAGAGGCCTACCAGTGCGAAGGTGACGGTCAGGTAGATCAACGCGGCGATCCCGAACGACTGGA
The DNA here is from genome assembly GCF_024749045.1 of Pseudomonas sp. B21-028. NCBI lineage: Bacteria > Pseudomonadati > Pseudomonadota > Gammaproteobacteria > Pseudomonadales > Pseudomonadaceae > Pseudomonas > Pseudomonas sp. B21-028. The sequence continues at coordinate 1,425,263 of NZ_CP087184.1, forward strand.
AGGTCAGGAAGGTGGCCGAGTTGGCATCCCGGGCCACTTTCAGCACGTCTGGAACGGTAGCGGTGAATGCCACGGTCGTCGAGTGCAGCATCAGGATCACTTCGTTGCTGTAGTAGGGCAGCGAACGCCGCAGCGCCGAAGGCATGATCACATAGGCATACAGCTTCCAGCCGGTCAGGCCATAGGCCTTGGCCGCTTCGACTTCGCCGTGGTTCATGCTGCGGATCGCCCCGGCAAAGATCTCCGTGGTGTAGGCGCAGGTGTTCAGGGCGAAGGCCAGGATCGTGCAGTTCATCGCATCGCGAAAGAAGCTGTCGAGCAGGGGTTGGGCGCGCACCGCCTCGATGCTGTAGATACCGGTGTAGCAGATCAGCAGCTGGATATAGAGCGGCGTGCCGCGGAACAGGTACGTGTAGAACTGCACCGGCCAGCGCACGGAGCGCTTGGGCGAAACCCGGGCGATGGACAGCGGGATCGAGACCAGGAAGCCGATCAGCAGCGAAGCGCTGAGCAGCCACAGGGTCATCGCCAGGCCCGTGACGTTGATGCCGTCGCTGTAGAGGAACGGTCGCCAGTACTCTTGCAGAAGCTCGATCATCGCACCGCCTCCCGTGCTCCGGCGGCGTAGCGGCGTTCAAGCCTGCGCAGGATGAAGTTGGAGGCGCTGGTAATCAACAGGTAGATCAGCGCCGCCAGTACCAGGAAGTAAAACAGTTGATAGGTGCTCTTGCCCGCATCCTGGGCCGCCTTGACCAGATCGGCCAGGCCGATGATCGACACCAGCGCCGTGGCCTTGAGCATCACCATCCAGTTGTTGCCGATACCCGGCAGGGCAAAGCGCATCATTTGCGGAAACACCACGAAGCGGAAGCGCTGGCCACGCTTGAGGCCATACGCGGTGGCGGCTTCGACCTGGCCTCTTGGCACCGCGAGGATCGCGCCGCGAAAGGTCTCGGTGAAGTACGCGCCATAGATGAAGCCCAGGGTAATCACCCCTGCGCCGAATGGGTCGATCTCGATGTATTCCCATTCCATGAAGTCGGTAAAAGAGGTCAGCCAGGTTTGCAGGCTGTAGAAAATCAACAGCATCAGCACCAGGTCCGGCACGCCGCGAATCAGCGTGGTGTAGAGCTGGGCCGGGATTCGCAGCAGTTTGACCGGGGACAGCTTGGCGCTGGCACCCAGCAGGCCGAGCAAGACGCTCAACAATAGCGACAGGGCCGCCAGTTTGATGGTCATCCAGGTGCCTTGCATCAGCAGTGGGCCAAAGCCCTTCAGGCTGAAGGCGGAGAGCCCCAGATTTTGTAGGAGTTGTTCGAGCATGAAAGGAGGCCTTTGGCAGTCAAAAAGCGCCCATCCGTGATCGGATGGGCGCCGCGCATTATTTGCCGCTGTACAGATTCAGATCGCCAAAGTGTTTTTTCTGGATTTCGACGTACGTGCCGTCGTCGTGTAACGCTTTGATACCTTTATCCAAAAGTGCCTTCAGCTCTTTGTTACCTTTGTTGATACCGATGGCGGTCTTGGAAGGCAACAGTTCGCTATCCACCGGTTTGCTGACTTCATAGTCGGCACCCTTTGGCGTTTTCATGAAGCCCAGCTCGGCTTGCAGCATGTCCTGGATCGCCGCATCAAGGCGACCGGAGGTCAGGTCGGCATAGACCTGGTCCTGGTTGGCATAGGCTTGGGTCTTGACGCCGGCCTTGTCCAGCACGGCCTTGGCGTAGGCTTCCTGAATGGTGCCTTGCTCATAACCGACGGTCTTGCCTTTGAGCGAGGCGACATCTGCGCTCAGGCCCGAGCCCTTCTTGAATACATAAGCCGTTGGGCCAGAGAACAGTTCGCTGGAGAAGTCGATGACTTTTTCCCGCGCAGGGGTCACGGTCATGGACGAGATCACACCGTCGAATTTCTTGGCCTTGAGGCCGGGGATCATGCCGTCGAAATCGCTTTCGACCCATTTGCATTTGACCTTCAATTCGGCGCAGATCGCGTTGCCCAGGTCGATATCGAAACCTACCAGGCTGCCATCGGCGGCCTTGGATTCAAATGGGGCATAGGATGGGTCGACACCAAAACGCAGTTCCTTGTATTCCTTGGCCGTGGCGGCGCCGGTGGCCATGCACAATGCCAGTGCAGAAAGGGTCAGCAGTGCTTTTTTCATTATCGAGTCCCTAAAACCATGATGAGCGCTTGTGGCGCATAAGTTTTTGTTACCGGTGAAGATAAGAACGGTAAGACGGCATAAAGGTAGCAATTTCCGAACCAGAGTGCCGAACAAGCGTTTTAAAAGTTTCTGCGGCAGACGTGAAGCGCGTTGGTGCGCGGAGGAGATCGTACAACAAAAGGCGCACCGGGATGGTGCTCTGTAGGGCCGGCAAGGTGCATGTTCTGTGGCGAGGGGATTTATCCCCGCTGGGTCGCGAAGCGGCCCCTTGGCGCTGTCTGACACACCACAGTGGCTGAAGTTTTTTGGGGCTGCTTCGCAGCCCAGCGGGGCGGTGCGACGTTTCGATAAATCCCCTCGCCACAATTGATAGTGCAGCCACAGAGAGTGATAGTGCAGTTACAGAGAGGTTACTTCAGCAGATCCTGAAGCGTTGCCAGGGTATCGGCCTCGTCAACGGTCTTGTCCTGGCGCCAGCGTAACATCCTCGGAAACCGCACCGCGATTCCGCTCTTGTGGCGCTTGGACAAGGCGATGCCCTCGAAGCCCAACTCGAAGACCAGGGTGGGCGTGACGCTGCTGACCGGGCCGAACTTCTCCACGGTGGTCTTGCGCACGATGCTGTCGACCTGGCGCATTTCTTCATCGGTCAGCCCCGAATAAGCCTTGGCGAACGGCACCAGACTGCGCTCGCGGCTGCCCGGCGGGTTGTCCCAGACGGCGAACGTGTAGTCGCTGTACAGGCTGGCGCGCCGACCGTGACCGCGTTGGGCGTAGATCAACACGGCGTCGACGCTGAACGGGTCGATTTTCCATTTCCACCACACGCCCATGTCCTTGGTCCGGCCGACGCCATACAGCGCGTTGCGCGCCTTGAGCATCATGCCCTCGACGCCGAGGCTACGGGACGCTTCGCGCTGGCGGGCGAGGTCGAGCCAGTCCTGGCCGGAGACGATCGGCGACGGCAGTAGTACCGGGCTTTGGGCGTCCGCAATCAATGCCTCCAATTGCTCACGGCGCTCGGCCTGGGGACGGCTGCGCCAATCCGCTCCTTGCCATTCCAGCAGGTCGTAGGCCATCACCACCACCGGCGCGTCTTCGAGGACTTTCTTGCTCAGGGTCTTGCGACCGATGCGCTGTTGCAACAGGGCGAACGGTTGTACGGCCGGTTGCAGTGGCGCGTCCGCATCGAAGGCATCCGCGGTCACCGGTTGTGAGGTTTTCCAGACCACGATTTCGCCGTCGATTACCGTGCCGTCGGGCAGCACCGATGCCAGGGAATGCAATTCAGGGAAGCGCTCGGTCACCAACTCTTCGCCTCGGGACCAGACCCACAGATGCCCGTCGCGCTTGATCACCTGGGAGCGGATGCCGTCCCACTTCCATTCCACCTGCCAATCGCTGGCCGGCCCTAGCAGCGCCTCGAACTGATCTACCGGAGCGGACAAGGCATGGGCCAGGAAAAACGGGTACGGCTGGCCGCCGCGTTGGGCATGTTCATCTTCGGATTCGGCGGCGATCAGCTTGAGGTAACCCTCGGCCGTCGGGCGATGGGACAGGTCGGTATAACCCACCAGGCGCTGGGCGACCCGCTTACTGTCCAGCCCGGCCATCCCGGCGAGCGCCCGGGTCACCAGCAGTTTGGACACCCCGACCCGGAAACTGCCAGTGATGAGCTTGATGCAGAGCATAAGGCTCGAACGGTCGAGCTGTGCCCACAAAGTGGGCAGCTGCTGCGCCAATACCTCCGGTGTTTCGCCCCGTAGCGGCAGCAGTTTCTCTTCTATCCACAGCGCCAGGCCTTCGGCAGAGGTGTGGGGAGACTCCGGCAACACCAGGGAAATGGTTTCGGCCAGGTCGCCCACGGCCTGATAGCTTTCTTCGAACAGCCAGGGTGACAAGCCGGAGACCTGTACGGCCAGGTCCCGGAGGATTTTCACCGGTACCAGTTGCCGGGGACGGCCACCGGACAGAAAGTACACGGCCCACGCTGCGTCCTGGGGCGGCGCCTGGGTGAAGTAGCGTTGCATCGCGGCCAGCTTGGCATTGCTGGAGGTGGTGGCGTCCAGGTCGGCGTAGAGCTCGGCGAAGGCTTTCACGATGCGTCCTCGTCCGTGGTGGCGATGACGTCTTCTTCGTCGTCGCCGTATTCGGTGCTGAAACCCTGGGCGTCGAGGCCGAGTTCGCACAAATGTCGCACCAGCACCCCCACCGACCCGTGCGTGACCATGACCCGCTCGGCGCCGGTCTGCTCAATGGCCCAGAGCAGGCCGGGCCAGTCGGCGTGATCGGAGAGCACGAAGCCCCGATCCACGCCACGCCGCCGTCGAGTGCCCCGCAGGCGCATCCAGCCGCTGGCGAAGGCATCGCTGTAATCGCCGAAACGGCGCATCCAGGTGCTGCCACCGGCCGATGGCGGGGCGATGACCAGGGCCTGGCCCATGATCGGGTCATTTTTCTTGACGTCACCGGCATAAATCGTCGGTGGCAAATGAACCCCGGCGTCGCGGTAGACCCGGTTCAACGGCTCCACCGCCCCGTGAGCGAGGATCGGGCCCAGGCTGGCGTCGATGCCATGGAGAATCCGCTGGGCCTTGCCGAAGGAATAGCAGAACAGCACGCTGGCCCGGTTGACGGCGATGTTTGCGCGCCACCACTGATTGATCTCGTCGAATATCTGCGCCTGAGGTTGCCAGCGATAGATGGGCAGGCCGAACGTGGATTCGGTGATGAACGTATGACATCTCACCGGTTCGAACGGCGTGCAGGTGCCGTCGGGTTCGACCTTGTAATCCCCGGATGCCACCCAGACCTCGCCTTCATGTTCCAACCGCACCTGGGCCGATCCCAGTACGTGGCCGGCGGGATGAAAACTCAAGGTTACGCCGTGATGTTGCAGGCGCTCGCCGTAGGGCAGGGTCTGCAAATGAATGTCCTGGCCCAGTCGCGACCGCAAAATACCTTCACCGGGAGCGGCTGCCAGGTAGTGTTGATTGCCGCCGCGGGCATGGTCACCGTGGGCATGGGTGATGACCGAGCGCTCAACCGGACGCCAGGGGTCGATGTAGAAATCCCCGGGCGGGCAGTACAGACCTTCGGGGCGGGCAATGACAAGATCCATGCAATCACCGGGGCGATGGGCTTGTCAGGTAGAGGCGATGGCGGGAAGAGAAGTTCTATCGGGTTTGGGTACGACAAGATCAGGAGACAAGATAGACAAATGTGGCGAGGGGATTTAGCGAAACGTCGCACCGCCCCGCTGGGCTGCGAAGCAGCCCCAAAGTAGCAACTCAATTTGCCTGACACACCGAGTTGTCTGGTTCTAGGGCCGCTTCGCAGCCCAGCGGGGATAAATCCCCTCGCCACAGAGGGAAACTACTTACCCGGCACCAGGGTCAGCCGAGTCTTGCCATACCCCCGATCAAAGTTCTGCGGTTGCAGCGGCAGGTTCTGGTACTGCCCCTTGATCCACGGATCGATGCCATTGAGGTAGTTGGGGCTGGCCGGGTTGCCCGACTGACCCGCGCCGCCCTGGACCATCAACGGTTCGGGCTGGCCGAAATCGACGATGAAGCGCATGTCCGGCGCTTGGGTGGCGTTGAAGTCCTGGCCCCAGGCGAATGCCGCGACGTTGAGCGTGGTGGCATCGCCGCCGGCCGATAGCGGACCGCGTACGACCTGGCCGCTGCCGTTCTTCCAGGCGTAGCTGTGCAATTTGCCCCACTGCCAGGCCTTGTGGTCGCCACCCAATTGGCTATCACCGGCACTGATGGTCGCCGCCAAGCTGCGGGCGAGGATAACGGCCTTGTCTTCTTTCTGCGGCGTACGCAGGTCATCCCAGAACGGGCTGTCTTCGCGGCCCAGCAAGTGATCGGCCTGGGCCGAATAGGACAGTTGGCCGTTGGCAACCAGCGCTTTCCACGCCGGGCTGCTTTCCGGGCCCAGTTCGTCGAGGAAAATCTGCTTCATGCTTTCTTGCAGGAACAGTTCATAGATGGCCGCGTCGGCAGAGGTCGGGTTGAGTCGGCCATCGAACGCCATCAGGCGGGTATAGGCTTCGCGGGCCTTGGCCCGGTCAGCCACTGGCAGGGTTTCGATGGCCTGTTTGAGGGGCTGGGCCATGCCCGGAGCCTCAAAGACTTTCTTGAGTTTGGCGGCGAACGTCGTGGTCTGGTCGTATTGCATGGCAGTCAGGCTGCGGATGTCGTGCTTGCTGGCGCCGGCCAGTTCGGCCAGGCGCTCGCCACGTTCCGGTGCGGCCCAGGAGTTGGACAGCTGCATGCCGTAGCCATGGGGAATGACCCGCTGGTTGGCGTTGCCCAGCCAGCCCTGGCTCGGATCCTGATCGTAAGGATGCGCCATCGGGTCGGCGTAGCCTTCCCAGTCGTAGCGACCGTCCCAGCCCGGCGACGGCAACAGGCCTTCGCCTTCACGGCGGTTCGGATAGCGCCCGGTGACCTGCCAGCCGATGTGGTTGGCGTCGGCAAACACCAGGTTCACCGCCATGGCCCGGATTTCACGGCTGGCGTCGGAGGCTTTCTCGGCGCTCTGTGCCCGGGACAGGTCGAAGAATGCGTCCAGGGTCTTGTCGTCGGTGAGGCTCGGCGTCTGCAAGGCCAGGCCAAAGCCATTGGCCGTGGCCAGGCTCTGAACGCTGTTGAGCAGTGGGCCATGGCGGGTTTCGTACACGGCTTCACGAATCGACCGCTGACCTTTGACGAAGTAGGTCTCGTTGCGCAGCATCGCCGGCTGCCATTTGCCGTTGACCTCGTAGGACAAACCATTGCCCTGACGTCGGATTTTTTCCAGGAACAGGTCCTGGTTGTCCCCTTGGACGCTGGTCATGCTCCAGGCCACGTCACCGTTGTAGCCCGCCAGAATCAGAGGGATGCCAGCCACGGAAACCCCGGCCGCCTGATACTTAGGCGCGCGGATCTGCACCACGCTCCACAACGACGGCACGCCCAGCGGTCCATGGCTGTCACTCGCCAGCAGGCTCTTGCCGTTGCGGCTGCGTTGCGGGGCCATGGCCCAGCTATTCGAAGACGTGGCACCCAACAGGTTCAGTTCGGCCAGCTGGCGGCTGGCGTTGTTGATGTCGTTCAGGCCCGGAATCTGGCCGTTGAGCCGGACACCCTGGAGCTTGTCGGCTTCGCCCTGGGGCAGGGGTTCGTCCGGGTAGGACGGGTTCAGCCAGGCCAGCTTGTCCTGGTTGACTGTCTGGGCCATGACCAGGGCGGCGATTTCTTCCGGCAGGTTGGCCGATTGGCTGAAGTTCAGCAGGCAGAACATCAGCGCCGAATCTTCCGGTTTCCAGTATTCGGGCTTGTAACCGGTGGCGGCCAGGTCCGGCGGCAGTTTGTCGCGGTAGCGGAACAGGTAGGCGTTGACGCCACGGGCGTAGACTTCGAAGAAGCGCTTGAGTCGCGGCGACGAAGCCTTGTACAGCTCGTCGGCACTCTTCTTCAGATTGATCGCACGCATGTAGCGGTCGACGTCCAGCCGTTCGGCACCGGACATCTCCGCCAGCCGACCCTGGGCCAGCAGGCGCATGGTCACCATCTGGGTAATGCGGTCGCTGGCGTGGACATAGCCGAGGGCGAACAGCGCATCATGGAAGCTGTTGCTCTCGATCAGCGGCATGCCCATGGCATTGCGCCGAACCGAGACGTTCTGCGCCAGTCCCTTGAGTGGTTGCACGCCGGAAGTCGGTGGCACAGTGTCCTGGGTATTCCAGGCCTGGCAGCCGCTCAAACCGAGCACACCGGCCACGGCGGCGGCAATGCCGAGCCGGGGGAAGAAAAAATTAGAGGCTGGCGAGGCCATGACAAAGCTCCTGCGGGAGGGGGCGGCAAATAAAGGCGCTACGTTAGTGAGCAGGAGGGGCCCGCGCAAGCGGGGGCGGGGGTTATTTGTGGATTTGGATGAAACTCCATGCTCGACGGTACGCCTGGTTTTCTGTGGCAAGGGGATTTATCTGTGGCAAGGGATTCATCGGTGGCGAGGGGATTTATCTGTGGCGAGGGGATTTATCCCCGCTGGGCTGCGAAGCGGCCCCAAAAGTAGCTCAGTCAACACAAAATCGAAGTGAGTGAAAAAGGGGGCCGCTTCGCAGCCCAGCGGGGATAAATCCCCTCGCCACAGATGAATCCCTTGCCACCGATAAATCCTTCTCGCCTCAGGTTGTTCAGGATTTCGGTGGATTGATCTTATCCACCAGCGCATAGGCCCTTACCGTGGCCGGGCGCTCCTTGATGCGATTGAACCAGCGCTGCAGGTTCGGGAAGTCTTCCAGGCGCTGGCTTTGCCATTGATGGGAAACCGTCCAGGGGTAGATCGCCATGTCGGCGATGCTGTATTCGCTGCCCGCCACGAAATCACGGTCCGCCAGGCGTCGATCCAGCACGCCATACAGGCGAGCGGTTTCGTCGACGTAGCGCTTGATCGCGTAGGGAATCTTTTCCGGAGCGAATCGGCTGAAGTGATGGTTCTGCCCGGCCATCGGCCCCAGGCCGCCCATCTGCCAGAACAGCCATTGCAGGACCTCCTGTCGTCCGCGCAGGTCCTGTGGAATGAAACGGCCGGTTTTTTCCGCCAGGTACAGCAGGATCGCGCCCGACTCGAACAGCGAGATCGGCTCGCCACCGTCGGCGGGCTCATGGTCGACGATGGCCGGGATGCGGTTGTTGGGGGCGATCTTCAGGAAATCCGGTTTGAATTGCTCGCCCTGGCCGATGTTGACCGGATGTACCTTGTAAGGCAGGCCGACCTCTTCGAGGAACAGCGAGATCTTATGGCCGTTGGGGGTGGTCCAGTAATACAGGTCGATCATGGAGGGCTCCAGATGAGACAGCGTGATGAATGGACAGCAATCGATGGCAGGAGGTCGTCTTCTTTTACCCGAAGGCTTGCCTGTAGGCAGAGGTGATGCTCCAGTGTGGAAAATTCAATGACCGGGCAAGCGAAAAAATCGGAATGGAGTTGGAAATGGAGCTAGAGAACAACGCAGCGTTGATCCTCATCGATCAACAAAAAGGCATCCTGCATCCCAGGCTCGGTTCTCGCAACAACCCCGAGGCAGAGTTGCGCATGCTCGAACTGCTGGTCTTCTGGCGAGATTCGGCGCGGATGGTGATCCATGTCCACCATCTGTCCCGTTCGCCGGAATCGGTGTTCTGGCCTGGTCAACAGGGGGTGGAGGTCCAGGAACGGTTCGAACCGCAGGAAGGGGAGTGGCTGATCCACAAGGACGTGCCGGACGCATTCTGTGCCACTCACCTGGAGGCTGACTTGCGCCGGGCGGGGATCGGACAAGTGGTGATCGTTGGCGTGGCGACGAACAACTCGGTGGAGTCCACGGCGCGTACGGCAGGCAACCTGGGTTTCGATACCTGGGTGGCCGAGGACGCCTGTTTTACCTTTGACAAGGCCGATTATTTCGGCAGGCCCCGTTCGGCCGAGGAGGTACACGCCATGTCCCTGGGCAACCTGCACGGCGAGTATGCGACGGTGGTCAGCGTGAAGCGGATTCTGGAGGCGGGCTGATCATGTGGGAGCGGGCTTGCTCGCGAAAGCGGTTTGCCGGCCAACATGGGTGTTGAATGTAATGGCCTATTCGCGAGCAAGCCCGCTCCCACACTGAATACCGCAGGTCATCCTGTGGGAGCGAGCCTGCTCGCGATGACGATTCAATCGGCGAAGACAGGCTCCGCCGCGGCCATCAAGCGCCGTGGCACTTCTTGAATTTCTTGCCATTGCCGCAGGGGCAAGGGTCGTTGCGGCCGACATCCTTCAAGGCATTGCGCACCGGCTCCTGGTGGGCATGGCCGCAGTTCGGACCGTGGACGTGGCCGTGGTCATGATCGTGGTGATGGTCGTGATCGTGGTTGCAATCAGGACCGTGAACGTGGGGTTGTTGGGTCATCGGGGTTACTCCGCAATAAAATCGGCGGCGATTATCACGCCATTGCGTTTCAGGTGCACGTAGTGGGCGATGAATAATCCGGTTTCCAGCTCACCTTCCAGACGATAGGGGATCTGTTGGCGGGGTTTTTCGAGCAGTTTCACCACTTCCCGCACCTGCGGCCACAGATTGGTGCGGATCGGTATCTTGAAGTCGCCGCTTTGCCCGGGAGGGACGGTGAGCCAGTGCTCATGCTCACCTTCGGTCAGCAGCAGGTCGCCCAGATGGATCCGGTAGGTCAGACCGCGCACGGTCAGGTCGCTGTCGCCGGGGTTATCGACCCGCAAATGCAGTATGAACCGCTGTTCCAGCAGCCGGGCCCGCACCACCTCGACCTTGACCAGATGTACCTGCGGCTCGGATGCCTCGTCGGTTAGCCAGGACGCACAGCCGCCAAGCCCGATGAACAGCAGCAGGCAGGTGATGCGTAGCGTGTGTAATGGATGGGTCATTGTCCGCGCCTCTGCTTCCAGTCTAGCCCGCTGATACAGGGGCAAGCGTCGGACATTTCCGAAATCAGCGAGCGAAGTAGCCTGCGCAGCACTTCTTGAACTTGTGCCCGCTGCCGCACGGGCAACTGTCGTTGCGCCCGGTCTTGACCGGTACGGTCGGGTCGATGAAATACCAGCGCCCCTCGTTCTGCACGAATGACGACTGTTCGCGATGGGCGTGTTCCCCCTGGCCGTCGTGCCAACGCGCGGTGAAGGTGACAAAGGCATGCTCCGGCTGCCCACCGAACACCTCGCTGCTTTCCACCTCCAGCCCCAGCCACGTGCTTTTGCTGCTCCACTCACTGATGGAGAGGCGATCGAGGCCCTCCTGCTGGGCGGGCAGGGTGGTGCTCACCAGGTAATCCACCAGCCCCAGCACATAGGCACTGTAGCGCGAACGCATCAGGGCTTCGGCGCAGGGGGCCGGGTGGCCGTCGTGATAATGGCCGCAGCAGGCGTTCAACGGGTTGCCACTGCCACAGGGACAAATGGTTGCGTTCAAGCTTGTGTTCACGGCTACCACCAATATTTTCCGAAGTTTTCGGGGTTGGCCCAAAAACGTGAATTGAGCCAATCGGGGACTTGTTTGTATTCAAGCAGATCGTAGGTAAACAGGGTCAGCACCTGTTCCTCGCGCTGGAACCGCTCACTGGCTTGCAGGGCCAGGGAAAAGAAGTCCGTTTCCTGCCAGCCACAGGCATCGAGGTCAGCCAACACGGCGATACGGCTGGCGTTGAGATTACGAATGCCGCCCAGCAGGTTCAGACCGTCGCGCTTGGGCACGTGTTCCAGGCAATCGAGTGCCAGGGCCAGGTCGAAGCGCTGTCCGGCCACCTCCACCGGCAGCGGGCCGGGAGCAACCTGGACCACTTCGGTGTCGGGATGCGCCTGCTGGAACGCCTCGAGGGCGGGAAAGCTGCTGGCGCCGACCAACAGCAGTTTTCGCGGGGCATAACGGTCAAGCACGGCGGCCAGTGCTTGCTGGGGTGTGCGCGATGAAATGGCAACGGTCATTGAAATTCCTCGATCAGAACCGCCACGATAGCCTGCCTGGACAACGTGGCCTAGAGCGGTTTGCATCAAAACGTGCCGAACGGCCGCAAATACTGGACAAAATCCGCGATAGCGCGGTGCTGGCGCAGATCCGAACTCGGGTCTTTACTCCCCAGAATCGGTGCAAAGCCGATCCCTCAAGGAGAAACCCGATGAGCATAGTTCGGACAGCGTTACCCCTGGTTCTGCTAACCGGTGTGTTGACTGGTTGCGCAGGTTTGCAAAAAACCGACTGGCCGACCTGTGCGGCCGTCGGCGGCGTGGTTGGCGCGGGACTGGGCGCCACTGAAAGCACCTCCTGGGCCGGCGGCGGCGCGCTGTTTCTCGGCACCATGGCGGCGGCCTATTGCTGGGTGCACGGAGACGGTGATGAAGACGGCGACGGTGTGCCGGACAGCCGCGACAAGTGCCCGGGCACACCGAAAGGCGTGCAGGTCGACGCAGATGGTTGCCCGCCGCCCGCTCCAGCGCCGATGGCCGAGGAGCCGGTTGTCGTCAAAGAGGAAACCATCGTGGTTCGCGATGTGCATTTCGAATTCAACAAGTCCACGTTGACGGCGGCCGACAAAGAGGTGCTGAGTGGCGTTGCCACCCGCCTGAAACAGGAGTCGTCCACTGCCCAGCTGCGGGTAACCGGTCATACCGACAGTGTTGGCAGCAATGCCTACAACCAGCGACTGTCGGAGAAACGGGCCAACTCAGTGGTGCAGTACCTGGTCGAAAGCGGCGTGCCTCGCGCCAGTTTCGTCTCGGTTGCCGGTGCCGGTGAGAGTCAGCCGGTGGCCGACAACAACACCGCCGATGGACGCGCCATGAACCGTCGCACTGAAATCAAGATAAACCGCTGACCCCCTGTGGTGGTGAGTCTGTCGTGGTGAGGGTTCCCTCGCCACGACAGGTTTTCCAGCCAATGCCTGCGCCCTTGTCACATGGATTAAATTTGCTCCGCCCTCTGGCTTAACCAGCGCGCAAGCCGTTACTGTGCGTGCAAAGAATAATGTTCACCTGGGGGGCGTATGAAGGTGTTTTGGGGGCTGGGGCGCTTGTTGACCCTGCTGTTCTGGCTGGTGGTGCTGGTCAATCTGGTCGTGCCGTTCGTCCATCCGCTGCATGTGTTGGTCAATCTTGCCGGGGTGCTGTTGCTGGCGGTCCACTTGCTTGAGCTGCTGTGGTTTCGGGCCAGTTTTCGTGGCTTGCCCTCGCCCGGTCGTGAACGCCTCAGAGTGCTGCTGTTCGGCATCTTTCATCTGCAAACCCTCCCGACTGCCGCAGAGGCCTCCCATGCGTAAATTGTGTCTGCTCGCTGCATTCGTGTGCCCATGGGCGTGTGCTCAAGTGGTCCAGGTAGAAACCCACTCGTTGATGCGTCTGCCCAATACCGCCAGCACCTTGACCCTGGAGCGGCTGGAGGTGGCCGACTACGGCACGTTGCTGGTGCCGTCGAACGTCACTCAATTGTCCATTGGCCAATTGCACCTTGGGCGCGAAGCGCGGATCGCCATCGTGCCTGCGCAACAGCCGCTGGCAATGAGCGTGACCCAGGCTGAACTGGCTGATGGCAGCCAGATCACTTCCCGCGGCGCGCGGGGCTCCTATACCAAGGCTGCACGGCCGGGGCGCGATCTCAACCTGCGTTTCAATGCGTTGAATGCACCAGTGCTGTCGGTGGATGCTCGTGGCGGCACGGGTGCGCCAGGCTACGTGGGCCTTGACGGTGCCAACGGGCAGGCCCCGGGTTGCACCTGGGGTTCGGCCGGACGCGGTGCCGATGGCAGCAATGGCAGTGATGGCCAGCCGGGGGCGACCGGTGCGCTGGTGCGCCTCGAACTGCCCCGGGATTACCCGGCTGAGCGGATCAAGGTTGTGGTCGATGGCGGCGCCGGCGGTGCGCCGGGTCCCGGTGGCAAGCCTGGCGCCGGCGGCAAGGCCAAGGGTTGTTTCGTCTACACCGCCGACGGCGGTAAAAGTGGCCGCCCGGGAACCGCCGGCCAGCCGGGTCCTGCCGGAGCAGCGGGGACGGTGACCGTACAACGGTTCTAAGTCTGGAGGGAACCCTGTGGGAGCGAGCCTGCTCGCGATAGCAATCTATCCGTCACATCAGGGCTGACTGACCGGACGCTATCGCGAGCAGGCTCGCTCCCACAGGGGGCTGTTCGAATTTCAGAACATTGGTCGGGCCGCGGCAATCGCGACCACCAGCAATCCGATCAGCAGGTTGATTCCCACCAGTTTGCGGATTTTTCCCAGCACAGACGCAGCGGCCGGCCAGTCCTGCGCCGCCACGGCGCTGCGCAATGCCGGCAACTGCAAGCCCTGGATGCGGATGAACAGTGCCGTCATCACCACATACAGCCCCATCATGATCTGTACGTAACGCGGTGCCGCTTCGAAACCGGCGAAGCGTACGTGGATCAGGCCTACACCGCTGATCGGCAAAAGCACCACAGCCACCCAGACCCAGATGAAAAAACGTTGAAATACTTCTACCCACAGTTTCAGCCGGGCAGGGCCCTCAAGCGCCGTCATTGCGGCGGGGCGCAGGATCATCCAGGCGAAGAACATGCCGCCGACCCAGACCAGGGCCGCCAGTAAATGCAGGGTGTAGATGAAGGCAAAGGGTGTCATTGAGTTACTCCGTTCTGCGCAGGATTCATTAGCGGGGTATGATAGCCGCCGATCCGAACCACTGAAAATTTATCCAGCGTTTTTAGCGCCCGACATTCATGATCAGCACCGAACTCAAAACCACGATCCAGGGCGCCTATTCGCGTTTTCTCGAAGCCAAGAGCCTCAAGCCGCGTTATGGCCAGCGCCTGATGATCGCCGAAGTGACGAAAGTCCTGGGTGACATCGCCACTGATGACGAAGGCCGGCGCGGTGGCGATCCTGCCGTCGTGGCGGTGGAGGCCGGTACCGGTACCGGCAAGACTGTCGCCTACAGCCTGGCGGCGATCCCCACGGCCAAGGCCGCCGGCAAGCGCCTGGTCATCGCCACGGCCACCATCGCCCTGCAGGAGCAGATCGTCTTCAAGGACTTGCCTGACCTGATGCGCAACAGCGGGTTGAACTTCAGCTTTGCACTGGCCAAGGGGCGCGGGCGCTACATGTGCCTGTCCAAGCTCGACATGTTGCTGCAAGAAGGCCAGGCGCAGACGGCCACGGCCCAGCTGTTCGAAGAAGAAGGCTTCAAGATCGAAGTCGATGAGGCCAGTCAGAAGCTGTTTACCAGCATGATCGAGAAACTGGCCGGCAATAAGTGGGACGGCGACCGCGACAGCTGGCCCACTACCCTGGAAGATGCCGACTGGGCTCGCCTGACCACCGACCACAGTCAGTGCACCAACCGTCATTGCCCGAACTTTGGCCAGTGTGCCTTCTACAAGGCCCGCGAAGGCATGGGCAAGGTCGACGTCATCGTCACCAACCACGACATGGTACTGGCGGACCTGGCCCTGGGCGGTGGCGCGGTGCTGCCGGACCCGCGCGATACAATCTACGTATTCGACGAAGGTCACCACTTGCCGGACAAGGCCATCGGTCACTTCGCCCATTACACCCGCTTGCGTTCCACCGCCGACTGGCTGGAAACCACCGCCAAGAACCTCACCAAGCTGTTGGCCCAGCATCCGCTGCCGGGCGACCTGGGCAAGTTCATCGAGCAAGTCCCCGAGCTGGCGCGGGAGATCAAGACGAACCAGCAGTTCATGTTCACCGCCTGCGAACAGGTGGCCGACTTCAAGCCGGGCGAGGATGTCGAGGGCCGCGAGCGGCCACGCCATCGTTTCGTCGGCGGCGTCGTCCCCGAGCACATGCGCGAAATGGGCATCGAGCTGAAGAAGGGCTTTGCCCGCCTCACCGACCTGTTCACGCGCCTGACCGACCTGCTCAAGGAAGGGATGGATGGCGAGGTCAATATCGGCATCGCCAGCAACCAGGCCGAGGAATGGTACCCGCTGTTCGGCAGCCTGTTGTCCCGTTCCCAGGGCAACTGGGAGCTGTGGACGGCCTTCACTACTGAGGACCCGGAGGACAATCCGCCGATGGCGCGCTGGCTGACCCTGGCCGAAAGCGGTTCGCTGTTCGATATCGAGGTCAATGCCAGCCCGATCCTGGCGGCGGACATGTTGCGTCGCAATCTGTGGAACGTGGCCTACGGGGCCTTGGTGACGTCCGCCACGCTGACTGCGCTTGGCACGTTCGATCGCTTCCGCATGCGCGCCGGCCTGCCGAAAACCGCCGTGACCGCCGTGGTTCCGAGCCCGTTCCATCACGCCGACGCCGGTGTGTTGCGGGTACCGGACCTGAAGGCCGATCCACGGGATGCCGCCGCGCACACCGCCGCGATCATCCGTGACCTGCCGGAACTGGTGGAGGGGGCGCGGGGCACCCTGGTGCTGTTTTCTTCGCGCAAACAGATGCAGGACGTGTTCGACGGTCTCGACCGTGACTGGCGCAAGCAGGTGTTCATCCAGGGCAACCTGTCGAAGCAGGAGACCCTGAACAAGCACAAGGCGCGGGTCGATGGCGGGGATTCCAGCGTACTGTTCGGCCTGGCGAGCTTTGCCGAAGGGGTGGACCTGCCCGGTGCCTATTGCGAGCACGTGGTGATCGCCAAGATCCCGTTCTCGGTCCCGGATGACCCGGTGGAAGCGGCATTGGCCGAATGGATCGAAGCCCGCGGCGGCAACCCGTTCATGGAGATCTCCGTGCCGGATGCCTCGCTGAAACTGGTCCAGGCCTGTGGCCGTTTGCTGCGTACCGAAGAAGACCGCGGCACCATCACCTTGCTCGACCGTCGCCTGGTAACTCAGCGCTACGGTAAGGCGATTCTCAATGCGTTGCCGCCGTTTCGGCGGGAGATTTCCTAGGAGACCGTGATTTTGTGGTTGGCCAGCCGTCCCGTGACGGTTTCCAAAACCACCAATGGCTGAAACAATGCGGCCACTTGAGAAAGTCTTTGTTTCAAAGGAGTTGCGGGTGCAGATTCAAGGCCATTATGAACTTCAGTTCGAGGCGGTACGCGAAGCCTTCGCAGCGCTGTTCGATGATCCCCAGGAGCGCGGCGCGGCGCTGTGCATCCAGGTCGGCGGCCGGACGGTGATCGATCTGTGGGCCGGTACGGCTGACAAGGACGGCCATGAGGCCTGGCACAGCGATACCATCGCCAATCTGTTTTCCTGCACCAAGACCTTCACCGCGGTCACTGCTCTGCAGCTGGTGGCCGAGGGCAAGTTGCAACTGGACGTCCCGGTTGCCCGGTACTGGCCCGAATTTGCCGCGGCCGGCAAGCAATCCATTACCCTGCGCCAATTGCTCTGCCATCAGGCTGGATTGCCGGCGTTGCGTGCATTGCTGGCGCCCGAAGCCTTGTATGACTGGAGCACGATGGTCGACGCCCTGGCTGCCGAAACGCCTTGGTGGACACCGGGGGATGGCCATGGTTATGCCGCGATCACCTACGGCTGGCTGGTCGGTGAGCTGCTGCGCAGAGCCGATGATCGAGGGCCCGGAGAGTCCATCGTGGCACGGGTTGCCAGACCGTTGGGCCTGGATTTCCACGTCGGCCTCGCGGACCAGGAGTTCCATCGCGTGGCTCATATCGCTCGCGGCAAAGGCAACGTTGGCGATGCGGCAGCGCAACGTCTGCTCCAGGTGACGATGCGCGAACCCACCGCCATGACCACCCGGGCCTTCACCAATCCGCCATCCGTCCTGACCAGCACCAACAAGCCCGAGTGGCGACGCATGCAGCAACCGGCCGCCAACGGCCACGGCAATGCCCGCAGCATCGCCGGGTTCTACGCCGGTCTGCTGGATGGCAGCCTGCTGGAAGGTGAAATGCTCGATGAACTGACCCGCCAGCACAGCTTCGGCGAGGACAAGACGTTGCTGACCCGGACCCGTTTCGGCCTGGGCTGCATGTTGGACCAGCCGGATGTAGCGAATGCCACCTATGGCCTGGGCCCGCGGGCATTCGGTCATCCGGGGGCAGGTGGCTCCATCGGGTTTGCCGATCCGGAGCATGACGTGGCGTTCGGCTTCGTGACGAACACGCTGGGGCCTTACGTGTTGATGGATCCGCGCGCGCAGAATCTGGCGCGGGTGCTTGCCACTTGTCTGTAAAACGTTCCTGAAGGGGCGCGCATCGGAACCTGGTGTCCTTTTCGGTTTCAAAGCGTCTGTTTATGTGCCCGGACAGGGTCCTGTATTTTTCATTTACATCATTTTGTGGATATCCAATGTTATCGAATAAATCCCTCGCTCTGGCGCTGTGCTTCGCGATCACCGGTTGCGCGCAAACTCCACAAAATGATGCCGAGGGCGGCAGTGGCTGGTGGCCGTTCGGCTCTTCCGACCAGGCTGCGGTCAAAGAGGCGGCGCCTGCGGCTCCTCTGAAGCCGGCGGCCGTTGCGCCGCAGGCCAAGGCCGAGAGCGCCAGCCACTGGTGGTGGCCGTTTTCTTCCGATGACGCAGCCAACAATGCGGCGCCAAAAGACCCGGTCAAGGCTGAAGCCAAGCCTGCACCGAAGGCCCCGACGCCTGTAGCCAAGGCCGAAACGCAAAGTGGTGGGAAATGGTGGTGGCCGTTCGGCGGCAAGGAACAGGAAGCCACCAAGGCGGCACCGTTGCCCGATCCGAAAGTCACCCAGGCCTGGCTCGACGACTACGAGCCAAAGCTGCGCACCGCCATCGAGGGTAGCAAACTCCAGCTGGAGCGCCGCGACAACGTGCTGGTGGTCACGGCGCCAGTGGACAGTTCCTTCAACCCGGATCGTCCGGCCATGCTGCTGCCGGTGACCCTTGGCCCGTTCACTCGCGTGGCGAAAGTCCTGGAAGCCGACCCGAAATCCGCCGTGCTGATTCTGGGCCACGCCGACACCTTGGGTGCCGCGCCGGCGAACCTGAAGCTCAGCCAGGAGCGTGCCCAGTCCGTGGCGGCGATTTTCCGTCTCAGTGGTTTGCAACGTGATCGCCTGATGCTGCGAGGCATGGGCTCCGTAGAGCCACGTGCGGCCAATGACAGCGTTGAAGGTCGCGCCTTGAACCGTCGTGTGGAATTGCTGGTGACGCCACAGAACACCCTGGTCGCGCTGCTCGGCAAATACAATATGCCAGCCCCGGCACCGGTCACGCTGGTGGCCGCCCAGGACGTGAAGCCAGCTGTCCCGGCGCCTGCGACCCAGAAAGCCACGGCCCCGGCCACTAAAAAGGCGCCGGCCAAGAAAGCCGCCACCAAGGCTCCAGCGAAGAAAGCCCCGGCCAAGAAGGCCACCCCGGCGAAGAAACCTCAGCCGGCCAAGGCCGCCACCGATGCCAAGAAAGTCGCGGCCGCCGATACTCCCAAGCAGTGATAGGTGAACCACAAGGAGTGCGCCATGACCCAAACGCTGGCTGATATGCGCCGCGACTACACCCGCGATGGCCTGACCGAGACGCAAGCCCCGGCCGAGCCCTTTGCGCTGTTCCACCAATGGTTCGCCGAAGCGGTGAAAACCGAACAGGCCCCGGTGGAGGCCAACGCCATGACCCTGGCCACGGTGGACGCCGATGGCCGTCCGCACTGCCGGATCCTGTTGCTCAAGGGGTTGGATACCCAGGGCTTCACGTTCTTCACCAACTACGACAGCGCCAAGGGCCAGCAACTGGCCGCGAATCCGTTCGCTGCCATGACGTTCTTCTGGCCGACCCTGGAGCGTCAGGTGCGCATCGAGGGCAAGGTGGTGAAGGTCACGGCGCAAGAGTCCGACGCCTATTACCAGGTTCGCCCCCTGGGCAGTCGTCTCGGCGCCTGGGCCTCGCCCCAGAGCCGGGTAATTGCCGGTCGTGGCGAGCTGGAAGATTTGCTCAAGGCCACCGAACAACGCTTCAGTGATAGCCAGCCCCACTGTCCGGAACATTGGGGAGGTTATCGCTTACTGCCCGAGCGCATCGAATTCTGGCAGGGGCGCCCGAGCCGCCTGCATGACCGCCTCAATTACCGTCTGCAAGGGACGGACTGGACTCGCGAGCGTCTGGCGCCTTAGCAACGGCATAACCTGTCGCAGCGGCTTGAAGCCATTGCGGCAGGTCCCGTCGCTTGATCCCTTGTTCTCGGGAGCGGGCTAGCTGTTGCAGCATGTAGGTTTTCTTCTGCTCATCCTGCCCCGCCAATGACAGCGCCAGATCGCGGTCCATCCAGCGTTTGATCCGCACGTACAACCACCAGTGGAAGTACAGACCGGCGACGGTGGTCGCGACGATGATGAAATAATCCATGCAAAATCCTTGGTCTGATGACGCAGGTTTCGGAAATTGACGCTACTGTTGGGTGAATTTTTCGGGTGTGTCTGTATCCCACCTGAATGAAAACAATTTTATCCCGGCCAAGCCGTGACAGGCGTCAAGCTGCGGAGTTTAATAGTTCCCTGTCTTTTGGAGTTTGATGCTATGCGTAAGTCTGTTTTGCTGGTTGCTTCCTTTTCCACGATGGCGATGTTGCTCACTGGCTGTCAGTCGAGCCTGACCGGTGACTCTTACTCCCGTGACGAAGCGCGTCGCGTGCAGACCATTCGCATGGGGACCATCGAATCCCTGCGTCCGGTCAAGATCGAAGGCACCAAGACCCCAATCGGCGGTGCCGCCGGTGCGGTGGTGGGCGGCGTCGGTGGCAGCGCCATCGGTGGCGGCCGTGGCAGTATCGTTGCTGCCGTGATCGGTGCCGTGGCTGGCGGCCTGATCGGCTCCGCGACTGAAGAAGGCCTGACCCGTACCCAAGGCGTGGAAATCACCGTTCGCGAAGACGACGGCAGCATGCGCGCCTACGTGCAACAGGTTCAGGAAAACGAAGTGTTCCGCGTGGGTGAGCGGGTTCGTATTTCCACTGTGGGTGGGACGAGTCGCGTATCGCACTAAGCTGGATCGGGTAAGCGTTTCTCTGGTTTTAACGCCTGCTCAAGAAAACGGCGCTTCGTCCATTGGAGGAAGCGCCGTTTTTTTTGAGCGTACGCGTTCCCCTGTGGGAGCGAGCCTGCTCGCGATAGCGGTGGGTCAGCTTGAATAAATGCTGGATGTGCCGACGCTACCGCGAGCAGGCTCGCTCCCACAGGGAGATAGCGTTTGCTTCAAGAAGAAGGGATCGCTATACAGCGATCCCTTCTAGCGCGGGCGTATCAGGAGGACAACGCGGAAGGCTTGCGACTGGCCGCCGCTGCTACTGTGTAGCCTAGCAGTGCCGCGAGGATCGACCCCGTGAGTATGCCCATCCGGTCCATGCCGGCATACTCGCTGGCGCCGGGTTCGAAAGCCAGGGAGCCGACGAACAGGCTCATGGTGAAACCGATCCCGCACAGGATCGCCACCCCCAGTATCTGACCCCAATTGGCGCCGCTGGGCAGATTGGCGATGCCGATTTTCACGGCCAGCCAGGTCAGGCCGAATACGCCGACGGTCTTGCCCAGCAACAGGCCGACCGCGATGCCCATTGGCACGTGGTGGGTGAAGCTCTCAACGGTGACACCGCTCAGGGACAAGCCGGCATTGGCGAAGGCGAACAGCGGCAGGATGCCGTAGGCCACCCAGGGGTGCAGGGCATGCTCCAGGGTCAACAGCGGCGAGGTTTCGGCGTTTTTCGTGCGCAACGGAATGCAGAACGCCAACGTGACCCCGGCCAGGGTCGCATGGACTCCACTCTTGAGCACGCAGACCCAGAGAATCAGGCCAACGATCAGGTAGGGGCCGAGCCTGACCACGCCCATCCGGTTCATCGCCACCAGTAGGGCGATGCATCCGGCCGCCAGCATCAGCGACAAGGTCGACAGGGCGCCGGAATAGAAAATGGCGATGATGATAATGGCACCCAGGTCGTCGATGATCGCCAGGGTCATCAGGAACAGCTTGAGTGAAACCGGCACTCGCTTGCCCAGCAAGGCCAGCACCCCAAGGGCGAAGGCGATGTCGGTGGCCGTGGGGATGGCCCAACCCGAAAGGGCCGCTGGATTGTCACGGTTGAGATACCAGTAGATCAGCGCAGGCACCACCATGCCGCCAATCGCCGCCGCCCCCGGCAGGACAATTTGCGAAGGCTTCGACAATTGCCCATCGAGCACTTCCCGTTTGACCTCCAGGCCGATGAGCAGGAAGAACATCGCCATCAGGCCATCGTTGATCCACAGCAGCAGTGGCTTGGCGATTTTCAAGGCGCCGACCTGGACCACCACGGGGGTATCCAGCAAGCCGCCATACAGCCAGGATAGGGGCGAATTGTTGATGATCAGGGCCAGCACCGCGGCGGCAATCAGCAACAGGCCGCTGGCAGCTTCCAGCTGAAAAAAACGGGTCAGGGAGTTACGTAGAGGCAAGATCGCTCTCCATTCGTCAATCAAAGTGCCCACACCCTAACCCGTACTGTTAGTTGTTAAAACAGAAGTTATATTCTTTTTTGTTATATGTCGTTACAAGGCCGGTGTGGCGGTCGGGCAGTTGCAGGGCATATTGGACCTTAGCTGTACCTGTGCGTGATGTCGGTTTTTTCCTAAGCTTATGACTGGTTTTCCCATATCCAGTCCTGACCGCCAGGCTTTCCCCGCGTCGAACCTATTCCTGCGAGAAAACACATGAACGACCACCGTCAGTGGGCACGCGAAGCGATTCGCATCATTGAAGCCGATTTCCAGCGCAGCGCCGACACGCATCTGATTCCGCTGCCACTGCCGGGTTTTCCGGGCATCGAGTTGTACTTCAAGGATGAATCCAGCCATCCCACCGGCAGCCTCAAGCACCGACTGGCTCGTTCGCTGTTTCTCTATGCACTGTGTAATGGCTGGCTCAAGCCCGGCGCCCCGGTGATTGAGGCTTCCAGTGGCTCGACGGCCATTTCCGAGGCCTATTTCGCCAGGTTGCTGGGCCTGCCGTTCATAGCCGTCATGCCGGCGACGACGTCCCGGGAAAAAATTGCACAGATCGCTTTCTATGGTGGCCAGAGCCATCTGGTGAACGATCCTACGCAGATCTATGCCGAGTCCGAGCGGCTTGCCCGTGAGCATGACGGGCACTTCATCGACCAGTTCACCTACGCCGAACGCGCCACGGACTGGCGGGCCAATAACAACATTGCCGAGTCGATCTTCCAGCAGATGCGTTTCGAGCAGCACCCGGAGCCGAGCTGGCTGATCTCCAGTCCTGGCACCGGAGGAACCACCGCGACCCTGGGTCGCTATGTTCGTTATCGGCAGCACGGTACCCGCGTACTGTGTGCCGACGCCGAGCGTTCGGTGTTCTTCGACTACTACCGCAGCGGCGATGCCAGCCTGCGCCTGGAGTGCGGCTCGCGGATCGAAGGGATCGGCCGGCCACGGGTGGAAGCGTCATTCCTGCCCAAAGTCATTGATGCAATGGTCAAGGTACCCGATGCCTTATCGCTGGCGGCGATGCACTACCTGGCCCAGCACTTGGGACGACGGGTCGGTGGGTCCAGCGGCACCAACCTGATCGGCGCGCTGATCGCCGCGAAGCGGATGGTGGAAGCCGGAGAGTCGGGGTCGATCGTGGCGATCCTGTGCGACGGCGGCGAGCGTTATGCGACGACGTATTACGACCCGGCGTGGCTCAAGGCCCAGGGGTATGAGTTGGATGGGTTGATGGACGCGGTAGCGGCGAGTGCGGAGCGCGGCGAGGCGTTGCCGGAGACGGTGCTGCGGGCCAATATCTGAAACCTTCCAGACACTGGAAATCCCTGTGGGAGCGAGCCTCTGTGGGAGCAAGGCTTGCCCGCGACAATATCGCCTCGGTAGCAGGATAAACCGAGGCGTAGGCATCGCGGGCAAGCCTTGCTCCCACAGGGCTCGCTCCCACAGGGGATGGCGGTGCACACCTGAAACGGGATCAGCCTTCCAGACCGAGGATATCCCGTGCCACCGCTTCGGCAATGCGGATCCCGTCCACGCCCGCCGACAGGATCCCGCCCGCGTAGCCGGCGCCTTCACCTGCCGGGAACAGGCCCTTCACGTTCAGGCTCTGCAGCGACTCGTTGCGAGTGATGCGCAGCGGCGATGAGGTGCGGGTTTCGATCCCGGTCAACACGGCGTCGTGCAGCGAGTAGCCGCGAATCTGTTTCTCGAAGGCCGGCAGGGCCTCGCGGATGGCTTCGATGGCGAAGTCCGGCAGGGCCAGCGCCAGGTCGCCCAGCGCAACCCCGGGTTTGTAGGACGGCTCGACGCTGCCCAGTGCCGTGGACGGTTTGCCGGCGATGAAATCCCCCACCAGTTGCGCCGGGGCTTCGTAGTTGCTGCCGCCGAGCACGAAAGCGTGGGACTCCAGGCGTTCTTGCAACTCGATCCCGGCCAGTGGGCCGCCCGGGTAGTCCACTTCCGGGGTGATACCCACGACGATGCCGGAGTTGGCGTTGCGTTCGTTGCGCGAATACTGGCTCATGCCGTTGGTCACGACGCGGTTCGGCTCGGAAGTCGCCGCTACCACGGTGCCGCCCGGGCACATGCAGAAGCTGTACACCGAACGGCCGTTCTTGGCGTGGTGCACCAGTTTGTAGTCGGCGGCGCCGAGTTTCGGGTGGCCGGCGTATTTGCCCAGGCGTGCGCTGTCGATCAGCGATTGCGGGTGTTCGATACGGAAACCCACCGAGAATGGCTTGGCTTCCATGTACACGCCACGGCTGTGGAGCATGCGGAAGGTATCCCGGGCGCTGTGGCCCAGGGCCAGGATCACATGCCTGGAATGAATGCGCTCACCGCTGGCCAGTTCGACACCGACCAACTGGCCGTCCTCGATCAGCACATCCGTGACCCGCTGCTGGAAGCGTACTTCGCCGCCGAGGGCGCGAATCTGCTCGCGCATGGTTTCCACCACGCCCGTCAGGCGGAAGGTGCCGATGTGCGGCTTGCTGACATAGAGGATTTCTTCCGGGGCACCGGCCTTGACGAATTCGTGCAGTACTTTGCGACCGAGGAACTTCGGATCCTTGATCTGGCTGTAGAGCTTGCCGTCGGAAAACGTTCCCGCGCCGCCTTCGCCGAATTGCACGTTGGATTCGGGGTTGAGCACACTTTTGCGCCACAGGCCCCAGGTGTCCTTGGTGCGCTGGCGTACTTCCGGGCCGCGTTCGAGAATGATCGGCTTGAAGCCCATCTGCGCCAGCAACAAAGCGGCGAAGATGCCGCACGGGCCGAAACCGACCACGATCGGCCGCTCGCCCAGGTCTGCCGGTGCCTGGCCGACCATCTTGTAGCTGACATCCGGCGCTTCGTTGACGTTACGGTCGTCGGCGAACTTGCGCAGCAGGCCGGCTTCATCGCGTACCGTCAGGTCGAGGGTGTAGATGAAGCACAGTTCGG
Source organism: Pseudomonas sp. B21-028 (assembly GCF_024749045.1). Taxonomy (NCBI): domain Bacteria; kingdom Pseudomonadati; phylum Pseudomonadota; class Gammaproteobacteria; order Pseudomonadales; family Pseudomonadaceae; genus Pseudomonas; species Pseudomonas sp. B21-028. The sequence continues at coordinate 1,450,262 of NZ_CP087184.1, forward strand.
AAGACTTTTTCCGCGCGTCGTAGCTGCGCTTGAACAAGGTGAAGTCGAGCAGGTCATCGCTGGGGATGCCCAGGCGCTGCAGGATGGCAGGGCGCAGGTCTTCTTCGGGATGGTCGATCGGCAGCTTGAGTTCGGTGATTCGTAACATGACGGGATCCGGTTCGCGGGGCGCACAACTGCGCCAGGGCGTTCTTCAAACCGGCGATTATAAGCTGCAATCCCCGGAACCCATACCGTGGTGTTCAACTTAAGGAAGTAAATGAACCTGTGGCGAGGGCAGGTTTTAAATGAGCATCAGTCGTTACGCGCACCGCCAAAGTAGGCGCAGCCACGCTGGACCACGCCGTTGACCCGCAACTCGGCACTCATGTGCCGGACGCTGCCGCTGGTGCTGTCGATGCAACGCTGGGGGGCGACCCACAGCTCGACTTTCTGGCCATTCGCTTCGGTACTCAGGTCGAAACGGCCATCCCCCAGTTGCTCTTCAACGTAAGGCACCGCCAGCGCGGGCTGGCCGTCACGTTCCAGCACAAGGCCCTTGCCGCTGGCCTTGAGGCTCCACTCCGGACCGTGGCCGGTGGCGTGCAGCACCAGCCGTTTGAAATCGCCATCGTCGCAGGCCGTGCCCGAGCGTTCCAGGCGATACAACTGCTCCAGGTCCAATTGGCTGTCGGCGCCCGCCGTGGCGCTGGAGACGATATGGCCGCGTACGTCGGCGAACAGCTTGCCGCGCTCATCGGCCAGGCCGGCGGCTTGTTGCAGCACGCTGGTGCCGCCGCTGTCATTGACGATGTAGCGGCGTTGTTCCTGGCACGGCTGGAACACCAGCTTGCCGTCGGCCGCCGTGAGTTCGCCTTGCATGCGCGTCTGGCCGGCGTGGGATGCGCTCTGGCGCGGGGCGTCGAGCAATTGGCAGCCGGCGAACAGGGGAAGGAGGGCAATACACAACAGGGAACGGGCGGCACGCATCATTGGGTCTCCAGACAGGTGCCGCCACGTTACTCAGACTGATCCCGCATCACAAGCAGGAGCGTAGGCAAGGTGCTATTCAACCTACGTGAAAGGTCTGACCAGTTTGTAGGCCTTCGACACTCTTGGCGTAGGCTAACGCCACATAGGCGGCCGCAACCGGTTCGTAGCCGCGGAAGTAAGGGGCGTATTTGTCCATGGACTCCAGCAGCACGTTCGGGCTCACCGAGTTGACTCGCAGGCCCCGTGGCAACTCGATGGCCGCGGCTCGTACGAAGCTGTCCAAGGCGCCGTTGACCAGCGCCGCCGAAGCGCCGCTTTTGATCGGGTCGTGGCTCAGCACACCGCTGGTGAAGGTGAAGGAGGCGCCGTCGTTGGCGAATTCCCGACCGATCAGCAGCAGGTTCACCTGGCCCATCAGCTTGTCCTTCAAGCCGAGGGTGAAACTTTCCTCGGTCATGTCACCCAGCGGTGCGAACGTGACGCTGCCGGCGGCGCAGATCAGCGCATCGAAGCGCCCGGTTCTTTCGAACAGGGCGCGGATCGAGGCGCTGTCGCTGATGTCGACGTGCAATTCTCCGCTGTTGCGGCCAATTCGAATGATTTCGTGGCGTGGCGCCAGTTCGTTGGCAATGGCCGAACCAATGGTGCCGTTGGCGCCGATCAACAGGATTTTCATGGACTGTTCCTCAGTGGGTTGAACGAGGTTGCAGTTTAGAGTGGTTTTTTCCATTGATAAGCGTGCTAATAGGCAACCTTTGGTTTTCAATTGGAAACAATCCAATGAGCGAGATGGATGACCTGGCGGCGTTCGCCGTGTTGATCGATGCCGGCAGCTTTACCCTGGCGGCCCAGCAATTGGGATGCAGCAAGGGCCAGTTGTCCAAGCGCATCAGCCTGCTGGAAAGCCGCTTTTCGGTGGTGTTGCTGCAGCGCACCACCCGGCGCCTGAGTCTCACGGCGGCCGGGGCGGCCTTGCTACCCCAGGCCCAAGCGTTGTTGGTTCAAGTGGAAAGGGCGCGTCAGGCCCTGGCCCGATTGAAAGACGATATTTCCGGGCCGGTGCGCATGACGGTTCCGGTGTCGTTGGGCGAAACCTTCTTTGAGGGATTGCTGCTGGAATTTGCCCGCACGTATCCCGACGTGCAGATCGAACTGGAACTCAACAACGGCTATCGCGACCTGACCCGGGACGGTTTCGACCTGGCGATCCGCTCCGACGCCGCCATCGATGAGCGACTGGTCGCCCGTCCGTTGCTGGCGTGGCACGAGATGACCTGCGCCAGCCCGGCCTATCTCGATCAGTATGGCGAACCACAAACGCCTCAGGCGCTGGCTGAGCATCGCTGCCTGCTCAACAGCCACTACAGCGGTCGGGAAGAGTGGCTGTACCACCAGCAACACGAACTGCTGCGGGTCCGGGTATCGGGACCGTTTGCCAGCAATCACTACAGCTTGCTGAAAAAAGCCGCCTTGGCGGGTGCCGGAATCGCCCGGCTGCCGTCCTACCTGCTGAATGAAGAATTGGTTGATGGGCGCTTGTGCTGGCTCCTACGGGATTTTCAGACCCGTCGCATGCCGATGTACCTGGTGCACCCCTATCAGGGCGGCTTGCCCAAGCGCACCCAGGTGCTGGCCGATTACCTGATTGCCTGGTTCAAGCGCAGTGGTGAGGCGCTGGACCGGCTCCAGCAATAATGAGGCATCACGCCAGCCTTTGTGGGAGCGAGCCTGCTCGCGATAGCGGAGGGTCAGTCAACCATTGTGTAAAGCTGGCATTGCTATCGCGAGCGGGCTCGCTCCCACACGGCAATCCGGTGGTCGACGGACAGCACGCCGGGGCCGCGAGCCATCAGGTAAAGCAACACCGCTGCCCAGGTGCCGTGGGTCGGATAGGCATCGGGATAGACGAACAGCTGAATGGTCAGGGTCATGCCCAGCAGCGCCAGTGCCGAAAACCGCGTGGCAAACCCCAGCAGAATCAGGATCGGAAAGAAGTGCTCGGCGAACGCGGCGAGGTGTGCGGCGATGTCCGGAGACAGCAGCGGGATGGCGTATTCACTCTTGAATAACGGGATGGTTGAGTCGGCCAGGTGCGGCCATCCGAGCTGGAAGGTGCCGTCGATCAGGTCGATGGCCAAGCCTTCGACCTTGGTTTGCCCGGATTTCCAGAACACCGCCGCGATGGAAAACCGCGCAATGAATGCGATCAGGCTGTGGGGGATTTTCTCCAGCAGGGTAATGACGCGGGTGACGGGGCTGTTCATGGCGATACCTTGTCGTGATGCAGGCGGGTAATGGCGCCGTGACTGATCAGCAGTGCCAGGGTTTGTGCAACGTCGAACGTGGGAGCACCGGCCAGGGCCTGCCCGAGCGGTTGGCCGTTGTGCAAGTTGCGGATAAAGCTGAAGGCACCAGGGTCGAGGGCAAACACTTCAACCTCGAGTCCATTGCGCAGGACCAATGCGCATTGCCCCTGGTTCGGGTCGATCTCGGCGAGCGTCATATCTGTCTGATGGGCGACCCAGATCGCGACGATCGCGAACGCTGAATCGAGCAGGCGCACGGACAGATGAAAGGTGACGCACAGACCGTCCAGGGATTGTGGATCGGCCATAGCCGCGGCGATCTGCTCATGGCCCAAGGAGTGAGCGTCAGCGGCGTGATAGGCGACGGTGCGCAACCTTTCCAGCCGGGCAACATCTGCCAGGTATGGCAGGGAAAACGCCGGTTCGAAGCTTTCAATAAAGTCGGCCAGATCCGCGCCATAGCCACTCATCACCGGGCTGTGGGGCGCTGAGGTTTGCACATGAGCGGCCGCCATGGCGCGGAAGAATTCATCGCCGACCAACTGCCGGACCACCGGGTAGGCGTCCGCCAATGCGTTGATCAGCGAACCCTGGACGTTGTTGCGATACACGGCGAAACGGCTCGCCGGGTCCGCACCGTTGGCGCAGCACAAGCCATCCGGACACGGTTGCCGGATGTCGAGCAGGGCTGCGGTGAACGCGGCTTGGCTGCTCATGTCGGCCTCCTCGCTGACTGCAACAGCGCGTCGGCCTGATGGGCTTCGGCCAACAGGACGCCGAAGGCGGGTACCTGGTTATCCCGCTCGATCAGGGTGGCCACCGGACCGACCCGCTCCAGCGCCTGTCGGTACAGAGTCCAGACCGCCAGATCGATGGGCGCGCCATGATCATCGATCAGCAAACGGTCGCCCAGGTTGTCGGAGTCTTCGGCAAACCCGGCCAGATGAATCTCGCCGACGGCCTGCAGCGGCAGGGCATCGAGGTAGGCCAGTGGATCGCGTTGATGATTGATGCAGGAAACGTAGAGATTGTTGACGTCCAGCAACAGTCCGCAGCCAGTACGGCGAATGACTTCGCTGATGAAGTCCGCCTCGTCGAGGGTCGAGCGCTGGAACGCCAGGTAGGTGGCAGGGTTTTCCAGCAGCATCGGGCGCTTGAGGGTGTCCTGCACTTGTCCGATATGGGCGCAGACGCGGTTCAAGGTCGGTGCGTCGTAAGCCAGGGGCAGCAGGTCGTTGAGGAACACCTGGCCATGGCTCGACCAGGCCAGGTGTTCGGAAAAGGCTTGGGGCTGATAGCGGTCGATCAGTTCGGCGAGGCGCTGCAGGTGTGTCGCATCCAGCTTGCCCTCGCTACCGATGGACAGGCCGACGCCGTGCAGCGACAGCGGATACAGCTCGCGGATCAATCCTAGGAGATGGTGGAACGGACCACCGTCCACCATGTAGTTTTCGGCGTGGACTTCAAAGAAACCGATGTCCGGCCTTGAACCGAGCACTTGCTCGAAGTGCCCGGCCTTGAGCCCCAGCCCGGCACGGGTCGGGAGCTCGACGTTGGCTGCTTGAGTGCCGGTAGAAGCAAATGCGTAAGACGTGGTCATGGTCGACACTCAGGCGGGCGGTGGATCAGGACTTGGCTTTGTAGGCTTCGAGCTGACCGAAACCGGTGGGCGAGGTCTTGCTCATGGTGGTCATGCAAGTGCCTTTCGGGACGAGCTTCCAGGCGTTGCTTTGGTAGTCCATCTTGGCGGTACCGGCGCAGGTGGTACCGGCGCCGGCGGCGCAATTGTTTTGCCCTTTCATGGCCACGCCGAAGCATTTTTCCATATTGTCGTCAGCGGCGTGGACGGTCGATACGGCGGCGATGCTCAACGCGGAGCCGAGGGCCAGGACCAGGGCGGAGGCGGACAGGGTACGGGTGGTAGCGGACATGATGCTTCTCCAGTTCTTCTTGGGAAATGAACCGGCTTCAGCGCCGGTCTGCTGAACTAGAGAGGGGAGGTGGGGAAGTGTTACAGCGAGTTTCGAATTATTTTTTATCACCGTGAAATTGTGTGCTGAAAGGGATTAAAAGAGGCATCTCCATCCTTTGTGGCGAGGGGATTCATCCCCGCTGGGCTGCAAAGCAGCCCCAAACCAGGCAACTCGGTGAGTCAGGCAGATTGAGGCTGCTGTGATGGGGGCTGCTTGGCAGCCCAGCGGGGATGAATCCCCTCGCCACAAAGGTGTTCACTTCTAGCGGGTGCAAAAAAAACGGCCCGAAGGCCGTTTTTGTTATTGCAACCGCTCAACCACCCAGGTACGCCTCGCGCACCTTCGGATCGGTCAGCAGCGCTTCACCGGTGCCCTGCATCACCACGCGACCGTTCTCCAGCACATACGCCCGGTCGGCGATTTTCAGGGCCTGGTTGGCGTTCTGCTCCACCAGGAACACTGTCACGCCATCCTTGCGCAGCTGTTCGATGATGTCGAAGATCTGCTGAATGATGATCGGTGCCAGGCCCAGGGAGGGCTCGTCGAGCAGCAGCAGCTTGGGCTTGCTCATCAGCGCGCGGCCGATGGCGAGCATTTGCTGTTCACCACCGGACATGGTGCCGCCGCGCTGAGTAAAGCGTTCTTTCAGGCGTGGGAAAAGGTGCAGGACCTTGTCCATCTGTTCCTGAAAATCGCCCTTGTCGGTGAAGAATCCGCCCATGGCGAGGTTCTCTTCCACGGTCAGCCGGGCAAACACCCGACGGCCTTCCGGCACCACCGCAATGCTCTTGCGCATGATCTCTGACGAGTCCTGGCCCACCAGTTCCTCACCCATGTAGCGGATGCTGCCGCTGTGGGCCTGGGGCGAACCGCAGAGGGTCATCAGCAGGGTGGACTTGCCAGCACCGTTGGCGCCGATCAGCGTCACGATTTCGCCCTGGCGCACGTCCACGTTGACGCTGTGCAGGGCCTGGATCTTGCCGTAGAAGGTGGAAACGTTTTCGAACTGCAGCATTTACGCTTCCCCCAGGTAGGCTTTGATCACTTCAGGATTGTCCCGGATCTGTTCCGGCGTGCCGTTGGCCAGGGGAGTGCCCTGGTTGATCACCACGATGTGGTCGGAAATGCTCATGACCAGTTTCATGTCGTGCTCGATCAGCAGCACCGTGACGTTGTGCTCCTCACGCAGCACGCCGATCAGGGCTTTCAGGTCTTCGGTTTCCCTCGGGTTCAGGCCGGCGGCCGGTTCGTCGAGCATGAGGATCCGCGGACGGGTCATCATGCAGCGGGCGATTTCCAGGCGCCGCTGTTGACCGTAGGCCAGGGTGCCGGCGGTACGGTTGGCGAACTCCGTGAGATTGACCTTTTCCAGCCAGTACTCGGCGTACTCCATCGCTTCGCGTTCGCTCTTGCGGAACGACGGGGTCTTGAACAGACCAGCGAAGAAGTTGGTGTTCAGGTGACGATGCTGGGCGATCAAGAGGTTCTCGATGGCCGTCATGTCCTTGAACAACCGCACGTTCTGGAAGGTGCGCACCACGCCCTTGAGGGCGATCTTGTGCCCCGGCAGGCCCTGGATCGGCTCGCCGTCCAGCAGGATGCTGCCGCCAGTTGGCTGGTAGAAGCCGGTCAGGCAGTTGAACACCGTGGTCTTGCCCGCGCCGTTCGGCCCGATCAAGGCAACCACCTGTTTCTCTTTCACGGTCAGGGCCACGCCATTGACCGCCAGCAGGCCGCCGAAGCGCATGCTTAGGTTTTCAACCTTGAGGATCTCGCGGCTCATTTGCGCAGCTCCATGTGGGGGCGTTGCATAGGCAGCAGACCTTGAGGACGCCAGATCATCATCAGCACCATCAAGGCGCCGAACATCAACATGCGGTATTCGCTGAACTCACGCATCATTTCGGGTAGCAGGATCATCACGATGGCGGCCAGGATCACACCCAGCTGCGAGCCCATCCCGCCCAGCACCACGATGGCGAGGATGATCGCCGACTCGATGAAGGTGAAGGATTCCGGCGTCACCAGGCCCTGGCGGGCAGCGAAGAAGCTGCCGGCGAAACCGGCGAAAGCGGCACCCAGGGTGAAGGCCGACAGCTTGATCACGGTCGGGTTGAGACCCAGGGCACGGCAGGCGATTTCGTCTTCGCGCAGCGCTTCCCACGCACGGCCGATGGGCATGCGCAGCAGGCGGTTGATGACGAACAGCGCGGCCAGGGCCAGCAACAGTGCAACCAGGTAGAGGAACACCACTTTGCTCACCGGGTTGTAGGTCAGCCCGAAGAACTCGTGGAAGGTCTGCATGCCCTCGGCCGCATTGCGGTCGAAACTCAATCCGAAGAAGGTCGGCTTGGGAATGTTGCTGATGCCGTTGGGGCCGCCGGTGAGGTCGGTGAGGTTACGCAGGAACAAGCGGATGATCTCACCGAAGCCCAAGGTCACGATGGCCAGGTAGTCGCCCCGCAGGCGCAGCACCGGGAAGCCCAGCAGGAAGCCGAACGTGGCCGCCATCATCCCGGCGATCGGCAGGCAGATCCAGAAGCTCAGGCCCAAGTAGTGGGAGAGCAGCGCGTAGCTGTAGGCGCCCACCGCGTAGAATCCCACATAACCCAGGTCAAGCAGCCCGGCCAGGCCGACCACGATGTTCAGGCCCAGGCCCAGCAACACGTAGATCAGGATCAGGGTGGCGATATCCACTGCCCCTCGGGAGCCGAAGAACGGCCAGATCAGGGCAACCACGATCAGGCCGATGATGATCCGGCGCTGGGTGCGTGGCAGGGTCAGGAACTGGCTGACCTTGGGCGAAACCAGCGGGCCATGGCTGGAGCGCAGCACGGCGTTGACCTGTTGGCTGAACAGCACCCGCAGGAACATCAGCACCGAGCACAAGGCAATGACGCTCAGCGTCAGCGGGCCGGTACCGTGCACTTCAAGGTTGACGCCGACAATGCTCAGCTTGAGGCCGAGCACCGGAAAGGCTACGGCCCAGACCAGCAGGGCGCTGAACAGCGCCTGTTTAAGATATTTGCTCATACTTTCTCAACCTCCGGGCGGCCCAGGATGCCGGTCGGCCGGAACAACAGAACCAGGACCAGGAGACCGAACGCAACCACGTCCTTGTACTGGTCTCCGAAGATATCGGCGCCGAATGCTTCGGCCACCCCCAGCACCAGCCCGCCGAGCATCGCCCCCGGAATACTGCCGATGCCACCCAGTACCGCCGCGGTAAAGGCCTTCAGGCCTACCAGGAAACCGGCGTTCGGGTTGATCACGCCGTACTGCATGCTCAGCAGCACGGCAGCGACGGCCGCCAGCGCGGCACCGATGACGAAGGTCAGGGCGATGATGTTGTTGGTGTTGATGCCCAGCAGGTTGGCCATCTTGATGTCCTCGGCACAGGCGCGACAGGCGCGGCCCAGGCGGGAACGGGAGATGAACAGGGTCAGGCCGAGCATGGCGATCAGGGTCACGACGAAGACCACGATCTGCATGTAGGAAATCAGGACTTCTTCAGCACCGCCCGGGCCGAAGGAGAAACTCCCCGGGATCAGGTTGGGAATGGACTTGTCCTTGGAGTCCTGGGACAGCAATACGGTGTTTTGCAGGAACAACGACATGCCGATGGCGGAAATCAGCGGAATCAGACGGTTGCTGCCACGCAAGGGCTGGTAGGCAACACGCTCGATACTGTAGCCATAGGCACTGGTCACGACGATCGACGCTATGAACGCGGCGGTCATCAACAGCGGCAGTGAGTGGATACCCAGCATGGCCAGCCCGGCAAGGGCAATGAACGCCACGTAGGAACCGATCATGTAGACCTCGCCATGGGCGAAGTTAATCATTCCAATGATGCCGTAAACCATTGTGTAGCCAATGGCTATCAAGGCATAGGTGCTGCCAATGGTCAGGCCATTAACCAGCTGTTGGAAAAAGTGATAGATCTCAGGCATTACAGCGCTCCTAAAAACCCGATACGCATTTCACTGGTGGAGTCATGTTCCGGCCTTGTGCTGTGTTCTGTGAGCACATTTGCACAAAGCGTTTGCCAGCGAACCGCTGGTGACGGTTTTAAGATTTTCAGGTGAACCAGCGCCCGGATCGCGGGTGCCTGGCCCATAAACCTCGTAAAACAAAGCCCACTGCTTGCACAGTGGGCTCGTTGACCGTGAGTGTCCTGTCTCACAAAAAAAGAACGTATGTGTGAGACAGGACACTAGGCCTGGCTTACTGAGGGGAAACTTCGGTTTTCGGTTTGCCGAAGTGCCACTGGTAGACCACGAATTTGAAGTCCTTCAGGTCGCCTTTCTCGTTGAACGACAGTTCGCCGGTCGGGGTCTTGAAGGTGCCTTTGTGGATGGCTTCGGAAACCTTGGCGGTGTCTTCGCTCTTGGCGGCCTTGATACCTTCGGCGATCAGCTCGACGGCGGAGTAGGCCGGGAACACGAACGGGCCGCTTGGATCCTTGCCGTCGGCCTTGATGGCCGCAACGATTGCCTGGTTCTCGGGATCGGCGTCGAAGGATTTCGGCAGGGTCACCAGCAGGCCTTCGGAAGCGCCCTGGGCAATTTGCGAGATGGAGTCGTTGCCGACGCCTTCAGGCCCCATGAACTTGGCGTTCAGGCCTTTTTCCTTGGATTGACGCAGGATCAGGCCCAGCTCTGGGTGGTAGCCGCCGTAGTAAACGAAGTCGACGTTGTTCTGCTTGAGCTTCTGGATGATCGAGGAGAAGTCCTTGTCACCGGCGTTCAGGCCTTCGAATACGGCGACTTTCACGCCTTTCTTCTCGAGGGTCTGCTTGACGGCGCTGGCGATGCCTTCACCGTATTGCTGTTTGTCGTGCAGGACCGCAACGACTTTCGGCTTGACGTGGTCGGCGATGTAGTTGCCGGCGGCAGGGCCTTGGGCGCTGTCCAGGCCGATGGTGCGGAAGACCAGCTTGTAGCCACGGGCGGTGATTTCCGGGCTGGTGGCTGCTGGGGTGATCATGATCACGCCTTCGTCTTCGTAGATGTCCGAAGCCGGTTGGGTGGAGCTGGAGCACAGGTGGCCGACGACGAACTTGACGCCATCGTTGACCACTTTGTTCGCCACGGCTACGGCCTGTTTAGGGTCGCAGGCATCATCGTATTCCATGGCTTCGAGCATCTTGCCGTCGACGCCGCCCTTGGCATTGATGTCCTTGATGGCTTGTTTCGCGCCAACGAATTGCATATCGCCGTACTGGGTCACCGGACCGGTTTTCGGACCGGCGATGCCGATCTTGATGGTGTCGGCGGCGAACGAATGGCTGGCAACCCCGGCCAGAACCATAGCGGCAAACAGTTTGGAAATCTGCTTAGTAGCCTTAGTCATAGTGCTCCACTCATGCTGTTGTAGTTTTTATAGTCCTGGCGCCGTAGCAGCAGAACCGGGTCAGATATCTTGGATATCCCCTCGGAAAATGCCCCCGGCAACTGTACCGGTACAGTGTAGAGCGCCGGTTGTTGGCAAGGGAAGCTGGCGCTTGGGGGCAAATTCAGGGGGTGTCGCCTTATTGAAAGAAAAAGACAGAATAGCGGCGGTAGTGCCGGGTCAAACCGACACCCCCGTGGCTTTACTGCGTTTTTCAATCGTACTCCAATTGCTACCGGGTTTTTCTGCCAGACCACCGACGTTATCATTCGCGCCGATTTCTTTTCCGGACAGTCCCATGAATCAAGAACCTAGCACCCTCTATGCCAAACTGCTTGGAGAAACTGCATCCATTACCTGGAAAGAACTGGAGCCGTTCTTTGCCAAGGGTGCCCTGTTATGGGTCGAACCTGCACTGGATTTGATCGCTGCCGCCGAGGCTGTCGCTCAGGACGAAGGCGATAAAGTCGCCGCCTGGCTGGCCGCCGGGCAGCTCGCCAAGCTGTCTGAAACGCGGGCGCTGGATTTTCTGGAGCGCGATCCAGTGCTGTGGGCGGTGGTGGTTTCGCCCTGGATAATGATCCAGGAAAGGGCGTCGAATTGATCAATGCACCAAATTGGTTCGTGGTTGAATCGAATAAAAGTGTGTAGCTGAGTAGCGTGATGGCACCCTGCCGTGGTGAAACGCCACAGGGCAGGGTGACGTATACGTAACGGGAACAGTTCATGGGGCAGCCTTCGGGCTGCTTAATTGTTTCTGGATGTTGTTTCCGGTAGTCCTACAGGCCGCTATCGCGAGCAGGCTCGCTCCCACATTGGATTGCGGTTTCCTGTGGGAGCGAGCCTGCTCGCGATAGCGGCGCCGCGGTCCTAAGCCGACCTCAATAAGTCCTGCCAGTATGGTTATTAAGCGAAATAACCTTGGTCTTGCCAATGCGATGACGGTAGATCTCGCGCAGGTACTTGATGGCTTTCTTCACGCAATCACGGGACAGGCGGATGTCGTTGATCGAGACGAATTTGTCCTTGTCGCTGATCAGCTCGCGGTATTTCTTTTCGTACATCGGCTTGATCGCGTACCAGTTGGTGTCGAGGATTTTCGCCGGGTTCTCGAATTCGTTGAGCAGTTCGTCTATCCGTTCCTCATCGAAGTCTTCATTGATGATGAAGTCCAGGATCGAGTTGTCCAGGGTGTCGTCGAAGCGGTACGGGTTGCGGGCGAAGCAGCGTTTGATGAAGGCCACGATCAGGGTCAGGAAATCATCCGACAGGCATGGGCTCTTGGCGATCAGGGTGGTCAGCGACAGGTTGGCCGAGGCGCCGATCACCAGGGCATAACGCTTGAGCGTGGTGTTGGGGAACAGGCTGTTGAGGTGGGTCTTGAGCCGGTTCAGGTCCATGTAAGACAGCTTGTAGTCCTTGGGCAGCGAAACGATGGACACCACCGAGGAGCAGTTCTTGAAGAAGTGCAGGTCATGCAGCGCGGCGGCGTCGTAGCCGGAATTCTTGTACTGCTCCAGCGAGGCCCGGTAGCGCTTGGATTCGATCGGCAACAGGCTGATGCCTTCGATGGCCTGGGTCACTTTATTGAAGTGCGGCAGGTCGATGGAGCGGAAGAACAGGTCGTCGATGTTCAGGCGTGGCGGTTCTTTGTCGAACACCTTGAACTTGTCGCCGCTCGGCGCCGGGGTTTCCGGGACGACGGATTCGGCATAGGCAATCGCCACGGGACCGGCCAGGCTCATGAACAGGTCGTTGGCGTCCAGGCGGATGGTTTCACCGATGTCGATGCCGGCGCGACGGAAATAGTTCTGGTCGTAGTCGGTGGTGACCGCCTGGGCCGTCAGGATGTTGAAGATCTGTTGGGAGATGTACTGGTTGGCGTGCTTCTCCATGGCGTTGACGTCGATGTTCTGGATGTTGCCGTCATCGTTCTCTTCGGCGTAGCGCATGATGTCGTTGGAGATCAGCATCATTGCGTTCCAGGGGCGGATACGGCCCATGACGCTGGCTTCGCTGCTGTCTTCATTGGCGAAGTTGTACGAGAAGTCCCATTCTTCCGACAGGTACTTGCACAGCAGGCGTCCGGCGTTGATGTGCAGGGCTTCGGACATTTCGCTGCGGTGATCGGAAATGTTCGGCAGTACGCAGATGCCGCTGGTGAAGATCGGTTCGAAGACGAAAGAGTGGCCACTCTTGCCGTCGTGCTCGTCCATCGGCTTGGTGTCGAACGTCTTGTTCATGTACGAATGCTGCTGGGCCAGGCCGAACTCCGAGGCCATGCCCGAACCGGTACCGCCGCCGGCGCTGAAGATCGAGAAGTACAGGCGCGACTGGTTGGCCTTGATGCCGCAGCTGTCGATCAGGTACGAGTGGATCATCTTCCAGTCGGGGCTGGAGAAGCGCTGGGTATCCTTGTTCAGGATGATCTTGGCCAGGTACTGGCCCAGGATCGGCGCGTTACCGGCGCCACCGGCATGGACTTCCGACAGGTCCATGATTTTCATCTTGCTGTAGTCGCGCAGGAAGCCGGTCTTTTCGCCCTTGCGTGAGAAGCGGATGCGTCCGGCGATGTCCTTGTCCAGGTCGCCGAGCATCACCAGCGGCTCCACCAGGAACACCGGTTTGCTCGCCTTGCCGGTGCCCAGGCGCAGGTTGTTGCGGATCCACTGCGCGGGACGGTAGCCCTTGTCGCTGTAGGCCTTGTCTTCGTTGTTGAATTCGTTGAGGTAGAACTTGCGGGCGTTGTAGACCAGCTCGGCCACGTCCAGGGCGATGTTGGAGCCGCAACGCCCCAGGCCGATCAGGCACACCGACGGGAATTCCTGCTGGTCGCGTTCGCTCTCGTCGTCCACCAGATGGGGAGGACGGGGAAATACGATGTCGCGCAAGCCATCGAGGTTGTCGAGGATGCGGTCGGTGTTGGTCTCGGTGAAATACAGATACTGCTGCGTCTCCAGGGGACGCGAGCTGGTCGATGACTTCGGGGTCTCAGGGCCGTTGGCGGCCGGGCCCAGGGTCAGATCGGATACCGCAGTGGCTGTTTTTTTTGAGGTCATTGTGCGCCGTAGCCTGAACTGGTGGGTTGGACGACCGCTGTCATCGAACCATCGCGGATGAAAGAAGCTTCATGATGAATCGGCCACCGGGACATGATCTTTAATCAAGAGCCGGCAAAATGATGGCAATTGTTACAGTTTGTTGATCGGCATCAATAAACGGCTCGTGCCCCATGGTCGGGTATCAGCGCTGCGAATGATTGGAGACAGCCCCCGCGCTGCTGTCTAGATTGCAGATTCCGGGCTCGGATGCCTCGCCCATAACAATAAAGAGACGGAATCAATGCAGAACTCGACCCAAGCGGCGAATGCCTGGCGCATTCTGTTCCTGTTGTTTCTGGCCAACCTGTTCAATTTTTTCGATCGCACCATTCCGGCGATCATCATCGAGCCGATCCGCATGGAATGGAGCCTCAGCGACTTCCAGATCGGCATCATCGGCACTGCGTTCACCATCGTGTACGCCATTGCCGGCCTGCCGCTGGGGCGCATGGCCGATACCGGTTCGCGCAGCAAGTTGATGGGCTGGGGGCTGGCGGCCTGGAGCGGGCTGACGGCCGTCAATGGCCTGGTGGGCAGTTTCTGGGCGTTCCTGTTGGTGCGCATGGGCATCGGCATTGGCGAGGCCAGTTATGCGCCGGCTGCCAACTCGCTGATCGGTGACCTGTTCCCGGCCCACCGTCGGGCGCGGGCCATGGGGATCTTCATGCTGGGCCTGCCGATCGGATTGCTGTTGGCGTTCTTTACCATCGGGGCGATGGTCAAGGCCTTCGACAGCTGGCGCGCGCCGTTCTTTATTGCGGCGGTGCCGGGGCTGGTGCTGGCGGTCTTCATGTTCTTTATCAAGGAGCCCAAGCGCGGTGCTGCGGAAACCGTGCCGGTGTCTCAGGAGAAAATCGACCGGCCGATCCGTCGGGTGCTGGCGATTCCCACTTTTCTGTGGCTGGTGCTGGCGGGGTTGTGTTTCAACTTCGCCACCTATGCCTGCAACTCGTTCCTGGTGCCGATGTTGCAGCGTTACTTCCTGATGCCCCTGCACGAAGCCGCCGTGGCCACCGGGATCATGGTGGGCGTGACCGGGTTGTTCGGGCTGACCCTGGGCGGCTGGATCGCCGACAAGATTCATCAGCGCGTTGCCAATGGCCGGTTGCTGTTCGCTGGGTTCAGTCTGATCATTTCCACACTGACCACGGCTTGGGCATTGCATGCCGGACGGATTGAAATCGGCGTGTTCGTTGCGGTGTTCAGCGTCGGTTGGCTGTTTGCCTATACCTTCTATACCTGCGTGTACACGGCGATCCAGGACGTCGTGGAGCCGCGCCTGCGGGCGACGGCGATGGCGTTGTTCTTTGCCGGGCTGTACCTGCTCGGCGGCGGCCTGGGGCCGGTGGTGGTCGGCGGTCTGTCGGACTACTTCGCCCGCACGGCCATGGCCGCTGCCGGTGTCCCGCAGATGACCGAGGCGTTCAAGGCCATCGGTTTGCACGACGCGATGTACCTGATTCCGGTGGCGCTGTTCCTGACCATGGTGTTCCTGTTCCTGGCATCGCGCTGTTTCGCCCGCGATGCCAGGCGGATGAAGGAGGGGATGAGTGCGCAGGTGGAGCCGGGGATTGTGGTGGCGACGGCTTGAGGTAGGACAATGTGAGGCTTTTGTGGCGAGGGGATTTATCCCCGCTGGGGTGCGAAGCGCCCCCAAGTCTGTCTGCCACTATGTGATATCAAATAGACCTCAAGGGGGCTGCTGCGCAGCCCAGCGGGGCGGTGCGACGTTTCGCTAAATCCCCTCGCCACAGGTTTTGTATTTCAACTCTCGGTTTTGTATTTCATTCAGAGTTTTGTGTTTCAAGGCAACTACCGAACCTGTTCCTCCCGCCCACGCAACAGTCTATTCGGCATCGCCACTGCTGCCGCCAACCCCAGCAGCGATACCGCCGCGCTGATCAGCAGCAGATGCCGGAACGTGATCTGCAACTCCTGACGCAGTGCGTTCCGTGCTTCGCCCGGGGCGGCATTCAGGCCGTCCAGCAGGATGTTGCCGGAATGGCCTTCGCCAATCAGCGACGAGCCGGCGAGTTGGGCGAAACCTGAGTCCTGCAGCAAGGCCAGCAGCAACGCCGACATCAGCGCCACGCCCACCGCGCCGCCCAGGGAGCGGAACAGGTTGGTGGTGCTGGTGGCGACGCCGATATCCCGTTGTAGCACCGAGTTTTGCGAACCCACCAGTGAGGTGGGGAACTGCATGCCGGAGGCGATGCCGCCGAGCAGCATGAACAGGCTACTGAGCCAGAACGCGTCGGGCGCCGTGCAAGCCATGCCGAGGATGGCGAAGGGGAAGAGCAGGGCGCCGCTGAGGATCATCGGTTTGTAGCGGCCCGTGATCGAGGTGCGACGTCCGGCGAAATACGCGCCGATCGGCAAGCCCATCGCCAGCGGCAGCAGGTGCAAGGCCGCGCTGTCGGCGCCGGCACCGGTCACGCTCTGGAAGCGCAACGGCACCAGCACCGTCAGGGAAATCGCCTGGAAACTGGTGAAAAATACCGTGCACCAACACAACACCGCGCTGCGGTTGACGAACAGGTGCATCGGCAGCAAGGGCTCCCGGGCGCGGCGTTCGTGCCAGACGAACACGCCCAGTGTCACCACCGCGCACCCCAGCAGGCCCAGTACGCCACGGCTGTGCCAGGCCTGTCCCTGGCCGACCTGGGTGATGCCCAGCAGCAAGGCGCTCAGGCCGATGATCAGCAACACGGTGCCCAGGTAGTCGATGATCGGCGTGCGTTGCGGCACCGACAGCCCGACGAGGGTGCGGCGGGCCACCAGCCAGGCCCCCAGGCCCAGCGGCAGGTTGATCCAGAACACCCAGCGCCACGACAGGTACTCGGTCATGTAGCCGCCCAGCACCGGCCCGGCCACGCTGGCCACCGCGTACATGCTGCTGAAGTAGCCCTGATAGCGGCCACGCTCGCGGGGCGGCACGATGTCGCCGATGATCGCCTGGCTCACGGAGATCATCCCGCCGGCGCCGATGCCCTGGATGATCCGCGCCAGCACCAGCTGTTCCATGCTTTGCGCCAGGCCACAGAACAGCGAGGCGAGGGTGAACAGCCCCATGCCGAACAGCATCAGCGGCCGGCGACCATAGAGATCGCCCAGCTTGCCGTAGATCGGCACCGCCACGGTCATGGCGACCATGTAGCCGGAAATGACCCAGGCCAACAGGCTGAGGTCCTTGAACTGGGCGGAGATGGCTGGCATCGAAACAGCGACGATGGTCTGGTCCAGCGCACCGAGGAAAATCGCCAGCATCAGGGCCACCAGTACGCTGCGGATGGCGGGCTGCTGGACGTTGAGGGTATTGAGCTGAGTCACGGTAGAACCTGCGGGCATCACGCCAGAGCGGCGAGTGGGGACGGAGCCCGCAGTGTAAGTCGGTAGTCGGCTATTCGATAGCCTCGTAAGGAAGTCCGACATAGTTTTCCGCAATGGTTTTTCGTCCGGCTTCGGAGTCGACGAAATATTCCAGCTCGGCTTCGCTGATGCGCTGGTTGAAGGCGTCGTCGTCGAAGCGGTGCAGCATCGATGTCATCCACCAGGAGAAGCGCTCGGCTTTCCAGACGCGCCGCAGGCAAATGGCCGAGTACTGTTGCAGCAGGTCCACCCGGCCTTCGCGATAGACCTTGAGCAGGATGTCGAACAGCGTGCTGACATCACTGGCCGCCAGGTTCAAGCCCTTGGCGCCGGTCGGCGGAACGATGTGGGCGGCATCGCCCACCAGGAACATGCGCCCGTACTGCATCGGTTCGACCACGAAGCTGCGCAGCGGCGCGATGCTCTTCTCGATGGACGGACCAGTCACCAGGGCCTCGGCCAGGTCGGCGGGCAGGCGGGTCTTGAGTTCGGTCCAGAAGCGCTCGTCCGGCCAGTCGGCGACCTGTTCTTCGGCGGGCACTTGCAGGTAGTAACGGGTACGGGTCTTGGAGCGCATGCTGCACAAGGCAAATCCGCGCTCGTGGCGGGCGTAGACCAGTTCCTCGTTGACCGGCGGGGTGTCCGCCAGGATGCCGAGCCAGCCGAAGGGGTAGACCCGCTCGAAGACGTTGAGCTTTTCCGCCGGAATGGATTGCCGCGCCACGCCATGGAAACCGTCGCACCCGGCGATGTAATCGCACTCCAGGCGCCAGATTTCATCCTGGTGCTCGAACGTCACGAAAGGCCGGTCGGTCTGCATGTCGTGGGGCTGGGCCTTGTCGACTTGGTAAAGCGTCCGGGCACCGGCCTTTTCGCGGGCGGCCATCAGGTCGCGGGTCACTTCGGTCTGACCGTAGACCATTACGTTTTTACCGCCGGTCAACCCTTTGAGGTCGATGTGCACCCGCCGTCCATTGAGGACCAGTTCGAAGCCGTCGTGCTCCAGTCCCTCGGCATCCATGCGCTGGCCGACGCCGGCCCGCCGCAGCAGTTCGGCCATGCCTTGCTCCAGCACACCGGCGCGGATGCGACTCAGGACATAATCCGGGGCCTGGCGTTCGAGGATCAAGGTGTCAATTCCGGCATTGTGCAACAACTGGCCGAGCAGCAGTCCAGAGGGGCCTGCACCGATAATGGCGACTTGGGTCTTGAGGGTTTTCATTGTTGTTATGACTCGCACGGAGCACGCGACCAGGGCCGGTGTGGATTGTTATGAATCGAGTCCTTGCATTTTTTCCTTGCGGGCCTGTCAATTGAAGGGGAAAACTGAGCCGATACCTGTACTTTCTGCCAATCGGTGCGATTATCGCCCGCTACCCGAGGCCGATCCTCGTTATGAAGAAAACAGACCTGCCTTCGATCCCGGTGTTCAAGCTCTACGGCGAAAGCCAGGATTGGCCGACGCCAGACTTGCTGCACTGCGAGACCATTTCCAAGCGCAGTCGCGAGCATCAATGGGAAATCAAACCCCACCGGCATGCGGACCTCTGCCAGTTGCTGTTCGTCTTCAAGGGCCGGGCGGAGCTGGAAATCGAAGGCCAGCGCACCCAGCTCGACGAGCCGGCGGTGCAGATCCTGCCGCCGCTGTCGGTCCACGGCTTCCGATTTTCCGAAGACGTGGAAGGCTACGTGGTGACCCTGGCGGCGCCGCTGGTGACCCACCTGCAAGGGCAGTTGGGCCATTCGGTGAACATCCTGGCCCAGGCCGAGAGCTACCCGGCGGGTGAAAATGCCGACTACCTCAACAGCCTGTTCAGCGCCTTGCAGAGCGAGTACATGGGGCATCAACCGGCCCGGGAAATGCTCATGCACGCGCTGGTCAACGTGATCATGGTCTGGGTCAGCCGCCAGGTCATGCAGCGACGGACCCAGACCCAGCGCCCGCAGCGGGCCCGGGAATACCTCAATGGGTTCATTCAACTGGTGGAGGAAACCTATCGCGAGCACGTCAAGGTGGAAGACCTGGCCCATCGCCTGGGCATTTCCGTGTCGCACCTCAACGGCACCTGCCGCGAGCTGGCGGGACAGCCGGCGTTGCAGATCATGCACGAGCGTCAACTGCTGGAGGCCAAGCGAATGCTGACCTACACCGGCATGACCATCTACGAGATTTCCGAGATGCTCGGGTTCTCCGACCCGACCAACTTCACCCGCCTGTTCCGCCGCCGTGTCGGCATCTCGCCCAAGGCTTTCCGGGACCGGCTCAAGACCGATCAGCAGGACGACTGAGCGCGCTTCAGCGCAGGGCGTTCAGGGTCGCGTTGTGCGGAATGCAGCGTTCGAAGTTGCAACTGGCGTATTCACGGGGCAGTTGCCTGGCCTGCTCGACCCGGTAGGCCGCCGTGCCATACAACGCAAGCGTAGCGGCGCAGGTCACGAAGATGGCGAGGCGTCTTTTTGTCCTGATGTTCATGGCGATGACCTCTGAACGAATACCCTGGGGTACTGTTTTCAGCATAGGTCAGCGGGGGGGAGTTGCCAGTGGGGTGGAAGGTGCAATTACCCTGGCATTCAGGACACTGATATCCCCTGTGGGAGCGAGCCTGCTCGCGATGGCGGTGGAGCTGTCACATCCCTGTCGACTGACAGGCCGCTATCGCTCGCTCCCACAGGGTGTCGGGGGTAGCCAGATCGAATTACGCCAAATGCTCGGGCTTCACCGGATCGCCCGGTTTCACATCCAGTTGCTTGCGCACATCCTCGAACATGTCGTCGTAGTACGTGTGCAGCGAGCCGATGCTGGCGCTCTTCGGCATGCCATATTTTTGCGCGATGTTTGTGGCGTGCCGGGCAAAGTCGAAGGCCAGGTCCTTGGGCAGGAAAAAGCTCTCGTCCACGCTCTTGTCCTCGACCGTGCCGTGCAACCGGAACGACATGCCGGTGCCTTCCTTGGGATCCTGGGCCACTTCGTAATCGATGCAGAGGTTGTAGCTGAAATCATCCGTGTTCAGCGCACGGCGCTCTATGTGCAGGTGACCGGGTTGGAACATGGCCATGAGCGGCTCTCCTTCGTCAGTATGCAAAGGCAGACCTGGCATCTGCCTTACAAGTTTCCTTTTTCGGTGGGGGTGAAGTCACCACTGTGCTCGATGTTCCCCCAGATTCGCAGCCGGTAGCGTCCACTGCAGCGGTGTACCAACGAGCTTCATCGGCACCTGCAATCGATGCGCCGGTCCCCACGGCGTCTGTTCCACCAGTAACCCTTGATCGTTGGCGTCCTCCGGTCGTAGCGCATCCTGACCGCCGGCAGCCTGCTCGATCAACAGCTTGGCCGTGCGTGCCAGTGACAGGTGTGCCGAACCGCCGCGGCCGTTCTCCAGACGCCGGGCCAGCAACACCACGGCGCTGGCGGCCATCAGGTAACCGGTGCCGTGGTCCAGCGCCTGGACGGGCAGCGGTGTCGGTTTGTCGGTCTGTTTCCAGGCCATGCCGGCATCAGCGATGCCGCTGCTCATCTGCACCAGGCTGTCGAAGCCGCGCCGGTTCTGCCACGGCCCGCTCCAACCGTAGGCGTTGAGGCTGACATCGATCAGGCCAGGAGCGATCCTGTGGCGTTGCTCGGCGCCGTAGCCCAGGCGCTCCAGGGCGTCGGCCCGGTAGCCATGCAGGAGGATGTCGGCGTCCTTGAGCAGTGCTTCGAACGCGGCGCGGTCGTCGGGCTGATGCAGGTTGAGGCGGGCGCAACGTTTGCCGAGGGTGACTTCCGGGACCACGCCGGGCTCGTTCCAGGTCGGTGGGTCGATCCGCAGGACGTCGGCGCCCAGGCCGGCGAGGAAGCGGCTGGCGACGGGACCGGCCAGCACGCGGGTCAGGTCCAGCACCTTGAGGCCGGCCAGTGGTTGGGCCATGGAGCCGGGCCAGGGGCTGCGGTGTGCCTCGACGTTTTCAGTGAAATGCACCAGCGGCTCGGCATTCACTGCCCTGCCTTGGGGATGCGCTTGCCAGGCCTGCCACGAGCGCATCTCGGCGGCGCAGCCACCGGCGTCGACGACGGCTTGTTCCAGTTCGGTCTTGTTCCAGCGGATCACTTTGCTCGCCATGTCGGCGCGGTCAACGCAGGCACCGAGGACCTTTTCCGCCGCCCGTCGATGATGCGGCGCATTGGTGTGCAGGCGAATCCAGCCGTCGGCGGTGGCGTAGTCACCGGCCACCGGGTCCCACATCGGCGGCACGCTCCAGCCAATGGGGCGCAGGGACGTGGAAAACCAGAACGAGGCCAGGCGTCGGTCGACCTCGAGGGACGGCAAGCGGCCAGTCTGTTGGTTAATGAGCTCTGCTATCGCTTGGCCGGCCACGGCGATACTGGCGCTGGCCAGCTCCGTGACGGCGAACGCCGAAGGCAGGGCGCCGTCACTCGCGAAGCGGATCGGGGTCGTGGGCAAGCCGAGGGCGGCTTGCATGGATGCGAGTAGATCTGTCATCGGAGGCCCTCCGGATGTGAGAGGCCGAGCATAGATCAAAACGGTTTATTCGGACGCCTGCGCTGTTGCAGACGGACGGGACCAGATCCACAGATTGCCCGCGCCCATGCCCGTCAGGGCCAGGTAGACCGGCCAGCCATGCTCGAGCGTTGCCAGCATCAGTGCCGCGCAGAACAGCATGCCGAGGGTTGCGCCCACCTTGGCCCGACGCGGAATGACCTTGCCGTTGCGCCAGTTGTACAGCATCGGCCCGAACAGCCGATGGCGCTCCAGCCAGGCACTCAGGCGTGGCGAGCTGCGAGTCGCGGCCCAGGCGGCCAGCAGGATGAACTCGGTCGTCGGCAGGCCAGGCACGACGATGGCGACCAGGCCGATGGCGAGGCTGGTGTAGGCGAGCAGGCCGAAGAGTAGTTGGACGGCTTTGTTGGGGTGGTTCATATGTCTCTGTTCAGTGATGCACAACCCCTGTGGGAGCGAGCCCGTGGGAGCAAAGCTTGCTCGCGACGAACGAAAACACGGTCGATGGATCGAGGCGTCTTCATCGCGAGCAAGCTCGGCTCCCACACAGGCTCGCTCCCACAGTGGCTTGCGGCGTCTATCAGGCCAACTCAGCGCTATAGGCCTGTTTCAGCAACACCGTAAACCGGTTGAAGGCGTCCAGCGCGCCTTTGTCCGCCTCGGCTTCCTGCTGTTCGGTGAGGCTCAGTTCATCAAGGATACGGGTGAAGGTCTTCCAGCCTTCGGCGCGGCCGCCCGCCGGTTCGGCCAGGTGGCGGGCGCCGAAGGTTTCGCTCAGCCCCAGGTTTACTGCGCGCTTGATCAGGAACGCCGCGCCCAACTTCGAGCCTTCCGAAACGAACAACCAGCCCAGGGCCTCGGCCATGGTCGGGTTGTCCAGCGCGCCGGCCACCGGGGTCGGGACATCGGTGTCCAGGTCCGCCAGGTCGGCCTTGGCCGCTTCGGCACGGCAGCGGGCCGGCAGGTCGGGGATCAGGGCGGATAGCTGCGCGTCGTTGTACAGCGCCACCAGTTCCGACTGGAACAGGTACTGGGCGACGACGAAACGGGCAAAGCTGGCCGGGGTTTCGAACGGGGCGTGGGCCTTGACCAGAGCGTCGAGCTTGCCGTGGGGCTTGTGGGTGATCTGGTTGAGGCGTTGGGAGCGGGCGGTGGGACGTTGGGTGGTCATGAATAATCCTTCGAATGGAAACAAGTCGCTGTTGTGGCGAGGGGAACCACTGTGGGAGCAAGGCTTGCCCGCGATGCAGACGATGCGGTCCTTTAGAAACCGAGGCGCCTGTATCGCGAGCAAGCTTTGCTCCCACCTATGAAACTGTTTGCTGTGGTCAGCGGATCAGATATCCCAGATCAGGTTGACCGCGAAGTTGCGCCCCGGCGCCGTCAGGCGGTCGAGGTTGGCGGGGCTCAGCACGGCCGCTTCGCCGACGCTGTCGTAGCCGCGCACGTCGTCCCACAGCCAATACTTCTTGTCGGTGAGGTTGTAGAGACCACCGCTGACGGTGATGTCCTGGGTCACCTTGTAGAAACCGGTCAGGTCGAGTATTCCGAACCCGGGCGTCTTGAACTGGCTGCTGACGCCATCCGGCGAGTTGAAGTTGCTGTCATCGACACGGTTTTTCTTCCTGACCAGGGTCCAGGTGAGCAAGCTGCCGTAATCGTCCTGGTCGTAACCCAGGCCGAACACGCCGGTCAGCGGGTTGACGCTGTTGATCGGCTGGCCGGTGTCGTCGTTGCGACCGTAGGCGTAGGCCACCGAGCCCTGGGTATAGAGGCCCTGAGGCGCACCCAATACGTCCAGGTCCAGGCGGCCCTTTATCTCGGCGCCCTTGATGGTGGCGTGCTTGATGTTGTTGCTCTGGAAGGTCAACTGATCGGCGCCGGGGGTGATGGCATCTTCGTTGATGAAATCCCGGTACTTGTTGTAGAACACCGCCACGTCGAACGAACCGGAGTCGAACCGGCCACGCAAGCCGGTCTCGTAGCTTTTGCTTTTTTCCGGTTCCAGGTCGGGGTTGGGTTTCACGCTGTAGCCGACGTCGGGATTATCGAAACGGCCATACAGGGCCTTGGCGGTCGGGGTGCGGAAGCCTTCGGCGTATTGGCCGTAGCCGGTGTACTGGCCGGTAAAGGCGTAGGTCAGGCCGAACTTGGGCGAGACGCGATGCCAGGTCTTGTTGCTGTCGCTGACCTGGCCGCCGCCGGTCGGGTCCACGGTGTCGAGGAAGGCCTGGGTGAGGCGCGGCTTGAGCTGGGTGTAGTCGTAGCGCAGGCCCGGGGTGAAGGTCCACTTGTCCCAACCGATCTGGTCCTGGGCGAACAGGCTGTAGGTGTTGATGGTCGGGTCCGGGAAGTCGCTGGCCTTTGCCAGTACGTCCCGGGTACTGATGGCGCCGACGGCGGAACAACCGACGCCGACCGCCAGGCACACGCCATTGCCGCTGCGCGAGCCGGTGACTTTCTGTTGCTTGATCGTGGTGCCGTAGGTCAGTGCGTGATCGGTGTCGGCGAGGCTGAAGGCCTTGTCCAGTTGTGCGTCGAACACCCATTGTTTGTCTTCGTAGAGGGTTTCCCGGGTACGTAGGACCTGGCGGGTGATCGGGAAGTAGAACTCGGCGGTGCTCTCGTCGGTCTTGGCGATCTGGTGATTCAGGCTCCACTTGATGTTGTCGGCCAGCAGGCTGTCGAGGGCGAAGCTGTGCTCCAGGCCGAAACGCTCGCGGGTGACGGTGTCGTTGCCGGTGCGCCACTGGTACATGCCGCCCGGCAGGATGCTCGGGGGGATGGTCGGCTGGCCGTTGAAAAAGGGGCCGCCGTAGGCGCTTTTCAGATCGGTGTCGCGGTCGTCCTTGTACTTCTCGTAGACCAGGCCCAGGCGCGCATCGTCGCTGTAGTTCCAGCCGAGTTTGGCCAGTACGTTGCTGGCGCGCACGTCCTCCGGGTTGGCCGCGGTGCGGTCCAGGCCGGTGCCGTTATGGCTGCCGTAGGATTCGGTTTCATGGCCGTCGCGCTGGCTGTAGTGCAGCAGGCCGTCGAATGTCCCGCTGCGGCCGGCGACGGTGGCGGATTTGAGCCAGCTTTCGTCGGCGGAGCTGTAGCCGGTCTTCAGACGGGCACCGACGTCCTGGCCGGGTTTGATGATGTCATCCGGATCCAGGGTGAAATAGCTGACGGCGCCGCCGATGGCATTGCTGCCATAGAGCACCGACGCCGGACCGCGGAGGATTTCCACGCGCTTGATGATTTCCGGGTCGACGTAGTTGCGCTGGGTCTTGGCGTAGGGGCCATTGAAGAAGCCGTCGGGAATCGCCACGCCGTCGACCTGGGTCAGGATCCGGTTGCCGTCGATGCCGCGGATGTTGTAGCCGCTGATGCCGCCGCGCTGGCCTGCGCCGCCCACCGACACGCCGGGCTCGTTGCGCACCAGGTCCTTGAGGGTGTTGACGTTGTTGCGGTCCAGTGCCTGGCGGTCATGGACACTGACGGTACTGGGCACGCCGCTGATGTCCTGCTCCTGGCGAGTGGCACTGATGGTCATCTGTTGCAGGTTCACCACATTGCCGGCGCTGCGCTTCTCCAGGACGATGCTGTTGTCACCCAGTTTGCGGTAGCTCAGGTTGGTTCCCGCCAGCAGGCGCTCTAGGGCTTTCTCCGGTGGCAGCGAACCGCTGACGCCGGGCGATGCGACGCCTTCGGCCAGCTCGGCCGGCAGCCCCACTTGCCAGCCGGTGACGGCCATGAACGCGTTCAGGGCCGATACCAGGGGTTGCTGGGCGATGACGAAGGTGTAGTCGCCGATGTTGCGGGCTGGCGGTTGTGTCGCAGCGGCCAGGACGGCGGGCGCGATGCCTGCCATGAGGATGGCAGCAGTCAACAACGACAGCGTGCGGGAAGGGGCAAGGAACCGGCAGGTAAGGCGAGAGGACATCGATAGCGCTCCGTGTCGCATCTGTTATAGGTGCAGATTGGCATCGATAGATGCGAATCAGTTGCATTGGCTATAACGAGACGAATCAGCGAAGGCTATCGAGTAAAAATAATTCTCATTTAGTTCAGGATCACCAGCGCGGGGAATTCCTGAAGCTGTGCAGAGGTGATGTGAGCCAGGGAGCGAACCACGTCCAGCGGCTGGTCGAGGCGGTAGTTACCGGTCACCGCGACTTGGGCCAATTGCTCGTTGCGGTTGATGATCCAGCCGGGGTAATAGCGCCGCAGTTCGGCCAGAACCTGGCTCAGCGGCCGGTTCTCGAACACCAGCCGACCCTGGACCCAGGCCAGGTCGGTGCTGGCGTCGAGCGGGGCCGGGCGGTCGAAGCCGTTGGGGCCGATGCGGATGCTTTCTCCGGCCGAGAGCCGGACATGGGTGTCGTTGCGGTTGGCCCGCAGGTCCACGTCGCCACGCTGGACCTGAACCTGGGCCACGCCGTCGAGGTAGCGCACCGCGAACGTGGTGTTGCTGACACTGGCGGTGACCGGCCCGGCGTCGATCTCCAGTGGCAGGCTGCGAGTGTCGGGCACCTCGAAAAACGCTTCGCCCTTGTACAACCGGGCCACGTGGCGCTGTTCGTTGAAGGTGCTGGAAAAGGCCGAGTCGGTGTTGAGCAGGACCTTGGAGCCGTCCTCCAGTTGCACGCGCTGGCGTTCACCGACCACCGTCAGGTGATCGGCCTGGAAATGCAGGGGCAGGTCGCTGAAATTGAACAAGCCGAGAAACAGCACGGCAGCGGTGGCCAGGGGTTTCCAATGGGCGCGCAGGCGTGACAACGCGCTCACCCTGGAGGCGGCCTGGAGCTGTCGGGCACTCTCTTTTACTTGCGGGCCGTTCCAGAGGGTCTGGGCCCTGAGGAATGCTTCGCCATGGCGCGGATCAGCCGCCAGCCAGACCTGGAATTGCCGGGCCTGCTCCTGGCTGGGGTTGTCCAGCAGGATCAGCCAGTCCAGCGCCTGCTCCATGGCATGGGCGGTGTCCTGTGCTGACGCAGACTCGGGAGCGTGGTAATTATCCGTCACGGTGGTTACTCGGCATTGGTGGCAAGCGACAAACTACGAGCGGCAAGCAACGGATGGCAAGCATGCGCTGCTTGTGGCTTGTCGCTTGAAGCTTATAACTGACAACTCCTCACACAGATCGCCATGATCAGTTTCAGTTCCTTTTGCACGGTACTCAGGGACACACCCAGCTCTGCGGCGATGTCCTGATAACCATGGCCATGCAGGCGGCTGAGAATGAAAATCCGCTGTTGACGCGGACTCAGCGCTTGCAGGCTGACGTTGAGGCGCTCAAGCATCTGTTCGGCATGGGCGGCGTCTTCGGCGCTGCTCTGGGGCGCGACCACATTGTGGACGACCTCCAGCGGCACATCGTCCAGCACGGTCCGGGACTGCATGCGTCGGGCACGCAAATGATCCCGCGCCAGGTTGCGGGCGGTCTGGAAGACAAAGGGTTCGAGGTGCTCGACGGTGCGTTCGCCCACGGCGCGGGAGACCCGCAGATAGGTTTCCTGGAGCAGGTCTTCGGCGGTACTGGGGTTGTTGACCATGCGCTCGAGGGTGCGCAGCAGGGGTATGCGCTGGGCGAGGAAGACGTGGTGAAAGCGCGATTGACTCACGGTGAGGCCCGATCCGATTCGAGTAGATGATAATGCTTATCATCTACTCGATGGGTCAAGCCCGGATTTCATCACTACCCGAAAACCACTGTGGGAGCGAGCCTGCTCGCGATAGCGGTGTGTCAGTCGAAAAAAATGCTGACTGACATACCGCTATCGCGAGCAGGCTCGCTCCCACAAAAGAGCTCAACAGCCGTGCTCGATCACTCGGCGTTGCACAACGCCAGGCAGTTATCGAGCATGCGGTTGGAGAAGCCCCATTCGTTGTCATACCAGGCCAGTACCTTGAGCAGCTTGCCGCTGACCTTGGTGTGGTTGGCGTCGAAGATCGACGACAGCGGGTTGTGGTTGAAGTCACTGGAGACCAGCGGCAGGGTGTTGTAGCCGAGGATCTTCGAATGCTGGCTGGCCTGGCGCAGCAGTTCGTTGACGTCTTCGGCCGAGGCTTCGCGCTTGAGCTGCACGGTCAGGTCCACCAGGGACACGTTGATCACCGGCACGCGTACGGCCATGCCGGTCAGCTTGCCCGCCAGTTCCGGCAGCACCAGGCCCACCGCTTCGGCGGCACCGGTCTTGCTCGGGATCATGTTCTGGGTGGCCGAGCGGGCGCGGTACGGGTCGGTGTGGTAGACGTCGGTCAGGTTCTGGTCGTTGGTGTAGGCATGGATGGTGGTCATCAGGCCGCTTTCGATGCCCAGCTCGCGATGCAGCACCTGGGCCACCGGGGCCAGGCAATTGGTGGTGCACGAAGCGTTGGAAATGATCTGGTGGGACTGGCGCAGGATGTCGTGGTTCACGCCATACACCACCGTGGCGTCGGCGCCCTTGGCCGGGGCCGAGATGATCACCTTGCGGGCGCCGGCGCTGATATGGGCGGCGGCTTTGACGCGGTCGGTGAACAGCCCGGTGCACTCGAACACCACATCGATCTTCTCGGCGGCCCAAGGCAGTTCGGCCGGGTTGCGGATGGCGCTGACCGCGATGCGGTCGCCATTGACCGTCAGGCTTTCGTTATCGTGCTGCACCTCGGCATCGAAAGTGCCGTGGACGGTGTCGTACTTGAGCAGATGAGCATTGATTGCACTGTCGCCCAGGTCGTTGATGGCGACGATCTGCAAGTCGCGACGATAGCCTTGGGTATACAGTGCACGGAGGACGTTGCGGCCGATGCGGCCAAAACCATTGATTGCGATTCGAAGAGTCATTAACTGCGCCGCCGTCGATTTGTTGTTGGAATTACAAGATTATTCGCATAAAAATAGAAAACAAGCCTTTTTGATGGCAATATTTTGTTTTATCTACAACGAGTGACCTGAATCAACTGGTCCGATTGGTCAAAAACCGTTTGTCGCCTTCTCTATCACGGGGCGCGCAACCGGCTCTGACCAGCATAGACAATCAGGTCGCCACACCCGTTAGCCTGGAGTTCTACACATGCATCCCCGCGTTCTTGAGGTCACCGAACGGCTTATCGCCCGCAGCCGCGCCACGCGTCAGGCTTACCTTGCATTGATCCGCGGTGCTGCCAGCGACGGTCCGATGCGCGGCAAGCTGCAATGCGCCAACTTCGCCCATGGCGTGGCCGGTTGCGGCAGCGAAGACAAGCATCACCTGCGGATGATGAACGCCGCCAACATCGCCATCGTGTCGTCCTACAACGACATGCTCTCGGCCCACCAGCCCTACGAAACCTTCCCGGAACAGATCAAGAAGGCCCTGCGCGAGATCGGCTCGGTCGGCCAGTTCGCGGGCGGCACGCCGGCCATGTGCGACGGCGTCACCCAGGGCGAGGCGGGGATGGAGCTGAGCCTGCCGAGTCGCGAAGTGATCGCGATGTCCACGGCGGTGGCGTTGTCCCACAACATGTTCGACGGCGCGCTGATGCTCGGCATCTGCGACAAGATCGTCCCGGGCCTGATGATGGGAGCGCTGCGCTTCGGTCACCTGCCGACGATTTTCGTGCCCGGCGGGCCGATGGTGTCCGGCATTTCCAACAAGGAAAAGGCTGACGTGCGCCAGCGTTACGCCGAGGGCAAGGCCACTCGCGAAGAGCTGTTGGAGTCGGAGATGAAGTCCTACCACAGCCCCGGCACGTGTACCTTCTACGGCACCGCCAACACCAACCAGCTGCTGATGGAAGTGATGGGCCTGCACTTGCCGGGCGCCTCGTTCGTCAACCCGAACACCCCGCTGCGCGATGCCCTGACCCGCGAAGCGGCGTTCCAGGTGACGCGCATGACCAAGCAGAGCGGCAACTTCATGCCCATCGGCGAAATCGTCGACGAACGCTCGCTGGTCAATTCCATCGTCGCGCTGCACGCCACCGGCGGCTCGACCAACCACACCTTGCACATGCCGGCCATCGCCATGGCGGCGGGTATTCAATTGACCTGGCAGGACATGGCCGACCTCTCCGAGGTGGTGCCGACCCTGAGCCACGTCTACCCGAACGGCAAGGCCGACATCAACCACTTCCAGGCGGCGGGCGGCATGTCGTTCCTGATCCGCGAACTGCTGGAAGCCGGCCTGCTCCACGAAAACGTCAACACCGTGCTCGGTCACGGCCTGAGCCGCTACACCCAGGAACCGTTCCTTGAGGATGGCGAGCTGGTGTGGCGCGACGGCCCGATCGAAAGCCTCGACGAAAACATCCTGCGCCCGGTGGCCCGTGCGTTCTCGCCGGAAGGCGGCTTGCGGGTGATGGAAGGCAACCTGGGCCGTGGCGTGATGAAAGTCTCCGCCGTGGCCCTGGAGAACCAGATCGTCGAAGCGCCGGCCATGGTTTTCCAGGACCAGCAGGACCTGGCGGACGCGTTCAAGGCCGGGCTGCTGGAGAAGGATTTTGTCGCGGTAATGCGCTTCCAGGGGCCACGCTCCAACGGCATGCCGGAGCTGCACAAGATGACCCCGTTCCTCGGTTCGTTGCAGGATCGCGGTTTCAAAGTGGCGCTGGTGACCGACGGGCGCATGTCCGGCGCCTCGGGGAAAATTCCGGCGGCGATCCATGTCAGCCCCGAAGCTTACGTCGGCGGTGCGTTGGCCCGGGTGCAGGAGGGCGATATCATCCGTGTCGACGGCGTCAAAGGCACCCTGGAATTGAAGGTGGACGCCGAGGAATTTGCCGCACGCGAACCGGCCAAGGGCCTGTTGGGCAACAACATCGGCACCGGTCGCGAACTGTTCGGTTTCATGCGCATGGCCTTCAGCTCGGCAGAGCAGGGCGCCAGCGCCTTCACGGCTGCACTGGAGACGATTAATTGAAACTGGCCCTGGTCGGTGACATCGGTGGGACCAACGCGCGCTTCGCGTTGTGGAAGAACCACAACCTGGAAAATGTCCAGGTGCTGGCGACGGCGGATTACGCCTGTCCTGAAGATGCCATCAAGGTGTACCTGAGCGGCATGGGCCTGGCGCCTGGCGCCATTGGCTCGGTGTGCCTGTCGGTGGCCGGCCCGGTGGCGGGCGATCTGTTTCGCTTCACCAATAACCACTGGCGCCTTAGCAACCTGGCGTTCTGCAAGACCTTGCAGGTCGAGAAGCTGTTGCTGGTCAACGACTTCTCAGCCATGGCCCTGGGCATGACCCGCTTGCGCCCCGATGAGTACCGGGTCGTGTGCGAAGGCACCCCGGAGCCGATGCGTCCGGCGGTGGTGATCGGGCCGGGCACGGGGCTGGGCGTCGGTACATTGCTGGATCTGGGTGACGGTCGCTTTGCGGCGTTGCCGGGGGAGGGCGGTCATGTCGACCTGCCGATGAGCAGCTCGCGGGAAACCCAGCTCTGGCAGCACATCTACAACGAGATCGGTCACGTCAGCGCCGAAACCGCCCTGAGCGGCAGCGGCTTGCCCCGGGTGTATCGGGCGATCTGCGCGGTGGACGGGCATGAGCCCGTGCTCGATACTCCCGAATCCATCACCGCCGCCGGCCTGGCCGGTGACCCCATCGCCCTGGAAGTGCTGGAGCAGTTCTGCCGCTGGCTGGGACGCGTGGCCGGCAACAACGTGCTGACGGTGGGCGGCCGAGGTGGTGTATACATCGTCGGCGGGGTGATCCCCCGGTTTGCCGATTTCTTCCTCGAAAGCGGCTTCGCCCGCTGCTTCGCCGACAAGGGCTGCATGAGCGATTACTTCAAGGGCATTCCGGTCTGGCTGGTCACCGCGCCGTACTCCGGCCTGATGGGCGCGGGCGTGGCGCTGGAGCAGTCGGCCAGCTGAAATGCAGTCCCCCTGTGGGAGCGAGCCTGTGGGAGCAAAGCTTGCTCGCGATGAACGAAAACACGGTCAATGGATCGAGGCGTCTTTATCGCGAGCAAGCTCGGCTCCCGCACAAGCCCGCTCCCACAAGGGTTTGTGGTGTGTTTATAGGCTTTCCCCATCAGGCATAATCCGCACTAATCCAAACAACAAGGACGCGGCCCCGTGAGTTCAGTAAACAAATCGATTTTGTTGGTCGACGACGACCAGGAGATTCGCGAGCTGCTGGACACTTACCTCAGTCGTGCGGGGTTCCAGGTGCGGACCACGCCCGATGGCGCCGGGTTTCGCCAGGCGTTGAACGACGCGCCGAGCGATCTGGTGATCCTCGACGTGATGCTGCCCGACGAAGACGGCTTCAGCCTGTGCCGCTGGGTTCGCCAGCACCCGCGCCAGGCCCACGTGCCGATCATCATGCTCACTGCCAGTTCCGACGAGGCCGACCGGGTCATCGGCCTGGAACTGGGGGCCGATGATTATCTCGGCAAGCCGTTCAGCCCGCGTGAATTGCAGGCGCGCATCAAGGCCCTGTTGCGCCGGGCACAGTTCGGCCAGGAGCGCTCCGGCGGTGAGGTGCTGGCCTTCGACGAGTGGCGGCTGGACATGGTCAGCCATCGGCTGTTTCACACCGACGGCGAGGAAGTGATTCTCTCCGGCGCCGATTTCGCCCTGCTCAAGCTGTTTCTCGATCATCCCCAGGAAATCCTCGACCGCGACACCATCGGCAACGCCACCCGGGGTCGGGAGCTGATGCCCCTGGACCGGATCGTCGACATGGCGGTCAGTCGCCTGCGCCAGCGCTTGCGTGATACCGACAAGCCGCCACGGCTGATCCGCACGGTGCGCGGCAGTGGTTATCAATTGGCGGCCAATGTGGTTGCCAGCAATGGTCATTGACTGGGCCAGGAAAGTCGCCCGACGGGTGCCGGTGCCGCGCTCGCTGCTTGGAAGGATGCTGTTGCTGACCTTGCTGGTGGTACTGTTCGCCCAGACGTTGTCCAGCGTCATTTGGGTGTCGCAACTGCGCGCCACCCAGCTCGAAGGCCTGGTCACCAGCGCCCGCAGCCTGGCCCATTCGATGACGGCCAGCGTCAGCTACCTGCGTTCGTTGCCGGTGGCGTACCGGCCGCTGGTGCTGGACCAATTGCGCAGCATGGGCGGCACGCGGTTTGTCGTCACGCTCAATGACAAGCCCCTGGGCATGGACGTGCTACCGGTCACGCCGCGCAAACTGGCGGTGCTCAAGGCGGTGGACGAAGTGCTGCGCAGGTCCCTGGGCAATAACACCGATATTTCCGTGACTTTCGTCAGCCCCGACGACCTACGGATTTTCAACGGCGGACTGAAGCTCGACGAGTTACCACGCTCGTGGGCTCATTACGCCTTGACGCTTGAACCCGTGAACCCGCCGGTGCTGGTCACGCAGATCCAGATGGCGCCGGGCGAATGGTTGTACATCGCCTCGCTGCTGCCCGAACCCTACACCAGCCTCGAAGAGCAGGACCTGCCGAAGCAACAGGTCGGCTTCATCGTCCTGACCAGCAGCCTGTTGCTGCTGTTCATCGGCTTGCTCGTGCACTGGCAGAGCCGGCCACTCAAGCGCCTGGCCCGGGCGGCCCGGGACATGTCTCTGGGCGCCGAAGTGGAACCGGTGGCCGAAGGTGGCGGCAGCGAAGTGGTCGAGGTGGGCCGGGCATTCAATGCCATGCGAGAGCGCATCAGCCGCTACCTGACCGAGCGCAGCCAGTTGTTCAGCGCGATTTCCCATGACCTGCGCACGCCGATCACCCGCCTGCGGCTACGGGTCGAACTGCTGGAGGATGAGAACCTGCAGGCCAAGTTCGGCCGCGACCTGGACGAGTTGGAATTGCTGGTCAAAGGGGCGCTGCAATGCGTCAAGGACACCGACATCCATGAAAACATCGAGCCGGTGGACCTCAACCATGTGCTCGATTGCCTGGTGGAACCTTACCTTGCCCCCAACGGCAACGGCCGTGTGACCCAGGATGGCCGGGCACTGGCGCCGTATCCCGGCAAGCCGCTGGCGCTCAAGCGCTGCATCGGCAACCTGATCGACAACGCCTTGAAATACGGGCAGAACGCCCATCTGCACATCGACGACGATGAAACCGCATTCGTCCTGCACGTCGACGATGAAGGTCCGGGCGTGCCGGAGCAGCGTCTCGAGCAGGTTTTCGAACCGCATTTCCGTCTGGCCGGGCAGCAGCAGGGATATGGCCTGGGGCTGGGTATCGCCCGCAACATTGCCCACAGCCATGGTGGCGAGGTGAGCCTGCAGAACCTGCGCGAGGGTGGGTTGCGGGTGACGTTGCAGCTGCCTCGCAGTGTCGATTAGCGAGACCGCGTTATCGTTCATCGCGAGCAGGCTCGCTCCCACAAGGGGTCCAAGGCGCTCACACCCCCTGTGGGAGCGAGCCTGCTCGCGATGGCGTCTTCTGTTTTGTAACGGAGTGGTGACATAACTCGCCCCTTTCGTTACCTGCCCTCCGTCCTCCCTTGTTTAGACTCCCTGCGTCAAAAACAACAAAAAGGTACGCCTGATGGACACCTTCCAACCGGCCTTCAGCAGTTGGCTGAACGCACCTGCCCACCAGCAATGGCTCGCCGCCGAAGGCTTGCGGTTGCTGGCATTCGCCAAGGCGTCGAGGCTGCCGGACGGTTTCGGCAACCTGGACGAGCGCGGCTGCCTGCCGACCGGGGCCCGGGCTGAAACCATGAACACCGCCCGCATGACCCACAGCTTCGCCATGGCCCATGTCCAGGGTCTGCCGGGTTTCGCCGAATTGGTGGACCACGGCATCGAGGCCCTCAGCGGCCCTTTGCGGGACGCCGAATACGGCGGCTGGTTTGCCACGACGCAACCCCATGAAGACGACACCGGCAAAGCCGCCTACCTGCATGCTTTCGTGGCCCTGGCCGCCAGTTCCGCCGTGGTGGCCCAGCGTCCCGGTGCCCAGGCGCTGCTGGACGAGGCCGTGCGGGTCATCGACACGCATTTCTGGAGTGAGGAAGAGGGCGCCCTGTGCGAATCCTTCAACCGTGACTGGAGTGTCGAGGAAGCCTATCGCGGCGCCAACAGCAACATGCACGCCACCGAAGCCTTCCTGGCGCTTGCCGATGTCACCGACGATCCGCGCTGGCTCGCCCGCGCGCTGCGCATCGTCGAACGGGTGATCCACGGCCACGCGGCGGCCAATGATTATCTGGTGGTGGAACATTTTGACCGCCACTGGCAGCCGCTGCGCGAATACAACCACGACAATCCCGCCGATGGCTTCCGGCCGTATGGCACCACGCCGGGCCACGGTTTCGAATGGGCCCGCCTGCTCTTGCACCTCGAGGCCGCTCGGGTGCGGATCGGCATGCTGACCCCGGGCTGGCTGGTCCAGGATGCGCAGAAACTGTTCGAGCAGAACTGCCGTCACGGCTGGGACGTCGATGGCGCGCCTGGCATTGTCTACACGCTGGATTGGGACAATCGCGCGGTGGTCCGCCATCGCCTGCACTGGGTCCATGCCGAAGCGGCGGCGGCTGCCAGCGCATTGCTCAAGCGCACCGACGAGGCGCAATACGAAACCTGGTACCGGTGCTTCTGGGAGTTTTGCGAGAAGCACTTCATCGACCGGTGCAACGGCAGCTGGCACCACGAACTCGATCCGCAGAACCGCCCCAGTGCCGACATCTGGCCGGGCAAGCCTGACCTGTATCACGCCTGGCAGGCGGTGCTGATTCCACGCCTGCCCCTGGCGCCGAGCATGGCCTCGGCCCTGGCGCAATTTTCAGCTCCGGCAACCGTGTAACCATGTCGTGACATTTACGCATCCCTTCGTTACCTGTGAAGGGAATCCCCCTGTTTAGAATCCATGCAGCGCAAGCCACAGGCTTGCAGGCATAACAACAAAAAAAAGGTACTCAGATGAACGCGATTAATCGCCTCGCAGTTGCTGTTTCCATTGCCTCGTTGTTTCCCCTCAGTGCTTTTGCCGCCGACTCGAAAGGGACGGTCGAAGTTGTGCATTGGTGGACCTCGGGCGGTGAAAAGGCAGCTGTTGATGTCCTGAAGGCCCAAGTCGAGAAGGACGGTTTCACCTGGAAAGACGGTGCCGTCGCCGGCGGTGGTGGTGCCACGGCCATGACCGTGCTGAAAAGCCGCGCAGTCGCCGGCAACCCGCCTGGCGTTGCCCAGATCAAGGGCCCTGACATCCAGGAATGGGCGTCCACCGGGCTGCTCGACAGCGACGTCCTCAAAGGCGTTGCCAAAGAAGAGAAGTGGGACTCCCTTCTCGACAAGAAAGTCTCCGATACCGTGAAGTACGAAGGCGACTACGTGGCCGTGCCGGTGAACATCCACCGCGTCAACTGGTTGTGGATCAACCCGGAAGTCTTCAAGAAAGCCGGCATCACGAAGAACCCGACCACCCTCGAAGAATTCTATGCCGCTGGCGACAAGCTGAAGGCGGCGGGTTTCATTCCGCTCGCCCACGGTGGCCAGCCTTGGCAGGACAGCACCGTGTTCGAAGCCGTGGTGCTGTCGGTCATGGGCGCCGATGGCTACAAGAAAGCCCTGGTCGACCTGGACAACGCTGCGCTGACCGGGCCTGAAATGGTCAAGGCCCTGACCGAGCTGAAGAAAGTCGCGACCTACATGGACGCGGACGGCAAGGGCCAGGACTGGAACCTCGAGGCGGCCAAGGTCATCAACGGCAAGGCCGGCATGCAGATCATGGGTGACTGGGCCAAGAGCGAGTGGACAGCGGCCAAGAAAGTCGCCGGCAAGGATTACGAATGCGTAGCCTTCCCGGGTACCGACAAGGCTTTCACCTACAACATCGACTCCCTGGCGGTGTTCAAGCAGAAAGACAAGGGCACTTCCGCCGGTCAGCAGGACATTGCCAAGGTCGTGCTGGGTGAAAACTTCCAGAAGGTCTTCAGCATCAACAAAGGTTCGATCCCGGTTCGTAATGACATGTTGAAGGACATGGGCAAGTACGGTTTCGACTCCTGCGCCCAGACCGCCGCCAAGGACTTCCTGACCGACGCCACGACCGGTGGCTTGCAGCCGAGCATGGCGCACAACATGGCGACCACGTTGGCGGTACAAGGCGCGTTCTTTGACGTGGTGACCAACTACATCAACGACCCGAGCGCCAGCCCTGCCGACACTGCCAAGAAACTCGGCGCTGCGGTCAAGTCCGCGAAGTAACGGTTAATACCTGGATCCCCGGGAGCGAGCCTGTGGGAGCAAAGCTTGCTCGCGATGAACATAACGCGGTCCGTCGAAAGACCGAGGCGTTTTCATCGCGAGCAAGCTCGGGCCCCACACAGGCGATTCCCACAAGGGATGTCACTGTAGTTTTCAAGTACTGGATTTCCCCATGAGCTCTGTTGCTGTGTTCAGCAAGGCCTCGCCGTTCGATGCGTTGCAGCGCTGGCTTCCCAAACTGGTGCTGGCGCCCAGCATGTTCATCGTCCTGGTGGGCTTTTACGGCTACATCCTGTGGACGTTTCTTCTTTCGTTCACCAACTCGACTTTCCTCCCCACCTATAAATGGGTCGGCCTGGCGCAATACGCCCGGTTGTTCGACAACGACCGCTGGTGGGTCGCGAGCAAGAACCTCGCGGTGTTCGGTGGCATGTTCATTGGCGTCACCCTGGTGATAGGCGTGCTGCTGGCCGTCTTCCTCGACCAGCGTATCCGTCGCGAAGGTTTCATCCGCACCATTTACCTGTACCCGATGGCGCTCTCCATGATCGTGACCGGTACCGCCTGGAAGTGGCTGCTCAACCCGGGCATGGGCCTGGACAAGCTGCTGCGTGACTGGGGCTGGGAAGGTTTTCGCCTGGACTGGCTGATCGACCCGGATCGCGTGGTGTATTGCCTGGTGATCGCCGCGGTATGGCAAGCCTCGGGCTTCATCATGGCGATGTTCCTGGCCGGCCTGCGGGGTGTCGATCAATCGATCATCCGCGCCGCGCAGATCGATGGCGCGAGCATGCCCAGGATCTACTGGAAAGTGGTCCTGCCGAGCCTGCGTCCGGTGTTCTTCAGCGCCGTGATGATCCTGGCGCACATCGCGATCAAGAGTTTCGACCTGGTGGCGGCCATGACGGCCGGTGGCCCGGGCTATTCGTCCGACCTGCCTGCCATGTTCATGTACTCCTTCACCTTCAGCCGCGGCCAGATGGGCATGGGCTCGGCCAGTGCGATCCTGATGCTCGGCGCGATCCTCGCGATCATCGTGCCTTACCTGTATTCCGAGCTGAGGGCCAAGCGTCATGACTAGTCTCGCCACCAAACCCGGCATCAGCCTGAGTCGCATCGCGATCTACGCAGTGCTGATCCTCGCCGTACTGCTTTACCTGGTTCCGCTGGTGGTCATGCTGTTGACCAGCTTCAAGACCCCGGAGGACATCAGCACCGGCAACCTGTTGAGCTGGCCGACCGTGGTCAGCGGCATCGGCTGGGTCAAGGCCTGGGCCTCGGTCAACGGTTACTTCTGGAACTCGATCAAAATCACCGTGCCTGCGGTGCTGATATCCACCGCCGTCGGTGCACTGAACGGCTATGTCTTGTCGATGTGGCGCTTTCGCGGTTCGCAGCTGTTCTTCGGGTTGCTGTTGTTCGGTTGCTTCCTGCCGTTCCAGACCGTACTGCTGCCGGCCTCGTTCACCCTCGGCAAGATGGGCCTGGCCAGCACCACCACCGGCCTGGTGTTCGTGCACGTGGTGTATGGCCTGGCGTTCACCACGCTGTTCTTCCGCAACTACTACGTCAGCATTCCTGATGCGCTGGTGAAGGCGGCGCGCCTGGACGGTGCGGGTTTCTTCACCATCTTCCGCATGATCATCCTGCCGATGTCGACGCCGATCATCATGGTCTGCCTGATCTGGCAGTTCACGCAGATCTGGAACGACTTCCTGTTCGGCGTGGTGTTCTCCAGCGGCGATTCGCAACCCATCACGGTGGCGTTGAACAACCTGGTCAACACCAGCACCGGGGCCAAGGAATATAACGTTGATATGGCGGCGGCGATGATCGCCGGGCTGCCGACCCTGCTGGTCTATGTGGTCGCAGGCAAGTATTTCGTGCGCGGGCTGACGGCCGGCGCGGTCAAGGGGTAATCATGGCAACGCTCGAACTTCGCAATGTAAACAAGACTTACGGCGTCGGCCTGCCCGACACCCTGAAGAACATCGAACTGTCGATCAAGGACGGTGAGTTCCTGATCCTCGTCGGGCCTTCGGGCTGCGGCAAGTCGACCCTCATGAACTGCATCGCCGGCCTGGAAACCATCACTGGCGGCGCGATCATGATCGGCGACCAGGACGTCAGCGGCATGAGCCCCAAGGATCGCGACATCGCCATGGTGTTCCAGTCCTATGCGCTGTACCCGACCATGAGCGTGCGCGAGAACATCGAGTTCGGCTTGAAGATCCGCAAGATGCCGCAATCGGCCATCGACGAGGAAGTGGCCCGGGTTGCCAAGCTGTTGCAGATCGAACACCTGCTCAATCGCAAGCCCGGCCAGCTCTCCGGTGGCCAGCAGCAACGC
The DNA here is from genome assembly GCF_024749045.1 of Pseudomonas sp. B21-028. NCBI lineage: Bacteria > Pseudomonadati > Pseudomonadota > Gammaproteobacteria > Pseudomonadales > Pseudomonadaceae > Pseudomonas > Pseudomonas sp. B21-028. The sequence continues at coordinate 1,489,312 of NZ_CP087184.1, forward strand.
GTGGCCATGGGCCGAGCCCTGGCGCGGCGGCCGAAGATCTATCTGTTCGACGAACCGCTGTCCAACCTCGACGCCAAGCTGCGGGTCGAGATGCGCACCGAAATGAAACTGATGCACCAGCGCCTGAAGACCACCACGGTTTATGTGACCCACGACCAGATCGAGGCCATGACCCTGGGCGACAAAGTGGCGGTGATGAAGGACGGGATCATCCAGCAGTTCGGCACGCCGGAAGAGATCTACACCAACCCGGCCAACCTGTTCGTGGCGAGTTTCATCGGTTCGCCGCCGATGAACTTCATTCCCCTGCGCCTGCAGCGCAAGGAAGGTCGCCTGGTGGCGCTGCTCGACAGCGGTCAGGCCCGTTGCGAGTTGCCATTGGGCCTGCAGGATGCCGGCCTGGAAGACCGCGAAGTGATTCTTGGCATGCGTCCGGAACAGATCTTACTGGCTGGCAGCGAGCCGAACGGTTTGCCGACCATTCGTGCCGAAGTCCAGGTCACCGAGCCCACCGGCCCGGACACCCTGGTATTTGTCAGTCTAAATGACACCAAAGTTTGCTGCCGCCTGGCGCCGGACGCGGCGCCACGGGCCGGAGAAACGATGACGCTTCAGCTTGACCCGCAAAAAGTATTACTATTTGATGCTCAGACCGGCGAACGCTTAGGAGTCGCTGGTCAGGCACAAGCCCAGGAGCGAGCGCCGAACGTGGCGCAGTTCAAAGGCCGGTGAAGAGCAAATGTGGGGGCGAGCCTGTGGGAGCAAAGCTTGTTCGCGAAGAACGATAACGCGGTCATCCAAAAGACCGAGGCGTCTTCATCGCGAGCAAGCTCAGCTCCCACCCAGGCTCGCTCCCACAAAAAGAAGTATGCGGTGGGTGGGGGACTGCCCAGCGCAATCGTTGTAAACCGCGTTAGAAAAATAAAAACAGTTAATAACAATAAAGACGAGGAATGTAGGGATGAAGACGAAAAACAATGCCCGGCTTATCTGCCAGTTATCAGCCGTTGCGGCTATGATGCTGGCCGGTAGCGCACACGCTGCCGACGCGTTCAGCGCCGACTCGCAGTGGATGACGGGTGACTGGGGTGGTGAGCGGACCAAGCTGATCGAGCAGGGTATCGACATCAAGGCTGACTACGTCGGTGAAGTGGGTGGCAACCTGCACGGCGGCTACAACAACGACAAGACCGCGCGTTACGCCGACCAGTTCGGTCTGGGCGTGGCACTGGACCTGCAAAAGCTGTGGGGCTGGGATAACACCCAGGCCAAGATCCAGCTGACCAACCGTAACGGCGAAAACATTTCCAACGACCGCGTCGGCGACCCGCGTGCCGGCACCTTGAGTTCCTCCCAGGAAGTCTACGGCCGTGGCCACATGGTCCGTCTGACCCAACTGTGGATCAAGCACCAGTTCCTCGATGGCAAGCTGGATGTCAAGGCTGGTTACTTCGGCGAAGGCGAAGACTTCAACACCTTCCCTTGCGAATTCCAGAACCTGGCGTTCTGCGGCTCCCAAGTGGGTAACTGGGCCACCGGTATCTGGTACAACTGGCCAGTCATGCAGGCTGCTCTGCGCGTGAAGTACAACATCACGCCTGAGTTCTATGCGCAGATCGGTGCCTACAACCAGAACCCTTCGCAGCTGGAACATGGCAACGGCTTCAAGCTCAGCGGCAGTGGTACCAAGGGCACCGTGATCCCGGTCGAACTGGTCTGGTCGCCGAAGGTCAACAGCCTGCCGGGTGAATACCGTGTCGGTTACTACAAGAGCACGGCCGATGCCAATGACGTCCGTGAAGACGACAACGGCGACGATGCCGCGACCACCCAGAACGCCTATCGCAGCCACAACAGCAAGCATGGCTACTGGTTCGTGGCGCAGCAGCAACTCACCACCCACAACGGTGATGCGTCCCGCGGCCTGAATATCGCAGCCAACGCGACGTTCCACGACAAGGACACCAACATTGTCGATAACTACCAGTCGCTGATGTTCGTGTACAAGGGGCCGTTCGATGCTCGTCCTAAAGATGACATCGGCATCGGTTTCTCCCGTATCCATGTCAACGAGGACGTGAAGAAAAACGCCGAGCTGACCAACGCTGCCAATGGTGTGACCGATTACAACGACCCACTGTTCGCGCCGCTGCGTAGCACCGAGTACAACTACGAGCTCAACTACGGTGTCCACGTGACCAACTGGCTGACCGTACGTCCCAACCTGCAATACATCACCCACCCGGGTGGCGTCGATGAGGTGGACAACGCGCTGGTGGCCGGCCTGAAAATTCAGTCGGTGTTCTAACGCTGTTGCGATAAGCTCCTCTCTATGTGCGCATAATTTGCGGACGGCCAAGGCTGTCCGCTTTTTTTTGGGGAGTCCCGCGCAGGGAGGTCAGCTGTGGGAGCAAGGCTTGCCCGCGATGAAGCTGAATGCGGTTTGCGGTTTGCCCCAGAGCCGAGGCGCCTGTGTCGCGAGCAAGCTTTGCTCCCACAGCGAGCTACCTCGCCACAAATAGCCAGTTGAGAGTTCAATGATTTCCAGGACCGCGGCCCATGTATGAGCATCCACTGCAACGCTTTTTCAGATCCTTGCGCGAGCGCCCGGTGTTTGCGTGGGAGCGCTATCGGCAGCGCGATGTGTTGGTGATCGATCATCCACTGTGCCAAGCGGTGTTCAGTCGCCAGGGTGCGCAGTTGCTGCATTTCCAGCCCCGCGGGCAGAAACCCTGGTTGTGGTGCGCGGCCAAATGGCCCCAGGTCGGGGCGATACGGGGTGGAGTGCCGGTGTGCTGGCCGTGGTATGGCCGTCATCCGAGCGAAAACGCCTGGCCGTCCCATGGCTGGGCGCGGCTGATCGACTGGAAGCTGCTGGACAGCCGCAGCGACGACGATGGCGTGCATCTGCATTGGCAATTGCAGTTGTGCGACTGGCAGGTGGACTTGCACGCAGATCTTGGCGAGCGCATGGAGCTGCGCCTGAGCACCGAGCACCAGGACAGCTTGCCGTGCCAGTTGAGCCAGGCTTTGCATGCCTACTGGCGTATTGGCGACGTCGGCGAGGTAGCGCTGTCTGGGCTGGAAGGCGCGCAAGGTTACGACCATCTGAACCGCGCGGTCTGCCAGCAGGAAGGTGAGTTGCGGGTCGAAGGCGGCTGCCAGCGGGTGTTTCAGCACGAAGGGGAGTTGCAGCTCAAGGACCATGCCTGGCAGCGAGCATTGTGCATCGATACCGGCGACAGCGCCGACACGGTGGTGTGGCATCCCGGTACCCGGCCGTTGCTGGGGGTGAGCTGGGATGAAGTCAGCGAGTTCGTCTGCGTCGAAGCGGCCAGCGGCGGCACCGACAGCCTGTGCCTGGCACCGGGGGAGCGGGCGCACCTGAGTCTGCAGGCGCGGGTGGGGCTTGATTGAGGATTTGTAGTTGCTACCGACCTCTTCGCGAGCAAGCCCGCTCCCACATTTGAAATGCATTCCCTTGTGGGAGCGGGCTTGCTCGCGAAGACGGACTAACAGACGCCAAAGCTCCTGAGCCGAATCAGTTGAACTCATCCCCCACCGGATACCGGCTGGCGTTCAGGCTTTCCTTGATCTTGCGCAGGTGCGGCTGGAAATCCACGCCCCGGCGCAGGGTCATCCCGGTGGCGAGCACATCCAGCACCGTGAGCTGAATGATCCGCGAGGTCATCGGCATGTAGATGTCGGTGTCTTCGGGGAGCGGAATGTTCAGGCTCAGGGTACTGGCCTTGGCCAGGGGGGAGTTTTCCGCGGTGAGGCCCAATACCGAAGCGCCGTTCTCCCGGGCGATGCGCGCCACTTCCACCAGTTCGCGGGTGCGGCCGGTGTAGGAAATGATCACGAACAGCTCACCAGTGTGGGCCACCGACGCGATCATGCGCTGCATCAGCACGTCGGCATGGGCGGTCACTGCCAGGTTGAAGCGGAAAAACTTGTGCTGGGCGTCCAGTGCCACCGGGGCCGAGGCGCCGAGGCCGAAGAAGTGGATCTGGCGGGCCTGGATCAGCAGGTCCACGGCGCGGCTGATCAAATTTGGATCAAGTGCCTGGCAGGCACTGTCCAACGAAGCAATGGCACTGCCAAAGATTTTCTGGGTGTAGGCTTCGGGGTTGTCGTCGGCCTCTACTGCACGGCTGACATAAGCGGCGCCGCTGGCCAGGCTCTGGGCCAGTTGCAGCTTGAGCTCCGGGTAGCCGCTGACGCCGAACGAACGGCAGAAACGGTTGACCGTGGGCTCGCTGACCGACGCGGCCTGGGCTAGGGCGGCGATGCTGAAACGGGTGGCCTGCTGTGGGTTGAGCAGGATCACCTCGGCCACCTTGCGTTCTGCCTTGTTCAGGTCTTCAAGGCGACTCTGGATCTGCTCCAGTAAATTTCGCACGCGGTCCATAGACGATTCCTAGAAAGACGGGTCTTTGATACGACCCTTTGCGGTGGCCTATCCTACTGATGGCTCCGACGGACCACCACTCGGAATCGGTATTTTCGGAAAATGTTGTGGTTATTACTACATTTTCCCTTGAGTGATGCCTTAAAAAAAGGTATTTGTAGCCTAACTTGATAAAAGAACAAACATCATGCCTTCGATAACGGTTGAACCGTGCACCTTTGCCTTGTTCGGCGCGCTGGGCGATCTGGCCCTGCGCAAGCTGTTTCCTGCCCTTTACCAACTCGACGGCGCCGGCCTGCTGCATGAGGACACGCGAATCATCGCGTTGGCCCGTGAAGCCGGCAGCGAGCAGCAGCACCTGGCGTTCATCGCCACGGAACTGCGCCGCTATGTGGGCGACAAGGAGCTGAACGAAACCGTGGTCGAGCGCTTCATGGCGCGGCTGACTTACCTGCATGTGGATTTCCTCAAGGCCGACGACTATGTCGCGTTGGCCGAACAGGTCGGGGCGGCCCAGCAGGTCATTGCCTATTTCGCCACGCCAGCGGCGGTGTACGGGGCGATCTGCGAGAACCTGGCGAAGGTCGGCTTGAGCGAAAACACCCGTGTCGTGCTGGAGAAACCCATCGGCTCGGACCTGGAGTCCTCGCGCAAGGTCAACGACGCCGTGGCGCAGTTCTTCCCGGAGAACCGCACCTATCGTATCGACCACTACCTGGGCAAAGAGACGGTCCAGAACCTGATCGCGCTGCGGTTCGCCAACAGCCTGTTCGAAACCCAGTGGAACCAGCATTACATTTCCCACGTGGAAATCACCGTGGCCGAGAAGGTCGGCATCGAAGGCCGCTGGGGCTATTTCGACAAGGCCGGACAGCTGCGGGACATGATCCAGAACCACCTGTTGCAGCTGCTGTGCCTGATCGCCATGGACCCGCCGGCCGAACTGTCCGCCGACAGCATCCGGGACGAGAAGGTCAAGGTGCTCAAGGCACTGGCGCCGATCAGTCCCGAAGGCCTGACCACCCAAGTGGTGCGCGGCCAGTACATCGCCGGCCACAGCGAGGGCAAGGCGGTTCCGGGCTACCTGGAAGAGCCCAACTCCAACACCCAGAGCGACACCGAAACCTTCGTCGCCCTGCGCGCCGACATTCGCAACTGGCGTTGGGCCGGGGTTCCGTTCTACCTGCGTACTGGCAAGCGCATGCCGCAAAAGCTGTCGCAGATCGTCATTCACTTCAAGGAACCGTCCCATTACATCTTCGCTCCCGAGCAGCGCTTGCAGATCAGTAACAAACTGATCATTCGCCTGCAACCGGACGAAGGGATCTCCCTGCGGGTGATGACCAAGGACCAGGGCCTGGACAAGGGCATGCAGTTGCGCAGCGGTCCTTTGCAACTCAACTTTTCCGACACCTGGCGTAGCGCGCGGATTCCCGATGCCTACGAGCGGTTGTTGCTGGAAGTCATGAACGGCAATCAGAACCTGTTTGTCCGTAAAGATGAAATCGAAGCCGCGTGGACCTGGTGTGACCAGTTGATCGCCGGGTGGAAAAAGTCCGGTGATGCGCCCAAGCCGTACGCGGCCGGGTCCTGGGGGCCGATGAGCTCCATTGCACTGATCACGCGGGATGGGAGGTCATGGTATGGCGATATCTGAAGTGAAACTGCCCCAGGGCGTCAGCGCCCTGGGGTTCAAGAGCCCGGTGCTGTTGGCCGAAGGCCTGGCATTGAAGGTGGCCGAGCAACTGCGCGAGGCAATCAGCGCACGTGGCGCGGCGGTCCTGGTGGTGTCGGGCGGCCGCAGTCCGGTGGCATTTTTTCAGAGCCTGGCCAAGCAGACGCTGGATTGGTCGAAAGTGGTGGTGAGCCTGGCGGACGAGCGCTGGGTGCCGGTTGAACATGCCGACAGCAATGCCGGTCTGCTCAAGCGTTACCTGTTGCAAGGCCCGGCGGCCAAGGCCCAGTTCCTGAGCCTCTACAGCGCCAGTGCCAACCTGGAGGCTGCCGCCGAGCAGGCGGATCGCCTGCTGGCCGAGCTGCCGCCTATCGATGTGCTGGTATTGGGCATGGGCGATGACGGGCACACCGCCTCGTTGTTCCCCGACAGCCCGAACCTGGCCGAAGCCTTGGACATCCAGGGGGCTCGTCGTTGCTGGCCAATGCTGGCGCCGACCGTGCCGCACCAGCGCCTGACCATGAGTCGCGCCTTGCTGGCCTCGGCGAAGCACAAAGTGCTGTCGATTTCCGGTCAATCGAAATTGACCACCCTGAACGCTGCGGTGGCCGGTGACAACGTCGCCGAAATGCCGATCCGCGCGTTTTTGCAACCTACGTTAGAGATTTACTGGTGCCCATGAACCAAGGATCAGCCGCTATGACAAACCTATCCCCGACCGTTTCCATGGCGGACAAAGTTACCCTGATCGACGACCTGTGCGCCAAGGCGCGGATCCTGCCGGTCATCACCATCGCCCGTGAACAGGACATCCTGCCGCTGGCCGATGCCCTGGCGGCCGGTGGCCTGACGGCGCTGGAAGTGACCTTGCGTTCCCTGTTCGGCCTCAAGGCCATCCAGGTGCTGCGCGATCAGCGTCCGGAACTGGTGACCGGTGCCGGCACGGTGCTCGACCGCCAAATGCTGGCGGCTGCCGAAGCGGCCGGTTCGCAGTTCATCGTGACCCCGGGCATCACCCGTGACCTGCTCGAAGCCAGTGTCGACAGCCCGATTCCGTTGCTGCCGGGCATCAGCAACGCCTCCGGCATCATGGAGGGCTACGGTCTGGGTTATCGCCGCTTCAAATTGTTCCCGGCGGAAGTCAGTGGCGGTGTCGCCGCCATCAAGGCCCTGGGCGGTCCGTTCGGTGAAGTGAAATTCTGCCCGACCGGTGGCGTCGGCCCGGCCAATATCAAGAGCTACATGGCGTTGAAAAACGTGATGTGCGTGGGCGGTAGCTGGATGCTCGATCCGGAATGGATCAAGAACGGCGACTGGGCCCGCATCCAGGAATGCACCGCCGAGGCACTGGCGCTGCTGGATTGATTGTTTTACCGAACTTCGTTGGGTGTTCTACGGCTTTACGGTGCGCTTGGTCGGCGCGCCGTTTTTTTTTGCCTGGGTTTTGGCCGAACACTGATTGGTGTTGGGAGCACCTATTCTGTGGCGAGGGGATTTATCTGTGGCGAGGAGATTTATCCCCGCTGGGTCGCGCAGCGGCCCCATTTTTTGGGGGGCTGTTGCACAGCCCAGCGGGGCGGTGCGACGTTTCGCTAAATCCCCTCGCCACAGGGGGGCTGTGCAGGCTATGTGCGGCTCAGCTCGATCAGGGCCCGGGTAAGCCGCTCGATATCACTCGCCAGTGTGATCAACCCCGGCGTGATACGGATACAAGGCCCGACACTGGTCTGGCGCACCACGGTGAAGATCCCATAGTCGTTGAGCAATCGATCGGCCATCGCCTGCTGATCCGCCTGAGCGGTAAAGCGCATCGAGGTGATGCCACAGTAGAGTCGCCGATCATCCGGGGTCATGACTTCGATGCCCGGCAGATCGCGCACCGCGTTGACCCAGAGGTCGCGCAAGTAGCAGAGTCGCGCACCTTTGGCCAGGGCGCCGCCCAGGGCGCGGTGTTCTTCGAACACCAGGGGCAGGGTCAGCAGGGCCGGAATATTCGGTGTGCTGTGGGGCGTGCGCGAGCGGATGTCGTTTGCCGGGTAATGACTGTCGTCCATGTCCGGGTCGATGTCGGCCAGGCGTTGCGGGTCTATGTACAGGAAGCCCAGGGCCAGGGGCCCGCCGATCCATTTCTGCAGATTGAATCCGGCGAACGGGATACCCATTTTTGCCAGGTCGAAATCGATCTGGCCCAAGGCATGGGCGCCGTCGAGGATGATGTCGACATCGAACTCCCGAGCGGCTTCGGCAATGGCCTGTACCGGCATCACCAGCCCGGTGAGGTGGTTGACGTAGGTCAGCGTCATCAGTTTCAGGCGCGGGTAGCGAATGAACGCCTCCCGGTAAGTTCCCACCAGGCTCTCGAAACTGGCCGGATGCTGGTGGACCAGTTCGATCAGCTCCACGCCACGCTGGCGGGCCAGCCAGCGCATGGCGCTCTTGACCGACTGGTATTCCAGATCACAGATCAGCACCTGGTCGCCCGGCTTCAGGCCGTTGTAGTTGCGAATCAACAATTGCAGGGAGTCCACGGCGCTGCGGGTCAGCGCCACGGTTTGCGCAGGCGCCTTGATCAACTCCGCGACCTGGCGGCGAATCGCCTCGCCTTGTTCACGGTCGAAATGCTGGCGCACGTACACCGAGTTGCTGCGGTTGATGAAATCGATATTGCGCTGGTACTCCTCGACCACGGTCCGCGACATGCGTCCGAAGTAGCCGTTCTCCAGGTTCAGCGGTCCATCGGCGGCGACGTCGTAGCGGTCGACAAAGGTCTGCCAGAAAGCTTCATCGTGGGCGCGCAGGGTGTTCTCGGGCATGGGAGGGCCTAATCAGGGACGGGGCTTGGGTTTGCCGTGCTTGACGCGCAACGGGTCGAGCAGGTCTGACAGACCGTTGTGGTCGATCTCCTGCATCAACGCCAGCAAACCGCCCAACTCACCGTGGGGAAAACCTTCGCGGGCGAACCAGTTCAGGTATTGACCGGGCAGGTCGGCAAGGATTCGGCCTTTGTATTTACCGAAGGGCATCTGGCGCGTGATCAGCAGTTCGAGGGTTTCCGGGTTCATGGCAAATGTCTTGGATCAAACAGGTTTGAAAATACAGGCATTCTGCATGCAGGCCAAATGACAGATCATGCAAATAACGCGGATACAGATTTTGTCTGTTTAATTAACTTGTTGATTTTTAAGATTAATTCTCGTCGGTCGGAGCTGGCATGCCCGATGCAATATTCCTTGCAGGTTTTTTATTCACCAGCAAAGGAATTGAAAAATGACCGATATGAACAAAGAAGCCATCGCCGTCCTGAATGACCTGATCCAGACCAGCAAGGATGGTCAGGAAGGCTTCAAGACCTGCGCCGAAGACATCAAGCATCCGCAACTCAAGGCCCTGTTCGTACAGCGTTCCGCCGATTGTGCCACCGCTGCATCCGAACTGCAGGCCGCCGTTCGCTCGTTGGGCGGTGACCCGGAAACTTCCACCAGTGTTTCCGGTGACCTGCACCGTCGTTGGGTGGATGTGAAGTCCATGTTCACCGGCAAGGACGAGGAAGCGGTGCTCAACGAGGCCGAGCGTGGCGAAGACCATGCGCTGAAGGCCTACAAGGAAGCCATGGAGAAGATCACCAAGCACAATCTGGTCGGCATCCGTGATCTGGTTGAACGCCAGTACCATGGCGTGCAACGCAACCATGATCAGGTCAAGGCGCTGCGTAACCAGGCACGCGCCAGCTGATACATGTGCTTGATCTAGAAAACGCCAGCTTGTCTGGCGTTTTTTTATGGCAATTTATCGGCAAGCACATTTTGGGGCAAGGAGGATTGTTTGTGGCGAGGGGATTTAGCGAAACGTCGCACCGCCCCGCTGGGCTGCGCAGCAGGCCCAAAACAGCGAGGGCCGCTCCGCGCCCCAGCGGGGATAAATCCCCTCGCCACAAGAATTCTCTACTAACTCGTGTGTTTCAGCGTTTTCAGAAAAAGTGTCTTGTCGAATCCAGGCCTAATCAGCTCTGGACTCAAATAGGTAGCTAGCTAATAATTGCGCTTGCCCCATCACCCTTCATTGCAACTATCGTTACTGCAACCCCAGAAAGAGTTTCCTGCGTGCCCATTACCCTCCAGGCCATGTTCGCCCCCGACCGCCTCGCTGTGCAATTCGCCATCAAGACCGTGCTCGGTGGTGGACTGGCGTTGTGGCTGGCATTGCGCTGGGGGCTGGAGCAGCCGTCGTGGGCGTTGATGACCGCGTTCATCGTGGCGCAGCCGCTGTCCGGGATGGTGGTGCAAAAGGGGCTGGCGCGGTTGCTCGGCACGCTGGTGGGTACCGTCATGTCGGTGGTCTTCATGGGGCTGTTCGCTCAGACACCGTGGTTGTTCCTGTTGGCGCTGGCCTTGTGGCTGGGGCTGTGCACGGCCTGTTCGACGCTGCTGCGAAGTGCCTGGTCCTATTCCTTCGTGTTGGCCGGGTACACGGTGGCGATCATCGCCTTGCCGGCCGTTTCCCACCCGCTGGGGGTGTTCGATCAGGCGGTGGCGCGCTGCACCGAGATCAGCCTGGGCATTTTCTGCGCCACGGCCGCCAGTGCCTTGCTCTGGCCGTTGCGGGTCGAGCGACAGTTGGCGGGCCAGGCCCATGCCGCCTGGCAGAGCGGCATGCTGGCGGCCCGCGCGACTCTGGCGGGCGACGCCCAGGCGCGCAAGGGCTTGCTGGAGATTCTTGGCCGGATCGTCGCGGTGGATGCCCAGCGCGAACATGCCTGGTTCGAGGGTAGCCTGGGTCGCCAGCGCGCCCGGGCCATCAGCGGCTTGAGCCAGAAATTGCTGATGCTGCTGCGCATTGCCCGTTCGGTGCGTCGGCAATGGAAACAACTCGAACCCACAGAAGCCGAGGCCCTGCAACCCTGGATGAACGAGGTTCAGCAAGCCCTCGATGCCGACACAGCAACGCTGCAAGCCTTGCGACCGCGGGTACTGGACGCCTCTCACGATCCCTCGATCAGCTCGGCGCAAAGTTACTGCCTGGCGCGTTTCGCCTTGTTGCTCGACACCGCCCTGGCCGCCTGCGCGGCGCTGGCTGCGGTGCGGGAGGGCAGGGAGGCGTCGGATCCGCCGCGCACCTTGACGCCCCATCGCGACGTGTCCCTGGCCATGGTATTCGGCGCCCGCAGTGCCCTGGCCTTTCTGGCGGTCTCCTGCTTCTGGCTGGCAACGGCCTGGCCCGCCGCGTCGGGTGCGCTGGTGTTGACGTGTGTGGTGTGCAGCTTGTTTGCCAGTCGCGAAAACGGCGCGCAGATCGGCATGAGTTTCCTGCGGGGCATTCTGCTGGCCGTGCCGACCGCATTCGTGATCGGCGAGATCCTGCTGCCGCAGTGGAGCAGCTTCGCCATGCTCTGCATGGCCATGGGCGTTCCGCTGTTCTTCGGTGCGCTGGGCATGGCCAAGCCGCCGATCTTTGCCACGGCCACGTCGTTCTGTCTGCATTTTGTGGTGCTGATATCACCGCTCAACGCCATGAAGTACGACGTGGCGGCGTTCTTCAATAACGCTCAGGCGATGATGATCGGTGTGGGGGCGGCGGTATTGGCATTCAATCTGCTGATTCTGCGCGACCCGGCCTGGCACGGCCGTCGCCTGCTGGCCGCGACCCTGGACGACCTGGTACGCCTGACCCGGCGCAACCTGAGCGGCGCCGAGAGCTGGTTCGGCGGGCGCATGGCCGACCGGCTGTTGCAACTGGCGCGGCATTACCCCGAGTTGCCGGTCCCGGCGCGCAGCCGTTGGGATGATGGCTTGCTCGGCCTGGATATCGGCGACGAGCTGCTGCACCTGCGCCTGAGCCTGGCCGTCGCCCGGGTGTCCGACAGCCGGGCGCAGCGCCGTTATTTCGAAGCGCTGGAGCAGGTGCTCGAACAGGGTCCGTCCGGTGAGCAGGCTGATGCGTTGGCCCCGGCCAGTGCCGAGTTCCTGAAGGTGCTGTCGACACAGCCCCCCGGCGATGCGTTGAAGTTGGCCCAGGGCGCGGTGGTGCAATTGCAGAACAGCTGGCGCGCCTGGTGCCGCCAGCACGAACCGGAACGAGGGGAGCACAGCCATGGGCTTGCGTGAATGGTCGATTGGCGGGGTGTTGCTCAGCCCGTTCCTGATTTATGTGGTGCTGGCCTTGCTGGTGACCGGTGCACTGCGCCTGTTGCTCAGCCTGGTGCCGGCCGGCCGTTGGATCTGGCACGAAGCCTTGTTCGACTGTGCCCTGTATGTCTGTGTCCTGACAGTGATTACCCTGGTCCTCGGGCCGTTATAAGGAGTTGAACATGCGTACCTCCGTACGTGTCGCCATTACGCTCGGCGTAGTGGCATTGGCGATTTTCGCCGGGTTTCACCTGTGGCAGTACTACATGCTCACGCCCTGGACCCGCGATGCGCGGATTCGAGCCGACGTAGTGGTGGTCGCTCCCGATGTGTCGGGTTGGGTGCGTGAGCTCAAGGCGGTGGATAACCAGCAGGTCAAGGCCGGCGATCTATTGCTGAGCATCGACCGCGAGCGCTTCGAAGCGGCCGTGGAGAAGGCCAGGGCGGTGGTCCAGACCCGTCAGCAGCAACTGAGTCTGCGCGAGCACGAAGCCAGTCGCCGTGCCGCCCTGGGGCCCCAGGCCATCAGCGCCGAGCTGCGGGAAAATGCCCAGATCAACGCCGGCATCGCCCGGGGCGAACTGCGCGAAGCCCAAGCCGAGGCCAAGGTCGCCGAGCTCAACCTGGCTCGCAGCCAGGTGCTGGCGCCTCGTAGCGGTCACATCACCAACCTGCGGCTGGCCGAAGGCAACTACGTCAACGCCGGGCAGCCGGTCATGGCGCTGATCGACGATTCGACGTTCTATGTGCAGGCCTATTTCGAAGAGACCAAACTGCCGAGGATCCGCGTGGGCGATCCGGTCAAGGTCTGGCTGATGAGCGCCGGTCATGCGTTGGAAGGGCACGTCGAAAGCGTCAGCCGCGGCATTACCGACCGCAACACCAACCCGGACGCGCAGTTGCTGGCGGAAGTGGAACCGACCTTCAATTGGGTGCGCCTGGCCCAGCGGATTCCGGTGCGGATCAAGCTGGACAAGGTACCCGAAGGGGTGAACCTGAGTGCGGGGATGACGGCGAGTGTGCAGGTGCAGGAGCAAGATCGATAACGCTGACCCTGAGATCATTGTGGCGAGGGGATTTATCCCCGTTGGGCTGCGCAGCGGCCCCAAAACAGCCAACTCAATCCGTCTGGCACACCGAGGTGACAGGTTCTAGGGCTGCTGCGCAGCCCAGCGGGGATAAATCCCCTCGCCACAGGTAGATGCCACCCCAGAGATAGGGCCGGTCAGCCGATGCTGATCGCCGGCAACGTCGGCAAGGTCACCGTCTGCTGCTTGCGCGGCGCGAGGATCTCGGCCTCGCCGTCCACCACCAGTTCATCGCGCTGGTTGAACACGCGGGTGGCGATGCGCACGCGAAATTTTGGCAGTTTTTCCAGGATCTCCAGGCGCACGGTCAAGGTGTCGCCGATCTTCACCGGTTTCTGGAAGCTCATCTGCTGGCCGATGTAGATGGTCCCAGGCCCAGGCAACTCGCACGCTACCGCCGCGCTGATCAGCGCACCGCTGAACATGCCATGGGCGATGCGCTCCTTGAACATGCTCGCCGCGGCGAATTCGGCGTCCAGGTGCACCGGGTTGTGATCGCCCGACATGGCGGCGAACAGCTGGATATCACGCTCTTCGACGGATTTGCTATAGCTGGCGGTCTGGCCGACTTCGAGGGCTTCGTAAGGTGTGTTGGTAACCTGGGTCATCTGTTTCCGATCCTATGGCGGGTAATGGAAAAAACGCTGGAAAGCTATTCGCTGCGTGGCGGGCGCTTGTGGTTCAGGGCCTGGGCGATCCAGGCCAGCACATCGGCCGTCACTTCATCGCGGTTGGTTTCGTTGAACAGTTCGTGCCGGGCCTGTGGATAAATCGTCAACTGCAGGTGCTGGCTGCCGGCGGCGCGCAGGGCGTCGGCCAGATCCTTGAGACGCTTGCCGTCGCTTACCGGATCACATTCACCGCCAATGACCAGCAACGGCAGGTCCGGATCGATCTGGGCGAGATTGGACGCTTTGCTGATTTGCTGCAAGCCGCCGAGCAGGTCGACCCACAGCTGATTGCTACAGCGAAAGCCGCACAGTGGGTCGTGGATGTACTTGTCCACCTCGGCCGGGTCGCGGCTGAGCCAGTCGAAGGGCGTGCGGGTCGGTTTGAGTTTCTGATTGAAACTGCCGAACGACAGCCACTCGATCAAGGCGCTGCGCCCGGTAGCACCCTGGCGCCAGCGTTCGAAACGGGCGATCAGGCGTGCGACGCGATACAGCGCCACGGGCTGGAAATTGGACCCGCTGAGAATCGCCCCATGCAGGCTCGCGCTGTGATGCAGCAGGTACGCCTGGGCGATGTAGCTGCCCATGCTGTGGCCCAGCAGCACGATTGGCATGTCGGGATGCTGCTGGCCGATGTGATGGTTGAGGCTGGCCAGGTCGCCGACCACCTTGGCCCAGCCATCTTCGTCAGCATAATGGCCCAGGATCGCCCCTTCGCCGGTCTTGCCATGGCCGCGCAAGTCCGGCGCGTAGACACCGTAGCCTTCGTCGCACAGGGCCTGAGCCAGGCGCTCATAGCGGCCGCTGTGTTCGGCCATGCCGTGAGCCAGCATGATCACTGCCCCGGGCGCGGTTTCGGGCAGCCACTGATTGACGAACAGGCGGCTGTGATCGGTTGCGGTCAGCCAGAACGTTTGATGAATCATGACGATCCTTTACATGGGCGCATGCGCGATGTTGCTCCATTGTATAGCGCATCCGTTGCGTCTCGCCTGATCAGGCCACACGTAGGCGGCAAGATTCACACAATCTATGACACAAATTGCCGTATTTGCCTGATCGGCCAGAGCTGCTAGTGTCCCAAGAGCACCGCTTCCGCGAGCAGTACGGAAGCGGCCCCGGGATAGGTTCAGGTAAAGAGGATAAAAACAATGCAGCCTGATTTCTGGAATGACAAACGCCCGGCCGGCGTGCCCCTGGATGTCGACCTGGGGGCCTATAAGTCGGTCATCGAGGTGTTCGAGCGTTCCTGCAAGAAATTCGCCGACCGCCCGGCGTTCAGCAACATGGGCGTGACCCTCACGTATGCCGAGCTCGAGCGCTACAGCGCAGCCTTTGCCGGTTACCTGCAAACCCATACCGATCTGGTTCCCGGTGACCGTATCGCGGTGCAGATGCCCAATGTCCTGCAATATCCGATTGCCGTGTTCGGTGCCTTGCGCGCCGGGTTGATCGTGGTCAACACCAACCCGCTGTACACCCCGCGGGAAATGCGCCACCAGTTCAAGGATTCCGGTGCCCGGGCGCTGGTGTACATGAACCTGTTCGGCAGCAAGGTCCAGGAAGTGCTGCCCGACACGGACCTGCAGTATCTGATCGAAGCGAAAATGGGCGACCTGATGCCCACCGCCAAGGGCTGGCTGGTCAACACCGTGGTGAACAAGGTCAAGAAGATGGTCCCGGCGTATTCGCTGCCACAGGCCATTTCCTTCAAGAGCGCCTTGCGCCTGGGGCGTGGCCAGGCCATCAAGCCATTGAAGGTCAGCCTCGATGACATCGCGGTGCTGCAATACACCGGCGGCACCACCGGGTTGGCGAAGGGCGCGATGCTGACCCATGGCAATCTGGTGGCCAACATGCAGCAGGCCCGGGCTTGCCTGGGACAGCTCAGCGATGACGGCCAGCCGCTGCTGCGCGAAGGCCAGGAGGTCATGATCGCGCCGCTGCCGCTGTACCATATCTACGCCTTCACGGCGAACTGCATGTGCATGATGGTGACCGGCAACCACAACGTGCTGATCACCAATCCGCGGGACATTGCCGGTTTCATCAAGGAGCTGAAGAACTGGCGTTTCTCGTTATTGCTGGGGCTCAACACGCTGTTCGTGGCGCTGATGGACCATCCGGATTTCAAGACCCTGGATTTTTCCAACCTCAAGGTCACCAATTCCGGCGGCACCGCGTTGATCAAGGCCACCGCCGAGCGCTGGCAACAGATCACCGGTTGTGGCATTACCGAAGGGTATGGCCTGACCGAAACCTCGCCGGTGGCGAGTGCCAATCCCTATGGTGGTAAATCCCGGCTGGGTACGGTGGGGATGCCAGTGCCGGGCACGCTGATGAAAGTGATCAGCGACGACGGGACCGAACAGCCCCTGGGCGAGCGCGGCGAGCTGTGCATCAAGGGGCCGCAGATCATGAAAGGCTACTGGAACAAGCCCGAAGCCACCGCCGAGGTGCTGGACAGCGAAGGCTGGTTCAAGTCTGGTGACATCGCGGTGATCGACCCGGACGGTTTCGTGCGGATCGTCGACCGCAAGAAGGACATGATCATCGTCTCGGGTTTCAACGTGTACCCCAACGAAATCGAAGACGTGGTAATGGCCCACCCGAAGGTCGCCAATTGCGCGGTGATCGGCGTGCCGGACGAGCGTTCGGGGGAGGCGGTGAAGCTGTTCGTGGTGGCGCGGGAGACGGGCGTCAGCCTCGAAGAACTCAAGGCCTACTGCAAGGAGAACTTCACCGGCTACAAGATTCCCAAGCACATCGTGTTGCGGGATTCGCTGCCGATGACGCCGGTGGGCAAGATCCTGCGCAGGGAGCTGCGCGATATCGCTTGATGTAGATCGAGTACAAACCTTTGTGGGAGCGAGCCTGCTCGCGATAGCGGTAGATCAGCCACAGGAATATTGGCTGACACACCGCTATCGCGAGCAGGCTCGCTCCCACATTGGTTTTGGGTTTAAACAGAAAAGAGGGCCGGCTTCAGAGCGTTCCTACAAGTTCGTAGAATTTTTACTCTAAAAGTGACCATTGCATATTCTTGAGTCTGATTAGTGACCATGCCGGCCACTTTTGGCTCTAGTCGACCTTTGGCAAAGCTGCTACTCTCGGCGCGCTTTTGTGACTTCTCGGCCTTCATCCAAGCCAGATTCACCAACAAACACACCAATAATAATCGCATCAAATGCGGTGAGAATTCGCGTTGCTGAGGAGTGGGCTTCCATGTTCGAAGACTTTTGGAAGGATAAGTACCCAGCTGGGATTGCTGCCGACATCAATCCAGACGAGTATCCGAATATTCAGGCGGTGTTGAAGCAGTCCTGCCAACGCTTCGCCGACAAGCCGGCATTCAGCAACCTCGGCAAGACGATCACCTACGGTGAACTGTACGAATTGTCCGGGGCCTTTGCCGCGTATCTGCAACAGCATACCGATTTGCAGCCGGGCGATCGAATCGCCGTGCAATTGCCCAACGTTCTGCAATACCCGGTGGCAGTGTTCGGGGCGATCCGTGCCGGTTTCATCGTGGTCAATACCAACCCGCTGTACACCGCGCGGGAGATGGAGCACCAGTTCAACGACTCCGGCGCCAAGGCGCTGGTGTGCCTGGCGAACATGGCACACCTGGCCGAGACCGTGGTGCCGAAGACCGGCGTCAAGCACGTCATCGTCACCGAGGTGGCCGACCTGTTGCCGCCGCTCAAGCGACTGCTGATCAACAGCGTGATCAAGTACGTCAAGAAGATGGTCCCGGCCTATCACCTGCCCAAGGCCGTCAAGTTCAACGACGTGCTGAGCAAGGGTCATGGCCGGCCCGTGACCGAAGCCAACCCGGGCAGCGATGAGGTGGCTGTGTTGCAGTACACCGGTGGCACCACCGGCGTGGCCAAGGGCGCGATGCTGAGCCATCGCAACCTGGTGGCGAACATGCTGCAGTGCAAGGCGCTGATGGGCTCCAACCTCAATGAAGGTTGCGAAGTGCTGATCACGCCGCTGCCGCTTTACCACATCTACGCCTTCACCTTCCATTGCATGGCGATGATGCTGATCGGCAACCACAACATCCTGATCAGCAACCCGCGCGACCTTCCGGCGATGGTCAAGGAACTGTCGAAGTGGAAGTTCAGCGGTTTCGTCGGCCTCAATACCCTGTTCGTGGCGCTGTGCAACAACGAGGGTTTCCGCAAGCTGGATTTCTCCGCGCTGAAAGTCACCCTGTCCGGCGGCATGGCACTGCAACTGGCCGCGGCCGAGCGCTGGAAAGCGGTCACCGGCTGCCCGATCTGCGAAGGCTATGGCATGACTGAAACCAGCCCGGTGGCCACGGTCAACCCGATTCAGAACATCCAGGTCGGCACCATCGGCATTCCGGTGCCGTCGACGCTGTGCAAAGTCATCAATGATGCTGGCGTCGAACTGCCTCTGGGCGAAGTCGGCGAGTTGTGTGTGAAAGGTCCGCAGGTGATGAAGGGCTACTGGCAGCGCCAGGAGGCCACCGACGAAGTCCTCGACAGCGAGGGCTGGCTCAAGACCGGTGATATCGCGGTAATCCAGCCGGACGGCTACATGCGCATCGTCGATCGCAAGAAAGACATGATCCTGATCTCCGGCTTCAACGTGTACCCCAACGAACTGGAAGATGTGCTGGCAACCTTGCCGGGCGTGCTGCAATGCGCCGCTATCGGTGTGCCGGACGAGAAATCCGGCGAGGCGATCAAGATCTTCATCGTCGTCCGGCCAGGCGCCACGCTGACCAAGGAACAGGTGATGGAGCATATGCGCGCCAACGTTACTGGCTACAAAGTGCCCAAGGCCGTCGAGTTCCGCGATGCGTTGCCGACCACCAACGTGGGCAAGATCCTGCGGCGTGAGTTGCGGGATGAAGAGCTGAGGAAGTTGGGCTTGAAGAAGTAGTATTGCGTGTAAACAAAAGCCCCGCCGAAGCGGGGCTTTTTGTTGGGTGGCAACCTGAAGCGACGCCGGCTTTGTGGCGAGGGGATTTATCCCCGCTGGGGCGCGAAGCGGCCCTCGCTTTTTTTTGGGTCTGCTTCGCAGCCCAGCGGGGATAAATCCCCTCGCCACAAAGGCTGTGGCGGTTGTGAGCAGGGTTACAACCTGAACTGCGCAAAATCCAGGTTGGTGCCCCCCGGTCGCATGTCCTGCAGGTACGAATCCTTATCGGCGCTCAGTTCCAGGCTCAAGGCGGCCTTGCGCTTGCCCTGGTTACGCACTTCCAGGCCTTCCAGTTTTTCCCGCAGGAACACGGTCGGCACTTTCAGGTGCAGCAACTCGTCGGTGGCCGGGGTGTGCAGCAGCAGATGAATCCATTCGTATTGGCCGACAGCCAGGCGGGTCACCGGGATGTTGAACCAGAAGATGTTGCGGTTGCGGTTCAATTCGCTGAAATGGCAGTTGTTGACGCCCAGGACGGCGCCGCCCAGTTCCTGGTTTCTGCGGGCGATGGCCTGCTTCTTATCGAGTTTCATAACGTTCCTACGGGATTAAAGCTTCGGGCCGCAGCCTGAATACGTGGGGCATTCTCGACGGTTGCCGGGCAAACATAAAGCCCCGCCGGTGCGAAGAATGAAACTTGCTCTGTGGGGCATGGGTCAATTCTGCGTCGGGATGAGATTGTCCCAAATTCGCCAAACAGGCTACTTTGAGGTAAAAAACGCCCCTTGAGTCGCCACGCGACCCCTTTTTTGCGGCGAAAGGAGACGCTCATGATATTTCCGGACATGAAAGGCTTGCCTTTGCATCGTGTGATGGTGCGTACGGTGACCGAATTTCTCGACGACGAGATGTCCACCTACGCCTCGGCACTGGCCTACCAGATGCTGTTTTCCCTGTTCCCCTTCATCCTCTTCCTGATCGCGCTGATCGGCTTCCTGCATCTGCCGGATTTCTTCTCGTGGCTGCGCCTGCAGTCCGAGCTGGTGTTGCCGCCCCAGGCACTGGAGCAGGTCAACCCGGTGATCGACCAGCTCCAGCAATCCAAGGGCGGGTTGCTGTCGGTGGGTATTGTGGTTGCGTTGTGGACGGCCTCGGCCGGGGTGCGGCTGATGATGAGCGCGATGAATGCCGCCTATGATGTGGTCGAGGGGCGTCCGGCCTGGAAGCGCTTTCCGCTGTCGATTTTCTACACGGTCGGCATCGCCGGCATGTTGCTCATCGCGGCGGCGCTGATGGTCCTCGGACCGCAGGTGATGGAGTGGATTGCGGCCCAGGTCGGGCTGGAGGAATTCATCGTCACGCTCTGGACGATCGTGCGCTGGCCGGTGATCGTGATCCTGTTGATGGTGGCGGTGGCGCTGATCTACTACGTGATGCCCGACGTGAAGCAGGAGTTTCGCTTCATCACCCCGGGCTCGGTGCTGGCCGTGGTGGTCTGGATCATCGCCTCCCTGGGCTTCGCTTTTTACGTCAAGACTTTCGCCAACTACAACGCCATGTATGGCAGTATCGGCGCGATCATCGTGTTGCTGCTGTACTTCTATATCTCGGCGGCGGTGCTGTTGCTGGGCGCGGAGATGAACGCGGTGATCGAACATATGTCCGCCGAAGGCAAGGACCGTGGTGAGAAGGTGCCGGACGAGCACTGGAAACAGCATGTCTCGGGGCTGGCGCGCGACCACTCCATCAAGCCGGACAGCGATCCGAACGCAGGCGAAGCCCGACCATGATTCG
This sequence comes from Pseudomonas sp. B21-028, assembly GCF_024749045.1. Classification (NCBI taxonomy): domain Bacteria; kingdom Pseudomonadati; phylum Pseudomonadota; class Gammaproteobacteria; order Pseudomonadales; family Pseudomonadaceae; genus Pseudomonas; species Pseudomonas sp. B21-028. Next base: position 1,509,969 of record NZ_CP087184.1, read on the forward strand.
AGAAATTCTCAAGATGGGCGATGCGCGCCTACTGCGTATCGCCCCACCGGTTCCGTCGCAGATGTTCGACAGCCCGGAGCTGTGGCAATTGATCGACGACATGTTCCAGACCATGGAAAGCGTCGGTGGCGTCGGCCTGGCGGCGCCGCAGATCGGCGTGGACCTGCAACTGGTGATTTTCGGCTTCGATCACAGCGAGCGTTATCCCGATGCGGAGGCCGTGCCCCAGACCATCCTGATCAACCCGCTGATCACGCCGCTGAGCCCGTTGATGGAAGAAGGCTTCGAAGGTTGCCTGTCGGTGCCCGGCCTGCGTGGCGCGGTGGATCGTTACCAGCACATCCGTTACGAAGGTTTCGACCCCAAGGGTGAGCCGATCGTGCGGACAGCCTCGGGCTTCCATGCGCGGGTGGTGCAGCATGAATGCGATCACCTGATCGGGCGCTTGTACCCGTCTCGGATCACCGACTTCAGCAAGTTCGGGTTTACCGAAGTGATGTTTCCGGATCTGGACCCGACGGCCGACGACTGATATTCACCTTCGCCACCTGTGGGAGCGAGCCTGCTCGCGATAGCGGTGGGTCAGCTTGCATCGTTGTTGAATATCCTGCCGCCTTCGCGAGCAGGCTCGCTCCCACAGGGCCGATGATAGGCATCAGGACCGCGTTGCCGGCGCCAATCCCATCGCAATCATCGGCTTGCTCCGGGCATACCGGCTCAGCCGTTCGGCCATCGCGTAGGGCAGGGCGGGATCGAAAGTGAAGCCGTGTCGCTCGTAGAACCCGCGCAGTTCCGGGTGGCAGAACAGCCACACCGGTGCCTCCACGGCTTTCACCGCTTCGGCGATCAACCCCGCCGCGACACCTTTGCCACGGTGTGCCGGATCGACAAACAACCCCGTCAACCAGTGTCCACCCGACACCGATCGCAGGCAGAGGGCGGCGACGATGTCATCCTGTCTCGCCACCCACAGCTGCGCGTCACGCACGGCTTTCATCGAGGACTGATGGGCGCGGTAGAACTTGTTCATCAGCGGCCACAGCGGTTCATCGAGCAGCGCATAGCGGATTTCGGACATGGCAACGTCGTGGCGGCGGTGAGGGGGGCAGATTATAAAGGAACACGTTTCGATAAACCTGTGGGAGCAAAGCTTGCTCGCGATAGCGACAGACCCGTCAGCATTGTTGGTGATTGATTTACCGCAATCGCGAGCAAGCTTTGCTCCCACAGGTTTGCGTCGATTGATCCTTAACTGACTGGTATTAGGCTAACCCCGGCGCCTCATCTGCTGGTCGCCGGCAGGCTCAGAGCGACGCGAGGAGTGTCGCGGCCGGATCCTTATCGCCGGTGTTTCGCTGCTCCTGGGCCTTTTCCAACTGCGACATCGCGGCCTTGTCCTGCATGCGCTGGGCAATTTCCTGACCGACCGCCAGTTGTTTCTCGGGTGGCATCGCCTCGTATTCTTCTTCGCTGATGCCCATCTCCGCGAGAATGGCGTCACGCAGACGCTCTTCGGGCGTCTTGCTCATGTAGTCCTTGAAATCCTTCAGTGCCGCGCTCTCGGTCTGGCGTGCCGGGGCATCCTGGGAGGCGACGGTCTGCAACTGCACGCGGGTCTTGGCGAACGCCTCGTCGACCTTGTCGCTGATGGCGGTGGCGGCATTGACCTGCCGCGTGGCCTGTCGGGTGATGGACTCCTGGACCTGGGCATTGCCCTGGCTGGCCTGGGCCTGGACGTTATCGCGCAACGCCTGTAGCGCGGCGCTTTGCAGGCCACTGGCGGCGTCGGCGGTCGGATCCTCGCCCGGGCGCTTGAGCGGCAGAATCATCGCTTGCTGTTTGGCACTGACCAACATGATGGATACCTGTAGGTAATGACTGAGCGATGGGCAGGAGCAATTCCCATGCCGACCGCTCGGAGCCTCAGGTTTCAAGGGATGTAGGGGTACCAGGCGAAGCGAAGCGGCCAACCCTTGCCGTTGGCCGGCAGGGATCGACCGCCTCTGCGTCACGAGACGGGGTCAGGTACTTTCGCGAATCTTGAGTTCGAAGCCCAGGTCCACCACGGGTTGGGCAATGCGGTTGCCGGCCATCAACGTCAGCATCTGCTCGGCGGCACGGCGGCCGATGGCTTCCCGCGGCGTGTTGATGCTGCTCAGGCGCGGTACCATGTGGGCCGAGGCGGGCAGGTCGTTGAAACCGAGGACCGAGATCTGTTCGGGAATCCTGATGCCACAGCGCAAGGCTTCGAACAGGGCGCCATGGGCGAGGTCGTCGTTGCCGAAGAAGATCGCGTCGACATCCGGGTGGCTGGCCAGCAGTTGCAGGAACAATTCGCCGCCCAGGCCCACCGATGACGGGCGCGGCGTCAGCAGCTCCAGGTCCGGGTCGTACAGCCCGGCCTGCTGCAGGGCCCGGCGGAAGCCTTCGCCACGCAACAAGGTGCGCTGGTCCAGTTGCGCGCCGATGTAGGCCAGGCGCTTGCGACCGCGGGAGATCAGGTGCCCGGCCGCCGTCTCGCCGGCCTTGATCTGGGAAAAGCCGACGCAGTTGAGGCCTGCCCCGGGGTCCAGTTCCATCATGTAGACACAGGGAATGTTGCTGGCCTCGATCATGCGGCGGGCGCTCTCGGTGCGGTCGAAGCCGGTCAGCAGCAGGCCACGAGGCTGATAGGCCATGTAGTTGCGCAGCAGGTCTTCTTCTTCGTCCCGGGAGTAGTGATAGTTGCCGATCACCACTTCGAAGCCCTTGGGCCTCAAGACACGATGAATGGCTTCCAGGGTATCGATGAACAACAGGTTGGACAGCGACGGCACCAACACCACCACCGAATGGCTCTGGGCCGAAGCCAGGGCGCGGGCGGCGGGATTGACGACATAGTTGAGTGTCTGTGCCGCCTGTCGGACTTTTTCCACCAGGTCAGTGGCCACGGTGCTGACGCCGCGCAAGGCCCGGGAAGCGGTGATGGGACTGACACCGGCCAGGCGTGCGACTTCGTTGAGCGTAGGGCGACCGGTGGTGCGGGTATTCTTATCGTTCTTGGGGACGGTCATCAGGTGGCTTGCCAAACAAAAATCAAGGCACTAAGGTAGCGCTGTCTCGACGCGGCTGCAAATGCGCGAGTGGGGTTTGCCTGAATCCCATCCGTTGGGGTCGTGGACGAAAAATGCTGCAACCACAAAAATGACAAGAAGGCGTCGGCAACTTCTGCTTTTGCTGCGGTGTCATAACTGGCAAAGGTAGCGCTGTCTGCGCGCTGAGGTGTTACATGAACAATCCCATCACCGCCCTGGTCATCATGGGCGTTGCCGGTTGCGGCAAAACGTGCGTCAGCCAGGCCCTGTGCCAATTGAGCGGCGCCACCGCCATCGAAGGCGACACCTTCCACCCCGCGGCCAACATCCAGAAGATGAGCGCCGGTATTCCTCTGAACGACGACGACCGTGCCGGCTGGCTCGACAGCCTGTGCGACGAGTTGCGCCGTGTCGACGCCACGGGCGAGCGCCCGGTGCTGACCTGCTCGGCCCTCAAGCACAGTTATCGCGACCGTCTGCGCAGTGCCTTGCCTGGCCTGGGCTTCGTATTTCTGGAACTGACGCCCGAGGTGGCCGCCGACCGTGTTTCCCACCGGCCCGGCCATTTCATGCCGTCGACCCTGATCGACAGCCAGTTCGCCACCCTTGAATCCCCTGTCGGTGAGCCCCTGACCCTGGCTCTGGACGCGTCCAGCCACAGCGTTGACGAACTGGCCCACCAGGCTTACGTCTGGTGGTTGGCCCACGGTTTGAAGCTTGCCAGCTGAGTTGCAAAAATTTTGCGTCAGAAAGATAGCGCTGTCCCGACGGCCCATAAATAACTGCTTCAATAACAACAACAAATCAGGAGACACCTCCCATGTTCGGCATGTCCCACGAGACGTTCCTACTGCTTGATGCAGTGGTCACGGTGATCGGACTCATCCTCCTCATCACCCAGTTCAAATTCCACCCGTTCATTGCACTGACCATCGCCGCCGCGTTCCTCGGTCTGACGTCGGGTATGCCGACCGGCACCATCATCAAGGCGTTCCAGGACGGCTTCGGTGGCGTGCTGGGCTTTGTCGGCATCATCCTGGCGCTGGGCACGATGCTCGGCAAGATGATGGCCGAGTCGGGCGGGGCCGATCAGATCGCCCAGACCCTGATCCGTGCCTTCGGCAAGGACAAGGTGCAGTGGGCGATGATGTTCGCCGCATTCCTGGTGGGCATCCCGCTGTTCTTCGAAATCGGTTTCGTGTTGCTGATCCCGCTGGTGTTCATCGTTGCGCGCCGCACCGGCGTGTCGATCATCAAGATCGGTATCCCGCTGCTGGCTGGCCTTTCCGCTGTCCACGGCCTGGTGCCGCCGCACCCGGGGCCGCTGCTGGCGATTGGCGTGTTCGGTGCTGACATCGGCAAGACCATTCTCTACGGCCTGATCGTCGCGCTGCCGACCGCCATCATTGCCGGCCCGATCTTCGGTACGTTCATTGCCAAGCGCATCCCCGGCCATCCGAACCAGGAACTGGTGGACCAACTGGCCCGCGAAACAAACGCCGCCGAACTGCCAAGCTTCAGCATCACCCTGATTACCGTACTGTCGCCGGTGTTCCTGATGCTGCTCAAGACTTTCGCTGACGTGGCGCTGCCGGACGGCAATCTCTTTCGCGCCTGGATGGACATGATCGGCCACCCGATCTCGGCCTTGCTGCTGGCGTTGCTGCTGTCGTTGTACACCTTTGGCTACAAGCAGGGCATTGGTTCCAGCCAGATGCTCAAATGGCTGGACGCCAGCCTCGCACCCACCGCCGCGATCATCCTGATCATTGGTGCGGGCGGTGGCTTCAAGCAAATGCTGGTCACCAGCGGCGTGGGCGACGTGATCGGTCACATGGCGGTGAGTGCGCAGATTTCGCCGATCCTGTTGGCGTGGCTGGTGGCGGCGGTGATTCGTATCGCCACTGGCTCGGCGACCGTGGCAACCATTACCGGTGCCGGCATCGTGGTGCCCGTGGTCGGGATGATCCCGGGCGTGAACCGTGAGCTGCTGGTGCTGGCGACCGGTGCCGGTTCGTTGATTCTGTCTCACGTCAACGATGCCGGCTTCTGGCTGGTCAAGCAGTACTTCAACATGACCGTGGCCGAAACCTTCAAGACCTGGACGGCGATGGAAACCATCCTGTCGGTGGTGGGGTTGGGCTTTATCCTGTTGCTGTCGCTGGTGGTCTAAAGGCCCAGCACAAACAACTGTGGAAGCGAGCCTGCTCGCGATGGCGGTATGTCAGCAGCATTCATGCAACTGACCCACCGCTATCGCGAGCAGGCTCGCTCCCACATTGGGTTGTGTATCAGGCGCTGGTCTTGCCGACCAACCCATCCGCCCGGAACATCGCCCGGATCCCACGCACAGCCTGGCGGATCCGGTCCTGGTTCTCGATCAGCGCAAAGCGCACATGATCATCCCCATACTCGCCGAAGCCCACCCCCGGCGACACGCAGACCTTGGCTTCGGCCAACAGCTTCTTGGCAAACTCCAGTGAGCCCAGGTGCGCATAGGCTTCGGGAATCTTGGCCCAGACGTACATCGACGCCTTGGGATTCTCCACCATCCAACCCAGTTCATGCAGGCCCTTGACCAGCACATTGCGGCGCTGGCGGTACTGCTCGGCGATGTCGCGCACGCACTGCTGATCACCTTCCAATGCGGCGATGGCGGCCACCTGCAGCGGGGTGAAAGTGCCGTAGTCGTGGTAGCTCTTGATCCGCGCCAGGGCACTGACCAGTTCCGGGTTACCGACCATGAAGCCGATGCGCCAGCCGGCCATGTTGTAGCTCTTGGACAGGGTGAAGAACTCCACCGCAATGTCTTTTGCGCCGGGCACCTGCATGATCGATGGTGCTTTCCAGCCGTCGTAGACGATGTCGGCGTAGGCCAGGTCGTGGATCACCAGCACATCGTACTGCTTGGCCAGGGCGATGACCCGCTCGAAGAAATCCAGCTCCACGCACTGGGCGGTGGGGTTGGACGGGAAGCCCAGGATCATCATCTTCGGCTTGGGAATCGAACCGCGAATGGCCCGTTCCAGTTCGTCGAAGAAATCCACGCCTGGCACCAGTGGCACCGAGCGCACCTGGGCGCCGGCGATCACCGCGCCGTAGATGTGGATCGGATAGCTGGGGTTGGGCACCAGCACCGTGTCGCCCTGGTCCAGGGTCGCCAGCATCAGGTGTGCCAGGCCTTCCTTGGAGCCAATGGTGACGATGGCTTCGCTTTCAGGGTCGATGTCCACCTCGTAGCGGTCCTTGTACCAGCGCGAAATGGCGCGGCGCAGGCGCGGGATGCCTTTGGAGGTGGAGTAGCCGTGGGTGTCTTCACGCTGGGCGACGGTGACCAGTTTTTCCACGATATGGGGAGGCGTGGCGCCGTCGGGATTACCCATGCTCAAGTCGATGATGTCTTCGCCGCGCCGACGCGCAGCCATCTTCAGCTCGGCAGTGATATTGAAAACGTAAGGGGGGAGTCGATCGATGCGCGCAAAGCGGCGCGGCGAACCTTGTTCGGCCATTGTTGCCTCGAGATACGTGAGCGCCCGGAACCGTCCGAGCGACGTTGGCCACTGCGGTGGCCTGCGGCGCAAGATAATGGCCGCAATGGCCGCTTGTCCAGTGGCGGCGCACAACTATTTTCGACGACACTGTCGACCCGTGCGTGGGATACGTGCGGACTGTTCAATTCGCCATACCCCAACCGAACGGAATGATGATGGAATTTTCCAGCGGCTTTTTGCTGAGTCTCTCCCTGTGTCTGGACATCGGCATCGCCAATATCGCGATGATCACCCTCGCCATGCAGCGTGGCTATTTCCAGGGCTTCGCCCTGGGCCTGGGCACCTGCGTGGGCGATCTGGTCTACGCGGTACTGGCCCTGGCCGGCATGACGGTGTTGCTGCAATACGAAGCGGTGCGCTGGGTGCTGTGGATCGGCGGTTCGGTGCTGTTGCTGTACTTCGCGGCAAAAATGGTCCATTCGGCGATTTATCACGGTGCAGTGCTGGAGCAGACGGGCGAGGTGCAGGGCAATTCCTCTGGCCAGGAATTTCTGCGCGGGATTTTCCTGGCCATGTCATCCCCCAGCGCCATCCTCTGGTTCGCGGCCGTGGGCGGCACGCTCATCGCCCGTTCAGGGGGTGGCAGCGTGCTCAGTTCGGTACTTTTCCTCGGCGGTTTCCTCTGCGCCGGGTTGTTGTGGAGTGCCGGCTTATGCCTGGCGGCGACCCAGGGTGGAAAATTGTTGGGGGATAAATTGCTGCGTTATTCCTATTGGGCATCCGCTGCGATCTTCTGTTATTTCGCCGTTTACGTGATCGTTTCTGGCTACAACGAGTTTGTAGGGGCTTCTGTAGCGACGGTCATTCCAGCGACCTGACAAGCGAAACGGCCCTGGCAATCACGGTTTGGCTTCTATACTGCCAAGCCCGACCTCATGTTTTGCGGAGTGTTGACGCATGGAAAAGCCCCAAAGCGATTGCACAGCCGGACCACGCTTCGAACACGGAAATTTTCATCTTATTGCCGGTTTTGGCGGCCGTTTTACCCAGGAAACCGCCCAGGATATCCCCCTGCTCTGGGAAAAGTTCCTGCCCTGGCTCGGCAACGTGCCAGGGCAGAAAAGCGAAGTCACCTACGGTGTGTGCTGCAACCCGGACGGGAAGGGCGGGTTCGAATACATCGCCGGCGTGGAGATCAGTCGGCTCGATGATCTGCCGGAACAGTACCGCTGGATCGAAATCCAGCCCGCTCACTATGCGGTGTTCGAACACCGTGGGCCATTGAAGACCCTGCCGGACACCTTTCACTACATCTGGAATGTCTGGTTGCCCCAATCGGGTCACGAAGCGGCGGACGCGCCGGAGTTCGAGCGCTACAGCGAAGACTTCAACCCCAGGACCAGCGAAGGCACGCTGGAGATCTGGATACCGCTCAAAAGTCGGTAGAGCCTTGGAGCATCAAGCCCATCCGCCGCTCATAACCAATGCGGCCCTTATAGGCCTCGCCACAGTCGATCCAGCCCATTTGGGTATACAGGCCAATGGCCGATTCGTTACCGGCATCCACCGAGAGCTCCAACCCCCTGATTTCCGGCCAGGCCGCACGCGCCACGGCGGGCAGTGCCTGCAGGCAGGCCCTGCCGTGGCCCTTGCCCTGGGCCCGGTGATCGACCTGCAGGGCGTGCAGGGTCGCGCTGTGCTCATCGGCCCAGGCGGGCAGCACGGGGGGACGCTTGAGCAGCAGGAACGCCACCGGCACGCCGTCGACCAGCCACGCGAAACCCTTGACCCCCGGGCAGGGCCGGGACAGCAGCATGTGCAGTGCGCCGTGGATATCGCCGGCGAACCGGACCTGTTCGGGAAGGAGCTCGATGGCTTCCACCTGTTGGCGCTGGACAGTGTTCAGATGTTCATAGGCGACAAGTTGAGCAGTCACAGTAACGTCCGTTGTCCGCTGGCAGGATGAGGCTGGATTCTAGCGAGTTTTCTTTCTTGAATTATTTTTATCCGGGATGTCGATTCGCCGTTTCCCCAGACGACAAAGGGTGTCTTCAACAAAAACCTGTGGAGAATCACCATGAATACCCAAGCCACCGAAACCGAAATCCAGGCCCTGATCGACACTTATCGTCAGGCTGTCATGGCCAAGGACGTTGAAAAAGTCATGGCGCTCTATGCCGACGATATCGTCTCGTTCGACGCCATCCAGGCCCTGCAATTCAAGGGCAAGGTCGCCTATCGCGCCCATTGGCAGGCCTGCATGGAAATGTGCCCCGGCCCGCACAAGTTCGACTTCCATCAGGTCAAGATCAACGCGGCGGACAGCATCGCTTTCGCCCATTGGCTGGCCTATTGCGGCGGCACCAACGACAAGGGCGAAGAACAGGCGTGCTGGATGCGCGTGACGGCCTGCTACCAGCGCATGGCGGGACAGTGGAAGATCGTCCATGAACATTGGTCGGCGCCGTTCGATCCGATGGCGGGCACGGCGATATTCGATCTTCAGCCCTGATCGTCGGTTTTTTCGCCACCGCGTCCTTCTACCGTCATAGTTGATCAGTTCGATCCCGGAGTTTTCCATGAAGTACTTATGCCTGGTGTATAGCAACGAACAAACGCTGCACAACTCGCCCGACAGCCCGGAGGACGCCGAGTGCATGGCCTACGCCGAGTCGATCCAGGGCAGTGGGCGGATGATCGCCGCCGAGGCCCTGGAGTCGGTGCAGACCGCGACCACCGTGCGCATGCGCGGCGGCAAGCTGTCGATCACCGACGGGCCGTTCGCCGAAACCAAGGAACAACTGGCGGGTTTCTACCTGATCGATGCCAAGGACTTGAACGAGGCCATCCAGGTCGCCGGCAACATTCCGGCGGCCCGGGTCGGTTGTGTCGAAGTCCGACCGGTGCGCCAATTGAACCCCTGAACAACCATCACAAACAGGATTCGATTCATGAACCTCACACCTGCTGCTTTCGAGTTGTCCATCAGCCGGCTGATCGACGCTCCGCGCCAGAAGATTTTCCGTGCCTGGACCGAGCCGGCCCTGCTGGTCCAGTGGTGGGGTCCCCACGGCATGACCACGCCGGAGTGCGAAATGGACCTGTGGGTCGGCGGTCAGTTTCGTACCCTGATGCGTGCGCCCGACGGCAGCGAGTACCCGACCATGGGGGTATTCCTGGAAATCGTCGCCCCGCGGCGGCTGGTGTTCACCGATGCGTTCGTGCCCGGCTGGGTGCCTTCCGGCAAGGCCTTCATGACCGCGGAGGTGGTGCTTGAAGAGGAGGGCGGCAAAACCCGCTACACCGCCCGTGCCCTGCACTGGAGCGAAGAGGACCGGCAGGCCCACGAGGCCATGGGGTTCCATGACGGCTGGGGCCAGAGCCTGGACCGGCTCGAAGCGTTGGTCACCCAAGGCATGCCCGACTGATGTCGGCCGATGTGGTCAAGACGCGGGTCGAGCAGGTCTATCGGCAGGACTCGCGGCGGATCCTGGCGACGCTGATTCGCTTGCTGGGGGATTTTGACCTGGCGGAGGAAGCCCTGCACGAAGCCTTCTTCATTGCGGTCGAGCGTTGGCAGCGTGATGGCGTGCCGGACAACCCGAGGGCCTGGCTGGTGTCCGCCGGGCGCTTCAAGGCCATCGACAGTTTGCGCAGACGGGCGCGTTTCGCGGCGTCCCAGCCAATGCTGATCGCCCAGCTCGAGGCGCTTGAGCAGTCTGACTGGAGCGACGAAGACGTGGAAGACGATCGTCTGCGGTTGATTTTCACCTGCTGTCACCCGGCCCTGGCGGCGGATGCCCAGGTGCCGCTGACGCTGCGGGAAGTCTGCGACCTGACCACCGAGGAAATCGCCCGTGCCTTCCTCGCTGCCCCCGCGGCCATCGCCCAACGTATCGTGCGGGCCAAGGCGAAGATTCGCGACGCGAAAATTCCCTACCAGGTCCCGTCCCGTGCGGAACTGCCCGAACGCTTGGACAGTGTGCTGAGGGTGATCTACCTGGTGTTCAATGAAGGTTACTCGGCTTCGATGGGCGCCGAGTTGACCCGAGAAGACCTGACCCGCGAAGCCATCCGCCTTGCCCGGCTGTTGATGGAGCTGTTGCCTGAAGCCGAGGTTATGGGGTTGTTGGCGCTGATGCTGCTGCACGAGTCCCGGCGGACGGCGCGCACGTCGGATACCGGCGAGCTGGTGCTGCTGGATGAACAGGACCGCTCCTTGTGGAATGCGCAACTGATTGCCGAAGGCTGTGCGCTGGTGGAAGCCGCGTTGAATACCCGCCGGTTCGGGCCTTATTGCCTGCAAGCGGCGATTGCCGCCGTCCACGCCGAAGCGCCCACCGCGCAGGACACCGACTGGCCGCAGATCGTCGGGCTGTATGACGTGCTGCTGCGGGTCATGCCGTCACCGGTGATCGAACTCAATCGCGCCGTCGCCCTGGCAAAACGCGATGGGCCGGAGACCGGGTTGCGCCAGATCGAGGCGATCCTGGGGCGGGGCGATTTGCTTGACTATCACCTGGCCCACTCGGCACGGGCAGAGTTCTGCCGGCAATTGGGGCGAGTGGAAGAGGCGAGGGCATCTTATCGGCGTGCGCTTGAATTGACACAGCAACTGCCGGAGCGACGGTTTCTTGAAGGGCGGTTGGCGGAGCTGGCGTGATGTGATCTCAAAGACCCGCGGTGAGGGGGCTATTTGGGGCGAAGGGGATTTATTTGTGGCGAGGGGATTTATCCCCGTCGGCTTGCGAAGCAATCCCACGCTTTGTGCAGCAGGCGCAGTCTGTTGACGAGCGCTTCGCACTCGAACGGGGATAAATCCCCTCGCCACAAGACAGTGTTCGGCTTTTCGGTGGCTGAATGAAAAAGGCGACCCGAAGGTCGCCTTTTTCATTCAGCCAGCGTTGATCAGAACTCGTGATCAGCGTTGTCCGGGTTCAGGTCGCTGATGCCCAGTTTGCCGGCAGCCTGTTCGATCGAACCGGTCTGCTTGACCAGGGCGGCGATGGCGTCGCGGACGATCTGGTTGCCGGCGGTGTTGCCGGCCGCGATCAACTGGTCGTAGTGCTCACCCTTGTTGGCGTGATCGACCATGACCTGGATCTTGGCTTCGGTATCGGCCAGCTCGGCCTTGAGCGCGGTATCCGCGGCCGGATCGGCCTTGGCCACCAGGGACGACAGGCTGGCGCCGGTCATCTTGGTGCCGTCGACGCGGGTGTATTCGCCCAGGTACACATTACGCACGCCCTTGGCGTCGTAGAAGTGCGAGTTGTGGGTGTTGTCGCTGAAGCAGTCCTGCTCGTCTTCTGGCGAGTTGGCTTCCAGGGACACCTTCATGCGCTCGCCCGCCAGTTCACCGAGGGACAGGCTGCCCATGCCGAACAACATCTTGCGCAGGCCGCTTTCGGCAGGTTCCGCTTCCAGGGTGGCGCGGTAGTTGTCGGCCACGTTCGGCTTCCAGTTGCCGACCATTTCTTCCAGGTCGCTGACCAGCAATTGGGTCACGGACTTGAGGTAGGCACGACGACGGTCGTTGTGGCCGCCAGTGGCGCCGGCGCCTTCCAGGTAATCGGAAGCCGGGCGGTTGCCGGCACCAGGGCCGGTGCCGTTGAGGTCCTGGCCCCACAGCAGGAATTCGATGGCGTGGTAGCCGGTGGCGACGTTGGCCTCGGAACCACCCAGCTCGTTCAGGCTGGCGAGTTTTTCCGGGGTGATGTCTTTCACGTCGACCTTGTCTTCACCCACCTGGACTTCGGTGTTGGCAATGATGTTGGCGGTGGCGCCCGGGTTACCCAGCGCGTGCTCGTAGGATTTGTCGACGTAGTCGATCAGGCCTTCGTCCAGGGGCCAGGCGTTCACCTGGCCTTCCCAGTCGTCGATGATGGTGTTGCCGAAGCGGAACACTTCGCTCTGTAGGTAAGGCGCGCGAGCGGCGACCCAGGCAGCGCGGGCGGCTTTCAAGGTGTCGGCGTTCGGCTTGGCCAGGAAGGCATCGATGGCGGTTTGCAGGGTTTTTGCAGTGGATTCGGCATCGCTGTAGACGGCATAGACCATCTCGGCGTAGTGCGCGACGACGGCCTTGGCGGCGGCTTCATCGAGTTTACCGGCAACCGCAGGGGCGGCTGGTGCAGCGGTGCTGGCGGCAGGCGTTGGCGCTTGCGGCGCGGCGGCCTTGTCCTTGCCTTCGCCGCAGCCGGCGAGGGAAATAGCGATGGCCAGCAGACTGGCGGTAGCCAGGGGCATACGAATCATGGCAAACATCCTGCTTCGAAAATGGATGGGACTGGCGCGGGGGTGCGCAAAAGCTGCGACATAATGCGAAAGATTTGCATTATGTGTAAAGGGTTGCGCCTGTAAATATTTCTTATTTAGTAAACGCGGACGGGTAGACGCTGCCGAGCGAAGCGAGACTGCGACCTTTTTCCAGGCACTTGAGTCCCAAGGGAAATCAAAAGATCGTCCGAACGCGGCCAGAGCTTTTGCCAGCTCCGGCGGGCAAGCCCGCGATCCTGGAGGGTCAGAGAATGGAGGCCTTGCTGCGCTGCGCCTGTTTCAGATAAGCGCCCAGCTCCCGTGCCGGCAGGGGTTTGCTGTAGTAGTAGCCCTGACCTTCATGGCAACCCTCGGCAATGATGTAGGCTTCCTGCTCGAGTGTCTCGACGCCTTCGGCGATCACCTGCATCCCGAGGCTTTTACCCAGCTGAATGATGGCGCGGACGATGGTCGCGTCGTCTTCGTCATCGAGCAGGTCCTGGACGAAGCTCTTGTCGATCTTGATCTTGTCCAGCGGCAAGCTCTTGAGGTAACTCAGGGACGAATAGCCGGTCCCGAAGTCATCGATGGCAATCAACGCGCCGGAGCGGCGCAGGCTCAGCAAGTGCTGGGCGGCGGTGGTGATGTCTTCCATCAGGCCGGTCTCGGTGACTTCGAGCTCCAGGCTGCGCGGCGGCAACCGGTACATCTGCAGGAGGTTGTTCACCACCCGGGGCAGTTCGGCGTGGTGCAGTTGCACCGTGGACAGGTTGACCGCCATGCGCATGTCGACGAAACCCTGGTCGTGCCATTCGCGCAACTGCTTGCAGGCCTGGTCCAGTACCCATTCGCCGATGGCAATGATGGTGCCGTTCTGCTCGGCCAGCGGAATGAACAGATCCGGCGGTACGAAGCCATGTTCGGGATGGTGCCAGCGAATCAGGGCTTCGGTGCCCACCACCCGCAAGTCGCGGTAGCTGATCTGCGGCTGGTAGACCAGGGTGAACTGTTCGCGCACCAGCGCCTCGCGTAAATCCTTCTCCAGCTCGCGACGGCGGCGCATTTCGCTGTCGACGCTGGCAATGTAGAACTGGTAGCGGTTGCGCGAGCGGCTCTTGGCCAGGGTCATGGTCTGCTCGGCTTTCTGCAACAGCTTCTCGGTGCTGTCGCCGTCTTCGGGAAACAGTGTGATGCCGATGGTGGCGCGCAGGCGGATTTCCTGGTCGTCCAGGGCGAAGGGTGCCTCCAGGTCGTCGAGGATGCTTTGCGACAGCTCGGCGGCTTCGTAAGGCTGCTCGATGTCGGCCTGGACCAGGGCGAACTGGTCACCTCCCAGTCGTGCCAGCGCACCCAGGCGTCCGCTGTGGGCCCGCAGCCGATCGGCCAGGGCCAGCAGCAGTTGGTCGCCGGTCTGATAGCTGAACTGTTCGTTGATGCTCTTGAAGTCATCCAGCCCCACGCACAGCACCGCCACCCGGCGTTGCAGGCGCCCGGCATCCACCAGGATCTTGTCCAGTTGCTGCTGGAGCTGCTGGCGGTTGGGCAGGCCGGTAAGGAAGTCGTACTGGGCCATCCGCAGCAGGCTGTTTTCCGCTTCGTGGCGCAGGTGTGTATTGCGTTCGATGGAGGCGAGCAATTGGTTGGCCGTGTTGATCCACAGGCCCAGCTCATTGTGTTCGTGGCCGCGAAGCTGCGGGATCTTGTGGGCGCTGGGGCGATCGGGGTTGATTTCCGTCAGGTGTTCGATGATCCGCGACAGCGGCTTGGTCAGCAGCCAGTGATAGACCAGGTACAACACCAGGCCCATTGCCAGGGCCCGCAACATGCCGGAAATGAAAATGATCACGGAGTTGATGATGAAACTCTGGCCGTAGGTGGCGGTGTCCAGGGTGATGCTCAGGTCGCCGTAATATTCGCTGTAGGGACCGCGGCCGACCAATTGCGTGGTGAAGGTACGCTCCTTGCCCAGGATCAGGTCGGTCAGCCAGCGGCTTTCGGAGCGCTGCAAGGGACGGGTCTTTTCCGCGAGCATGGTTTCGTGCGGGTGACCGATGGAGGCCATGCGGACAGCCTCGTCCTGGAACAGCCCTTCGATCACTTGCATGCCCATTTCCCGGTCGAGGCTGTAGACGGCCTGGGTCGAGGGGTCGCGAAACATATCGAGAATGCGCTGGGCATCGCTGGCGACGGCCCGGTTGGTTTTATAGGCATCGAACACGATCTGGGCACAGCTCAATATCAGGCCAACGATCAATGCCGAGAGGAGCACGACCCGGAGCAACTTCACAGACAAGCTGTTCTTGAGTTCCAGCTTCAAAGAGGGATTCCTTGTACCGTGCGGGTAGCGTCAAGTTGCCATGAGTATTGGCAATCCTGTGATGTCAGTCAAAGGGACAATCAAACACAAGGGGTTTTGCCTGGAACATGGCCGATATGCGGTTTTTCCAGAGTGATTGCTCTACGGTCATTGTGTCGGTTGCAGAGGCTCGCAACTTGAGGCCTCGGAGGAATTTTTGTTGGGATTCGGACGTGAGGTCATCCGCTAGAAACCGGAGCGGGATGTGCGCAGGGCAAAAAAAACCCGGCAAGGTGCCGGGTTCTTTGTCTGGCATCGGATCGAAGCTTAGGCGGTGAAAGCCTTGCCTTCGAACTGCTCGGCCACGAATTTCCAGTTGACCAGGTTCCAGAACGCTTCGACGTACTTCGGACGAAGGTTGCGGTAGTCGATGTAGTAGGCGTGTTCCCAGACGTCGCAGGTCAGCAGCGGGGTGTCGCCGCTGGTCAGCGGGTTGCCGGCGCCGATGGTGCTGGCCAGGGCCAGGGAGCCGTCAGCCTTTTTCACCAGCCAGCCCCAGCCGGAGCCGAAGGTGCCGATGGAGGTCTTGCTGAACTCTTCCTTGAACTTGTCGAACGAACCGAAGGCCTTGTTGATGGCTTCGGCCAGTGCGCCGGTAGGTTGACCGCCGGCGTTGGGCGCCAGGCAGTTCCAGTAGAAGGTGTGGTTCCAGACCTGAGCGGCGTTGTTGAAGATGCCACCCGAGGAAGTCTTGACGATTTCTTCCAGGGTCTTGCCTTCGAACTCGGTGCCAGGCACCAGGTTGTTCAGGTTCACGACGTAGGTGTTGTGGTGCTTGTCGTGGTGGAATTCCAGAGTCTCTTTGGAGATGTGCGGCTGCAGTGCATCGTGTGCGTAGGGCAGCGGCGGCAATTCGAAAGCCATGGTGATTCTCCTAATCAGGTCAGTTGCGGTGAGCGCAAGGCCGATCACGGGCGGCCGGACTAGCGCCGGGGAGTTTGTACTCTTTGCGGCGCAGGGTCGGATCATAGCACCGGGGGTGCGGCATAACCACGCAACAACTGTGTGGGATAGAGGTTCCAGAGCGGTTTTGAATAATCAGCCCATGACGATCAACTGCACCGCCACGGTGAACATCATCACCGCCACCAGCAGGTCGAGGATCCGCCAGGTGCTCGGGCGAGCCAGCCAGGGAGCCAGCCATGCGGCGCCGAAGGCCAGGGTGAAAAACCACAACAGCGAAGCACTGGCGGCGCCCACGACATAGGCCCCGGGCACGCTCTGCTGGGCACCGAGGGAACCGATCAGCAGCACGGTATCGAGGTAGACGTGAGGGTTGAGCAGTGTCACGGCCAGCGCGCTGAGCAATACCGTCCGCAGCGAGCGCACGGCCTGGTGTTCACCTTGTTGCAGGCTCTGCTTCGAACAGGCCCGGCGCAAGGCGAGGCTGCCGTACCAGAGCAGGAACGCCGCGCCACCCCAGCGGGCAATCGAGAGCAACAACGGGCTCTGGGCCAGCAGCGTCGCCAGCCCGAATACGCCGGCCATGACCAGCAGCGCATCGCAGGTGACGCACAGCGCAGCCACGGGTAAATGATGTTCGCGACGCAGGCTCTGGGCCAGCACAAACGCGTTTTGGGCGCCGATGGCCATGATCAGCCCGAGGGCCACCAGCAGCCCGTTCAGATAACTCTGCCACATGATTTCACTCCCCGTTCGCGGCCAGTTGCTGGAGCACGGCCATGGCCTGTCCGGCGTCGTCGTGACCGACGAACAGATGGTCGTGGTAAAAACCGGCAATCACGTTGCAACTGATACCGGCATTGCTCAATGCCGTGGCGAACGCGGCGGTCAGGCCCACGGCCTGCAAGGCCGAGTGCACCTCGAGGGTGATCCAGGCGGCGACATAATCGAAGCCCAGTCCGGCCTTTTGCGCCTGGGATTTTTCCAGGATCACCGTCAGTCCCTCTCGCTCGAGAAAACTGCCGACGATCGCGATGTCGGCCGGGATCCGGCCATCGGGCAAGCTACAGAACACGTATTCGCCCGCGTTGAGCCGCGGACTCATGCTGCGCAGCAGGGTGTTCAATGATATTTCGCCAGACATGGCTCGCTCCTTCCAGGTGATGCTGGCCATTTTCCGGTCGAAGGCTGTATAAGAAAAACAAATCTTGCTGATTGCTCATTAGGAATACTGATGTTCGATTACAAACTGCTGGCGGCCCTGGCTGCCGTGGTGGAACAGGCCGGCTTCGAGCGTGCCGCCCAGGTGTTGGGTTTGTCCCAATCGGCCATTTCCCAACGGATCAAACTGTTGGAGGCGCGTGTCGGCCAACCCGTGCTGGTACGTGCTACGCCGCCGGCGCCCACCGAGATCGGTCGCCGTTTGCTCAACCATGTGCAGCAGGTGCGCTTGCTGGAGCGCGATCTGCAAAGCCTGGTGCCGGCACTCGATGAAGAAGGTCTGCCCGAACGCCTGCGCATCGCCCTGAATGCCGACAGCCTGGCGACCTGGTGGGCGGCGGCCGTGGGCGATTTCTGCGCCGAACATCACTTGTTGATGGACCTGGTGGTCGAGGACCAGACCGTCGGCCTCAAACGCATGCGTGCCGGCGAAGTGGCGGCGTGTGTCTGCGCCAGCGAGCGCCCGGTGGCCGGGGCTCGCAGCGTCTTGCTGGGTGCGATGCGCTACCGGGCGCTGGCGAGCCCGGCCTTCATCGCCCGGTACTTTCCCGATGGCGTACGTGCCGAGCAATTGGCTCGCACGCCGGCCCTGGTGTTCGGCCCGGATGATTTCCTGCAACACCGCTATCTCGCTTCCCTCGGCGTCGAAGGCGGTTTCGAGCACCATCTGTGTCCGTCTTCCGAAGGTTTCCTGCGCCTGGCCGAAGCGGGGCTTGGCTGGGGGCTGGTGCCGGAACTACAGATGCGCGAGCAACTGGCGCGGGGTGTGTTGGTGGAGTTGCTGGCAGATAAACCGATCGATGTGCCTTTGTACTGGCATCATTGGCGCAACGGTGGGCAGTTGCTCGGGTTGTTGACCGATCAGTTGATTCACTTCTCAAAGCGCTGGCTGGTGCCTTGGGGGCCGCAATGAGCGTCAAGCCGCAAGCGGCGCAGATTAATTTGCCGTGGCGGCTCGACGCTTGCCACTGCACGGGTTGGGAGCATTCATGAAAATTCTGGTTACCGGCGCAAGCGGCTTCATCGGTGGGCGCTTTGCGCGTTTCGCCCTGGAGCAGGGCCTGGATGTACGGGTCAACGGACGTCGGGCCGAGAGCGTGGAACACCTGGTGCGTCGCGGTGCGCAATTCGTCCCGGGGGACCTGGGCGATCCGCTGCTGGCCCGTGATCTGTGCCTGGATGTCGAGGCCGTGGTGCATTGCGCCGGTTCCGTGGGGTTGTGGGGGCGCTATCAGGATTTTCACCAGGGCAACGTCCAGCTCACGGAAAATGTTGTTGAGGCCTGCCTCAAGCAAAAGGTCCGGCGCCTGGTTCACCTGTCGTCACCGTCGATCTATTTCGATGGCCGTGACCACCTTGGGTTAACCGAAGAGCAAGTGCCCAAGCGCTTCAGCCATCCCTACGCCGCCACCAAATACCTGGCCGAGCAGAACGTCTTCGGTGCCCAGGAGTTCGGCCTCGAAGTGCTGGCCCTGCGGCCGCGCTTCGTGACCGGGGCTGGCGACATGAGCATCTTCCCGCGCCTGTTGAACATGCAGCGCAAGGGGCGGTTGGCGATTGTCGGCAACGGCTTGAACAAGGTGGATTTCACCAGTGTGCACAACCTCAACGAGGCGTTGCTCAGCAGCTTGCTGGCCACCGGTTCGGCGTTGGGCAAGGCCTACAACATCAGCAATGGAACGCCGATTCCGTTGTGGGACGTGGTCAACTATGTGATGCGGCAGATGGACGTCCCACAAGTCAGGCGTTACCGTTCCTACGGGCTCGCCTACAGCATTGCCGCGTTGAACGAAGGGGCCTGCAAGTTGTGGCCGGGCCGTCCCGAACCGACACTGTCGCGCCTGGGCATGCAGGTCATGAACAAAAATTTCACCCTCGACATCAGCCGTGCCCGGCATTATCTCGATTACGATCCGCAAGTCAGCCTGTGGACCGCTCTCGATGAATTCTGCACCTGGTGGAAAGCCCGCTGATCGGTCCGTCATGAACCGAGTGCCGGGTTCGGGGTCAATGGGTGCGGCGGGCGAGGGGGTTATACTCGCCGCATCGAGCCATTACTGGTTTTTCAAAGGTTGAATCCATGCCCACGCGTAATGATGAACACGACGACTTCGACGATGTACCGAGCCTGCGGATGCGCGCCGACGTCCCCGATGACGATGACTTCCTGCCCAACCGTCAGGCGCATGTGCAAGCGCGTCCGACACCCGTGGCGGCAGCCAAGGTCAAGGGGCCCAGCACCGGACCGCTGTGGGCTCTGGTCGGCGCGTTGCTGTGTGCGCTCGGCTTCCTGGCCTGGTGGAGCTTCCAGCAGATTTCCCTGATGGAGCAACAGTTGGTGGCGACCCAGGAGAGTTTCGCGCGGATCAGTGAAGACGCGGCGGGACGCTTGAAGGACATTTCCGGCAAGGTGGTGGCCGGCCAGTCCAATGTCATGAGCGACAGTGAAGCCTTGAAGCTGCAGGTCAGGCAGTTGGACAACAAGCTGCAAGAGCAGGCCCGGCTATTCGAAAGCAAGCTGCAAGAGCAGTACAAGCAACAGCAAGCCACCTTCGGTCCGTCCGCCGACCTGGACAAGGAACTGGCCCAGCTCATTGCCCAGGCCACTGAACAGCAGAACGCCAGCACTCAGCTGCAAGCGGCCAACAAGGAGCTTCAGGCCCAGGTCAAGGCACTGGCGGCTGAAGTGACCACCCTGAAGAACCAAGGTGAAGACGGCGTGCTCGATGCCCAGCTCAAGAGCATCGGTGCCGATATCACTGCCCTGAAAAGGAATAACCAGAACCCTGCCATCGAGCGCCTGGAGCAGGAGATGATGGTACTCAAGAGTCAGCAGGATAACCGCTCGGGCGGCGGAACGGCCGAATTCGATGCCTTCCGCGGCCAGGTCACCCGCAACATCAATACACTGCAAGCACAGATCCAGAACCTGCAACAGCAGCTCAGCGCTCGGGGGCAGTGACAGGTTTTTAACACCACCACACCTAATGAGATGGCTACCCCCGCTGCCCCCTGTGAACGCCCACTAAGCTTTCACAGGGGGATCTACCGGAGACCGCCGTCATGAACAAAGTAGCCGTTGTCGCCATCGACCTTGGAAAGCTCACCTTTCACGTACATGAGCAAGATGATCAGGGGCATCCACTTCTGCGCAAAAAGTTTAAGCGAGTGGAGCTCCTCCAGCATCTAGCAAATCTCGAACCGTGCATCGTCGTGATGGAAGCCTGTGGTGGGGCCCATTTCATGGCGCAAGAAGTCGCCAAGTTTGGGCATTCTCCCAAACTGATAGCGCCTCATCTCGTACGTCCTTATGTGAAAAGCAACAAAAACGATTTCGCCGATGCCGAGGCAATCTGCGAGGCCGCCAGTCGTCCCACGATGCGCTTTGTACCGGTTAAAAACCAAGCTCAGCAGGCTTTGGCGATGCTCAACTCGGTGCGCGACTCGTTCATTAAGGATCGCACGGCGACCGTCAATCGGATCCATGCAGCGTTTCTGGAAGTCGGCGTCAGCCTGACTCCAGGCTACAAATCGCTCAAGGACATACCAGCCCTGTTGGAGGCAAGTTCATTTCATGGGCTCATCCGCAAACTCCTGGCGGACTTGTACGAGCATTACCTCTACCTCAATCTGCGTATCAAGGCGTTAGACAAGGAGGTCGACTGCCAGGCCGCTGGAGATGATCTGGCCTCCCGCCTGATGACAATGCCGTGCGTGGGTCCGATCACCTCCAGCGTCCTGGCTGCCGAAGTGGGCGACGGTAAGCAGTTCAAATGTGGTCGAGACTTCTCAGCGTCAATTGGACTGGTCCCCAAACAACACTCAACGGGCGGACGGACGGTACTTTTGGGCATCAGCAAGCGTGGCGATCGAAATCAAAGGCGCCTGTTCGTCCAGTGTGCCCAGACGTATGTGAACAGGCTGGATCGACAGGAAGGGAAGCTGGCCGATTGGGTTCGCAAGCTCCTGGCCAGCCACCGTCACCGCAACCTTGTGGTCTGCGCACTGGCCAACAAGTTAGCCAGGATCGCTTGGTCAATTGCGGCAAACCATACGGTATTCGATGCAGGGCCAAGCGCGATGAACGCCTGACCCCGCTATTACCCGAGCACCACCTACCTGGTTTTGCGATGCTGGATAACAGATGACATGAACGGCTAACCGGCCTGACGAAAACCCTGGGCTCCCACACGGCTGCAAGGCCGTTCAACTAATCAGGATCGTCGGGCATCGAATTCTCATCAAGGCGCGGGGGACGCAATTCCCCACCCAGACGCCGGATAGATGAAAGCAAGCCAAACACGCATCAAAGACAGTATTGCAGAAAAGGGGGTAACCATAGATGTGGGAGCGACCTGCTCGCTCCCACAGTGTTTCGTAATGCTGTTCACTTAAGAAAAGCGATGAACTTGTGGCGAGGGGATTTATCCCCGCTGGGCTGCGAAGCAGTCCCAAAACCCTGCTACTCGGTGTATCAGGCGGATTGAGTCGCCTGTGTTGGCTGCTGCGCAGCCCAGCGGGGATAA
The DNA here is from genome assembly GCF_024749045.1 of Pseudomonas sp. B21-028. Taxonomy (NCBI): domain Bacteria; kingdom Pseudomonadati; phylum Pseudomonadota; class Gammaproteobacteria; order Pseudomonadales; family Pseudomonadaceae; genus Pseudomonas; species Pseudomonas sp. B21-028. The sequence continues at coordinate 1,531,792 of NZ_CP087184.1, forward strand.
ATCCCCTCGCCACAATGAACCGGGCAAGTCTTAAGTGAACAGCATTACCACAGTGTTTCGGGGGTGTTGTGAGTACAAAAAAAGGCCCGCATCGCTGCGGGCCTTTTTTTTGTATTACCAGGGCTGATCAGCCCGCCACCAGTACCCGGATTGCTTCCAGGCGCAGGGCAGCCTTTTCCAGCATCGCCAGGCCCTGTTCGCGCTGTTTGCGCAGGGCTACCAGCTCGCTGTCGCGCACGGTCGGGTTGACGGCTTGCAGGGCGGTCAGACGGGCCAGCTCTTCGTCAGTATCGGCCGCCAGGCGGCGTTGGGCTTCGGCCACGCGCTCGGCATGCCGTGGGGCGATCTTCTCTTCACCGGCATTGATGCGCGGGGTGAGTTGATCACGCTGGGCCTGGATGAACTTGTTGGCGCTGGCGCGAGGCACGCTTTCGAGCTGATCGTTCAAGGTCTCGAACGAAACCCGGGCCGCCAGGTCGTTGCCGTTGCTGTCCAGCAAGCAGCGCAGGGCGGCCGGTGGCAGGTAACGGCCCATTTGCAGCGAGCGCGGGGCGACCACTTCACTGACGTAAAGCAGTTCCAGCAGCACGGTGCCGGGCTTGAGGGCCTTGTTCTTGATCAGCGCCACGGCCGTATTGCCCATGGAGCCGGACAACACCAGGTCCATACCGCCTTGCACCATCGGGTGCTCCCAGGTGATGAACTGCATGTCCTCGCGCGACAGCGCCTGGTTGCGGTCGTAGGTGATGGTCACGCCTTCGTCGTCGCCCAGCGGGAAGCTGGCATCGAGCATCTTTTCGCTCGGCTTGAGAATCAGCGCGTTGTCCGAATGGTCCTCGCTGTCGATACCGAACGCATCGAACAGGGTTTCCATGTAGATCGGCAGGGCGAACTGGTCGTCTTGCTCGAGGATGGCTTCCACCAGTGCATCGCCTTCACCGGCGCCGCCGGAGTTGAGCTCCAGCAAACGGTCGCGACCGGTGTGCAGCTCGCTCTCCAGGCGCTCGCGTTCGGCACGGGCCTCATCGATCAGCGCTTGCCATTGGCCATCGTCGGCCTCCTCCAGCAAGGGCAGCAGGCGCGGGCCGAACTGATGCTGCAAGGCGTTGCCGGTCGGGCAGGTATTGAGGAAGGCGTTCAGCGCTTCGTGGTACCACTGGTACAGCCGCTCTTGCGGGCTGGTTTCCAGGTACGGCACATGCAACTCGATGGTGTGCTTCTGGCCGATCCGGTCCAGACGGCCGATCCGCTGTTCCAGCAGGTCCGGGTGAGCAGGCAGGTCGAACAGCACCAGATGATGCGCGAACTGGAAGTTGCGCCCTTCGCTGCCGATTTCCGAGCAGATCAGCACCTGCGCGCCAAACTCTTCGTCGGCGAAGTACGCGGCGGCACGGTCGCGCTCAAGGATGTTCATGCCTTCGTGGAACACCGTGGCCGGGATGCCGGAGCGCACGCGCAAGGCATCTTCCAGGTCCATGGCGGTTTCGGCATGGGCACAGATCACCAGTACCTTGGTGCGCTTGAGCATCTTCAGCTGGTCGATCAGCCACTCGACGCGTGGGTCGAATTTCCACCAGCGTTCTTCTTCGCTGGCATCCGGCTGGGCCTGGAAGCTGACTTCCGGGTACAGCTCGGCGTGATCGCCCAGGGGCAGCTCGAGGTATTCGTCCGGGCACGGCAGCGGATAGGCGTGCAGTTTGCGCTCAGGGAAGCCCTGTACGGCGGCGCGGGTATTACGAAACAGCACGCGGCCGGTGCCATGGCGGTCCAGCAACTCGCGGACCAGGCGGGCGCTGGCTTCGACGTCGCCGTCATTGACGGCGGTCAGCAGCGCTTCGCCTTCGTTACCCAAGAAGCCGTGGATGGTCTTGTGGGCTTCGGGCGAGAGGCGGCCCTTGTCCAGCAGCTCCTGCACGGCCTCGGCCACCGGACGGTAGTTTTCGCTCTCGGCGCGGAAGGCCTTGAGGTCGTGGAAGCGGTTCGGGTCCAGCAGGCGCAGGCGGGCGAAGTGGCTGTCCTGGCCCAATTGTTCCGGCGTCGCGGTGAGCAGCAGTACGCCGGGGATCGTCTCGGCAAGCTGCTCGACCAGCGCGTATTGCGGGCTGACCTGATCCTCGTGCCACACCAGGTGGTGGGCTTCATCGACCACCATCAGGTCCCAACCGGCGGCGAACAGCGCGTCCTGGGCCTTCTCGTCGTCCACCAGCCACTCCAGCGCCACCAGCGCCAGTTGCGTGTCTTCGAACGGGTTGCTCGCATCGCTTTCGATGAAGCGTTCTTCATCGAACAAGGCGACTTGCAGGTTGAAGCGCCGACGCATCTCCACCAGCCACTGGTGCTGAAGGTTTTCCGGAACCAGGATCAATACGCGGCTGGCGCGTCCGGACAGCAGCTGGCGGTGGATGACCAGGCCGGCCTCGATGGTCTTGCCCAACCCCACTTCGTCCGCCAGCAATACCCGCGGTGCAATGCGATCGGCCACTTCCCGGGCAATGTGCAACTGGTGGGCAATGGGCTGGGCCCGGACGCCACCCAGGCCCCAGAGCGAGGACTGCAACTGGCGGCTGGTGTGTTCCAGGGTGTGGTAGCGCAGGGAGAACCAGGCCAGCGGGTCGATCTGGCCGGCGAACAGGCGGTCGCTGGCCAGGCGGAACTGGATGAAGTTCGACAGCTGGGTTTCCGGCAGGGTGACGACTTCGTTCTGCCCGTTGAGGCCGTGATAGACCAGCAGCCCGTCGACATCATCGACTTCGCGCACGGTCATTTTCCAGCCTTCGAAGTGCGTGATCACGTCGCCCGGCGAAAACCGTACACGTGTCAGCGGCGCATTCCGTAGCGCGTACTGGCGGGTATCGCCAGTGGCCGGGTAGAGCACGGTCAACAAGCGGCCGTCCTGTGCCAGAACGGTGCCTAAACCCAGCTCGGCTTCGCTGTCACTGATCCAGCGTTGCCCCGGTTGATACTGCTGCGCCATGCTGCCTGACTCCCGCCTTGAAAAAGCCGATTATCTTAACGGAATGATCTCCCAGACCAAAGAAATTACGCATGCAGCAGGCTGTTATGACGGCCGATCCTCCGACCGGTCCGAGGGAACTTCGGCGGGTTTCGCGATCAAACAGGCTTGTGCCTGCCTTGCGTTAATGCCAACCGGGTCACAAGTTTCGGACCAGCGGTTCAAGCCGTCTGCGCTGCAGCCGATAGCCTGATGACAGGAGATTTTTATGTTGCTACCCACGCTCCCTTTGAGCACCGTACCCATCACGGCACAACAGGATCCGGTCCGCCAGCGACCGGACATCCCGCCCGTGGTCCCGGTACAGCAAACCTCCAGCGAAAGCACCATCGACCTGCAAAAGCGTGATCCGGAAGAGGCTGCGCTGTTGCTGCGCGAGGAGCAGCGTCGCCAGCAGGAGCGTGACAGGCGCCGTCGCGAGGCCGATGAAGATCCCGAGGAGCACCTGGCCATACCGGGAAACGAACTCAACGCCGATAACACCGTGCCGGTGAAGCCCCTGATAGACGATGAGGCGCGGCAGGGCCTGTGGGTCGATATCCAGATCTGATTTCCTGTATTTGTCCACGTACGCAGGCTGGTCAACGCAGCCGACAGCCCCCATCATGGACACATTCGCACTTCACTGCATGATGCCGACACGCCATGAGCCAAGACGACAAACTGGTTGACCTCAACGCTGAGCGCGCCAAGCGTGTTCACGACCTCAACGAAAAGCGCCTCAATGAAGTTCGCCAGGCTTTCGAGCAGGCCATGCCCCTGGGCAAAGCCAGGAAAAAGCCCAAGAACAAACCGAAGAAACGTTGACGCCCCCTCGATCCATTGAGGCAGCGGCCTGTACGGTTAGTTTGGGCGCACGAATCAGCCACACAGGCCACTGCTTATTTCCCTTCCTTTGCGCTCAGTCGCGAGCGTTATTGACCCCGGTCAATGTTCATCCCGGTTCGATTGGTTAACGTTGCTCCAACACAACAGGGGCGGGACCAGGAGGCCAATCATGTTTTTCGACAATGTGGTGTTTGCCGGAATGTTGACGGTCGGCTTCATGTTCGTATTTTTCGCCGTTTTTGGATTATTCATCTGGAAAGACGCACACAAGCGCAAAAAACCGTAGGTCTTTCCGGCTGCAACGAGCACGCAAGGCATTTTGGGCGACTTCGGTCGCCCTTTTTTTTGTGCCAGATTCTTGCCCACACACCAAGCCCCTGTGGGAGCGAGCCTGTGGGAGCAAAGCTTGCTCGCGACGAAGGCACCTCGATTTACAGACCGTGTTTCCGTTCATCGCGAGCAAGCTCTGCTCCCACAGGCTCGCTCCCCACAGGGATAAAGCCACTGGCATAAAAAAAGGTGCGACCCGCAAGGGCCGCACCTTTTTTGTAAGCCGCTGGAATCAGCTACCCAGGGCCTTGGAAGCCAGCCAGAACAGCCCGGCCGACAGCGCCACCGTTGCCGGCAGGGTCAGGACCCAGGCCAGCAGGATGTTGCGTACCGTGCCGCCTTGCAGGCCGCTTTTGTTGGCGATCATGGTGCCGGCCACGCCGGAAGACAGCACGTGGGTGGTGGACACGGGCAGGCTGAACACGTTTGCCAGGCCGATCATGCACGCGGTGGTGATCTGCGCCGACATGCCCTGGGCGTAGGTCATGCCCTGTTTGCCGATTTTCTCGCCGATGGTCAGCACCACGCGCTTCCAGCCCACCATGGTGCCCAGGCCCAGTGCCAGGGCGACCGCCAGGATCACCCAGAACGGAGCGTATTCGGTGGTGGCGGTCAGGTCCTTGCGTAGTTTGTTCAGATCGTCTTTTTCCCGGGCTGCCAGGTTTGGCAGCTTGCCGACCTTCTTGGCTGTGTCATCCAGGCAGAGCAGGTAGCGACGAATCTCGATGCGGCTTTCCGACGGCAGCGAGTGGTAGTCGGCCACGCCTTTCAGGGTGTCGAGCAGCGCATTGATGGTGGGTTCGGTCTGCTGCGGGTTGCAGCGGAACTTCTCCGGCAGATCCCCCGGCACGCTTTTGCCCAGCGCCAGGTATTCGCCCAGGGGTTCGCTGTTGCGCTGGTAGAACTGGCTCAGGTGCAGGGTTGCGTCACGGGTGCGCTCGATCTGGTAGGTGGTGCTGCTCAGGTCGAGGACGAATTGCGCTGGCACGATGCCGATCAGCACCAGCATGATGAGACCAATACCTTTCTGACCATCGTTGGAGCCGTGGACGAAGCTGACGGCCATGGCCGAAATCACCAGCACCAGGCGATTCCAGAACGGAGGATGCTTCTTGTCGTCGACCTTGCGACGCTGTTCCGGCGTTTTGTGCATCTTCGACAGCGGACGCCACCACTTCAGGCCAATCAGCACCAGGGCCGCAACCAGGAAACCGGCCATCGGCGAGAACACCAGGGAGGCACCGATATCGATTGCCTTCTGCCAGTTCACTCCGTCGCCCAACGGGATGTCGTTGATCAGCGCGTTGGCCAGACCCACGCCGAGGATCGAACCGATCAACGTATGGGAACTGGACGCCGGGATACCGAAGTACCAGGTACCCAGGTTCCAGGTGATGGCCGCTGCGAGCAGCGAAAACACCATCGCCAGCCCGTGTCCGGTGTTCACGTTGATCAGCAGCTCCACGGGCAACAGGTGGACGATGGCATACGCCACCCCCACGCCGCCCAGCAGCACGCCGAGGAAGTTGAACACCCCGGAAAAGAACACCGCCAGGTGCGGCGGCATCGCTTTGGTGTAGATAACAGTGGCAACCGCGTTAGCGGTGTCATGAAAGCCGTTGATGAACTCGAAGGCGAGGACAAAAGCCAGGGCGAGCAAGAGGCTCACAAGCACCCAAGCATCCAGTCCGCTGAATAAATCGATCATGAAGGTTTTCTGACCCGGTCATAAGGGGGCGCGATTATGCCAGAAAACCACGTTGATCGATGCACTGCCTGCTCATCGGTAACATTCTTCAATGAAATAGTTTGTAGGAAACCTTCCGGGACCAGGTTTTCCAAGGCCCGTGCAACCCATTGATTCCGGGGTTAAAAGCCAGGCGAGCAAGGGTCGTTGAGGCTGAGCTGGGCCCTAGGTAGTTGTATGAAATATCTGAAAAGAAAGTCAGTCACGGTTTCCTCCACCTGTGGCGGAAGGAGAGGGCGGCCCGCTCATGACGGGCCTCCAGCGCGGTATCCGGTCGGGGTGTCGACCGGATACTGTTTCCAAAGAAAGCGTGTTATCGCTCTTCGGGCCTGAGTTCCTTTTCCATTTTCTGAAGTTCCTGGGAAAAGGCCTGGTCCTGAACAGTGGCGCGTTTACGCCAGGGTTTGCGTTCCGGTTCAGGTTGTGCGGCGTAGGTGGTGACTTCCCCGCCGTAAACTTCCTTGTAACGTTGTTCCTGGCGCTCAAGTTCCGCGCGCAGTTCGTCTTTCGTCACAGTATTACCTAGCAAAGTGAAATTGAATCTGGTGATACGCACTGCATGTATCCACGCAGACGGCCACGGCACCAGAGCTGACAGCTGACGTAGCATCAGGGCTTCGTGTTGTTGCCGATACAGGGGAAGCGGCCATGGGGCTTCAGGCACCTGGGGACGGAACAGACCGATGGGCCTTACCGTCACTGGGTTGCATTATAGCGGTCCACCCGAAGAACACTATCGGGAAATATTTAAAGGGCGGATTGTTGTGTGTACCCATGTTTGCATGTGCAACTTGTGGCACTTACGTTTCAAGCAATACCACCCGTGCCGATACCCTCGCGCCGTTCAAGGCGACAAGTTCAATATTGCAATCTGGTTGTTCAAAGTCAAATGTGCCTGACGCGGCTCTTCAAACTTGTTGGTGGATGCGTCGGGTGGTCGGGCGATGTCTGGAGCAGTTTCGTCGATTGCGATTATCGGTCGAGGGTTCGATAATCGCACGGTCCTGAGGGGCCAGCCCTTGTCGTTCCTCAGGCCGCCGTTTGTAATGACCGTCACCGTCGGGGAAGTACCAGACATGAACGACCAATTGCGCAACGCCTTCTCTTCAGTCGCGCCACCGATTGTCGCCTCACCGGCCAAGCGGATCCAGGCCTTGACCGGCGACCCGGACTTCATGACGTCCCTGGCCCGCGGACTGGCCGTGGTCCAGGCCTTCCAGGAGCGCAAGCGGCACCTGACCATTGCGCAGATCAGCCATCGCACCGAGATCCCTCGTGCTGCCGTCAGGCGCTGCCTGCACACGTTGATCAAGCTCGGCTACGCCACCACCGACGGGCGCACCTATTCGCTGCTGCCCAAAGTGTTGACCCTCGGCCACGCCTATCTGTCGTCAACGCCGCTGGCGGTTTCTGCCCAGCCGTACCTGGATCGCATGAGCGAGCAGTTGCACGAGGCCTGCAACATGGCCACGCTCGAAGGCGATGACATTCTCTATATCGCCCGATCGGCCACCACCCAGCGGTTGATTTCCGTGGACCTGTCCGTCGGTGGACGCCTGCCGGCCTATTGCACCTCCATGGGCAGAATTCTCCTGGCGGCCCTGGATGACGCTTCGCTGCGTGACTACCTCGATCATGCCGAGCTGCAGGCCAAGACCAGCCGGACGCTGCACACCCCCGAGGCGCTGCTCGAGTGCCTGCAGCAGGTGCGATTGCAAGGCTGGTGCATCGTTGACCAGGAGCTGGAGCAGGGCCTGCGGGCGATTGCCGTTCCCGTCTACGATGCTTCCGGCCAGGTCGTAGCGGCGCTGAATGTCAGTACCCATGCCGGGCGTGTCAGCCGCAATGAGCTGGAGCAGCGGTTCCTGCCCAGCCTGTTGGGAGCCAGCCGGGACCTGAGCGCGCAGTTGTTCGCTTAAGCTGTTCGATAAACGCACGGAGACGTCTCGGGTCAATTGACGGTATTTATCCGGCCTCATTAATGTCGCGGCAGCGTCATCCGGCGCGATCGGCACAATAATAATGAGAGAGACGATGAACCAGCCCCAGACCTCCGTAGGCCATTGCCTCGACGTGCAGTCCTTCATCAACGGACAACCCATTTCGCGTTATCAGTGGCGGGTAGTGATCCTCTGTTTCCTGATCGTCTTCCTCGATGGCCTCGACACGGCGGCTATGGGCTTCATCGCCCCGGCCTTGTCCCAGGATTGGGGCATCGATCGCGCCAGCCTCGGCCCGGTCATGAGCGCCGCGCTGATCGGCATGGTTTTCGGCGCGCTGGGCTCCGGGCCACTGGCTGACCGCTTCGGGCGAAAAGTCGTCCTGGTAGGCGCGGTCATGCTGTTCGGTGCGTTCAGCCTGGCGTCGGCCTATAGCGCCAATGTCGAACAATTGCTGGTGCTGCGCTTCCTGACGGGCCTGGGATTGGGCGCGGGGATGCCGAACGCCACCACCTTGCTGTCGGAATACACCCCGGAGCGCAAGAAATCCCTGTTGGTGACCAGCATGTTCTGCGGGTTCAACCTGGGGATGGCCGGCGGCGGCTTCATCTCGGCCAAATTGATACCGGCGTTCGGCTGGCACAGCTTGCTGCTGATCGGCGGGATCCTGCCATTGATCCTGGCGGTGGTGCTGCTGTTCTGGCTGCCGGAATCGGCGCGCTACCTGCTGGTGCGCAATCGTGGCACCGACAAGGTGCGCAAGGCCCTGGCGCCGATCGACCCGGCCACTATTGCCCAGGCGGCCAGCTTCAGTGTGCCCGAGCAGAAAACCGTGAAGGCCCGGAACGTGCTCGCGGTGATTTTCTCCGGCACCTACAGCGCCGGTACGTTGCTGCTATGGCTGACCTATTTCATGGGCCTGGTGATCGTTTACCTGTTGACCAGTTGGCTGCCGACGCTGATGCGCGACAGTGGCGCGAGCATGGAGCAGGCCGCCTTCATCGGCGCACTGTTCCAGCTGGGGGGCGTGTTGAGCGCGGTGGGCGTGGGCTGGGCAATGGATCGGTTCAATCCCCACAAAGTCATCGGCTTTTTCTATCTGATGGCCGGGTTATTTGCCTACGCCGTAGGGCAGAGCCTGGGCCACATCACGGTACTCGCGACGTTGGTGCTGGTGGCCGGGATGTGCGTCAACGGCGCGCAATCGGCGATGCCCTCCCTGGCGGCACGCTTCTACCCGACCCAAGGCCGCGCCACGGGGGTGTCGTGGATGCTGGGCATCGGCCGGTTCGGCGCCATTCTCGGGGCCTGGATGGGCGCGACGCTGTTGGGCCTGGGCTGGAACTTCGAGCAGGTATTGACCGCGCTGGTCGTTCCCGCGGCGCTGGCAACCGTGGCGGTGGTGATCAAGGGCATGGTCAGCCATGCGGATGCGACCTGACTCGCTGACCTGAGCGCCTCACCCTGTGGGAGCGAGCCTGCTCGCGATAGCGGTCTATCAGGAGCGAACTTATTGCCTGATACACCGCCATCGCGAGCAGGCTCGCTCCCACCCGGAATTCTTTTGCCAAGTAAATCGATAGCTAAACAACAATCTGTTCGATAAACGAACACTCAGTCGATTATCGGATTGTTTGGCGTTTTCCCGCAGCTTAATCTTCAGTCACTCCGGCGCTGAACCTCGCGCCTTTTTCTTCATGTCGGTCAACTGGAAAAACGGGAGCCTGCCCATGGCTGAAATCCTTTCGCTGCACGACGCGGTGAAGCAATTCGTCAACGACGGCGATACCGTCGCCCTCGAAGGCTTCACCCACTTGATCCCGACGGCGGCGGGTCATGAAATCATTCGCCAGGGCAAGAAAGACCTGACCCTGGTGCGGATGACCCCGGACCTGATCTACGACCAGTTGATCGGCGCAGGCTGTGCCCGCAAATTGATCTTCTCCTGGGGCGGCAACCCGGGCGTGGGCTCGCTGCACCGTCTGCGCGATGCCGTGGAGAAGCAATGGCCGCAGCCTCTGGAGATCGAGGAGCACAGCCACGCCGACCTGGCCAACGCCTACGTCGCCGGCGCCTCCGGCCTGCCGTTCGCCGTGCTGCGGGCCTATGCCGGTTCCGACCTGCCAAAGGTCAACCCGCTGATCAAAAGCGTGACCTGCCCCTTTACCGGTGAAGTCCTGGCCGCAGTGCCTTCGGTGCGTCCCGACATCACCGTGATCCACGCCCAGAAAGCCGACCGCAAGGGCAACGTGCTGCTGTGGGGCATCCTCGGTGTGCAGAAGGAAGCCGCCCTGGCCGCCAAGCGCTGCATTGTCACCGTGGAAGAGGTCGTCGACGACCTGAACGCACCGATGAATGCCTGTGTCCTGCCGACCTGGGCCTTGAGCGCGGTCTGCCACGTGCCCGGGGGGGCTCATCCGTCCTACGCCCACGGCTACACCGAGCGTGACAATCGTTTCTACCAGGCGTGGGATGCCATCGCCCGGGACCGTGAGACCTTTACCGCCTGGATCAACGAATACATCCATGGCACCCGGGATTTCAGTGAATTGCAGGCCAAACTGGCAGCCGCTTTGGAGGCGAAACAATGACGTACTCCACCAACGAAATGATGACCGTTGCCGCGGCCCGTCGGTTGAAGAACAACGCCGTGTGCTTCGTCGGCATCGGCCTGCCATCGAAAGCGGCCAACCTGGCGCGATTGACCTCGTCGCCGGATGTCGTGCTGATCTATGAGTCCGGCCCGATCGGCGCCAAGCCCAGCGTGTTGCCGCTGTCCATTGGCGACGGCGAGCTGGCGGAAACGGCGGACACCGTCGTCCCGACCGGCGAGATTTTCCGCTACTGGCTGCAGGGCGGGCGTATCGACGTCGGCTTCCTCGGCGCGGCCCAGGTCGACCGTTTCGGCAATATCAACACCACGGTGGTGGGCAATTATCATCAGCCAAAAGTCCGTCTGCCGGGCGCCGGCGGTGCCCCGGAAATCGCCGGTTCCGCCAAAAGCGTGTTGATCATCCTCAAGCAGTCGGCGCGCTCGTTCGTCGATAAGCTGGACTTCATCACCTCGGTCGGTCACGGCGAGGGCGGCGATTCCCGCAAGCGCCTGGGCCTGCCGGGTGCGGGGCCGGTGGGTATCATCACCGACCTGTGCATCATGGAGCCGGAAGCCGGTACCCATGAATTCGTGGTCACTGCGCTGCACCCCGGCGTGACTCGCGAGCAAGTCATTGCCGCCACCGGCTGGGCGATTCGTTTCGCCGACCAGGTACACACTACCGCCGAACCGACCGAGGTAGAGCTGCGCGCATTGCGCGACCTGGAAGCTCGCACGGCTGCGGCCCACGGCCAGGCACCGGGAGAAGCTTGATGCGCGACGTCTATATCTGTGATGCGATTCGTACCCCCATCGGCCGCTTCGGCGGTGGTTTGGCCGCGGTGCGCGCCGATGACCTGGCGGCCGTGCCGATCAAGGCGCTGATGGAGCGCAACCCGTCGGTGGACTGGAGCGCGGTGGATGAGGTGTTCCTCGGTTGCGCCAACCAGGCCGGCGAAGACAACCGCAACGTGGCGCGCATGGCGCTGCTGCTGGCGGGCCTGCCGGAGAGCATTCCCGGCGTGACCCTCAACCGTCTCTGCGCTTCGGGCATGGACGCCATCGGCACGGCGTTTCGCGCCATCGCCAGTGGCGAAATGGAGCTGGCCATCGCCGGCGGCGTGGAGTCGATGTCTCGCGCGCCTTTCGTGATGGGCAAGGCCGACGCGGCGTTTTCCCGCAACATGAAACTGGAAGACACCACCATTGGCTGGCGCTTCATCAACCCGTTGATGAAAGCCCAGTACGGCGTGGACGCGATGCCCCAGACCGCCGATAACGTAGCGGACGATTACGCGGTGTCCCGCGCCGACCAGGATGCGTTTGCCCTGCGCAGCCAGCAACGCACCGCGGCGGCCCAGGCCGCAGGATTTTTCGCCGAAGAAATCGTACCGGTGCGCATTGCCCACAAGAAAGGCGAAACCGTGGTCGAGAAGGACGAGCATCCCCGTGCCAACACCACGCTGGAAGCCCTGAACAAACTCAAACCAGTCAACGGCCCGGACAAGACTGTCACCGCCGGCAACGCCTCGGGTGTGAACGATGGCGCGGCGGCGCTGATCCTGGCCTCGGCTGAAGCGGTGAAGAAACACGGCCTGACCCCTCGCGGCAAAGTGCTGGGCATGGCCAGTGCCGGCGTGGCGCCACGGGTGATGGGCATCGGCCCGGTGCCGGCGGTGCGTAAGTTGACGGAACGCCTGGGCCTGGCAGTCGCCGATTTTGATGTGATCGAACTCAATGAAGCGTTTGCCAGCCAGGGCCTGGCGGTGCTGCGCGAATTGGGGCTGGCGGACGATGCGCCGCAGGTCAATCCGAACGGCGGCGCCATCGCCCTCGGCCATCCACTGGGCATGAGCGGGGCGCGACTGGTCCTGACGGCGTTGCATCATCTGGAAAAGACCGGTGGCAAGAAAGGCCTGGCGACCATGTGTGTCGGCGTCGGCCAGGGCCTGGCATTGGCTATCGAGCGCGTCTGACGCGCCGTACTACTCATAAGAAACCGAGGAATGCTTCATGACTGACAAGCCTGGTTACCGCCGCCCCCAAGTGGGCACCCAGCCGGAGTACCTGCACCCGCCGTATCAGTCCACCAACCTGCGCTCGCCGTCCAAGCCGTTGGTGCATCTGCCTCACTCCCTGTCGGAAATCACCGGCCCGACCATCGGTGCCGACCGTGTCCAGGAGAAGGACAACGACCTGACCGCCCAACATGCTGGCGAGCCCCAGGGGGAGCGGATCATCATTCACGGGCGTGTGCTGGATGAGAACGGCCATCCTGTGCCGGGCATTCTGGTAGAGATCTGGCAGGCCAACGCCGCCGGTCGCTACAACCATGAGCGCGACAAACACGATGCGCCGCTGGACCCGAATTTCACCGGCACCGGTCGCGCCATCACCGATGCCGACGGCTGGTACCAGTTCCAGACCATCAAGCCCGGCGCCTATCCCTGGGGCAACCACCATAATGCCTGGCGCCCGGCGCACATCCATTTCTCGCTGTTCGGGCCAAGCATCCTGACGCGCCTGGTGACGCAGATGTATTTCCCCGGCGACCCGCTGCTGGCCTACGATCCGATCTACAACTGCGTGCCGGACACCAGCGCCAAGGAGCGCCTGATCGCCAGCTTCGACCTGGAAAAAACCATCCCTCACTACGCCCTCGGTTATCGCTGGGACATCGTCTTGCGCGGCCGCGACGCCACGCCGATGGAGAAATAAGATGACGCTTACCGCCACCACATCCCACACCGTTGGCCCTTACTACCACATCGGCCTGACCTGGCTGAACCGCGAAGACCTGACCGTCGCCGAAACCCTCGGCCAGCGCGTGGCGATCACCGGGCAGGTGATCGACGGTAACGGCGAGTTCGTCAACGACGCGATGCTGGAAGTCTGGCAGGCCAACGCTGCCGGCAAATATGCCCACCCCGAAGACGATCAGGACAAACCCCTGGACCCGAATTTCGAAGGTTTCGGCCGGGTGCCGGTGGACGCCGAGGGGCGTTTTCGGTTCACCACCATCAAGCCGGGCACTGTGCCGGGCCTGGGAGGCACGACCCAAGCACCGCACCTGGTGGTGCTGGTCTTCGCCCGTGGGTTGGTCAAACACCTGCTGACGCGTATCTACTTCGATGGCGAACAGGCCAACGAAGCCGACCCGTTGCTGGCCTGCGTACCTGAAGAACGACGTGCCACTATCGTGAGCAAACCCGATGCGTCGGGCGTGTACCAGTGGAATGTGATCCTGCAGGGGACGGATGCCGAGACGGTGTTTTTCGATTACTGAGTGAGTGCTCAAGATTGCATCGCGAGCAAGCTTTGCTCCCACAGTGTTGCCTCCCTGCCGGGCGAGCACACTTCTGTGGGAGCAAGGCTTGCCCGCGATGGCGCCAGCACAGGTACCGCGAACTGTGGAACGGGACTGTTACGAAGTGTGTCTAGACTTTGTCGATTCCCCAAGAGTGAATAACCCATGACCACCCTAACCAGCCACTACACCGGCGAAGAACGCAGCAAGCGCATCTTCGCCATCGTCGGTGCCTCCTCCGGCAACCTGGTCGAATGGTTCGATTTCTACGTCTATGCGTTCTGCGCGATCTATTTCGCGCCGGCCTTCTTCCCGTCCGACAACCCCACGGTGCAACTGGTCAACACGGCCGGTGTCTTCGCCGCCGGGTTCCTGATGCGGCCGATCGGCGGCTGGATTTTCGGCCGGGTGGCGGACCGTCACGGGCGCAAGAACTCGATGATGATTTCGGTGCTGATGATGTGCTTCGGCTCGTTGCTCATCGCCTGCCTGCCCACCTACAAGGACATCGGCGTCTGGGCGCCGCTGTTGCTGTTGCTGGCCCGTTTGCTACAAGGTTTGTCGGTGGGCGGTGAGTACGGCACCACTGCCACCTACATGAGCGAAGTCGCCCTCAAGGGCCAGCGCGGTTTTTTCGCTTCGTTCCAGTACGTGACGTTGATCGGCGGGCAACTGCTCGCCGTGTCGCTGGTGGTGATCCTGCAACAGTTCCTTAACGAAGACGAGCTGCGTACCTATGGCTGGCGGATCCCCTTCGTGGTCGGCGCCGTGGCCGCATTGATTTCCCTGTTCCTGCGCCGCTCCCTGAAGGAAACCAGCAGCAAGGAAATGCGCGAGAACAAAGATGCCGGCAGCATCGCCGCGCTGTTTCGCGACCACAAAGCCGCGTTCATCACTGTGCTGGGCTACACCGCCGGCGGCTCGCTGATTTTCTACACCTTCACCACCTACATGCAGAAATACCTGGTGAACACCGCGGGCCTGCACGCCAAGACCGCCAGTTACATCATGACCGGCGCCCTGTTTCTCTACATGTGCATGCAGCCGTTGTTCGGCATGCTGGCGGACAAGATTGGCCGTCGTAATTCCATGCTCTGGTTCGGCGCGTTGGGGGCCTTGTGCACGGTGCCGATCCTGCTGACCCTCAAAAGCATCAGCAGCCCATTCCTGGCGTTCGTCCTGATCACCCTGGCCCTGGCAATCGTCAGCTTCTACACCTCCATCAGCGGCCTGGTAAAAGCAGAAATGTTTCCACCCGAAGTGCGGGCGCTGGGGGTAGGGTTGGCCTACGCGGTGGCGAACGCGATTTTTGGCGGTTCGGCGGAGTACGTTGCCTTGAGCCTGAAAGCCCAAGGCATGGAAAACACCTTTTACTGGTACGTCACGGTCATGATGGTGGTGGCGTTCCTGTTCAGCCTGCGCCTGCCGAAGCAACCGACGTACTTGCACCACGATCTATGAGCCACTCCTTTGATCCCACCGCGACCGGCCGAGAGGCCGGCGCACCCAAGGACTGTTTATGAGCGAACGACCGGGCAATCAGCTGTTCGATGCCTACTTCACCGCCCGCGACATGCGCGAGGTGTTCTGCGATGCGGGCCGGGTGCAGGCCATGCTCGACGTCGAGGCGGCACTGGCCCGGGCCGAGGCGCGGGTAGGGCTGATCCCCCAGGACGCGGTGGCTCCCATCGAGGCTGCCTGTCGCGCCCAGTTGTACGATTTTTCGGCATTGAGCGAGGCCATTGCCAATGCCGGTAATTCGGCGATTCCGCTGGTCAAGGCATTGGGCAAGCGCATTGCCAGCGAGAGCGTCGAGGCCGAGCGGTACGTGCACCTGGGCGCCACCAGCCAGGACGTGATGGACAGCGGCCTGGTCCTGCAACTGCGCCAGGCGCTGGCACTGATCGAGGATGAGCTGGCGCAACTGGCCGTTATCCTGGTCCGCCAAGCCGAGCGCTACACCGCCACGCCATTGGCCGGACGCACTTGGCTACAGCATGCGACACCGGTCACCCTGGGCATGAAAATCGCCGGGTGGCTGGGAGCGATCACCCGCAGCCGACAGCGTCTGTTGGAACTCAAGCCGCGCTTGTTGGTGCTGCAATTCGGAGGCGCTTCCGGAACGCTTGCCGCATTGGGCGAACAGGCGCTGCCTGTCGCTGAAGCCCTGGCCGCCGAGCTGCAACTGAGCTTGCCGGAACAACCCTGGCACACCCAGCGCGATCGGCTGGTGGAGTTCGGCTCGGTGCTGGGCCTGATTGCCGGCAGCCTGGGCAAACTCGGCCGCGACATCAGCCTGTTGATGCAGACCGAGGCCGGCGAAGCGTTCGAGCCGTCGGCACCGGGCAAGGGCGGTTCGTCGACC
The DNA here is from genome assembly GCF_024749045.1 of Pseudomonas sp. B21-028. Lineage (NCBI taxonomy): Bacteria > Pseudomonadati > Pseudomonadota > Gammaproteobacteria > Pseudomonadales > Pseudomonadaceae > Pseudomonas > Pseudomonas sp. B21-028. Next base: position 1,547,915 of record NZ_CP087184.1, read on the forward strand.
ATGCCCCACAAGCGCAACCCGGTGGGCGCGGCGGTGCTGATCGGTGCGGCAACGCGAGTGCCCGGGTTGTTGTCGACGCTGTTCAGCGCGATGCCCCAGGAACATGAGCGCAGCCTGGGTCTCTGGCATGCCGAATGGGAAACCCTGCCGGAGATCTGCTGCCTGGTGTCCGGTGCCCTGCAACAGGCGCGGCTGTTGGCGGAGGGGCTGGAGGTGGACGCGGTGCGCATGGCCCGCAACCTCGACCTGACCCAGGGCCTGGTGCTGGCCGAAGCGGTGAGCATCGTCCTGGCCCAGCGTGTCGGTCGGGACACCGCGCACCACCTGCTGGAGCAGTGCTGCAAGCGTGCCGTGGCCGAACAGCGTCACCTGCGCGACGTATTGGGGGACGATTCCCAGGTTTGCGCACACTTGTCCGCGGCCGAACTCGATCATTTGCTCAACCCCGCCCATTACCTCGGCCAGGCCCAGACCTGGGTCGCCCGGGCAGTGGCCGAACACCTTGCCTTGAAGGCCTGAAAGGAGATTGTTGTGGGATTCGTCAAACTCGCCGACGGCGAACTGAACTATCGATTCGACGGGCCGCAAGACGCCCCGGTGTTGGTGCTCTCTAATTCGTTGGGGACCGACCTGCACATGTGGAACGAGCAGGTTGCAGCGTTCAGCGAGCATTTTCGCGTGCTGCGTTTCGACACCCGTGGTCACGGCCAGTCGCTGGTCACCGAAGGGCCTTACAGCATTGAGCAACTGGGCCGCGATGTGCTGTCGATGCTCGATGCGCTGGGTATCGACAAGGTGCACTTCTGCGGGCTGTCCATGGGCGGTCTGATCGGCCAGTGGCTGGGCATCAACGCCGGCGAGCGGCTGCACAAGCTGGTGGTGTGCAACACCGCTGCCAAGATCGGTGATCCGTCGATGTGGAACCCGCGCATCGAAACCGTACTGCGTGACGGCAAGGCGGCCATGGTGGCGCTGCGGGATGCGTCGATTGCCCGTTGGTTCACCCCGGACTTCGCCCAGGCCAACCCGGACACGGCGAGGAAAATCACCGACATGCTCGCCGCCACCTCGCCCCAGGGCTACGCAGCCAACTGCGCCGCCGTGCGCGATGCCGACTTTCGCGATCAACTGTCCTCGATCCGTGTGCCGCTGCTGGTGGTGGCCGGTACCGAAGATGCCGTGACGCCGCCGTCGGGCGGGCATTTCATCCAAGAGCGGGTCAGTGGGGCGCAGTACGCCGAGTTCCACGCCGCGCACTTGTCCAACGTCCAGGCCGGCGCTGCGTTCAGCGAACGGGTGTTGGATTTCCTGCTTGATTCCAGCCGCGCCTGAGGAGCTTTTTGTGGACGAGAAACAGCGTTACGACGAAGGCATGCAGGTCCGCCGCGCGGTACTGGGCGATGCCCATGTGGATCGCAGCCTCAATGCTCTGACCGAGTTCAACAGTGAATTCCAGGAGATGATCACCCGTCACGCCTGGGGCGACATCTGGACCCGCCCGGGCCTGCCGCGCCACACCCGCAGCCTGATCACCATCGCCATGCTGATCGGCATGAACCGCAACGAAGAACTCAAGCTGCACCTGCGCGCCGCGGCCAACAATGGTGTGAGCCGTGGCGAGATCAAAGAAGTGATCATGCAGAGCGCCATCTACTGCGGCATTCCTGCTGCCAACGCCACGTTCCACCTGGCCGAGTCGGTGTGGGACGAGTTGGGCGTCGAGTCCCGAGAGTAGGCTCACTGAATTCTGTGGGAGCGGGCTTGCTCGCGAATGCGGTGGGTCAACTTGAGTCTATGTTGGATCTGACGGCCCCTTCGCGAGCAAGCCCGCTCCCACAATGGTCCGGTGATGCCTGCCACCATCCCTGTGGGAGCGAGCCTGCTCGCGATGGCGGTGGGTCAGTCGCCACCTGAACGACAGACCCACCGCAGCCGCCTTACAACAAGCTCATCGGATAGCTGACAATCAACCGGTTCTCATCGAACTCATTGGTGCTGAAGTCCCGCCGCAACGTCGAGTTGCGCCACTTCACATTGAGATTCTTCAGCGCACCGCTCTGCACGGTGTACGCCAGTTCGCTTTCACGGCCCCATTCCTTGCCGTCGTCCACCGTGGCGGTGTGCACGTTGTCACCGCTGATGTAGCGGTTCATCAAGGTCAGGCCCGGCACGCCGACGGCGGCGAAGTTGAAGTCGTGGCGCACTTGCCAGGATTTTTCCTTGGCGTTGTCGTAGCTGGAGTTGTAGCTGTCGTTGGCCAGGGTGCCGCCGCTGGTGCCGTTGACGCGCATCCAGGCATCGTCGCCGCCGAGTTTCTGCAGGCCGACATAGAAGGTGTTGCCGCCGTACTTGGCCGAGAGCATGGCGAAGGCGGTCTTGTTGTCCAGGTCGCCGGCCAGGGCGCTGCCGTTTTCCTTGCCGATGAAGTAACCGAGGTTGGCGCCCAGGGTCCAGTCGCCGATGGGCTGGCTGTGGGTCAGGTTGAAATACTGCTGCTGGTAGATGTCGCTCAGTTCCGAATACCAGACGCCGACCTGGGTGCGTTTGTCGTTGAAGGCATATTCGCCGCCGCCGAAGTTGAAACGGTCGGAGGTGAAGGCCGGGCGGCCGTTCATGAACATGTCTTCCATGCTCGCATCGTTGCGCGGGCTGTTGCCGCGGAATTGGCCGCCGTAGAGGCTCAGGCCGCTGATCTCGGTGGAAGTGACCTGGCCACCGCGGAAGGTTTGCGGCAGGGAACGGCCATCGTCGGAACGCAGGATCGGCAACACCGGCATCCATTCGCCGACCTTCAATTCAGTCTTCGATACCTTGGCCTTGAGGGCCACCCCCAGGCGACCGAAGTCATCGGCCGGGCGACCATCATCGTGCACCGGGAGCAACTGGGTGCCGGCGGTGCCTTTGCCGCCATCGAGCTTGATCGAGTACAGGCCCAGCACGTCCATGCCGAAACCCACCGTGCCTTGGGTGAAACCGGACTTGGCATCGAGGATGAAGCTCTGGGTCCATTCCTCGGCCTTGCCCTGGGCCGCGCTCGGGTTGGTGAAGTTGCGGTTGAAGTAGAAGTTGCGCAGGTTGAGATTGACCTTCGCATCTTCGACAAACCCCGACTCTGCGGCCCGGACCGGCAGGGCGGAACCGGCCAGGGCAACGGCGATGAGGCTGGGGAACAAATGCTGAGTGGACTTCATGGGCGTGTCTCTATTTTTATGGACGAGAAGAACCGCTGCCGCAAACCTGGGTTGCAGACGAAACGGTAGAACCAACGGGTAAATGGCTGAGGATCAGCCGGGCGAGGCGGGGCGCGTGGTCATGGCGAGGAACCTGTCGTTCTTGTTGTGTGCGAGGGATGGTGAAGGGCAGGCCGGGATCGCTTCAATTGGCGATTATCGGTTTTGGGCGATTATCGAACGGCAAAAACACACCTCAGCCCCACACAAAGAACCTGTGGGAGCGAGCCTGCTCGCGATAGCGGCGTGTCAGACGACACAGCTGTGCCTGGTCCTCCGCTATCGCGAGCAGGCTCGCTCCCACAGGGTTCGTGGACGGTCTGACAGACGCGTCGATTTTTCCGACAAGCTTTTAAGGTTGCCGCTCGGAAGCCGTGCCTCTAGCCTTTTTATGTCGCTGCCCATTCAGCGACCGGGACTGCAAGCCCGCTGAATTTGTTAGGTGCCTAGCCGCGCCCCTATAATCCATGGCGTTTTCTGATGCCATCGTTTTATGGTGGCTGTGTGCGGGAGACCTTCGGGTCTGCCGAGGTTGCCTAACGACTCGGTCTTGCAGACCCGTACACAGCTGCCACCTATCATCTGCAAGTGATGCTGGCGGCTCTCATTTCGTTAGGAGCACTATCATGATCAAAGAAACACCCAATCCCCCTGCGCCCGGTTCCACCTTCCCCTACAACGACCCCGATCCAGACAAGCTCCAAGAGGCCGCAGACCGAGCACTCGATTTCCATCTCGGCACCCACCCTGATCCCAAGCCCAAAACCTCAACTCAAGTTTTCACCGTCATCGATACCCTCGACACCGAGTCTCTGCTGGCGAATCTCAGCGAAACCCTGGCTTCGGCCAATGCCATGGTCAGTGACCTGGCGTTCGATCTGGAAGGCTCGCGGCGGCATGTCGCATTGGGCGTGGCGCAGATGATTGAATTGAGTGAGCTACTGGCTAATCGTGCGTTGGATATCGTCGACCCGCGTTAGCCAAGTGGGGTTTATCCCCCAACTGGGCTGTAGGAGCAAAGCTTGCTCGCGATGCCAGTACTTCAGTTGATCACCGCGCTTTGGCTTTGGCTTTGGCTTTTGATCTTGATCTTGATCTTGAACGCCCCATTAACCACGCTGGCCGAACGCAGGCATTGCGCAGTGGGCATCCCGGCATGGATGCCGGGATAGCCGCGCTGGGCCATGGATGGCCCTTCGCGGCGGGCCCACGGAGCAATGCCGGAGTGAGGGAACACCTCGCCCAGGCGAGGTGCCGAGTGGTGGGGCCAGCGTTCTTTGCTTACTTTCTTTGGCGTTTGAAAGAAAGTAAGTCGCCGTCAGGGCGAAACCCTAAGCAGCCGTTACCGCAGCAATGGATATGTACTCAGTAAACAAAACCCCGGCCGCCTGCTCCCACACAACCCCGTAGAAATCCAAACAAAAAGCCCACCTTTCGGTGGGCTTCGTGTTCAACGTTCAAGCATCGATCAGAACAACTTCATCTTCGGCGCTTCTTCCTTCACCGGCTCGTTCTTGCCGGTCTCGGCATTCCAGCCGCCACCCAGTGCCTTGTACAGATTGACCTCGCTGTTCAATTGCGCAAGGCGATCGGTGATCAGCGATTGTTGGGCGCTGAACAACTGACGTTGGGCGTCGAGGAAGGTCAGGTTGCTGTCGACACCAATGCGATAGCGACGCTCGGCCAGGCGGTAGTAGTCCCGGTTGGCGGCGACAAAGTCGGTCTGGGCCTGCAACTGTTCGTTGTAGGTCTGGCGCGCCGCCAGGCCGTCGGACACTTCCTGGAATGCCGTCTGAATCGACTTCTCGTACTGAGCGACGTTGATGTCTTTCTGGATCTTGGCGTAGTCCAGGCTCGCCCGCAGGCTGCCGGCGTTGAAGATCGGCAGGTTGATCTGCGGGGCGAAGGTCCAGGTACCCGAGCCGCCCTTGAACAGGCCGGACAGGTCCGGGCTCAGCGTGCCGGCGTTGGCCGTCAGGCTGATGCTCGGGAAGAACGCGGCCCGCGCGGCGCCGATGTTGGCGTTGGCGGCAAGCAGGTTGTGTTCGGCCTGGAGAATGTCCGGACGACGTTGCAGCAAGTCCGACGGTAACCCGGCCGGCACTTCGCTGAGCAGGTCGTCGCTCAGCGGTTGCGAGTTCAGGTTGGCCGGCAGGCCGGTGCCGAGCAGCAGGGTCAGGTTGTTTTCGTCCTGGGCCACCTGGCGGGTGTAGCGGGCCAGTTGCACGCGGGCGTTTTCCACCGCCGTGCGCGCCTGGCTCAGGTCAAGCGCCGAGGCAACGCCGACATCGGCGCTGCGGGTGGTCAGCTTGAGGCTCTGCTCGTAGGTTCCCAGGGTCTCCTGGGTCAGCTTGAGCAGTTCCTTGTCGGCCTGCCAGGTCAGGTAGGCGTTGGCGACGCTGGCCACCAGGCTGATCTGGGTGCTGCGACGGGCTTCCTCGGTGGCGAAGTAGCTCTGCAGCGCTTGCTCGCTCAGGCTGCGAACCCGACCGAACAGGTCCAGTTCATAAGCGCTGATGCCCAGGGTGGCCGAGTAGGAGCTGCTGATGGCCGCTTCACCGGTTTGCGAGGCCCGCGCCGGTATCCGCTGGCGGCTGCCGGAACCCGTGGCCGAGACCGCCGGGAACAGATCCGCGCGCTGGATGTTGTACTGCGCGGCGTAGGCATCGATGTTCAGCGCCGCGACGCGCAGGTCGCGGTTGTTTTCCAGGGCGACCTGGATCAGCTGCTGCAGGGCCGGGTCATGGAAGAACTGCTTCCAACCCTGTTCCGCGGCTGCCTGGCCGGCCGCCTTGGCCGGCTCGTAGGCCGGGCCTTGCGGGTATTGCGCCGCGACCGGTGCTTCGGGCCGCTGATAGTCGGGGATCAGCGAGCAGCCGCTGAGCACGACGGCGGCGATGGTCAGAGAGAGTAACGACTTGCTCATTGCCCAGCCTCTTTAATAGTTTCAGGGGTGTCGTCCTGCTTGCGACGACCTATCGACGACACGGCCACGAAGAACAGCGGCACCCAGAAGATCGCCAGGACGGTGGCGGTGATCATCCCGCCGATGACCACGGTACCGATGGCATGTTGGCTGCCTGAACCTGCACCCGTGGAGATCGCCAGCGGCACGACGCCCAGGATAAACGCGAGCGAGGTCATGATGATCGGCCGCAATCGCATCCGGCAAGCCTCGATGGCCGCCTCCTGCAAGCTCTTGCCATGCTCGTGCAGTTCCTTGGCGAACTCGACGATCAGAATGGCGTTTTTCGCGACCAGGCCGATGGTGGTCAACAAGCCCACCAGAAAGTACACGTCATTGGAAAGACCGCGCAAGCTGGTTGCCATCAACGCACCGATGATCCCCAGCGGCACCACGAGCACGATCGCAATCGGGATCGACCAGCTCTCATACAGCGCCGCCAGGCAGAGGAACACCATCAGGATCGACAGGGCGAACAGCGCCGGCATCTGGGAGCCTGCCAGCCGTTCTTCATACGACAGGCCGGTCCAGGAAATACCGACACCGGCCGGCAGCTTCTTGGCGATGGCTTCGACTTCGGCCATGGCTTCACCGGTGGAGTAACCCGGCGCCGGAACGCCCAGGACTTCCATCGCTTCCACACCGTTGTAACGGGACAGCTTCGGCGAGCCATAGACCCATTCGCCCTTGGCGAACGCGGTGAACGGCACCATGGTTCCCGCGCTGTTGCGCACGTACCATTTCTGCAGGTCTTCGGGGCTCATGCGAGCGCCTGCCTGTCCTTGGACATACACTTTCTTCACCCGACCACGGTCGATGAAGTCGTTGACGTAGCTGCTGCCCAGGGCGATCGACAGGGTGTTGTTGATATCCGAAATGGTCACGCCCAGTGCGCTGGCCTTCTCGTCATCGATTTCCAGTTGGTATTGCGGCTCGTCGTTCAGGCCGTTCGGACGTACCTGGGCCAGTACCTTGCTTTGGGAGGCCATGCCCAGGAACTGGTTACGCGCTTCCATCAACTTCTGATGGCCGACGCCGGCACGATCCTGCAGGAACACGTCGAAGCCTGTGGCGTTACCCAGCTCCAACACCGCCGGAGGGGCAAAAGCGAACACCATGGCGTCGCGGAAGGTGAAGAAATGCTGCTGGGCGCGGGCGGAGATCTTGAACACACTGTTATCGGCGTTACGCTCTTCCCACGGCTTGAGCATGATGAACGCCATGCCCGAGCTCTGGCCACGGCCGGCGAAGTTGAAGCCGGTCACGGTGAACACCGAGGCCACGCCATCGCCTTCACCGCCATCCTTGCCTGGGCGCAGCAGGTACTCACGCATCTTGTCCACCACCACTTGGGTGCGCTGGGCGCTGGACCCGGCCGGGGTCTGGACCTGGGCAAACAGCACCCCCTGGTCTTCCTCGGGAGGAACGAGGCCGGAATACGCATGAACAGCCAGATCATACCGACGACGATAATCAGGTAGACCAGCAGGTACGGCGCTTTATGGCGCAGGATATTGCCGACACCCCGCTCGTAGCTTTGCACGCTGCGGTCGAAGTTACGGTTGAACCAGCCGAAGAACCCACGCTTCGCCACGCCGTGGTCACCCTTGGCAATGGGTTTGAGCATGGTCGCGCAGAGTGCCGGGGTGAAGATCAGCGCCACCAATACCGACAGGGCCATGGCCGAGACGATGGTGATGGAGAACTGTTTATAGATCACACCGGTGGAGCCGCCGAAGAAGGCCATCGGCAGCAGTACCGCCGAAAGCACCAGGGCAATACCCACCAGGGCGCCCTGGATCTGGCCCATGGACTTCTTCGTCGCCTCCTTGGGCGACAGGCCTTCTTCACCCATCACCCGTTCGACGTTTTCCACCACGACGATGGCGTCGTCCACCAGCAAGCCGATGGCGAGCACCATGCCGAACATGGTCAGGGTGTTGATGCTGAAGCCGAATGCCGCGAGGATCCCGAACGTACCCAGCAGTACAACCGGCACGGTCATCGTGGTGATGATGGTGGCGCGGAAGTTCTGCAGGAACAGGAACATCACCAGGAACACCAGGGCGACGGCTTCCACCAGGGTTTCCACCACGCCCTTGATCGACTCGCTCACCACTGGCGTGGTGTCGTAGGGGAACACCACTTCCATGCCTTGCGGGAAGAACGGCTTGAGGTCGTTGATGGTCTTGCGCAGCGCCTTCGCCGTATCGAGGGCGTTGGCCCCGTTGGCCAGTTTTACGGCCAGGCCCGAGGCCGGGGCGCCGTTGAACTGCGCGCTGATGCTGTAGTTCTCGCCACCCAGGCCGACGTCGGCGACGTCGCCGACACGCACTTGCGAGCCATCCGGGTTGACCTTGAGCAGAATCGCCTTGAACTGCTCGGCGGTCTGCAGGCGGGTCTTGCCGATGATGGTGGCGTTCAGTTGCTGGCCGGGCAGGGCAGGCAGGCCGCCGAGCTGGCCGGAGGACACCTGGACGTTCTGCGCGGCGATGGCGTTTTTGACGTCCACCGGGGTCAGGGCATAGTTGTTCAGCTTGGCCGGGTCGAGCCAGATCCGCATCGCGTACTGGGCGCCGAAGACCTGGAAGTCACCGACACCGGCGGTGCGCGAAATCGGGTCCTGCATGTTGGACACGATGTAGTTGGACAGGTCGTCCTTGGTCATGCTGCCGTCGCGCGACACAACGCCGATCACCATCAGGAAGTTTTTCACTGACTTGGTCACGCGGATACCCTGCTGCTGCACTTCTTGCGGCAGCAACGGAGTGGCCAGGTTCAGCTTGTTCTGGACCTGGACCTGCGCGGTATCGGAGTTGGTGCCCTGCTCGAAGGTCGCGGTGATGGTCATGCTGCCGTCGGAGTTACTTTCCGAGGACACATAACGCAGGTTGTCGATACCGTTGAGCTGCTGCTCGATCACCTGGACCACGGTGTCCTGCACGGTTTGCGCGGACGCACCCGGATAGGTGACCTGGATCGCGATGGCCGGCGGCGCGATGCTCGGGTACTGGTTGATCGGTAACTTGAGGATCGATAAGGCCCCGACCAACATGATCACCAGGGCGATCACCCAGGCGAAAATCGGACGGTCGATAAAGAATTTCGACATGGTTTACTCCCCTTTGCCGCCGGCTGCTTTGTCAGCTGCCTGAGCGGGGGCCGGGTTCTTGGTGGCTGCGTTGGTGCCCACGTTGCTGGCTTCGGTGGCCTTGACTTCAACCCCTGGCCGTATGTATTGCAGGCCTTCGGTGATCAAGCGGTCGCCGGCCTTGAGCCCGTCTTCGATCAGCCATTGGCTGCCGACGGTGCGGCTGGCCTTGAGCTGACGCAGTTCGACTTTGTTGTCCGGGCCTACCACCAATGCGGTCGGCATGCCCTTGAGGTCGCGGGTCACGCCCTGCTGTGGCGCGAGAATCGCCGCGCTGTTCACACCGGCCTGCAATTGCGCATGGACGAACATGCCCGGCAGCAGGGTGTGGTCAGGGTTGGGGAACACGGCCCGCAAGGTGACGGAGCCCGTGGTCTGGTCGACCGATACTTCGGAAAACTCCAGCTTGCCATCGTGGGCATACTGGCTGCCATCTTCCAGGGTCAGCTTGACCATGGCGGCGTTGTCGCCAGCCTTCTGCAACCGGCCGCTTTCCAGCTCACGGCGTAATTGCAGCAGCTCGACCGAACTCTGGGTCACGTCGACATAAATCGGGTCCAACTGCTGGATAGTCGCCAGGGCGTCGGCCTGACCGTTGCTGACCAGGGCGCCCTCGGTGACCGAAGAACGACCGATCCGACCGGAAATCGGTGCATAGACCTTGGTGTAGCGCACATTGATCTGGGCGGTTTGCAGGTTGGCTTCCGACTCGAGGCGATTGGCCATGGCGGTGTCGTATTCCTGGCGGCTGACGGCCTGTTCATCCACCAACTGCTTGTAGCGATCGGCGATGGATTTGGTCGACCGCAGGTTCGCCTCGGCGCTCTTGAGGGTCGCTTCGTACACGGCCGGGTCGATCTGATACAGCTGCTGACCGGCCTTGACGTCGGCGCCTTCCTTGAACAGACGCTTGAGGATGATGCCGTTGACCTGCGGACGGACTTCCGCGACGCGGAACGCGCTGGTACGGCCGGGCAACTCGGACGTCAAGGTGAAAGGCTGGGTTTTGAGGGTTACGACGCCGACCTGAGGGGGTGGTGCGGCGGGGGCCGCCTCTTCCTTTTTGCATCCGCTGAGCAGTGATGCCAGGGCGATGGCGGTAACCAGAGCGGTAACAGCTGGCTTGAATTGCATGGAAATCCTCGGGTCAGGCGCGCAACAGGCGCACTCGAAAGGTGGAAGGTTAAAAAGGCAGCATTTTTCAATTAGTAGGTTGCTAAGAAATATACTTACGTACACGGTTGTTTGTAAACAGCCAAATTGCGTACCATCCGTATTTACAAAAGCCTGACAAAGGCCCTGTTGACCGGAGGTCCGTCCTATGAGAGAGGGCGCCCTTTACGCATTGCTGATAGATCCTGATCGAGGTGTTCACTGCCATGGTTCGTCGTACCAAAGAGGAAGCCCTGGAGACTCGCAGCCAGATACTCGAAGCGGCCGAAAAAGCCTTTTTCGAGCGTGGCGTGGCGCGCACGACGCTGGCCGACATTGCGACCCTGGCCGGTGTGACACGCGGGGCTATCTACTGGCATTTCAGCAATAAGGCGGATCTGCTCCAGGCCATGCTCGACACCTTGCACGAGCCGCTCGATGAGTTGGCCCGCGCCAGTGAAAACGAAGAGGAGCTGGACCCGTTGGGATGCGTCCAGAAGCTGCTGGTGCAGTTGTTCCAGCAGGTGGCCCTGGACCCGAAAACCCGACGCATCAATGAGATTCTTTTCCATAAGTGCGAGTTCACCGATGAGATGTGCGATTTGCGCCAGCAGCGGCGCCAAGTCAGTCTCGACTGCAATGTGCGTATCGCGCTGTCGTTGCGCAATGCGATGAAGCGTGGACAGTTGCCGGGTGATCTGGACCCGGAAAGGGCGGCGGTTGCCCTTCATGCCTATATCGACGGCATCCTCTACCAGTGGTTGCTGGTTCCCAACAGCTTCGCCCTGGCTGGTGAGGCCGAGCGCTGGGTGGACATTGGGCTGGATATGCTGCGCCTGAGCCCAAGCCTGCGCAAATGAAACAAAATGCGTAATTGCGTCGATATGTGTCAATAGCTGATGACGGATACCCGCCAGACTTCGAGCCTGACGGGGTACTTTATAAATGAACCGCTGCCACGTTGACAACGCGTGAGTCGCTGTCGTGGGTCCACGGCCTATTCGACAATCAGGCGCACAGTGTAGTTGAAGGGCGGCTCAAGCATCTTTTGCGAGATTTCAGTCCTGCAAGTGTATTTGCCATCTCCGGTGTAGGTCGATCGGCTGTTCCAGTCCGGCTTGTAGCGGGGCTCCAGGGCGCCAAAGACGATTGGGGCCTGGAATCGGGTTTGTATCTGGCATTCGAAGTCGTAATTGCTCAGGGCATAAGAGAGAACGAGTTCAATCGGTTTGACTTTCTTCAGTGTGGGCTGCCAGCCCGCGGTGGGATAGGTGTAATTCCTTTGATGGATGAAGTGGATATTGCGAATGGACTTGGGCGACACGTCATAAGCGTTCGAGGAAAAGTCTGCAGGCTGTGGCGGGTCGGTCAGCAGGTTGGTCATGGTCAACGTACCGTTGGTGTTGTTTTTGATCTCCACGGAGATGCCGGTGTTGGCCATGCTGTTGGCAACCATTGCGGGCCCCAGTGCCAGGGCAAGGATGAAACTTTTCAGAATGTTCATGGTGATGGGTTTCTCATAAAAGCAAGGCTCGCTGAAGCCTGCATACATTGATTGATAGGTTGCTGTGTTTGATTGGGTGTTGTTTTGCTGAGCGCTACTTGTCCGCGTTTTTAAAAATATCGGAAATAGAAGATATAAGCGTCATTCCTTTGAGTGGGTGGTGTTGTGTGCGGAGTTATTATTAGCGTTGTCCGATATGTGAATCCATAGTGGATAAGTGTGGTCTTGTTATCCGATGTTTCGACTGTTGATAATTGATGTGGACTTAAAGTTTGCAGGCATAAAAAAGCCCCGGCTCTTTCGAGTCGGGGCTTTTCAGTAACAGCCGCTTTTGAACTTACATCATTGGGTAATCGATATAACCCACCGGACCTTTTCCATAGAATGTTTCCGGGTGTGGTTCATTCAGCGGCGCATCGGCCTTCAAGCGTGCCGGCAAGTCCGGATTGGCAATGAAAGGCACACCGAAGGCCACGGCATCGGCCTTGCCTTCGGCCAGCCAGGCATTGGCGCGGTCCTTGGTGAAGCGCTCGTTGGCAATGTACGGGCCGCCGAAGGCTTGCTTGAGTTGTGGGCCGATGCTGTCGTCGCCTTCCTTCTCGCGGGAGCAGATGAAGGCGATGCCACGCTTGCCCAGCTCGCGGGCCACGTAGCTGAAGGTTTCCAGGCGGTTCTCGTCGCCCATGTCATGGGAGTCGGCACGTGGTGCCAGGTGTACGCCAACCCGGCCGGCGCCCCAGACTTCAATGGCGGCGTCGGTCACTTCCAGCAACAGGCGAGCGCGGTTTTCCAGGGAACCGCCGTAGCTGTCGGTGCGTTGGTTGGTGCTGCTTTGCAGGAACTGGTCGAGCAGATAGCCGTTGGCGCCGTGGATTTCCACGCCGTCGAAACCGGCGGCCTTGGCGTTCTCGGCGCCTACGCGGTAGGCGTCGACGATGTCGGCGATTTCAGCGGTTTCCAGGGCCCGTGGTGTCGGGTAGTCGGCCAATGGGCGCACCAGGCTCACGTGGCCTTTAGGCTGGATGGCGCTGGGTGCCACTGGGGTTTCGCCATTCAGGTACGACGGGTGGGAGATCCGGCCCACGTGCCACAGTTGCAGGAAGATCTTGCCGCCGGCGCCGTGGATCGCCTTGGTCACGTTGGACCAGCCGCGCACCTGATCGTTGGACCAGATGCCCGGGGTGTCCGGGTAACCCACGCCCATTGGCGTGACGGAGGTGGCTTCGCTGAGGATCAGGCCGGCGGAGGCGCGTTGCACGTAGTACTCGGCCATCAACGCGTTGGGCACGCGACCCGCGTCGGCGCGGCAGCGGGTCAGTGGCGCCATGATGATGCGGTTCTTCAGCTCGATGTCGCCGAGTTTGATCGGGTCGAAAATAGTCGTCATGAATTAAAAACCTCGAAAGTGGAAAGTAAAAGTCAACGAGTTGCCGGAGCCAGGTCGGGGTTGGCGCCCTGGCGGAAAGTCATCAGGGTGATCAGCAGCGCCAGTACCGCCAGTGCGCCGGCGGCCAGGGGGACGCTGGTCAGGCCCAGGCCCTGGTCGATGACGCTGCCGCCGACCCAGGCGCCCAAGGCGTTGCCGATGTTGAAAGCGCCGATGTTCAGGGTGGACACCAGGTTCGGTGCCTCTTTGCCGAAGGTCACCACGTTGACTTGCAGGGCCGGCACGGCGGCGAAGCAGGCGGTGGCCCAGAGGAACAGGGTGATTTCGGTCGGGATCAGCGCCACGCTGGTCCAGCTCAACACGGTGGAGACCACGGCCATGGTGATGAACACACCGATCAGCGTGTTCGCCAGGCTCTTGTCCGCCAGCTTGCCGCCAATGATGTTGCCCAGGGTCAGGCCCAGGCCGATCAGCACCAGGGTCCAGGTCACGCCACGGGGCGAGACGCCGGTGACTTCACCCAGCAACGGGGCGACGTAGGTGAACAAGGTGAACACCGAGGCGGAAAACAGCGCCGTCATGCCCAGGGACAGCCACAGGCCCGTTCCCTTGAGCGCCACCAGTTCCGAGCGCATGTCGAGCTTTTCTTCATCGCGCTTGGCCGGCAGGAAGCGGATCAGACCGATCAGCGCCACCACGCCGATGACGGTCACGGCCCAGAAGGTCGAACGCCAGCCGGCTTCCTGGCCCAGTGCCGTACCCAGCGGGACGCCGAGGACGTTGGCCAGGGTCAGGCCGGTGAACATCAGGGCCACGGCCGAGGCGCGTTTGTTGGGCGCCACCAGGCCGGCGGCCACCACCGAACCGATCCCGAAGAACGCGCCGTGGCACAAGGCGGTCACGACCCGGGCGAACATCAGCACGTTGTAGTCGCTGGCGATGGCGCACAGCAGGTTGCCGATGATGAAAATCCCCATCAACGCCACCAGGGCGGCCTTTCGCGGCAGCCGGGCGGTGGCCAGGGCCATGAAGGGAGCGCCGATGGCCACGCCCAGGGCGTAGCCGGTCACCAGCCAGCCGGCGCCGGGGATCGATACACCCAGGTCAGCCGCCACATCGGGCAACAGGCCCATGATGACGAACTCGGTGGTGCCGATGGCGAAGGCGCTGAGGGCCAGGATAAGGAGTGAGAGGGGCATGGCGAGTCCTTGTCAGAGCTCTTGGCTCATTTGCTTGAGGAACTGCTGGATCACTTCTTCGTTGCGTTTGAAGAAGTGCCATTGACCGACCTTCTGGCTGGTGATCAGCCCAGCCCGTTGCAACACCGCCAGATGGGCCGACACCGTGGACTGCGACAGGCCGCAACGCTGGTCGATCTGTCCGGCGCAGATGCCGAACTCGTGGTTGTGCAATTGTTCAGGAAACTGGACCTTGGGGTCTTTGAGCCAGTTGAGGATGTCTCGCCGTACCGGGTGCGCCAGTGCTTTTATTATTTCGTCGAGGTCAAGGGTCATGAGGGCAGTTCGCAGTGGGTTCAGGTGAGTAAAACGCTATATCGCGATGAGGCGAACCTTAAATCGTTATTTCGCGATATACCAATATGGATTCGATCTGAATACCGAACAAATCGCTATATCGGGTTATAACGATATGGGCGCGGTGATGCTAAGCTACGCGTCATGAACTACCTCGCGCACCTGCATCTTGGCGGCTCCGGCCGGGAACAACTGCTCGGCAGTCTCTATGGCGATTTCGTCAAGGGACCGCTGCAAGGCACCTACGACCCACGGATCGAAGCGGGCATTGCCCTGCATCGGCGCATTGACCAGTACACCGACCAGCACCCGTTGGTGGATGGCGCATTGTCGCGTTTTTCCACGGTGCGGCGGCGCTACGCCGGCATCGTGCTGGACGTGTTCTTCGACCATTGCCTGGCCCGGGATTGGGCGTTGTATGGCGATGGGGCACTGACGGAATTCACCTCCCGGGTGTACCGGGTGCTGGCCGACGAACCGCAACTGCCGGGACGCCTTGCGCAAATCGCGCCCTACATGGCCGCGGATGATTGGCTGGGGTCCTATCGGGAATTCGAAGTGCTCGGGCAGGTGCTGCGGGGCATTTCCCGACGCCTGTCCCGGCCGGAGGAACTGGCTGGCGCGATGGAGGAGTTGATCCGGCTCTATGAACCGTTGAGCGAGGATTTCCGCTTGTTCTATCCGCAGCTTCAGACGTTTGCGGCGAGCCACCTGTGGGAGCGAGCCTGCTCGCGATAGCGGTCTGACATTCAATGGAGATGCTGACTGTTACACCGCTATCGCGAGCAGGCTCGCTCCCACAGGGGATTGCGCAAGGATTTCGGCTCAAGCCGCAATGGCCGGGCGCATCGGCGCCTGTTGCTTCTCGGGAATCACACCGAACAAGGCCTTGTGCACCGCCTGTTGCGCCTGGAAGGCCAGGGCGGCACGTTCCTGGCCATGACAGGCGATCGGTTGCAACAGGTGGATATGCACATCCCCCAGGTCGTTGCTGAACAAGCGCATCAGGTGCGACAGCAAGTCGTCATCGCCAATGAACGGCGCCAGCGAATCAGGTTCGCCGTTGCGCAAGTAACGGATCGCCACGGGCTGCAGCGCGACGTCGGCATCGATGGCCGCCGACAGCAGGCGACCGTGGAAGGTGCGCAACGAACGGCCATCGGTGGTGGTGCCTTCCGGGAACATCAGCAACGGATGAGCCTGTTCCAGATGGCGACTCATCTGCTTGCGGATCAACTGGCTGTCACCTGACCCGCGCCGGATAAACAGGCTGCCGGCCTTGGCTGCCAGCCAACCGGCCACCGGCCAGGTACGCACCTCGGCCTTGGACAGGAACGACAATGGCGTGAGCATGCCCAGCAGCGGAATATCGGTCCAGGACACATGATTGCTGACCCACAGCATCGGCCGTTGCGGCAACTGACCGTGGACCGTCACGGAAAAGGGCAGGGCATTGCTCAAGCGCGCCATGAAGAATCTCGACCAGCGTTGACGACGCATCATGGAGTTGGCGAGCCCCAGACGCTCGAACAGGCCGAACACGCCGGCCATCGTCAGGCCCAGCGCCACCACCAGCAGCACTCGCGCGATACGCGCGTACACCCGTAACCGGCTCATTACACCGCTGCCTTGAAGTGGCGGGCGTAGCGTGGGCAAAGGTCGTCGCGCTTGAGCAGGATAAACACGTCGGCGACCTGGAAGTCTTCGTCCCAGCACGGCTCACCGCAGATCTTCGCGCCCAGGCGCATGTAGGCCTTGAGCAGCGGCGGCATCTCGGCGATGACATTGGACGGTACGTCGAGGGCCGGCAGCGGCTTTTTCGGCACGGCTTGCAAGTGGTCGGTGCACAGGTAACGCTCGCGCAGGCGCTGCATGATCGCCTGGGCCTGGATGCCGCCGTCCTGCATCGGAATGCTCGCGCACCCCATCAGGTAGCTGTAGGCGCCTTCGTTCAGGACTTCGGCCAGTTCGCCCCAGAGCACCGCGATGGTGCCGCCGTTGCGGTAGGCCGGATCGACGCAGGTGCGGCCGATTTCCAGGATCGGGCCCTTGAGGTGGATCAGGCCGTGGAGATTGAATTCTTCTTCGCTGTAGAAACGGCCCAGGCTGCTGGCGGCCTGGTGGTCGAGCAGGCGGGTGGTCGCCACGAGGCGCCCGGTGTTCAGGTCGCGTACACCGATGTGGGCGCAGTGAACATCATAGTCATCCATGTCCAGACCCATTTCCGCGCCCTTGAGCTTGGCGTTGAATTCGCCGCTGAAGACGTTGAAGCGCAGGGCTTGGGCTTCTTGCAAAGCCTGGGCGCCGATCAGGCGTTCGGCTTGCAGGCGGCGTTCATTGCCGGTGTCGCTGATGCGGGCGATCTGAGTCATAGCGAATCTCCGTGCGGGCTGTGCACCCGTCTTGGGGGTGAGCCAATCGACTTTCTTTATGCAGCCATGTTGTGCAAAGTCAGGCTATGTAGCCCCGGTGTCATCGCCATGAAGCTTTGGTGATGCTTATGTGACAGCCCTCAAGGAGGCGCCCTGTGGGAGCGAGCCTGCTCGCGATAGCGGTGGATCAGTTGCATCGATGTTGGCTGATACCCTGCTATCGCGAGCAGGCTCGCTCCCACAAGGGAATGGCGTAGATATCAGAACCGTCATCAACCCAGGCTAAGCTCGACAGGTTCAATCCTCCGAGCCCCACCGTATGCGCAAAGGCTGGTTCCTGATTCCGCTCCTGCTGTTCAACTTGGGCGCCCATGCCGAAGACTGGCCCGGCGAGCAATGGTCGACTGGCCAGAGGCCCACCGGGACGGCCATCGAAGCCCTCGAGCAGTACGCTTTTCCGCTGCGCGGCGACGACACCCGCCAAGGCATTCGCACCGACGCACTGCTGGTGATCCAGGATGGGCGTCTGGTCTATGAGCGCTACGCCGGCCCCACCACCGCAGACACCCCGCACCTGACCTGGTCCATCAGCAAAAGCCTGATGGCGACGGTGTTTGGCGTGGCGTACGGTGAACAGCGGTTTGCCCTGCAGGACCCGGTGGCCCGGTATTACGCCGCGTTGAGCCACTCGCCGGACCTGACCCTGGCCGATCTTTTCCACTGGGCTTCGGGCCTGGACTGGCAGGAAGACTACGAATACGCACCGCTCCATTCCTCGGTGGTGGCGATGCTCTATACCCGGGGGCGCCGCGACATGGCGGCGTTCACTGCGCAACACGAGCGCTACAGTCCGCCGGGGCAGTCGTTCCGTTATTCCAGCGGCGACAGCAACCTGCTGGCGGCAGCCTTGAAAAATATCGTCGGCCCGGCGCGATATCCCGACTATCCCTGGACGGCGTTGTTCGAGCCGCTGGGCATCCGCCATGCGGTTTGGGAAACCGATGCCAGCGGTACCTTTGTCGGTTCGTCCTACGCCTATCTCACCGCCCGCGACCTGGCCCGTGTCGGCTTGCTGATGCAGCGCGATGGCCGCTGGGGCGAGCGGCAACTGGTTCCCAAGGAGTGGGTGGCGTTCAATCGCGAACCCTTCGCCCGGTTCCAGGCCGGCCAGGACGAGGCGGTGCCCGGCGGACACTGGTGGCTCAACCGCGCCGCCGACCCCAGCCTCCACCCCTGGCCCGATGCTCCGCCGGACACCTACGCTGCGCTTGGGCATTGGGGGCAGGCGCTGTATGTGATTCCCAGCGCCAGGCTGGTGATCGTGCGTTACGGCGATGATCGCGACGGCAGCTATCGCCATAACGAATTGCTCAAGCGCGTCATGGCGGCGTTCGCCGGGGCGGTGCAGCCATGAAACGCAGGCCGTTGCTGACGCTGATGATGGCGCTGCTCATTACGCTGTTCGGTTGGCTCTGGATCGATCGGGTGGCGCTGCGGGCGTTCCCCGACATCATCAGCGCCTACACCGCCAAGGAGTATTGCTCGTGCCGCTACGTGATGCTGCAACCGGCCGACTACTGTCGTGGCTACGTGAAACAGTCGGTACCCATCAGCGACCTTCTCGAAACCCCTGAAGAGAAACGCGTGACGGTCTCCGGGCTGGGACGCAGCAACAGCGCGCGCTGGTTGGGGGCACGGCAGGGGTGTCGGTTGGAGCCGTGAGCCTGGAGCGACGCGAACCCAATATGGCAAGCGGATGGTTCTGTGACTGGGGATTCATCTGTGGCGAGGGGATTTATCCCCGCTGGGTTGCGAAGCGACCCCCTGCGTCCTACCTGATTCATTGCAGTGGTTGATAGATCCTGGGGTCGCTTCGCAACCCAACGGGGATAAATCCCCTCGCCACAGATAAATTCCCTAACCACAGGTAAATCTCCTCACCACAAGGAGTTTGCGGGCCGGGCGATTGGTTAAACAGACAGTTTGCAAGCGCCCTCGGCCCGGTTAAGGTTCGCCACAGGTTTATCTGCCCTCCGAGTGTGTATGTTCAAGCGGTTTCTTTCCCTCGCTGTCGCGACCTTGCTGCTGGCCGGCGCTGTGCTGCCCGCCCGGGCTGATTGGTACCTGGACGGTGAGTCGTCACGGTTGTCGTTCATCAGCAGCAAGAACGGCAACGTTTCCGAGGTCCAGCGCTTTCTGGTGCTGCATGGCCAGGTCCAGCCCAAGGGGTTGGCGCGGCTGGAAGTGGAACTGGAGTCGATCAACAGCGGCATTCCCCTGCGGGACGAGCGCATGCGCGCCGAACTGTTCGACATCAAGCAGTTCGGCGAAGCCACCGTCACTGCGCAGATCGATCTGTTGCCGATCCAGGACCTGGCCAACGGCGCACAACTGGAACTGCGCCTGCCGCTGACCGTGGATTTGCACGGCAAGCAACACGAATACAACGTCGAACTCCTGGCCACGCGCCTGGATGAACGCCGCTTCCAGGTAGTGACCCTGGAGCCGGTGGTGCTCAACGCGGCGGACTTCGATCTGGCACCGGGGCTGGAGACGTTGCGAAAAATGGCCGGGCTGTCGGCCATCAGCCTTTCGGTGCCGGTGAATGCGGTGCTGATCTTCACGGCGCGCTGACATGAGCGGCCCGGTCTTTCCCTGGCGTGAAGGCAATCGGTTCGAGCTGTTGATCGACGGTCCGCAGTTCTTTCCGCGCATGCTCGTGGAAATAGCCCGCGCCCAGGAGCAAGTCGAACTGGAGCTGTATCTGGTGGAGGCGGGCGCCTGCGCCGAAGCGATGGTCCAGGCCCTGGTCCAGGCTGCCGAGCGCGGTGTCCGGGTGCGTTGCCTGTTCGATGACTACGGCAGCCTGGCGTTTACCCTGAGCTTGCGTAACCGTCTGATCGAAGCCGGTGTGGAACTGCGTTTCTACAACCGCCTGAGCTGGCGCCGCTGGGTGCGTAATCTCTACCGCGACCACCGCAAGCTGCTGTTGGTGGACCAGCGTCTGGCGGTGGTCGGCGGTACCGGGGTGACCGATGAGTTCTGGAACCCCCTCGACGACCGCAGCGACTGGCACGAAGTCATGGTGGAAATCGTCGGCCCGATGGTACTGGACTGGCAACTGCTGTTCGATCGCCAGTGGCTCGCCAACCGTCATCGCCGGGCCTGGAAGCCCGCGTCCAACTTCGGTCTGCCGCGTCTGCCCCGGGTGCCTCCGGCGGGCGAGGGCATGGGCCGGGTGGCGTATGCGGACGCCCGCCAGCACCGCGATATCCTGCAATCGTTGTCCCGGGCCCTGAACAGCGGCCAGAAACGCATCTGGATGGCGACGCCGTATTTCCTGCCGACCTGGAACGTGCGTCGCTCCTTGCGCAAGGCCGCCGCCCGGGGCATCGACGTGCGTCTGTTGCTCACCGGCCCGCGCACCGATCATCCGTCCGTGCGTTACGCCGGGCACCGCTACTACCCGCGCCTGCTCAAGGCCGGTGTGAAGATCTTCGAGTACCAGCCGTGTTTCCTGCACCTGAAGATGGTACTGGTGGACGATTGGGTCAGCATCGGTTCGTGCAATTTCGACCACTGGAACCTGCGCTTCAACCTGGAAGCGAACCTCGAAGCCCTGGATTCCAGGCTCAGCCGTGCAGTGGCGGCCAGTTTCGAGCAGGACTTCAGCCAAAGCCTGCAAGTCAGCCTCGACGCCTGGCAGCGCCGGCCGTTGTGGAAGCGTTTCAAGCAGCGGCTGTGGGGATTGGTGGATCGGGTGGTGGTGAATCTGCTGGATCGGCGAGGCTGACGATACACCGAGAATCCAAATGTGGGAGCGAGCCTGCTCGCGATAGCGGTATGTCAGCCGACTGAGTGGTTGACTGATTCACCGCTATCGCGAGCAGGCTCGCTCCCACAGGGGAGTCATGTCGCTCTGGCGTCAGAGCAACTCAAAACTCTGCTGCTTCACATCCTGGGAGTCCAGGCCGATCTGCACATTGAATTTGCCTGGCTCGGCAGCGTACTTGAGCTGGGCGTTGTAGAACTTCAGGTCGTCTTCGTTGATGGTGAAGTGAATGACCTTCTTCTCGCCGGCCTTGAGCATCACCTTCTGGAAGTTCTTCAGTTCCTTCACCGGGCGGATCATCGAGCCGGTCACGTCCTGGATGTACAGCTGCACCACGGTTTCGCCGTCACGCTTGCCGGTGTTCTCCACAGTCACGCTGGCGTCGAGCTTGCCGGTCTTGTTCAGCGTGGTGGAAGACAGGGCCATGTCCGACAGGCTGAACTCGGTGTAGCTCAGGCCGTAGCCGAACGGGTACAGCGGGCCGGTGGTGTCATCGAAGTACTGCGAGGTATAGTTGCCTGGCTTGCCCGGGGTGAACGGACGGCCAATGCTCAGGTGGTTGTAGTAGGTCGGAATCTGACCCACCGAGCGCGGGAAAGTGATCGGCAGTTTGCCAGACGGGTTGTAGTCGCCGAACAGCACGTCGGCGATGGCGTTGCCGCCTTCGGTACCGCTGAACCAGGTTTCCAGGATTGCATCGGCCTGCTGCTTTTCTTCCAGCAGCGACAGCGGACGGCCGTTCATCAGCACCAGCACCAGCGGCTTGCCGGTGGCCTTCAGGGCCTTGATCAGCTCGCGCTGGCTGGCGGGGATGTTCAGGTCGGTGCGGCTCGAAGACTCGTGGGACATGCCACGGGATTCACCCACGGCGGCCACCACCACATCGGCTTGCTTGGCGGCTTTCACCGCTTCGTCGATCAGTACCTGGGCCGGGCGCGGATCGTCCACCACTTCCGGGGCGTCGAAGTTGAGGAAGTTCAGGTAGTCGAGCACTTTCTTGTCGCTGGTGATGTTGGCGCCACGGGCATAGATGAACTTGGCGTCACCACCGAGGGCGCGGCTCATGCCGTCGAACAGGGTGACCGACTGCGCGGGGCGACCGGCGGCGGCCCAGCTGCCCATCATGTCGATCGGTGCCTTGGCCAGCGGGCCGACCAGGGCGATTTTCGCGTTCTTCTTCAGGGGCAGGGTCTGGTTGCGATTTTCCAGCAGAACCAGGCTGCGGCGTGCCACGTCGCGGGCATCGCTGCGGTGCAGTCGGCTTTCGGCGTAGGTGTCGGCCGGGTCATCCTCGGCCTTGCCGATGCGCAGGTACGGGTCCTTGAACAGGCCCATGTCGTACTTGGCGACGAGCACTTCACGCACGGCATTGTCGATGTCGCTCTGCTCGATCTCGCCGGACTTGAGCAGCCCCGGCAACTCCTTGCCATACAGCGAGTCGTTCATGCTCATGTCGATGCCGGCCTTGATCGCCAGCTTCGCCGCTTCGCGACCATCCCGGGCCACACCGTGCTTGATCAGTTCGAAGATGGCGCCGTGATCGCTGACGGCCAGGCCCTTGAAGCCCCATTCCTTGCGCAGCAGGCCGTTCATCAGCCAGGTGTTGGCCGTGGCCGGCACGCCGTTGATGGAGTTCAACGCTACCATCACCCCGCCGGCACCGGCGTCGATGGCGGCGCGGTAGGGCGGCAGGTAGTCCTGGTACATTTTCACCGGGCTCATGTCCACGGTGTTGTAGTCCCGGCCACCTTCAACGGCGCCGTACAGGGCGAAGTGCTTGACGCTGGCCATGATACTGTCGGCCGCGTTGGCGCCGTTGCCCTGGAACGCCTTGACCATCACCCCGGCAATACGCGACACCAGGTAGGTGTCTTCGCCAAAACCCTCGGAGGTCCGGCCCCAGCGTGGGTCGCGGGAAATGTCGACCATCGGCGCGAACGTGATGTCCAGGCTGTCGGCGGCGGCTTCCTGGGCGGCGATGCGGCCGGAGTGATAGATGGCGTCCATGTCCCAGCTCGAAGCCAGGGCCAGGGGAATCGGGAAAATGGTGCGGTGGCCGTGGATCACGTCATAGGCGAAGAACATCGGGATCTTCAGCCGGCTGCGCATGGCCGCGTCCTGCATCGGACGGTTTTCATCACGGGTGATGGAGTTGAACGTGCCGCCGATGTTGCCGGCGGCGATTTCCTTGCGGATCATCTCCCGGGGCATTTCCGGGCCGATGCTGATCAGGCGCAACTGGCCGATCTTTTCATCGAGGGTCATCTGTTTCATCAGGTTGCTGATGAACGCGTCCTTGTTCTCTATGGGGGCTGGCAGGTTGTCGGCTAATACGGATTGACTGGCCAGACTGACAAACAGGCCCAGCAAACACAGCTTCTTCATGAATAGTTTTCTCGCAGGCCCAAAGGCGGTAATCAGGACACGCCGTCAGCCGAAATGTGAGGAGTGGCTATTGTTGTTCGGTCAAATGCAGCACACTTTCGAACCCATGGGGCTGAACTTAGTTTCGCACTGCGCATCTTTTAGCCCATCGATCCGTTTCAATCCAGTGCGGCGGCAGATTATGCCCCAGACACCGGTGGGATAGGTGGCCGTGTTTTCCAATATAAAGGCAAGGGAGAGCTTCACCCGATGAATCTACGATTGAACCACCAAAGCGGCTTGCGAATGCTGGCCCTGATGCTGTTCACCTCACTGCTGGCCGGTTGCGGCATCAACACGATTCCGACCCTCGACGAACAGGCCAAGGCTGCCTGGGGCCAGGTGCAGAACCAGTATCAGCGCCGCGCCGACCTGATCCCGAACCTGGTGGAAACCGTCAAGGGCTATGCCCAGCACGAGCAGGAAACCCTGACCGCCGTCATCGAGGCGCGGGCCAAGGCCACCTCGATCCAGGTCGATGCCACCACGCTGGACAACCCGGAGAAGCTCAAGCAGTTCCAACAGGCCCAGGATCAGTTGACCGGCGCGCTGAGCCGCCTGATGGTAGTGTCCGAGCGCTACCCGGACCTCAAGGCCAACCAGAACTTCCTGGCGCTGCAATCGCAGCTCGAAGGCACCGAGAACCGCATCGCCGTGGCCCGTCGCGACTTCATCCTGGCGGTGCAGAAGTACAACACCGAGATCCGGACTTTCCCGGGGCGGTTGTGGCACAGCGTGATGTACAGCGACCTTCCGATCCGCCAGACCTTCGAGGCCACCAGCCCTGACGCCGAGAAAGCGCCACAGGTGAAATTCTGACCGATACCCGGCAGCCTGAAGCGTTGTGGGAGCGGGCTTGCCCGCGAAGGCGGCAGCACATCCAATGATTGTTGCCCGCTGACCCACCGCTTTCGCGAGCAAGCCCGCTCCCACAGGAGTTCCAATGCGTGTGTTGAAATTTGGCCTGGTGCTGTTGCTCTGGGTGTTTGCAGTCACGGCCCAGGCCGAGTTGAAGTTTCCGGCGCTGACCGGCCGGGTGGTGGACACTGCCCAGTTGCTCCAGCCGTCGGTGCGCGAACAGCTGGACGCGCAGCTCAAGGCCCATGAACAGGCGACCGGGGAACAGGTGGTCGTCGTCACGCTGCCTGACCTGCAAGGTTCCAGCATCGAAGACTTCGGCTATCAGTTGGGACGCCACTGGGGCATCGGGCAGAAGGACAAGAACAATGGGGCACTGCTGATCGTGGCCCGGGATGATCGCAAACTGCGAATCGAAGTGGGCTACGGCCTGGAAGATCGTCTGACCGATGCCCAGAGTTCGGTGATCATCAACCAGGTCATCACCCCGGCCTTCAAGACCGGCAATTTCAACAAAGGCATCAGCGACGGCGTGGCGGCGATGCTGGTGGTGCTGGGCGGTAGCCCTCTGGATGAGCCGGCTGCCGCGTACTCTTCAGGCGAGCAGGAGGAGGGCGACTTTGTCTCGCGTCATCCATGGACATTCGTGATGCTGGTGATGTTGTTCATCGTCACGATCATGGTCTGCCAGGTGCTGGGGATCTTGCCGGCCGGGGGAGGCGGCTCCAGCGGCTCAAGAGGGGGAGGCTTTGGCGGCGGTGGCTTCGGCGGTGGCGGAGGCGGTGGTTTCAGCGGCGGCGGTGGCAGTTTCGGGGGCGGCGGTTCGTCGGGCGGCTGGTGACAATAATAATGAGCAGGCACTTCTAATCATGGCATTACTGACTGAACACGAACAACGCAAGGTGGCCGAAGCCATCGCCCGGGTCGAGCGGGATACCGACGCCGAACTGGTCACGGTGCTCGCTGCGCGCGCCGACGACTATGCCTACATCCCGCTGCTGTGGGCCAGCCTGCTGGCCCTGGTGGTGCCAGGTGTGCTGCATTACCTGACGGGCTGGTTGACCATGCACAGCCTGTTGCTGGTGCAGTGGATCAGCTTCATCGTGCTGTGCCTGATGTTTCGCATTCCGAAGATCACCACTCACCTGATCCCCCGCTCGGTGCGCCACTGGCGGGCGTCCAACCTGGCTCGCCGGCAGTTTCTCGAACAGAACCTGCACCACACCGTGGGCAGCACCGGAATGCTGATCTTTGTCTGCGAGGCCGAGCGCTACGTGGAGATCCTGGTGGACGAAGGCATTTCCAAGCGTCTCGACAACCGGAACTGGGATGCCATTGTCGCGGCCTTCACCGAGCAGGTCCGCCAGGGGCAGACCTTGCAGGGCTTCGTGACCTGCATCGAAGCCTGCGGCGAATTGCTCAAGGAACATGTGCCGGTGACCCACGAACGCAATGAACTGCCGAACCGGTTGGTGGTTTTAGGCTGAGGCTTCCTATCGGGTTCCGTTGTGGCGAGGGGATTTATCCCCGCTGGGCTGTGCAGCAGCCCTAAAAGTGCCATATCGGTGTATCAGATTGATTGGAGTTGATCCTGTTGGGGCTGCTTCGCAGCCCAGCGGGGATAAATCCCCTCGCCACAACAATTCCTCGTGCCCTGACACCTCATCCCCCTTAAAATACCCGCCATTCCCGATCCGCCCGCCCCGAGGCCGCTTGTTCATGTCCGTTACCACCACCGCCCGTCCCGCGCCGGATCATCACGCCGAGTTCATCGAGCTGCTGCAGGCCAGCCTCGACCAGAATGCTTTCATCAAACTGGTGCTGGCCAGGCATGTCGGCGACGAAGCGGACCTCCAACGGCTGATCATCAAGCAACTGACGGTCAAGGAGCAGCCTTGCCTGTCCTTCGTCTACCGCTACAAAACCCGCGACATCACCAAGAATTTCCCACTGGCCGAAGGCGTGGCGACCCTCGCGGCGTTGTTGCCGGCATCCTTCAAGAACGCTCATTTGCTGACGGTCACCGACGAAGCGCAGTTGGAGTACAGCAAGAAAGGCAAGTCTTCACTGTTCAGGAGCAAGCCCCAGCAACTGCGTGAAGTGCCCTCGGTGGAACACAACCGCGAGAAAAACCGCTTCCTCGACCTGAGTCGGCCGTTCCTGGCCGACCTGGGTGTGACCAACCACAAGCACGAGCTGATCCCGGCCATGTCGCGCAAGTGGAAGCAGATCAACAAGTTCATCGAAGTCTTCAGCCATGCGCTGACCTCTTCCCCGCTGGACCTGGACAAACCGGTACGGGTGTCGGATTTCGGTTCGGGCAAGGGCTACCTGACCTTCGCCATTCACGACTACCTGTGCAACACCTTGCAGGCCGAAGGCGTGGTGACCGGCGTCGAGTTGCGCGAGGACATGGTGCGGCTGTGCAACGAGGCTGCCGGGCGCCTGGAACACCCGGGCCTGAGCTTCCAGCACGGCGACGTGCGCAGCGTGGCGCCGAGCGCGGTGGACGTGATGATCGCCTTGCATGCCTGCGACATCGCCACCGACTACGCGATCCACATGGGCATCCGCTCGGGCGCCTCGATCATCATGTGCTCGCCGTGCTGCCACAAGCAGATCCGCTTGCAGATCCAGAGCCCGGCGTTGCTCAAGCCGATGTTGCAATACGGCCTGCACCTGGGCCAGCAGGCGGAAATGGTCACCGACAGCCTGCGAGCGCTGTTCCTGGAGGCCTGTGGCTACGAAACCAAAGTGTTCGAGTTCATTTCCCTGGAACACACCAACAAGAACAAGATGATCCTGGCGGTCAAACGCGCCACGCCGATCGATCCGGCCGAGTTGCTGGCGAAGATCCAGGAACTGAAGGCGTTCTACCACATCACCGAGCATTGCCTCGAAACGCTGTTGCGGGCTGACGGTTACCTCCCCTGATGCGGGACAGATGCAACGCTGTGGGAGCATAGCTTGCTCGCGATGAACGATGACTCAATTGTGCTGCTGAACCTCGGCGCTGAATCGCGAGCAAGCTTTGCTCCCACAGAACAACATTCAGCCTCCATCGTCGTGCAGCCCGTCAGATGACAAGTGAAGCCCTCCCCACCGGACTACCTTTAATGCGTTCACCCCTCACGCATGCCCAAAGGAGTCCAACCCATGGCCGCAAAGAAAATCCTGATGCTGGTCGGCGATTACGTCGAAGACTATGAAGTGATGGTGCCGTTCCAGGCCTTGCAGATGATCGGCCACACCGTGCACGCGGTGTGCCCTGACAAGACCGCCGGGCAGACCGTGCGCACGGCGATCCACGACTTCGACGGCGACCAGACCTACAGCGAGAAACCGGGCCATCTGTTCACCCTGAATCATGATTTTTTCGGTGTCGGCGTGGCTGACTACGACGCGCTGCTGATTCCCGGCGGGCGAGCGCCGGAATACCTGCGCCTGAATGAAAAAGTCCTGCAACTGGTGCGCGATTTCGACGTGGCGGGCAAGCCGATCGCCGCAGTGTGCCATGGCGCGCAATTGCTGGCGGCGGCGGGCATTCTGGAGGGGCGTGAGTGCAGCGCCTATCCGGCCTGTGCTCCGGAAGTGCGCTTGGCGGGCGGGACCTTCATCGACATTCCGGTGACCGAAGGTCATGTCCAGGGCAACCTGGCGACCGCACCGGCCTGGCCCGCTCATCCGAACTGGCTGGCGGGGTTCCTGACGCTATTGGGCACGGCCATCACCCTGTAGTGGCGCCGACTGGCAGAGCCGGCGGGACGGGTCTTTACTCTTGAGGCTTTTGACCTCTCAAGGAAATGATCATGTCCGGATGGTACGAAATCAGCAAGAACAGCAGTGGCCAGTTTCGGTTCGTGCTCAAGGCAGCCAATGCCGAAACGATCTTGACCAGCGAGTTGTACACCACCCGTAGCGGTGCCGACGGGGGCATCGCCGCGGTGCAGAAGAACAGCCCGTTGGCCGAGCGCTATGAGCTCAAGAACACCAGGGACGGCCATCCCTATTTCAATCTCAAGGCCGCCAACCATGAAGTGATCGGCAGCAGTGAAGCCTATTCATCGGACGCCGCCCGGGACAAGGGCATTGCCAGCGTCAAGGCGAACGGGCCGAGTACGGTGATCAAGGACAAGACCCTGTTGGCGCTTTGAAAGCAACCGATGCCGCGACGCGTTTCCTGTGGCGAGGGGATTTATCCCCGCTGGGGTGCGTAGCGCCCCCAAAAGTGAAATACCTCAGATCCATCTGACACTCCGAGTTGCCATGATGAGGGCTGCTACGCACCCCAGCGGGGATAAATCCCCTCGCCACAGGCTTTTGCGCTGATTCTATTTCTACACCTCCACCGGCACCGACAGCTGCGGATCGCCCAGCGGATGGCTCTTGGCATCGAAGAACCGCAGTTCCATGTCCAACCCCTGGAACAGCTTGGCGTAATGGCGCTTCTGGTGCTGGATGAACGCCTGGCTGCGAGGGTAGATCGAGATTGCCATGGTGCGGGGTTTCGCCTGGCGCAGGGCGCGGACGATGTGCTGGTCCTGCTCGCCCAGGGCTTGGCCGAACAGGCACAGATTGTCACCGTGGTGCAGCAGTTGGTCGTAGCAGAACGACAGGTAGTCGGAACTGCGGATGGTCTTGAGCTTGTCCTCGCTCGGGCCTTCATTGACGAACAACGGTACGTCGTCGAGGGTCTTGAGGGTGTTGTTGATGGCGAAATTGCCCAGCAGCGTACCTTCGGTGGACGTGAGCTTGCGCGCCGTGCCGTCCTGGTTGCGCACCAGATGCAGGCCTCCGTGCAGGTACAACAAGCGCGGTTTGTCCGTGGTCACCTGGTTCAGATCGAAACTGTGCTCGGCACCGATGAACAGATCGGTGATGGCCTGCGGCGCATGCTGGATCGCCCAGTAGTTGAGCAGGTCGTAGTTGGTGGTGAACACCGTGGCATAGCGGCTCAACTCCTGGTTGAGCGTTGCCAGGGTCGACGGCTGCACCAGCCGCCATGGAATGTGCACCGCGTGCACGGTGTTGATCAGCGCTTCCTTGATCGCGTAGTAGCGATTGCGCGGGGCGGCGGAGCTGACGGCGAGGGCCTTGTTGACCCGGCTGGTGGCTTTCAGCGCACTGAGCACCTGTTCGAAGCTGCGGGTCTGCAGCGCGTCGAACACGCTCAACTCCGACGGGCTCAGGGGCTTTTCCTCGACGGTGCGGGCGTTTTCGAACAGCGAGTCATAGCCGAAATCATCCCATACGGTGCGGCTGGCGCCATTGCCCACCAGTAGCCCGCTGAAAGCGGTATGGGCGCGCAAGGTCCCCCAATCTTCAAGCCGGGCGTCGTATTCCTGGAAGTCGGTCATTGGAAAGTCATCTCAAAACGTGGCAAGGGCAGGGCGCGACTTTATCACGACCGACTCTTGAGCCAGATCAAGGAGCCGCGTGACTGATTGGTCAATCCTGTGGGCCCGTGCCGATCCGGCCCCTTCAGGAGCGTGTCCCATGAGTAGCACTTTTTTCATTCCCGCCGTGAACGTCATGGGGCTGGGTTGCCTCGACGAGGCCATGACCGCCATTCGCAACTACGGTTTTCGCAAGGCCTTGATCGTGACCGACGCGGGGCTGGCCAAGGCCGGCGTTGCGGACAAGGTGGCCGGCCTGCTGGCGCTGCAGGACATCGAGTCGGTGATATTCGACGGCGCCAAGCCCAACCCGAGCACCGCGAACGTCGAGAATGGCCTGGGATTGTTGAAAGAAAGCCAATGCGATTTCGTGGTGTCGCTGGGCGGCGGTTCGCCTCATGACTGCGCCAAGGGCATTGCCCTGTGCGCCACCAATGGCGGGCAGATCCGCGACTACGAGGGTGTCGACCGGTCGGGCAAGCCGCAATTGCCGCTGATCGCCATCAACACCACGGCCGGCACCGCCAGTGAGATGACTCGCTTCTGCATCATTACCGACGAATCGCGCCACGTGAAAATGGCGATTGTCGACCGTAACGTGACGCCGCTCATGTCAGTCAACGACCCGGCGCTGATGGTGGCAATGCCCAAGGGACTGACGGCTGCGACGGGCATGGATGCGCTGACCCACGCGGTCGAAGCCTACGTGTCCACCGCCGCCAGCCCGATCACCGATGCCTGTGCCTTGAAAGCCATCATCCTGATCAGCAACAACCTGCGCCTGGCGGTGCGTGACGGCAATGATCTGGCGGCACGGGAGAATATGGCCTACGCGCAGTTCCTCGCAGGGATGGCATTCAACAATGCTTCGCTGGGTTTCGTGCACGCCATGGCTCACCAGTTGGGCGGTTTCTATGACTTGCCCCACGGCGTGTGCAACGCGGTGCTGTTGCCCCATGTGCAGAGTTTCAATGCCTCGGTGTGCGCCACGCGTCTGACCGATGTGGGCCGTGCCATGGGGGTCGATACGCTTCGATCCAGCCCGGAGGAAGGCGCCCGGGCCGCCATCGCCGCGATCGTCAGCCTGGCCCGGGACGTGGAGATCCCGGCCGGCCTGCGTGAATTGGGCATGCGCCTCGATGACGTGCCGGTACTGGCCGCCAACGCCCTGAAAGACGCCTGCGGCCTGACCAACCCGCGGGCAGCCGATCAACGGCAGATCGAGGAAATTTTCCGCAACGCGTTCTAGCGACCCCGAGACGCCATGGCCTTCACGCAGGCCATGGCCGCCACCGCCAGCAGTGTGTACAGCGCAACGGTGGTGCAAGTGACGATCAGGGTTGTACGGCTTTTCATCGAGGACCCGCGTCAGGGGCGGATATCACGCCCGTGGGCCTGCAGCAGGTTGGTGATCTGTTTGCAAAAAGACTGGATCACGCTCGTTTCCATGTCGGCGCGCAGGGTTATGCGTATGGCCGCCTTATCTTGTGGCACCACGGGGAAAAAGACTGCCGAAGTGAGGTATCCCAGCTCCGCCAGCTCAACCGCCAGGCGGTTGGCCAAGGTGGCTTCACCGCAGGGCACCAGACGTATCGCCATCGGGTTGCCGTGCTGTTCGGTACGGACAAGGTTGTCGAAGACGCGGATATTAGCCTGCAAACGCTCCTGCAACGAGACCAGCTCCCGGCTGCGGTGCAGGCGGATCGAGGCCATGCCGGCACCAATGGCCGCTGCGTTCAGGCTCTGGGACCAACTGCTCGGCCCACCGTAACGCTGCACCAGTGCTTTATGCCGCTCACTGCCGAACATGGCCAACCCGCCACTGGCGCCGAAAGATTTGGCCAGCGAGGCGACGATCAGTGTGCGATCGTCCACGGCAGGCAGACGCGAACGGACCAGCCCCGCACCGCATTTGCCGACGGTGGACAACGCGTGGGAGTCGTCCATATACAGGAACAGGCCATACCGCTGCTTGAGAAACAGCAGGCTGTCCAGGTCCGCCATGCCGCCCATGCTGTAGGCACTGTCAGTCACGTAGGCGACGTTGCGCTCTCGCTTGCACAAGTCCTCGATGAAGTTCATGTCGTTGTGGGGGCAGGTGATGACCTGCGTTTCATCGGCGCAGGCGGTCTTGAAGTGGTTCATCGAACAGTGGGCATGCTTGTCGAAGACCATGGCGGGTGGCCGATTGCCTGTGAATGCGCCGCTGGCCAGCAGCGGCAGGATCCCGGCGCTGGCCGCGCTGCAGGACAAGGCACTCAGGCAACTGGCGCCGAACAGCTCCGACAGCTGGGTTTCGTACTGGGCCAGAATCGCCAGCTTGCAGCGGTTCTTCGAGTCGGCGACACGCAGGGTTCCGGTTTCCCAGAGTGCAGTCATGGCGCCATCCAGCAGGGCGGGGTGATAGTCCAGGCCCAGGTAGGACGTCGTACAGAAGTGGTGGAGGGTACGGCCGTACTGGTCGACCAGGACGTTGGGCGTCTTGACCTCGACATTGAGCCCCGAGATTTTCCCGGCCTCGGCGCACTGCCAGTCCTGATCCGCCAGGGAGATGACCTTGCGGTAGTTGGTGAAACGATGAGTGGGTTGCGCGATCTGGTTCATGGTGCGATGACATTCCTTGGTTGAGAGCTGCTGTCCGTGGGTTGTTTCAATATCTGTGTGTTTCCGGACTTTACAGACCACCGCGCAGGGCTTTGAATCGGCTGTTTCCGGCGTGCTTGAGGGCTGCTGGAGTCTTCGGTGTAGGACCTTGCCTATGAACGTGGACGGGGAATCCCTTCGGGCAGTCGGAGCTCGGTGGGTTTAGCCGGATGGGCCTGGATCCGCTGGGTTTGTCTGGCCTGAAGCGCTGTCAAGGCATCGGTAAACGGGCGTAACATTCATTTCTTTCTTTGGGGATCGCTGTCGATGCTTTCAGGCCTCAATCACCTGACCCTTGCCGTCATCGATCTGGATCGAAGCGTCGGGTTCTATCGTGAACTGTTGCAGCTGCGTCTCGAGGCCAGGTGGGACAGCGGGGCCTATCTGTCCCTGCCCGGGTTGTGGTTGTGCCTGGCTCTCGACCCTCAGCGTAAGACCGAACCCGTGGCGGACTACACCCATTACGCATTCGGCCTGGCTGCCGAACATTTTCCGGTGCTGGTGGCACGACTGAGCGCCGCGCAGGTAACGTCATGGCGGGACAACCGTAGCGAAGGCGATTCGTTTTATTTTCTCGACCCGGACGGGCATAAGCTTGAGATCCATGTGGGTGACCTCGCGTCCCGGCTGGAGGCCTGTCGGCAGGCACCTTATGCCGGGATGGTGTTCTTCACGACGCCCTGATGGGCAGCCCGGCCATACCCCTGGTAAATAGATGGCTTATTGCAATCAATTTCTCGGGTGCCCTGATTGCCTGCGCTATCCTCTGTGTAATCGTGGGTGTACGTCCGATCACCCAGTTCACCCACCGCTGCATTCTCCGGATGGCTTCCAGCTCAATGGGTACTCGAGATTCCGCGCCGCTGGCCAGTTACATCGATCTTCTGCTGGACGCCGTGTGTGCCGTCGACGGCCAGGGGCGCTTCGTATTCGTCAGCGCCGCCTGCGAACGCATTTTCGGTTACACCCCCCAGGAGCTGATCGGCCGGCCGATGATCGAACTGGTTCACCCTGGCGATCGCCAGCGTACCCTCGAGGCGGCGCGGGAGATCATGGACGGCGAGCCCAAGCTCAACTTCGAGAATCGCTACCTGCGCAAGGACGGTCGGGTGGTGCATATCCTGTGGTCGGCGCGCTGGTCGGAAATTGATCAATTGCGCATCGCCGTGGCCCGGGACATTACCGAGCGCAAACTGGCGGAGTCCCGACAGGCGGCGCTGTACGCCATTTCCGAAGCGGCCCATGCCGCGGCGGACCTGCTGGCGCTGTTCAAGCGTATCCACCTGATCATCGGCGAGTGGCTACCGGCCCTGAATTTCTCGGTGGCGCTGTACGATGAACAATGCGCTCAATTGAATTTCGCCTATCACGTCGACGACCAGGAAGGGCAACCCGAACTGCCGGGGACAATCACCGGGCGTTTGTGCACCGAGGTGATTCGCAGCGGTCAGCCGATCTTGCTCACACCTGATTGCAACCCACTGCCAGCGGATTTTTTCGACCTCATGGCGCAGCCGGGCGCGCCGTGCTGGCTGGGTGTGCCGCTGAATTCGCAAAACGGCACGATTGGCGCGCTGATCCTCAAAAGTGCCCAGAACAGTGAGCGCTACACCGAGCAGGACATGGAGTTGCTGCAGTACGTCTGTGCGCAGATCACCATCGCCATCGAACGCCAGCAATTGCACGCCCGCTTGCAGCGCATGGCCCAATACGACCAGCTGACCCAGGTGCCGAACCGCGAACTGCTGCGTGAACGGTTCAAGGCCGCGCTGGCGAGCGCCCGCTTGGGGTCAGGGCGCATGGCATTGCTGTATATCGACCTGGACCGCTTCAAGCAGGTCAACGACACCTACGGCCACGGTGTCGGCGATCTGCTGTTGCAAGCGGTGGCCAGTCGGCTCCAGGGCTGTGTACGTGATTCCGACACAGTCGCGCGTATTGGCGGCGATGAGTTCGTGGTGCTGCTCCATAGCATCCAGGCTCTGGAAGATGCCCACGGGGTGCAGGAAAAAATCCGCCAGGCGCTGACCCAGCCGCTGCGACTGGACGGGCACTGCCTGAGCATCGAACCGAGCATCGGCGTGGCTTGTTTCCCTGACCACGGCATCGAAGACGTGGCACTGTTTCGCCATGCCGACGAAGCGATGTACGCCGCCAAGCGCCAGAATCACAGGGCCTTCGGCATCTGAAAGCACGTCACCGTTCGTCGTCGCGCCGCTCGTTTATTCAAACCTTTGCGTCCCTGGTCCTTTCGAATGTCAGGCGGGCCCTGCTCGCCAACATTCAAGCATCTGGAGGGCCAGACCATGCCGGGTTCACGAAGCGTTCATCCCGCAAATGTCATCCATGATCGAACCAAGGTGTCTGAAGCGGGTCGCAAAAGTGGGAGAACTACCATCATGACCGTCGACAAGCACCCGTCGAAAGCCGAAACCGTTCGCAAACCGGGTCGGACATGTCGCTGAATGGTCATCGATGGTTCTGATGCAGAGGCAGGGCGACCTGCCCGAACTTTTAACTACGAGGAGGGCGCGACCATGAGCCGGATGGCTACCTTTTATCGCACCACCAGTCTCGTCGTGCTGATGGGCCTGGGTGCCAACAGTGCCTGGGCCCAATCGCCAGCCGAATTCATCAACGATGCCTCCGCCAAAGGCATGGCCGACATCGAGGCCAGTCGCATGGCGCACGGCAAAGCCGAATCCAGAGAGGTAAAGGACTACACCATCATGGTGATCAACGACCGCACCACCGCCAATCAGCATCTGGCCAAGATTGCGAAAAAACTCGATCTGCCAGTCGCACCGCGGGAGGAAGTCGCTGACAAGGCCAAGGCCATGATCCCGCAGATGCAGGAAGGCGAGTCGTTCGAAGCGGCTTATGCCGCCAGCCAGGTCAAGGCCACCGAGGAAGCCATCGCGCAGATCGAGCAGGAGGCCCAGACCACCGAAGTGCCGGAAATCAAGGCGTTTGCCGATGAAACCCTGCCTAAATTGCAGACCCACCTGGAGATGGCAAGGGCACTG
This sequence comes from Pseudomonas sp. B21-028, assembly GCF_024749045.1. Classification (NCBI taxonomy): domain Bacteria; kingdom Pseudomonadati; phylum Pseudomonadota; class Gammaproteobacteria; order Pseudomonadales; family Pseudomonadaceae; genus Pseudomonas; species Pseudomonas sp. B21-028. The sequence continues at coordinate 1,583,390 of NZ_CP087184.1, forward strand.
CAGGCCAGCCGCTGATCGCGGCACGTCTCACATTCAGGGCCGGGGCGTTCGCTCCCGGCTTGTCTTGCCCGCCGAAAGGAGAACCTCGATGTCCACACGCCGAGAACCCAACCAATACGCGATGCAGAACCCGCTGACACAGTATCCCCGCCCACCCTTTCCCGACCAGCCACAATCGCCGCCCGGCATCGACCAGGACATGGTGCCCAAGCCCGATCATGGCGAAAAAAGCTATCAAGGCTTCGGCCGACTGGAAGGTCGCAAGGCGCTGGTGACCGGCGGCGACTCGGGTATCGGCCGCGCGGCAGCCATTGCCTACGCCCGGGAGGGGGCTGATGTGGCCATCAATTACCTGCCCAGCGAAGAGCGCGACGCCCGGCAAGTCATCGAACTGATCGAAGCCGAAGGCCGCAAAGCCATTGCGATTCCCGGTGATCTCAAGGACGAAGCCTTCTGCGCCCAATTGGTCAGAAGCGCTCACGAGCAATTGGGGGGCCTGGATATCCTGGTAAACGTTGCTGGCAAGCAGGAGGCGCAAAAGGACATCGCCGACATCACCACCGCGCAATTCGACGACACCATGAAAACCAACATCTACGCGATGTTCTGGATCTGCAAGGCCGCGGTGCCGCTGATGCCGGCGGGGGCAACGGTCATCAACACCGCATCGATCCAGTCTTACGACCCGTCCGCGACGCTGCTGGATTACGCCACCACCAAGGCGGCCATCGTGGCCTTCACCAAGGCACTGGCGGGGCAAGTGATCAGCAAGGGTATCCGCGTCAACGCCGTGGCGCCCGGACCGATCTGGACGGTGTTGCAACCCAGTGGGGGACAACCCCAGGAGAAGATTCCTACCTTTGGCTCTCAGGTGCCGATGAAGCGTCCCGGGCAACCGGCCGAATGTGCGCCGCTATATGTACTGTTGGCGTCTCAGGAGTCGAGCTACATCACTGGCGAAGTCTTCGGCGTGACGGGGGGTAATCCGCTGCCTTGAGGTTCGTTCGCGATGCGCGAGTGGTGCCACGCCACTCGCGCATCGCGATCAGCACTGATTCAGATCGATCTTGTTCTTCTTCCCTACCCCTTCCAGGCTTTTAGCCTCGCCTTGTCCCATGGCTTGGTAATGCTTCCTCAGCGCTTCCAGTTGCTTGAGGTCCAGCGCCTCGAGTCCGAGCATTGCATTTTGCGCTTCGCTGGTCGCGCGCAACAATTCGTCGATCTTCAGGTGCAGGATATCGGTGTCGCGGTTCTGCGTGTTCTGGATCAGGAACACCATCAGGAAGGTAATGATCGTCGTGGACGTATTGATGATCAGCTGCCACGTATCGTTGAACTTGAACAGTGGCCCGCTGCAGGCCCAAAGCACGAGGAGCACGATAGCCCCCAGAAATGTCTTGGGGCTCCCCGCCCACAGGGACAGTTTTTGCGCGATTTTTGCGAAGGTCATTGCTGTGTTCCTTATGGGATTGCACCTGTCTGGTGTGACAGCAACGCCTCGGTGAAAATTCTACTTACATTTAGGTGCGACCCTGGGGGAGAACGTCTGTCGTCCTGGCTGAAGTCTGTCGCAACCATTTGCCGCGTTCATCGGTCACTCCTTAAAGCCCTCAGCGGAGTACACCATGAACCTCACGCGCACGTTCTGCCTCGCCTGTAGCCTGCTCGTCCTGCAAGGCTGTTTCGACAATTCGGACAATGAAACCAAGGACAACACTGACGGCACCAAGTCTTCGGTGCAGATGAAAGAATCCGACGCCCAGAAAAAATAGACATCGATCCGCAAAACCCTGTGGGAGCGAGCCTGCTCGCGATGGCGGTGTGTCAGGCAACGCCGATGTTGCTGAACCATCGTCATCGCGAGCAGGCTCGCTCCCACAGGTTTTGTATCCAGGCGCGAGCTGTTTACCGTCCTTGCTGCAACACCTTGAGCGCCGCCGAAGCCAGGAACCCGGAGCGGCTCTTTTCTTCAGGATGATGCAGCACATATTCATCGATACGGTTCAGCAGATAGCCGGGAAGGGTGATGTTGAGTTTCTGCGCCTTGCCCAGGTACTTGGTTACGTCAATGTCCACCAGCGCCCAGGTGCAACCGGCATAGTGCGGGTTGGCCGCGTGGACGGTGACTTTACTGGCCGTTGGAATCGGCGAGCCGTCTTCGGCAAGAATCTCGAAGTGACCTTCAATGGCCTCGCGGGCCATGGCCATGGCGTCATCCAGATCGTCTCCCGCGGAAAAACAACCCGGAATATCCGGCACTTCAACACCCCAGGCGTGTTTTTCATCACCCATGGAAATCGCAATCGGGTACAGCATGTTCATCGTCCTCCGGGAGCGCAGGGCAACGGGCGATCTGGAGCAGGGCCTGTTGCAGGATACTGATGGCCGTTTTCTTGAGCAGGTCCTTCTTCGGGTGAGGAACGGTGACCAGTCCCGGCTTGCTCGGGTGCTTGAAATGATGATGGCTGCCCCGAACCCGCACCAGGTACCAACCGTCCGCAAGGAGTTGGCTTATCAAAAAACGGCTATTCACATCACCTCCGTGTGGTGTGCTTGGTGGGTACTATACCTACTATGAGTTTGTGATCAACACTATAATCACCGCCCCGGATCAGGCGAGCAGGCGCGTTCATCGCAACGAAGTCTAGAAGCCGCGCCAGATAAGGCCGGCGGGGAGGTGGGATGGGGTTATTACCGGATATGAAGGACGGAAAAAACGTGGCGAGGGAGCTTGCTCCCGCTGGGCTGCCTCTATGGGCGAGGCCTTGGGACATCCGCAGCGCTATGACTGCTGTACGAATGTCAGCCGCACCGCAAACCCGATCAACAAGCTCCCAAACAACCACTGCTGCACACGCTGAGCCGAAGGTGAGCGCTGCAACCAGCGCCCAAGCGCCACACCCACCAGGGCGTAGGCGCAATCGAACAGCAAGCCAACACCGACCAGGATCACACCGAGGACCGCAAATTGCCCAAGCACCGGGCCGCCCCGTGGGTCGATGAACTGCGGCAGCAGGATCGAACAGAACAGCAATGCCTTGGGATTGAGCAGGTTGGTCAGTAACCCGCGCCGAATCGCCTGGCCCCAACGCTGCTTTACAGGTTCGATGCCGGCCGCTTCAAGGCTTGGCAACAAACGGGTCCGCAGGCATTGAAAGCCGATCCATAACAGATAGGCAGCACCGAGCAGGCGCACCGCATCGAATGTCCAGGGGGCGGTCTTGAACAATGCCGAGAGCCCCAACGCGGCCAATACGACATGACATCCCCGAGCGATTCCCAAACCCACCGCCGTTGCCAGTGCCGGACCCTTGCCCTGACGCGCGCCGGTTTGCAGCAACAGAATCATGTCGGGTCCCGGCAACAGATACGCCACCGTCAAGGCCATCAGGAACAACCAGAACTCTGCCATGCCACGCTCCTTCGCAACGTTTGAAAAATGCCAGTCTAAAGCGGGAGGGCAGGGCAGGTGCTTGCGAAGTCAGCTTCTAAGTTGGCAAAAATTGGCATAACCTGCCAACGATCGAATAAAAGAAACTGGAAAATGCCAACCCATGAAGCTCGATGCCTTCGATCGCAAGATCCTCGCCGCATTGCAACGCGATGGCCGCCTGAGCAATGTGCAACTGGCCGAGGAAATCGGCCTGTCGCCCTCACCGTGTCTGCGCCGCGTGCGGATGCTCGAAGACGCTGGCGTGATTCGCGGCTACCAGGCCATCCTCGACCGTGACGAAGTGGGCCTTGGGCTGACGATCTTCGTCGGTATCAAGGTTGAACGGCATAACGATGAACAAGCCGACGCGTTTCGCCAGGCTGTTACGGCATTGCCGGAGGTGATTTCAGCGTTCCTGGTATCGGGAGAGTCGGACTTTCTGCTGCAGGTGGTGGTGCCGGACTTACGGGCGTATGACCGCTTTCTTACGGGGCGACTGCTCAAGTTGCCGGGGGTCAGTGATATCCGCAGTAATTTTGCGATCCATACCGTGAAGACCCCGGGAGCGCTGCCATTGGGGCATTTGCCTGGGGCGTGAGTCAGTTTTTGCCGGCTATGGTGCAAGTTGCAATTCGGATGCGTGGCTAATGGGATCCCCAACGGCGCGGTCGCCGCGTCGTTGGGGGAGCGCCTACGGACTAGCGGGTATAAGGGCCTTGCAAGTTGACCTGAGTGCCAGCGAACCAGCCAAACCAGGCGGTAATACCGAGCCAGGGGTCGGTCCGCGCCAGGACATCCATCAGGTTGACGTTCAGTGTGTCGGTGAGGTCCATCATCATCGCCGGCGTTGGATAGCTTTTAATGACGCCACTGCTGCTCCAGATGATCGCAAACTCGTAATATGGCCCCTCGACATAGGTGCCCTCGGGTGCTTCCGGAATGGTGAGCGTCGTATAAGCACTGTATCCCGGGCCGACGAACGGATTGGGGCAGGCCCAGGCGATTGCCCAGTAGAGCGGCATCAGGTTCTGGTAGGCCTGCAACATCAGACCGTTGGCCATGGCGGTTGCGGTGGAGCTGTCATGGTCCGTTGTCGAGGAACCGCCGTTGTTGCCAGTGGGTATCGGGAGGTTACCGTTGTCGGCATACCTGTAGAAGCTCATCAGGCGTCCGTGGTCGCTGGCGATGGTCGTGTAGAAGTTACTGAGGCTCTTGTTGCTCGCTTCGAAGGAGTCGGCGACCTGGTCCCAGTATTGGCCGATGGTGATCGAACTGGTCGTCCCGCCGAAGGCGCTGGTGATCACGCGAATGACATCGGTCACGGCAACCGCCGCCAGGTTGGCCCAGGCAGCAGTGGTTCCGGAGAAGAACCATACCAGCGAATAACCGAGGTCTTTGAGCAACTGGCCGAAGTCCAGCAGCGTACTGTCGTCAGTCTTGGCTTGCATGTTGGCGATCGCCCCGTTTATCAGGGTATTTGCCGTGCCCTGCGCTGTGTTCAGGGTTCCTTGGGTATAGCTGTAGAGCGATTGGAGTTGTTCGACAGCGCTCATCTCCTGCCAGACGGTATGGATGATCTGGAGCCAGTCGTCAGCAGCCACGCCCGTTGGCGCCGGGGGAGCGGTTGGAGACAGGTTGTAGTTGCCGTTCGTATCGAATTGCAACCAGTTGTCGAGCTGGGTGGCGACGGCGTTCGGGGACCACTCGGGGGAGGCCGCCGCCAGCCCACGCGGATCGAGTGGGTCATTGGAGTTCGCACCATTGATGATGTTGCCGAGGGCGATGCACAGCTGCGAGTAGGCATTGTTGAAATCGGGCCAGGCCACGGCGGGTTGATCGACGATGGATTGCAACAAGTCCACGGTCGGCTGCTGTGGCGCGAAGCAGATGACAATGTCGTGCGTGAAAATGGTGTCCCACTCTTCCCCCTCGGGGTATTTGGCGGAGCAATAGCCAAAGGTACCGGCGCCGCACACACCACCGTAGCGCATGGCCCAACGGTTGGCGGCCACGGCGAGGACACTCATGTTCGTGTCCATCAGGTTCGGACTGTTCAAGGGTTCGAGAATGCCCGCGAGGATCTGATCCATCAGGGCGGCGCGACCAGCCCTGAGCACCTGGATGCCGGGGGTGTTGCTGAACGCGAAAACGCCGCGGACGGTCTGGTCGCCCTCGACCGCCATTTCCCAGCTCGGGATGCCGGCCACGTAGGCGTTACCGTTGGCGTCGTTTTGCGTCAGGGCATAGGCATGGGCGGCAGCGGCCCAGCGGCGCTCGTCAGGATCGCCGGTCTGGTTCGAGGTCAATGTGAGGGGCGGCAGGTTGCCATAGGCACTCGCCAACGCGGCGTTGAGTTCGTCGTCGCTGGGCTGGAGCACGGTGACCTGGGTTCCCACAGGGAACAGAAACGCTCCGACGACGGGATTGCCGTTGTCATCGAAGCCCGTTTCCCATGACGGGATAGCGAAAGCATAAAGCGGGTTTCCATTGTCGTCCTGCTGGCTCAGTGCCCAACGGAGAATGCCGTTTGCCCAGTAGCGGTAATCAATGAAGGAACCGGTCAGGGGGGGATCGATGCCCGAGAGCATCTGGAGCACGTCACTTTGCAGAATATTCTGCCAAACAACGGTCACGCTGGTGCTTTCGATGCCGCCACTGATGGGCGGAACTGTGGCAAATGCGGGGGCGGTGGCACTTTTCGTATATCCAGAGGCGTCGAGGCTGAACATGAGAGATCTCCCTATCCGCGGATAAAAACAGCTTTTGAGTAATGCGCTTGGTGGCTGCCGAAGCGACAGCGCTGAAAAGTCTAGTCCGGTATCCGTACCGTGCTAGTGGCCTGTGGCCTCTTTATTCACGCAAATAGGGTTAACAAGCCGGGTCTTATTGCACAAGACAGACCATCCGCTTCTGGCCATTTCCTGCCGCTCACAATCTTTAGTGCATCAATGCGGGCGCCTGGCGTCTACTCTGAACTGTCAACCTGTCTTCGAGTGTCTCTCTGTGGAGCCGTGCAATGGTCAAAAGCTGGAGTGGTCAGGTCGCATTGGTCAGCGGCGCTGGCAGCGAATATGGGATTGGCCTGGCTATCGCGCGACGGCTCGGGGACGCGGGTGTAAAGCTGATCATCACCGGCAGCAGTGCCCGTATCCATGATCGCGTCGCGCAGCTGAGTGCGGAAGGTTATGAGGTACAGGGACGTGCTGCGGACCTTACGCAGCCGGCTCAGGTCGTCGAACTGGTGACGTGGGCTGAATCGCTCTGGGGACGAATCGATGTACTCGTGAACAACGCCGGTATGGCGATTCAGGGTGATGCCGAAACGTTCGCTGAAGTGGCCACTATGAGCGTCGAGCTGTGGAACACTTCGATTGCCCGTAATCTGACCACTGCATTTCTGCTGACCCGCGCTGTGTTACCGGGCATGCAGGATCGTCGTTACGGACGCATCGTCCAGGTCAGTTCTACGACCGGCACCCGCGTCAGCAACCCTGGCGAGGCCGCGTATGCGGCGGCGAAAGCGGGGATGGTGGGTATGAACATGAGCCTGGCGCTGGAAGTCGCGCCGTACGGTATCACCGTGAACGCTGTTGCCCCCGGGTGGATCGCGACGCAATCCAGCACTGCGGGGGAAATGAGCGCGGCGCAGTATGTTCCCGTCGGGCGTGCCGGTAGACCGGACGAGGTCGCAGCGGCGGTCGCTTTTCTTGCTTCCCCGGAGTCCAGCTACATTACGGGCGAGGTTCTCGTGGTGGATGGGGGCAACTGCCTCTCCGAGAACAAAAGCCCTAGGTGAGCGCAGTGCGTTTCGGCGGTGAGCAGGGGTTAACCCTTCAGCCAGCCCAAGGCGGACCATTCAAAAACACCAGACCAAAAAAAACCGGCCATTCAATGCCGGTTTTTTATATCCCCCGTCAAAACCACAACGACGCGAGAGCAGAATTCGATTGGAGCGGGTGAAGGGAATCGAACCTTTATTGGCCATCTTCGCCCAGAAGCGTGTATGTGTGTAGGTGTGATCAGCCCATGGATACCCCGTAAGGGCGTATCACTTAAGTTCATTGCTCTCTAATGTTTTAATTAATTGAAAGTAACTTGCCTTTCCCCAAGTGTTATAGATTTCTCCAGCTTGTAAACGTTCGATGATTGGCGTAGTCATAGTTGTTAGGCAGGCCTTGAGTTGGCCTGCCGTAAATGGTTTGCTGTTTTGCTGAGCTTATCGCTCTTGCACTTTGGTTGTTTGTGAAGCTTGCTTTTCTTTTGCTGGGTCTGAATACGTTTGGCCGGAAAAAGTAACAGTGCTTTCACACCACCATTTTTTCTGATACGCACCTATTTTACAGGTGGGTGCAGGCCGATTTATGATTTTACCGCTAATATGATTTAGAAAAGGCTTTGAGGCGTCTTGCTCTGCCTTGTCAATGTCTTTGTTCAAAGCGCTCAGCGCTTCCTCTTGGGTGTTAGCGCCGACAGGGCTTTTGAATTTTGATGTTCTTACATAAGAATAGATCTGTTTATTTTGAGTTTTTTGTTTTTCAGGTTCCGCTTTGCTCTTAACTGTAGCAGTTTTGTTTTTTTCAGAGGCGGCCTTGGTTTTTTCCGCTAAAATTTTGCGCTTTTCATCACTAATTCTTTTCTTCTCTGCTGCGATCCTTTTCTCCATTAGAGCATCTTCTTGTTCCTTGGAACACTTGATGTCAGTGAGGTCCACATCATCGAACATTGCGTCAAATGACAATTTGCGCATTTCATCTGAATATACACATGGGTCGTAGTTGGATCTGTAATATGCAACCTTTTTTTCATGCTCCGCAGCTTTCTGTTCTCTGGCTTTATGTCTTCTTTCCGATCGTTCCTGCTTAGTTTCATCGCTTAAAGAGCTAGCGCCGGATTGTCCGCCATATTTCGGGATTATTATAGAAGCTTCGTTAGCATAAGCATTGAACCCGAAACAACATAACGCAATATAAAGTGCTAACCAACTAGCTTTCATTAATTTATCTCCCCGGTTATAAGTTTTTCAAGATGGTCAAGTCTATTATTAATCCTGCTGCTCATAAAAAATATGAGGTTCCCTACAGGATTACGTGAAATGTAGTTCGTTTTTTTTGGATTGGCTACGGAATTAATGCACTCCAGTAATTAGCCTACTAATAGTTAGCTTGGTGGCTTCTCTGGTACGCCCAAATCTCGCATCGTCTTAGGAGTTTGGGGTCTGAGGAGGGCTGATACACCCGACTCCAGCTGGGCGCGATAGAGCCCCTGAAAAAATTTCATTCTATTGAGATTGATTCTTAAGTGAGGGGTGGTCGTTTTGAAAAAAGCGATATCAGCTATGCGGGCGTGGTAATGGGTCTGGAGGCCACGGTCTTACTGGGCTTTTGGTATTACAAGGGAAGGTAATATGAAGCGATATAAAGTAATATTTCTGTCAAGCCCCGGATTTATTGGATTTTAGGGAATAGAAATATAGCTTCTAAGAAAGGTAATACTATCGCCTTCCTATCGCTTAAATATCGCCTTTCCCCCAAACCGCTGGAAGCCTTGATAGACAAGGGCTGTGGCCGTTTCTCGGAGTAGATATTATTAATATTACTATTTTTCGGACCCCGGCAGATTTTAAGGTCGGAACCTGTAGGAGGTCGGCTCAACTGTGCTGACTCTTTGCGTCTGTTTCCGTTCAGTCGGCCGCGAATTCGTCAGGGAATTGGATCGCTAACGAGACCTGTAGCATCGCGGACATCGCTCCGCAGGGGTAGCTCAAGCTGGGAGCCAGACGTTTCACCGGTGAGCCATCACTTTCATTCTGTTTGAGTGCAGAAGACTTGATCAATGAGTCCCGACACGTTTCGAACTTGATTACGTCAGGCTCAAGTTCATGAGCCATGAAATTCCTTAGGTCGTTCACCAGCTTTACCATCCCCCACACATGACCGAGCTGTGCAGAGTCAAAGGCACATAGTGATCTCGCGAGCTTGGTGACTTGGGTGAAGTTAAGGCGGGCTTTATGGAGGTGTTCGGGTGAGCGCACTGATTTGTAGCAAAAGTCTCTGAGCATCTCTTCAATCAACAGATGCGCTTTGAGTAAGACAGTCTGATCGTCAAGATCTGGAAGGAAGTGTTTGGTGAACAGATCCCCGTGAGATTTCATGAACTGCAGGGGGGCTGTAGAGGCTCGCTATCATGTGGCAACGAATACGTCCCCCAACTGACTGCGATGACGAATATGCACCGCTGGAGACCTTGAAAATAGTGGAGCGGGTGAAGGGAATCGAACCCTCGTTATCAGCTTGGGAATCTTGGGTGGGTGGTGTTTCAGACGGACGCTGGATGTATGCTTGTGCCCCGCAAAGCCCCGTCTTAATTGGGGCTCAGTGCGAGGCACGATTTCAATCTGTTTCACTGGTTTGCCCCATATTCCACGCATACAGCCCCCAGCAACGGCCCCCAAATGCTCACAGAGAAACAAATCAAGGCAATGAAGCCTGCGGAAAAGGAGTTCACGGTCTCGGACGGCCGCACTGCCCGAGGCGAGGGCGTTCTGTTTCTGCGGGTGCGTCCGAACGGGACGAAGGAGTTCTATTTCCAGCGCTACAGCAACGGGAAAGAAGCTCAAGAGCAAACTCGGTACATGGCCAACACTGGGCCTCGCCGCTGCCAGGGATCTGTGCCGCGCCGAAAAGGAAGTGGTGATCGCGACCGGCACGTTTCAGAATGTGATGGACGGCTACATCGCCAAACTCGCGGGGGAGTGTGCAGCCTCGGTCGAGGACGTGAAGTGGTCCTTCAAACACTACGTGTCCGAACCATTCCCGAATCTGGTAAAGCTTCCGGCGGTCCTGATTGGTCCTGGTGAAATTAGAGACATCATCGCCAGGATGATCGCGAACGGCGTGACGACTTACTGCAACCGCCTCCGATCGCAACTGCATACCGCGTTTCAAGTAGGGACCGAAGAAAAAATCCCCGAAGAACGATATCAGCGAAGACCAGATCGAGCTGCTGCGTGAGGCCTTCATCGACGGCTGTTTCGATTACCAGAAAGACTGGCACCGGGCCGGTAACCAGCGCACTCGCGTCATTCTCAAGAGCCGGCAGATCGGCGCCACTTACTACTTCGCCCGCGAGGCGTTCATCGACGCCCTGGACACTGGTCGCAACCAGATTTTCCTGTCGGCATCAAAGAGTCAGGCGTACCTGTTCCGGGGTTACATCCAGGCCTTCGCCCGGGAAGTCATCGGCGTCGAGCTGACCGGTGACCCGATTGTATTGCCCAACGGCGCCGAGCTGTTTTTCCTCGGCACCAATGCCCGCACCGCTCAGGGCTATCACGGCAATTTCTACTTCGATGAGTTCTTCTGGACGTTCAAGTTCGAGGAGTTGAACAAGGTCGCCTCGGGCATGGCGATGCACAAGAAATGGCGGAAAACCTATTTCTCGACCCCGTCGAGCATGGCCCACGAGGCGTACACCTTCTGGACGGGCGAGCGCTTCAACAAGGGCAAACCCGCCGCGCAGCACACCAAAGTGGACGTGTCTCATGGCGCGCTCCAGCAGGGACGGTTCTGTGAGGACCGGCTGTGGTGCCAGATTGTCACTATCCTCGACGCAGAGCGGGGCGGCTGCGATCTGTTCGACATCGAAGAGCTGCGCCGGGAGTACAGCCCCGAGGCGTTCGCCAATCTGCTGATGTGCGAGTTCGTTGATGACGGCGCGAGCATCTTTCCGCTGTCGGTGTTGCAGTCCTGCATGGTCGATAGCTGGGTCGAGTGGGCCGAGGACTACAAACCGTTTGCCATGCGTCCGTTCGGCGACCGCCAGGTGTGGGTCGGCTATGACCCGGCTGAGACGGGCGATTGTTCCGGCCTGGCGGTGGTCGCGCCGCCCCTGGTGCCCGGCGGCAAGTTTCGCGTGCTCGAGCGTCACCAGTTCCGTGGTATGGACTTCGCCGCGCAGGCCGCCGCCATCAAGGGCGTGTGCGACCGCTACTGGGTGACCTACATCGGCATCGACGTCACCGGCCTGGGCAGCGGCGTGGCCCAGCTGGTGCGCCAGTTCTTCCCGGCGGTGACCACCTTCAGCTACTCCCCCGAGGTGAAAACCCGCCTGGTGCTGAAGGCCTACGACGTAATTCACAAGGGCCGGCTGGAGTTCGACGCCGGCTGGACCGACATGGCCCAGTCGCTCATGGCTATCCGCAAGACCATCACCGCAGGCGGTCGCCAGTTCACCTACACCGCAGGCCGCAACGACAACACCGGCCACGCCGACCTGGCCTGGGCGCTCTTCCACGCATTGCAGAACGAACCGCTCGAAGGGCAGACCGCTGCCAATACCGGGCGAATGGAGATTTTCACATGACCGAACAACTCGCCAGTCAGGCACTACTGCCGGCCACCCTCGACGCCGCCAGTGCGGGAACCCAGGTGTTCAGCTTCGGGGAGCCGACGCCGGTACTGGGTGGTCGCGAGGTGTTTGATTACTTGGAGTGCTGGTTCAACGGTAGGTGGTATGAGCCGCCGTTGTCGCTCAATGGCCTGGCCCGGTCAGTGGGCGCGAGCGTGCATTTGCATTCGGGGTTGATGTTCAAGTGCAACCTCTTGAGCAAGACGTTTATCCCGCATTCGATGCTGTCCCGGGCGGCTTTCGAGCAGTTCGCCCTGGACTTTCTGTGCCTGGGCAACGCGTATCTGGAGAAACGCCGCTCGGTTCTGGGCGGTACGCGGCAACTGGTGCCGTCGTTGGCGAAGTACATGCGGGTTGGGCCGGAGGGGCTGTTCTACCAGGTTCAGGGCTGGAAGAACGAGCACGCCTTCGAGCCGGGAAGCATTTTTCACCTACGCGAGGCTGATTTGCACCAAGAGATCTACGGGTTACCGGAGTGGGTCAGCGCACTGCAATCGGCATTGCTCAACGAGTCGGCGACCCTGTTCCGGCGCAAGTATTACGAGAACGGTAGTCACGCCGGGTTCATTTTGTACATGACCGATGCGGCGCAGACCGAGGCGGATATCGACGCTTTACGTAAGGCACTGAAAGAGTCCAAGGGGCCGGGGAATTTTCGGAATCTGTTTGTCTATTCGCCCACGGGCAAGAAGGACGGTATTCAACTGATTCCAGTCAGCGAAGTCGCGGCAAAGGACGAATTCAATTCGATCAAGAATCAAACCCGCGATGATGTGCTGGCGAGCCTGCGTATTCCTCCGCAGTTAATGGGAATCGTGCCGCAGAATGCGGGTGGATTCGGATCGATCAGGGAGGCGACACAGATCTATGCTGCTAACGAGCTGCAGCCCATTCAGACGCGGATGACCCAGCTGAACGACTGGCTGGGTGAAGAGATTATGAGATTCAAACCTTACGAGGTGGGCGGGGAGACGTAAAAGCTCCACGCAGCAAACGAGGCGACGAACCGGTGCGTCAACACAGGCTCGTCGCAATAGGCTCTTGGCGGACTATCTAAAAATCTGTTTGCTCATCATGGGAAGAAAAGCACAGCAAGTGGTTCGGACTTTCTCACCGGGTCCAAATCTTTGAGAAAAAGGCTTTGAACTCGGCTGCTGTAAATGCTGAGTCGAGAACACCGTTGCAGATTCGGGCAAAAATACCGCCATCTATCGGGTCTTTAGGGACAAAAATGCCTTGGTCAACAGCTTTGATCAGCTTTTTCGCTGGCTCAAGCCTGCTCATCCCATACATAACGAAGCTCGGTACTTGTATGAAGGGATGATCTCCCGGATATAGGAGACATGTTTGGTCGTGCCTACCACCCGCCTTGACAGTAGAGATACTTACGATCAAAACCAATTGATCCTCCCCAGCAGGATCGTTGAGGAGGATAAACAGGTGTTTCAGGTCTGGCCTTTGAGGAGTTCCACTGGGAACCAAAACGGTGGCTCTACGGGTAGCTATAAACATTAAAGGCTCGCGAATATCCTATCCACTGTGTCTTGGCCTTCCAGGGCTTGAGCTGCTTCTTCTGCCTCCCCCCCATCACGGCCAAGAGCCAAAAACACGTCCGCATAGCTTATTGGGCGTGATGATCCGCAAGGATCTTTCCATTCGGCACAACGATCATGTGTGTAATCCACCAAATCGTATTTACCCATCCCACCGAAGTTAGCCCAAACTGCATTGAGAACCTCAATTTCGGCTTGGCTGAGCGCACCTAGATAAAGCTCGCCATTTTCTAAATGACAAGGCTGTAGGGCAACCTCGTAGGATTCTCGGTCAGCAACCCAGCATTGCCAGCCGTCTTCGACCGTGGGGCGACTACCGTTCATCAAATCTAAGGTTCGGGACAGGACAGGGCCATTGGGCATGGAGACCATCCGATCACCCGAAATTGGCTGCTCGTACCAATCCATCGCTTGACGATCAGCAAGATAAAGAAGCTTCATCAGCTTCAATACTTCGAGCTTTCCTCCACCCTGATGAAGGAAAAAAGCAGCCATCTGGGCAGCTTTTCTTTCGTTAAAGGCCATTTTTTTCTCCGGACATGTTCATGCGGAGCAATCTTCCATGAACGTTACGCACAGGTTGTCAAGAAACTTATCCACAACCTAGGACAACTCTGGACGGCGATTATCAACAAGTCAAATCCCTTGTCAATCACTTATGGCTTTATGACATACCTTTATCAGGCGTTAAGCGCCTTAGTCACACTTTATTCGACAGGCGGCTACCGTCTACGTTCGATAGGAGGTTGTCAACGCACAGTGAGTGATTGGATCCCAACCAAATTCATCAACGCAATCTAGCGCCGACGGTGCTAGTTTGCATCAAATCTGACTGTATGTATATACAGTATCCTGAGCGGCGGCCGGCGCGTGGGATAGTCCTAATCTGTGACGCAGAGGCGTCACAAGATTCGCTCGGTTGTACGGGGTATTGACGTGCTACATAGCTGTTTCTTGAGTGGCGCGCGCCGTCGCCCCCCCCACCTCGCCTGCGGGCTAAATAGGTCTTTTTTTCCGCACCGCTGCAAACCATTCAGCGCGGCCAAGGTCGGGTGCTGTCCTGATGATGGCGAAGGGCAAAAAGCTTGCGGATCCCTGCGACGGGTGGGGGTGATTCAGTGCAGGTGACGGGACAACTGAATTGAGATCTGAAAGCTTCCCTGGCTGAGTTGATTTTCAGGAACGAAGTCGGAAAAGAGTAATAAGGAAATTTGAGGCGTTGGCTCCGTCGAAAGGCCCGTATTCATTGGCTCTGCCGGATTACATCAGAAGGTAATTTTGAGTAATTGAAGAAGTAATTTTCGCGTAAGTGCTTGATTTTAAAGGGTTGTAGAAAAGAAAAGATTACCTTGCCAAAGAGTAATTATCTTACTTCTACATTACTTCAAAATTACTATGGGGAATGCACCCAAAAACCAATGAAATCAAGGCTTTGAGGCGGAATTGCGGAGGGGCTTACTAATCTTACTCATTTCCGAGGCCTCATCCGAAAATGGCGAGGATGCATACACCTGCGTGCGCTATGCGCGTGCTAGGGCACTCTGACGCATTAACACACAAACAGACCCCGAAACAGCCCCCAGTGGATTGCGATGATGTTCGTGCACCGCTGGAAGCCTTGAAAGCAGTGGAGCGGGTGAAGGGAATCGAACCCTCGTTATCAGCTTGGGAAGCTGGAGTAATGCCATTATACGACACCCGCTTAGAGCGGCTGACTTTGTACCAGATGTGGGCGCGGATTTGAAGTTTTTCTTTACCGGCGGTGAGGTGGCCCGTCGACGCAAGCCTCAAGCCAGACCTCAAGCCAGAGCGGTCATTCGCGGGCAAGCGCCGTTGTGAAGGAGACGGGGCTTGCCCACGAGGACGTGGTTTCAGATTGCCAGTGCATGGTAGCCCTGTACCTGGCTGTAGCGTGGCCGGTTTTCGGGGTGACCCGGCTTGAGGAAGCCTAGCAAGGCGTTGCGGCTGTCCCGGAAGGCGGCCTTGTGTTCCATGTCCAGAAAGTGCCCGGTGGCTTGCAGCGTGCTGAACGTACTGTGCTGCACATAGTCGGCGAACAGCC
The DNA here is from genome assembly GCF_024749045.1 of Pseudomonas sp. B21-028. Lineage (NCBI taxonomy): Bacteria > Pseudomonadati > Pseudomonadota > Gammaproteobacteria > Pseudomonadales > Pseudomonadaceae > Pseudomonas > Pseudomonas sp. B21-028. The sequence continues at coordinate 1,598,844 of NZ_CP087184.1, forward strand.
TGGCGTCGACGGCCGAGGTGTATTCATCCCATTCGCCGTTCAGGAACAGCACCGGTACGTTGATTTTTTTCGCTGCCGTTGCGTAGCAGCGCAGGTCGCTCTGGAGTACCTCGCTGATGTGGAAGTGCATCTGTCCGTACTCATGCTCGGCCAGGTTGCTGACATGGCGATGGTTGAAGCGCTTGAACAGCGGCGGCAGGTGTTTGCCGATGGTGCTGTTGACCAGATGCCCCACGCGGTCGCCGTCCAGGTTGCCCAGGTAATCGACACCACGCTCGAGGTAGTCGCGCATCGGCGCGTTGAGAACCGGTGAGAATGAACTGATCACCGCTTTTTCGATGCGCCATGGGCGGTGGGACAACGCGCTCAACGTGGCGGCGCCGCCCCACGAGAATGACAGCACGTGTTCGGCGGCGAAGTGGTCGATCAGCTCCAGCAGGATCTGGCCTTCGACTTCCTTCGTCAGCATTTTCTCATGCCGGTTGTGGGGTTTGGACTTACCCGCGTAGGGCTGGTCGTACAGCACGACGTTGAATTGCGGGTGAAGGTTCTTGACGGTCTGTGCAAACGACGCGGTAGTGGCCAGCGAGCCGTTGACCAGAATGATGGTCTTTTGTGCGGCGTCTGCGCGATAGAACTCCGTGTAAACCCGATACTGACCTTGTATATCCAGCACAGCGATTTCTGGCCTCATGTCATAGACTCCTGAGCAAGCGGGTATGCGCGCAATGAGATTGCACGGGCAATGTGACAGGTAGGCATTCGCCTGGAAGATAAGGCCCAAGTCGATCCAAAAGAAGCGGTCGACGGGTGTTGTTATTAGGCGGGCAGTCTGTCGGCGGGCAAGGCGGGACCAGAGGGTTCCGGCCGACAAAAAGTTTCTTGGGAGTATGGTGTGACTCATCGGTCACATTTCGGCCGACGGTCTGATTCAAGCAGGGGGACAGCCGTTGCGCAAGTGTCCTTCTGCAAATTGTTCGACGCTTCTGCCCGGCGGTCGTCCGCTCAGATCAGGTTGACTTCTTCGGGGCTCAAGGCGCGGTATTGGCCCGGCTCGAGATCGGCGTCCAGCGAAAGCGGCCCCATGCGTTCGCGGTGCAGGCGCAGCACTTTGTTGTCGAAGTGGCCGAACATCCGCTTGACCTGGTGATAACGCCCTTCAATGATGCTCAGCCGCGCCGAGTTCGGACCCAGCAGCGTCAACTTCGCAGGCTGTGTGGTGAGGTCTTCGAAGGCAAAGTACAGGCCACGGGCGAAGGTGGTGGCGTATTCGGCAGTGATGATCTGCTCGGTTTCGACGTAGTAGACCTTGGGCAGTTTGGTCTGTGGCTGAGTCAGTCGTCGCGACCAGTTGCCGTCATTGGTAATCAGCATCAGCCCGGTGGTGTTGAAGTCCAGGCGCCCGGCGATGTGCAGGTCGTCCTTGTCCGGTTCGTCCAGCCAATCGAGCACGGTGGGATGCTGCGGATCGCGCGTGGCGCTGACGCAGCCGGCGGGTTTGTGCAGCATGAAGTACCGCGTCGGTCGGCCCGCCTGCAACAGTTCGCCATCGACTTCGACACGGCTGAACTCACGGACCTGGGCGTGTGGGTCGCTGATCACCAGGCCGTCGATTCTTACCCGGCGCGCCACCAACAACAACCGGACCTGTTGGCGATTGAAGCGCGGCAGATTGCTGAGGAAACGGTCGACACGCATGGGGCATTCAGGCAAAGGAGCGGAGGGTGGGAATCTTACGCGATCGGCGGCTGCCTGGCGCGCAATTGGCTTTCGACCTGGGCGCAGCGCGGACACAGGCAGGATTGATCGCGCAGCTCGGCCGGCAATGCCTCGAGCACGGCCGGGTCGATACTCACGCCGTAACACCAGCAGGCTCGGTCGGCTGTTCCAGGGTTGGCCAGGGTGCAGTCATTGGCGCTGCCGCAGGCAGGGCACAGGTCGGGTTTATTCATAACTGGAGTGAGGCATCTCAACGCAGGTTCGGTTGCTTCCGGTCTGTCGGGCACGTTGCAGCGCATGATCGGTCCGCGACAGCAGGCTGTGCAAGGTGTCGTTGTCCTGCAAAGTGGTGAGGCCGATGCTGATGGTCGCCAACAGTTGCTTGCCGCTGCAGAAATAGTGCTGCTTCTCGATGTGTTGGCGAATTTTCTCAGCGATTTTCAGACCTGTCTGTCCGTCGGTGTCCTTGAGCAGGACGACAAAGGCGTCGGTGCTCCAGCGACACACGATGTCCGAATGCCGCAGGCTATCGGTCAGGTCGCGGGCAAACCCGGTCAGCAACTGGTCGCTGGCGATGTGACCATGGGCGATGTCCAGTCGCTTGAAATCATCCAGTTCCAGCAACAAGGCAGTCAGGGGCCTGGGCTCGCGCTGGGCCTCATGCAGGGCTTGCACGGCCAGCAGGTCGAAGCCACGGCGGTTGGGCAATTCGGTCAGGCTGTCGAGCGTGGTCTGGGCGTCGATGCGGCGTTGATAGCCACTGATGATCCGACACAGCACCGCCAGCACTACCAGCGTGACCAGCAGGCCAATCACAAGGTTCAGGTACAGGACCTTGAGCTGGTGGTCGCGTATCGAGGTGTGGGCGACGTAATAGCCCAGCAGCGAAATCACCAGAAAACCCGTCCCCAACAGTACCGCCAGAGTCAGGAGCGGCTTGCGTTGGGAATACAACGGCGAACGAGGCGACATGGCGATTCCCTGAGCGGCGATCGGATGGATTCAGTTTAGTGGCTTGTAGGAAATGGCGACGGGATTTGTGCCGGATGCGCTGTGGCAGGTCTGGGAATTGGGCAAATCGCTACGTGTTTCAACTTATTGCGAAATCGCACCAGATTCCGTTTTTGTTGTCAGATTAATCGACAGTTACCGAAAGGTAGCTGCCGCCCATCAGCGTCGCTGTTGTGGCTCATTCGCGGTCCAGGAGGCCGCCATGTATCGACGACTGTTGCTCATTGCGTTTCTCGGTTTGACTCTTTCGGCATGCGTGCCTTACTACGACGGAGACTCGAGCTATTACCGTTCCGAGGTCTACACCTCACCGGCGCCGGTCTATTACGGCGGTGGGAGTTACTACTCGGGGCCGCGCTACTATTCGGCACCCAGGTACTACCAACCGGCGCCACGCTATTATTCGGCACCGCGCTATTACCAACACGGCCCCCGCTATTATTCACCACCACGGGCGGCCTATCGCTCTTATCCAAGTCGGGGCGGCTGGGACGGCCGTGGCCGGGGTGGTTGGGATGATAATCGGCGTGGCGGGCATGATCGGCGCGGTCGGGGCGATCATGATGGACGGGGCAGTCACCGCTGACCTTCAGGTTATTGAAAGCGGCGCATCGAGCGCCGCTTTTTTTCGCCTGCAACAAAGCCTGTGGGAGCGAGCCTGCTCGCGAAAGCGTCGGGTCAGCTGCATCAAAGTTGCTGACACACCGCTATCGCGAGCAGGCTCGCTCCCACACTGTTTCATTCGGGATTTCTACTCATTGGCCAGGTCCGCCAGCGGATGCCGTCCTTCCCAGGCCTTGTGGAAGTGCGCTTCCACCGCCGCTTCCGGCACATGGTTGATGTCCGGCCAGTGCCAATGAGGTTTCTGGTCCTTGTCGATCAACCGGGCCCGCACCCCTTCGCTGAATTCAGGATGCCGGCAGCAGTTGAGACTCAATGTGTATTCCATGCGAAACACGCTGGCCAAGGACAAATGCCGGGCCCGGGCGATCTGTTCCCAGACCAGATGGGCGGTCAACGGAGAGCCTTCGGTCATGGTCCTGGCGGCCTTGGCAATCAGTGGGTCCGGATGGTCCACCAGCAAGCTGAGGGCCTTCCAGGCGCAGCGCACGTCGCTGACATCCAGCCATTCGTCGATTTGTTGCCGACGTGGCAACCACTGCGCTTCGGGTAACCGATCGAGCGCTTCGCGCTGCAAGGCCTTGAGCAGGCTATTGAGTTGCATGTCGGTCTGTTCCTGCCAGTTGAGCTGTAGCAGGCCTTCGATCAGATCGTCCTGTTGCTCGTCCAGCAAGAATCGGTCGGCCAGGCCCAGGTCGATGGCATCCCGGGCATTCATGTGGGCGCCGGTCAGGCCGAGAAACAGCCCGAGCTTGCCAGGCAGGCGCGACAGGAACCAACTGGCGCCGACATCCGGGTACAGGCCGATGCTGATTTCCGGCATCGCCAGGCGACTGCTCGGTGTGACGATCCGGGTGCTGGCGCCCTGCAGCAGGCCCATGCCGCCGCCGAGCACATAGCCGTGGCCCCAGCACACCAAGGGCTTGGGATAGGTGTGCAAGTTGAAGTCCAGGCGATATTCCGCCGCGAAAAATTGCGCCGCCAGTGGCGGCACTTCGCCGGGATGGGCACGGCAGGCTTCCACCAGACTGCGTACTTCGCCGCCCGCGCAGAAGGCTTTGGCGCCGTTGCCACGCAGTAATACACAAACAATCTGTGGTTCCCGGGCCCAGGCATCGAGACGATCGCGCAAGGCGTTGATCATTGGCAAGGACAGGGCGTTCAAGGATTTTTCGGCGTCCAGGGTGGCGATGCCGATACGGGCTCCCGTAATGCCCGTGAGCTCTTCGAAGTGCAGATTCATCGTGACCTCGATCAGAAATTGAATGTTCAGTATGAACGCTACGTGGGAAAGTGCCGGTTCTGCGTCAGATCAATTGACAAGCCATGTAGGCTTTCCTAGGGTGCGCCCATTGTTTTTACCGGGTGCAATCATGACTGCTGACGACCGTATCAAACTCGAACCGAGCTGGAAGCAGGCGCTACGTGCCGAGTTCGACCAGCCCTACATGGCAGAGTTGCGCGAATTCCTGCGCCAGGAGTACGCCGCCGGCAAGGAGATCTATCCGCCGGCTTCGTTGATTTTCAATGCCCTCAATTCCACACCGTTGGACAAGGTCAAGGTCGTGATCCTCGGGCAAGACCCGTACCACGGCCCGGGTCAGGCCCATGGCCTGTGCTTTTCGGTGCAGCCGGGCGTCCCGGCGCCGCCGTCGCTGGTGAATATCTTCAAGGAATTGAAGCGCGACCTGAACATTGACATCCCCAGCCACGGCTACTTGCAAAGCTGGGCCGACCAGGGCGTGTTGCTGCTCAATACCACCATGACCGTGGAACGCGCCAATGCCAACGCCCATGCGGGCAAGGGCTGGCAGCATTTTACCGACCGGGTCATCGAAGTGGTCAGCGCCCATCAGCCGCATCTGGTGTTCCTGCTGTGGGGCGCCCATGCCCAGAGCAAGCAGAAGCTGATCGATGCCACCAAGCACCTGGTGCTGACCTCGGTCCACCCGTCGCCGCTGTCGGCTTATCGTGGCTTCTTGGGATGCGGGCATTTCAGCCGGACCAACAAGTTTCTCGAACAACACGGCGAGGCGCCGATCGATTGGCGGTTGCCGCCGGTTTAAGTGTTCGGCAATGCGGGCCGGGCCTCATCGCGAGCAGGCTCGCTCCCACAGAGGATCTGCGGCGCAGGCACAGAACCATGTGGGAGCGAGCCTGCTCGCGAAAGGGCGACACGAACGATCAGTCGGAACCCGGTCGGCGCATCCAACACCTGAACAACGGCTCCGCCAGAAACAACACGAACAACAGCCGCATCACCTGCAATGCCGTCACCAACGGTACCGACAATTGCAGCGTCTCCGCCGTCAGGCTCATCTCCGCGATGCCACCGGGCATCATGCCGAGGGTCAGTGAACGCAGGTCCAGATGGGTCAGCGTGCTCAGGCCCAGGGCCGCGAGGGTGGCGATCAGCATCGTCAACACCGTGCCAATCAAGGTGCGCCCCATGAACGAGGGCGCCCGCCGAAAGAATTGCCGGTTGAAGTGACAACCCAATCCGCTGCCGATCAGCCACTGGCCGATCTGGCTGCCGCCATTGGGCAGGCCTATGTGCAGGTCACAGCCGATACTCACCGCCGCGCTCACCAGCAGTGGCCCGAACAACCACGGGTTGGGTTGACGCAGGCGTTCCCAGATCCAGGCGAGCAGGGCACCCGCCGGGAACAACAGCGCCAGCCACAGCCAGTCCACGGCGGTGGCGTGCTGCACCGGGGCGCCTTCGCCCAACAGGTATTTGAACGCGGCGGGCACGCACAGCACCACCACCAGGACCCGCAAGCTCTGGCCCGCGGCGACGCGGCTCAGGTCCGCGCCATTGCGCGAGCCAAGGTTGACCATTTCGCCGGAACCGCCCGGCATGCTGGAAAAGAAAGCGGTGGCGCGGTCTTCGCCGGTGCGGCGCATCAGCCACACACTCACCACGCTGGACACGCTGGTGATCAGCGCGCCGAAAAAGATCAGGCCGAAGTGGCCCAGGACCTGCTCCATCACCAGCGGGGTGAAGTGCAGGCCAATGCCGATGCCTACCACCCATTGGCCGCATTTACGGCCGCCGGGGATTTCCATCAACTGCCACGGTGTCAGGCAGCGCACCAGGATGATCGCCAGCAACGAGCCGACCATCCAGGGCAAAGGCCAGCCGATCAGGCTGGCCAGATAACCGCCGGCCAGACCGACCAGCGGTGTTCCCCACCATTGTCTGAAGGTTGTTTCAGACATCGGCCACGGCACGGCGTTGGGCGCTGCGACGACGCCAGATCCGCAACAGTGGCATGAACAGCATGATTGCCGTCAGGATCCAGCAGCCAAAGGTGATCGGGCTTGACCAGAGGATCTCCAGTGCACCGTTGGAAATCGACAGTGCGCGCCGCAGGTTCTGCTCCATCAGGCCGCCGAGGATGAAGCCCAGCAGCACCGGCGACAGCGGGAAGTCCAGCTTGCGCAGGATGTAGCCGAAGATGCCGATGCCGATCATCAGGAACAGGTCGAACGTGGTGGCGTGCACCGCGTAGACACCGATCCCGGTGATGATGGCGATGACCGGCACCAGTGCCCAGTTCGGCACCGCCAGGATACGGGTGAACACGCGGATCATCGGGATGTTGAGGATCACCAGCATGATGTTGGCAACGAACAACGACGCGATCAGGCCCCAGACGATGTCCGGCTGTTGTTGGAACAACAGTGGCCCGGGGGTGATGTTGTACAGCGACAGTGCGCCGATCATCACCGCCGTGGTGCCCGAACCGGGAACGCCGAGGGTCAGCATCGGTACCAGCGCACCGCAGGCCGCGCCGCCGATGGCGGTTTCCGGGGCGGCGAGGCCGCGCTTGTCGCCCTGGCCGAAGGTACCGCTGGCACCGGCGATGCGCTTCTCGGTCATGTAGGCCACGGCACTGGCCAGGGTTGCGCCGGCGCCCGGCAGTACACCCATGATGAAGCCAAGCACGCCGCAACGCAGGTTCACGACGAACACCGACGCGGCTTCCTTGAAGTTGAACATCATCCGCCCGGTGGCTTTCACCGCTTCCTGGCCGCGATGGGTTTTTTCCAGCAGCAACAGGATTTCGCTGATGGAGAACAGGCCCAGCACCAGCACGACGAACTGGATGCCGTCGGTCAGATGGATGTTGTCACCGGTGAAGCGGTACACGCCGCTGTTGGCATCGATCCCGACAGAAGACAGGAACAACCCGATCAACGCCGCAATGAACGTCTTGAGCGGGCGGTCGCCGGCCATGCCGCCGAGGCAGACGATGGCGAATACCATCAGCACGAAATATTCCGCCGGACCGAAGGCAATCGCCCACTTGGCCAGCAGGGGCGCGAACAGCACCATGCCGCACGTGGCAATGAACGCACCGATGAACGAACTCCACGCCGACAGCGACAACGCCACGCCAGCCAGGCCTTGACGGGCCATCGGGTAGCCGTCGAGGGTGGTCATCACGGTGGAGGCTTCCCCCGGGATGTTGAGCAGGATCGAGCTGATGCGCCCGCCGTATTCGCAACCCAGGTACACCGCCGCCAGCAGGATCAGCGCCGATTCCGGTGGCAGACCCAGGGCAAACGCAATCGGGATCAGCAGGGCCACGCCGTTGATCGGACCCAGGCCGGGCAGCAAGCCGACCACGGTGCCGATCAGGGTGCCGGTCAGCGCCGTGACGAGGTTATAAGGCGTCAGCGCGACACCGAAACCCTGGCCGAGATAATTCAGGGTATCCATATCAATTCTCCAGGACGTCGAGCAGGCCCAGGGGCAGCGGCACGTCCATCAGCTTGTCGAACAACAGATAAAGACCGATGGCCATCAGGCAGATGATCACCGCGCTCGGCACCCAGCGGCCGCCATACAGACGGGCCATCGGCACCCCGATCAGGATGCTGGAGAGGATGAAGCCCAGGGGCTCGAAGGTTCCGGCAAAGACCAGCAACAGCGCGATGCAGATGCCGATCTTCTGCAGGGTTTCACGGTCCAGTTGCGGGTCGTCTTCGCTGTGCACGATGGGGGTGGGGCGGAATACCATGTACAGCAGCGCCAGGCCCATCAATCCCAGCATGAGCAAGGGATAGGCACGTGGGCCCACAGGTTCATAGGAAAAAGCGGCCTGGTACGGCCAAGCCATCAGTGCCAGGCCTATACAGGCCAGCAACAGCACCGCGGCAAAAATACGTTGGAGGGTGAGCATGACTAACTCCTGGGCAGCGCCGGGGGAACCGACGCCGCCGCGAGAACAGAGACGGTTACTGGATCAGGCCGAACTCTTTGGCCAGCACCTTGTAATCGGCTACTTGCTTTTTCACGTAGGTGTCCAGTTCCGGGCCGGTCATGGCGAACGGGAACAATTCGCGCTGGTCACGCAGCTTGGCAAACTCTTCGGAAGCCAGCAGCTTGTCGAACGCGTCTTTCCACCAGGCGTAGTCCTCGTCACTCACCTTTGGCCCGAGGTAGAAGCCGCGCACCACCGGCCACTGGATGTCGTAGCCTTGCTCGCGAGCGGTGGGGATGTCCTTCATTTCCGGCTCGTCCAGGCGCTTCTCGGCGAACACCGCCAGCAGGCGCATGTCACCGCTCAGGATGTGGGGCATGGAGTCGGAAATGTCCGTACTGCCTACCTGGATGTGACCGCCCAGCAGGGCAGTGGCGATCTCACCGCCGCCTTCGAGTGCCACGTAGCGCAATTTGCGTGGATCGATACCCGCGGCCTTGGCGATCAGGGCGGTTTGCATCCAGTCCTGGCTGCCGACGGTGCCGCCGGAACCGATGACGACGGACCCAGGATCTTTCTTCAGGGCCTGTACCAGATCGTCGAGGTTCTTGTAGGGCGAATCGCTTTTCACCGCGATGGCGCCATAGCTGGTGCCCACGGCTGCCAGCCAACGCACGTTGGTTTCATCGAAACGACCGAACTTGCCTTGTGCCAGGTTCAGCAATGAGCCACTGGACCAGGCCACCAATGTGCCGGCGTCCGCCGGGCGTTGCGCGACCACGGCGTTGTAGGCCACCGCACCGACACCGCCAGGCATGTAGGTGACACGCATCGGCTTGGTCAACAACTTCTGGTTCACCAGCGCGCTTTGCGCCAGCTTGCAGGTCAGGTCAAAACCACCGCCGGGCGCTGCGGGGGCAATGCACTCCGGGCGTTTCGGCTCGGCGAGCAACTGTCCGGTGAACATCAGGCATCCGACGGCCAGGGCTACTTTACGCATTGATAGGTTCATTTTCGTCTCCACAGGAGTTGTTATTGTGTGTTGCAGTCGTTGTGCCGCCGAACCTTCGGGATCGGGCAACAGGTTCATCGCAGGACCTTGAATCTATAGCTGACCCACCGGCACATGTCCGGGCATTCGCTGGCGGCACTGGCCACGAGGGGGCGGGTTGGGGCGGGAGAAGCGAGCAGGCACAGGCGCCTGGGGCTGCATGGACAGCATGGGGATACTCCGCTTTATTGTTCTTATGTGAAAACGCATCGGGGCGTTTCTCGTTCGCGATTGTGTTTGGCGATCGGCAGTCGAAACTGTCCGTGAGCGGACTCTAATAGCTCAACCTTTCGCTAACCTTTCAAAAGCTTTCAGGATGTTTTTTGGCTTCACAGCAGCGGATGCGGCTGTAAACTCCGCGCCAGTGAATGGCGCCGACCGTTCCTGAATCGAGGAAAAAACATGCGTGTTCTGCTCGTCGAAGATCATTTGCAGCTTGCCGAAAGCGTCGCCCAGGCGCTCAAGAGCACCGGTTTGACTGTGGATGTGTTGCACGACGGGGTGGCCGCCGACCTGGCGCTGAGCAGCGAGGAATACGCGGTGGCGGTACTCGATGTCGGGTTGCCGCGCATGGACGGCTTTGAAGTGCTGGCGCGCCTGCGGGCTCGGGGCAAGACCTTGCCGGTGTTGATGCTGACGGCTCGCAGCGACGTCAAGGACCGGGTGCATGGCCTCAATCTCGGTGCCGACGATTACCTGGCCAAACCCTTCGAACTCACCGAGCTCGAGGCCCGGGTCAAGGCACTGTTGCGGCGTAGCGTACTGGGCGGCGAACGCCAGCAGCGCTGTGGCGGGCTGATCTATGACCTGGATACCCGGCGCTTTACCCTCGACGACGAGCTGTTGACCCTGACGTCCCGCGAGCAAGCCGTATTGGAGGCGTTGATCGCGCGGCCGGGGCGGGTGATGAGCAAGGAGCAACTCGCCGCTCAGGTGTTCGGCCTGGACGAGGAAGCCAGTCCCGATGCGATTGAAATCTACGTTCACCGCCTGCGCAAGAAACTCGATGGGCATGCCGTGGCGATCGTGACGTTCAGGGGCTTGGGGTATCTGCTGGAAACCCGCGATGCGTAAACCCGACAGCCTGCGCTGGCGACTGCTGCGCAACCTGGCGCTGTTGCTGGTGGTGTTGATGCTGGCCAGCGGCCTGAGCGCCTACTGGAACGGTCGTGAAGCCGCGGATACGGCCTATGACCGGACTTTGCTGGCCTCGGCCCGGACCATCGCCGCCGGCCTTTCGCAACGCGACGGCAGCCTCAGCGCGGATGTGCCCTACGTGGCCCTGGACACCTTCGCCTATGACAGTGCCGGACGCATCTATTACCAGGTCAATGACATCAACAAGAAGCTGATTTCCGGCTATGAAAACCTCCCCGGTCCGCCACCCGGTACACCGCGCACGGACGATTACCCGGCCCTGGCGCGTTTCTACAACGCCCGTTATCAAGGCCAGGATGTGCGGGTGGTGAGTCTGCTCAAGGCCGTGAGCGAGCCGAACATGAACGGCATGGCGGAAATCCGTGTGGCGGAAACCGAAGAAGCCCGCGTCAGCATGGCCCGCGGCCTGATGGCCGACACACTGCTGCGCCTGGGCATGCTGGCCGTGGGCGCCCTGTTGTTGGTGTGGTTCGCGGTCAGCGCGGCGTTGCGTCCGCTGGAGCGCTTGCGTACGGCGGTGGAAGAGCGCCAGTCGGACGACCTGCGGCCGTTGCCACTGGTGGAAGTGCAGCATGAGTTATGGCCTCTGGTGCGCGCCCTCAACCACTTTACCGAGCGTTTGCGCGGGCAGTTCGAGCGCCAGGCGCAATTCATCGCTGACGCTGCTCATGAACTGCGCACGCCTCTGGCTGCGCTCAAGGCGCGGCTTGAGCTGGGGCTGCGGGCCAGTGAGCCGGCGACCTGGCGGGAAACCCTGGAAACCGCGGCCCAGGGCACCGATCGGCTGACGCATCTGGCCAACCAGTTACTGTCCATGGCACGGGTGGAAAACGGTGCGCGGGCCATCGCCGAAGGGGGCGCGCAGTTGCTCGATCTCAGCCAGTTGGCTCGTGAGCTGGGCATGGCCATGGCGCCGCTGGCTCATGCGCGGGGCGTGGCATTGGCCCTGGAAGCCGACGAGCCGGTGTGGCTGCGCGGTGAACCAACCTTGTTGAACGAGCTGTTGAGCAATCTGGTGGACAACGCCCTGGCCCATACACCCTCGGGCGGCAACGTGATTCTGCGGGTCGCCGCGCCGGCGGTGCTGGAGGTCGAGGACGATGGCCCCGGCATTCCATTGCATGAGCGCGATCGTGTCTTCGAACGTTTCTACCGGCGCAACCAGCAGGTCGCCGGTTCTGGCCTGGGCTTGGCCATCGTGGGAGAAATCTGCCGCGCCCACCTGGCCCAGATCAGCTTGCATGACGGGCAAGAGGGTGGGTTGAAGGTGCGGGTGAGTTTTATCCCCGGCTCAGATTGATCCTGAGACGAACCCTGTTGTGGCGAGGGGATTTATCCCCGCTGGGCTGCGAAGCGGCCCCCCTGCGTTGTATCAGACAAAACGCGGAGGGCCGCTTCGCGCCCCAGCGGGGATAAATCCCCTCGCCACAGGTGACCCTCCTGGTCTAGTAAAACATCGACCGCGCTTCTTCGAGATGCGCGCATCGTTCCTTATCGCTCGGGTCGATGCCCAGCTTCTGGAATGACGGCACCTTGAACGCGTCGATCCTGCCCAGGGGGTGATCAGTGTCCTTGTAGCAATACAGCGCAGCGACCTGCACCAGGTCGACGTAGTCGAGTTGCCGGGAATCCCGGGCGAAATCCAGGTAAAGGCCCGGCAGTTTCACCAGCCTTTCCGGAAACTCCCAGACGCTGAGCAGCTTGTCCCCCAGCACGGGGTGAATCGTTTCGATGACGTGGTTGAGGCTGACCGGGTCTGACAGCAGTTCGTTATGGTCTTCGGCGTAGGTCAGGATCGGCAGTACGCCGATCTGGTGCACCAACCCTCCCAGCGCGGCCTGATCGGGCTTGAGCTGTGTGTAAGTCCGGCACAACGCATAGCTGACGCCGGCGATCTCCAGGCTTCTGCGCCAGACATCGCGCATCTTCTGCTCGACCACCTCGGAGCGGGCGTGGAAGATCTGCTCCATGACCAACCCGATGGCCAGGTTACTGCTGTAATTGACGCCCAGCCGGGTAATGGCCGTGTGCAGATCGGTGACTTCCTGGGTGGCGCGCAGCAATGGACTGTTGACCACTTTTATCAGGCGCGCCGAAAGCGCCGTGTCGCGGCCGATCACCTTGCTCAGGTTGCTGACGCTGATTTCCGGGTCTTCGGCGGCACGGCGAATCTGCAGGGCCACTTCCGGCAATGTCGGCAGAACCAGGTCATCGTTATCGATGGCCTCCACCAAGTCCCGTTGGACCTTATCCGCCAAATCGCTCATTTCGATTCTCTAGGTATTGCGACAAATGCTGCGATCAACGCTGGATTTCGCGGTCGCGATCCAGTTCGTAAGGCAGGTCCAGCAATTTCAGTATCGGGCCTTCCAGGCTACCGAGGTGCACATTGCCTTCTTCTGCTGCTTCAGCCTGCAACACCGCCAGCAGTTCAATGTCTCGCTCGGCTTGCGCTGCGATCACCACCTCACCGATGGCGCTGCCATGAGCGGGAGAGAACAAGGCTGTGCCGGGTTCCGGCAGTTCGCCGGCGTCCAGTTGCAGGCGATACAGGCGTCGCTTGAGCTTGCCCAGGTACTGCATGCGGGCAACGATTTCCTGGCCGGTGTAGCAGCCTTTCTTGAAACTCACGCCGCCGACGGCCTGCAGGTTGAGCATCTGCGGAATGAACAGCTCGCGGGTGGCAGGCATGACCTGGCCGATGCCTGCGCGGACCTGCCCCAGCAACCACGGGTTCAGGTCAGTCTCGGCCAGGGTGGCGCGTAGACGGGTTTTCAGCGCGTCGGCCTGTTCGGCGGGAGCCCACAGTTCGGCTCGGCCAGGAGACACCCGGATGGCGATCAAGGATTCGTGGCGCGCCACGCTGTCGATGTCGGCTGGTAGCGTCAGGCCCAGTTGAGCCAGCGCCGTGTCGGCGTTTTCCAGGCCGAAGCGAACCCAGGCTGCGCTTTCGTCGGTGAGCTTGGATTTGGAGAACACGGCGTATTTCTTCAGGTCCGCCAATTGCGGCTCGAGCAACTCGGTGGCCATGGCCATCAGCACACCGTCGCCTTCGAGCAGGATCCGAAAGCTCGATTGCATCCGGCCCTTCTGGGTGCACCGGGCGCCGAGGCTGGCCCGGCTGTCGCTCAGGTAGCTGAGGTTGCAGGTCAATTGGCCCTGCAGGAATTTGCCGGCGTCCACGCCGCGGACCGCAAGAACGCCTTCGTGGGACAGGGTGCAGAAAAAAGCGGAATCAGCCATGAGTCATCGCAGGATAAAAAGTCTGGTAGACATCATAAGGGCGCGCCCTTGAAATGGGTAGTTCACAAAGGATCGATGGCGACTGACCAAAGCTGTCTGTTTCACCGCGGCCGGGCCTGTATACTTGCGCTCTATTTGAGGAGCGCTCCATGGTCGAAGATGTAGAACTGAATCGCCTCTACTGGCACAGCCGCCGCGGCATGCTTGAGCTTGATGTCTTGCTGGTGCCGTTCGTGAAAGAGGTCTACCCCCACCTGAATGAAGTGGACCGCGCCTGCTATGTCCGCCTGCTCGAATGTGAAGACCAGGACATGTTCGGCTGGTTCATGGAACGCAGCGAATCCGAAGATCCGGAATTGCAGCGCATGGTCCGGATGATCCTGGACCGTGTCCAGCCGAAGTAATCGCTTCGAATGCCGCTGGCAGGCCTCCGGGCAACTGCTGGCGGCCTATGTCCTGGCCCAGGTCTTCGCGCTGGGCTCGTTGCTCCTGATGTCTGTCCCGTCGGGGTTTGCAATACTTGGCGTCGTGCTGTGCCTGGCCCACGGTACCTGGGCGATACCGCGACAATTGTTGCTGACTCACCGCCAGGCATTCTGCGGGTTGCGTCGGGATGTCGATGGCTGGCAGCTCTGGAACAGGGCCAATGGCTGGCAGGCAGTGCAGTTGCGCCCTGACAGCCTGGCACTGCCACTGATCGTGATACTGCGCTTTCGCTTGAAGGGCGAGTGGCGGATCCGCTCTCTGTGTGTTCCCCGCGACGCGCTGGCGCCGGATGTCCATCGGCGCCTGCGGGTGCGGCTCAGGTTCAGTCGGCGTAGGTGGGCGGCACCAGGATAGTGTCCAGCGCCTCGGGCAGCAGGTTCGGATAATCGAGGGTGTAATGCAGTCCTCGGCTTTCCTTGCGTTCCATCGCTGAGCGAATCATCAGCTCGGCCACCTGGGCCAGGTTGCGCAGTTCGATCAGGTCACGGCTGACCTTGTAGTTGCTGTAGAACTCGTCGATCTCGTCCAGCAACAGCCGCACCCGATGCTGGGCCCTTTGCAGGCGCTTGTTGGTGCGCACGATACCCACGTAGTCCCACATGAAGCGCCGCAGTTCATCCCAGTTGTGGGCGATGATCACGTCTTCGTCCGAGTCGGTGACCTGGCTGGCGTCCCACGAGGGCAGGGCAGCCGGGATGGCAATCTGTGGCAACTGTTTGAGGATGTCCGCCGCGGCCGAGCGGGCGTAGACAAAACACTCCAGCAGCGAGTTGCTGGCCATGCGGTTGGCGCCATGAAGGCCTGTGAAGCTGGTTTCGCCGATGGCGTACAGGCCCGGTACGTCGGTGCGGCCGTGCTGGTCGACCATCACGCCGCCGCAGGTGTAATGCGCGGCCGGTACCACCGGGATCGGTTGTTTGGTGATGTCGATGGAGAATTCCAGGCAGCGCTCATACACCGTCGGGAAATGGCTTTTGATGAACGCCTCGGGTTTATGGCTGATGTCCAGGTAAACGCAGTCGATACCCAGGCGCTTCATTTCATGGTCGATGGCCCGGGCGACGATGTCCCGCGGTGCCAGCTCGGCGCGCGTGTCGAAGCGCTGCATGAAACGTTCGCCATTAGGCAGCTTCAAGTGCGCGCCTTCGCCACGCAGAGCCTCGGTGACCAGGAAACTCTTCGCCTGCGGGTGGTAGAGGCAGGTGGGGTGGAATTGATTGAACTCCAGGTTCGCGACCCGGCAGCCCGAGCGCCACGCCATGGCGATGCCGTCGCCGCAGGCACCGTCGGGGTTGCTGGTGTACAGATAGACTTTGGCTGCGCCACCGGACGCCAGGATCACAAAGCGTGCGCCATAAGTGTCGACTTCGCCGGTGCCGCGATTGAGCACGTAGGCACCCAGGCAACGATCTCCGGCCAGGCCCAGGCGTTTTTCGGTGATCAGGTCGACTGCGACGCGTTGCTCCAGCAGTTCGATATTCGGTCGCCGCTGTGCCTGGGCCAGCAGCGTCTTGAAAATCGCCGCGCCGGTGGCATCGGCCGCATGGATGATGCGCCGATGGCTGTGGCCGCCCTCACGGGTCAGGTGGAATTCAAATCCGCCGTCTTCAGTGCCGGACTGCTCGTCGCGGGTAAAAGGCACGCCCTGGTCGATCAGCCACTGGATGGCTTCGCGGCTATGCTCGACGGTGAAGCGCACCGCTTCAGGATTGCACAGGCCACCACCGGCATTGAGGGTGTCGTCGACATGGGACTCGATGGTGTCGGTATCATCCAGCACGGCTGCGACACCGCCCTGTGCCCAGAACGTCGAGCCGTTGGCCAGGTCGCCTTTGCTCAGCACTGCAATGTGCAGGTGCTCCGGCAATGTCAGTGCAAGGCTCAATCCGGCGGCACCGCTGCCGATTACCAGAACATCATGTTGGAACTGTTGGCTCATTCGATAGGTTTCCGCTCAAGGCGACCCGGGTCGGGGTTGGCGCAAGGCATCCGCTTCAGCGGAGTCAGGCAGCCACGCAGCCCACTAGTATATAGAGGGGTGGAACGGCACAATAGCCGGGCATTCATGGCAATGTGAAACCAGCGTGACAGAAAAGCGACGCGCTTCGTCGGATCGGCTTTTTCGCCGATAGGTGACAAGACCGCTTTTTCGAGGATAAACGCGGCCGATCTCATCACGGTCGCTCAATGTCTGCTTTGAATGGCTGTAAATGATGGGAACTTTTGCTGATCGCCTACGTTCAATAGACGGTTGTCTGCAAAAGGGAACAGCGTCGGGTTGGTGCAGGACTTCGATACGAGTCCTTGCCAGCAGGCCCGGTGACAGATTATTCGCGCAGCCGGGGAATCTCGTGCTGCGTTTTTCGTGCGTGCCGGATCAGAGCACGCCGGAAACTTGCTTGAAAGGGGGAGAACTTTTGCGAAAAGCCCGAGTCTATGTTTGCAAGTCCGGTCAATTAGTCATGCAAGCCTCCTTCGAGCTTATCGAGGAGTGTTCATGCTAACCCAGGAAGAGGATCAGCAGCTGGTCGAACGTGTTCAGCGCGGCGACAAGCGAGCTTTCGATCTGCTAGTGCTGAAATACCAGCACAAAATTCTCGGGTTGATCGTGCGGTTTGTGCACGACACCCATGAAGCCCAGGATGTCGCTCAAGAAGCCTTCATCAAGGCCTATCGCGCACTTGGTAATTTTCGCGGGGACAGCGCGTTTTATACGTGGCTTTACCGCATAGCCATTAACACGGCGAAAAACTATCTGGTTTCACGCGGCCGCCGGCCGCCGGATAGCGATGTGAGTTCCGAAGACGCAGAGTTCTACGATGGCGATCATGGCCTCAAGGATCTCGAATCCCCGGAGCGAGCGTTGCTGCGGGATGAGATCGAGGGCACCGTCCATCGGACCATCCAGCAACTGCCTGAAGATTTACGTACGGCGTTAACTTTACGTGAATTCGACGGTCTGAGTTACGAGGACATTGCGAGCGTCATGCAATGTCCGGTAGGCACCGTGCGCTCCCGGATCTTCCGCGCCCGGGAGGCCATCGATAAAGCCCTGCAACCGTTGTTGCAGGAAAACTAAAGACAGCGGCGATAGCCAAGAGAGGAACGCCATGAGTCGTGAAGCCCTGCAGGAATCGCTGTCCGCAGTGATGGATAACGAAGCGGACGAACTGGAATTACGTCGGGTATTGAATGCCTGTGACGATGTTGAAACCCGTGAGACCTGGGCTCGTTACCAGATCGCCCGGGCTGTCATGCACAAGGACCTGCTGCTTCCGCGCCTGGACATCGCTGCGGCCGTTTCTGCTGCATTGGCTGACGAAGCCGTACCGGCAAAAGCTTCCCGTAGCCCATGGCGTAGCCTGGGTCGTCTGGCAGTGGCTGCTTCGGTGACCGTCGCCGTTCTGGCCGGTGTACGTCTGTACAACCAGGATGAAATCGCCGGTGTACAGATGGCGCAACAATCCAACCAGCCAGGCCTGGTCGCTCCACAGGTCAAGGGCCCTGCGGTATTGGCCGGTTACAGCGAAAGCTCGGAAGCCGCCGGTCCCATGGTCAACGGTGTTCTGCAGGGTCAGCCAGGCTGGCATGACCAGCGTCTGCCCAACTACCTGCGTCAGCATGCCCAACAGGCTGCCCTGAAAGGGACTGAAAGCGCATTGCCTTACGCCCGTGCAGCCAGTCTGGAAAACCGTTAAGGACAACCCTTGCGCGCCATACCTCTATTCACGCTGCTGCTGGGTGGCTGGTGTGCTGTCCCAGCGTATGCCGATGAGGCTCAGGACTGGTTGAATCGGTTGGGCCAGGCCGAGCAACAGCAAAGCTTCCAGGGCACCTTCGTTTACGAGCGCAACGGTAGTTTTTCTACTCATAACATCTGGCATCGTGTCCAGGATGGCAAAGTACGCGAGCGGTTGCTCCAGCAGGACGGCTCGGCGCAGGAAGTCCTGCGCATTGATGGACATACTCAATGCGTCAGCGGCTCCTTGATTCCAGGGCTTGGGAACACCGAAGGCGCCGCCCGTGCGCTCGATCCGCAAAAACTCAAGAATTGGTACGACCTTGCCGTCATCGGCAAGTCGCGCGTGGCCGGGCGACCGGCTGTCATCGTTTCCCTGACGCCCAAAGACCAGCATCGTTACGGCTTTGAGCTGCACCTGGACAAAGAGACCGGTCTGCCGCTCAAGTCCCTGCTGCTTAACGACAAGGGGCAGTTGCTCGAGCGTTTCCAGTTCACACGCCTGAACATTGCCGAGCCGGCGGACAGCGACCTGCAAGCCAGTGCCGAGTGCAAGGCAGTTGTCCGGGGCGCCAGTAAGACCGCCGTGGCGAAAGCCAGCTGGCATTCGGATTGGCTTCCCCCTGGCTTCGAATTGACCAACAGTGCCGTGCGCAAGGACCCGGAGACCGGCGTTCAGGTCAGCAGTCTGATGTACGACGATGGCTTGGCCCGTTTCTCTGTGTTCCTGGAGCCCCTGAACGGCGCATCCGTCACTGACACGCGTACCCAGCTCGGCCCGACGGCAGCCGTCTCTCGTCGCCTCACGACACCTCAGGGCGAAATGATGGTGACCGTGGTCGGCGAGATCCCTATCGGTACGGCAGAGCGGATCGCGCTTTCGATGCGTTCCGATGCCACGGCGACTCAGTGACGTGCGGCCCGGTGGTTCGGCCTTGATCGAAATGCCGAAACTTCCTGTCAGCATTTTCATTTGCAAAACTTCAGTTTTTTTTCTATTAGGTCAGAGCCGCTCGGCTCTGTCCTTGCCTGTTTTTCCGGAACAATGATACCGGCGTGTATTTCCACCGGCATTTTTTGCTCCATATCGCTTAACCCTGCTCGTCGTAACGGGAGCCGTATGTCGATACCAAGCTTGAAAACCTATTTCTCCATTCTTGCCACCGTGCTGGTGCTCGGCCAGGCTGTTCCCGCCGTGGCGGACAGCTTGCCTGACTTCACCCAGCTGGTCGAAAATGCTTCGCCTGCGGTGGTGAACATCAGCACCACCCAGAAGCTGCCGGATCGCCGTGTTTCGGAGCAGCAGATGCCGGACCTGGAAGGGTTGCCCCCTATGCTGCGCGAGTTCTTCGAGCGCGGCATGCCACAGCAGCCGCGTTCGCCGGGCGGTGGTCGTCAGCGTGAAGCGCAGTCCCTGGGCTCGGGTTTCATCATTTCGCCCGACGGCTACATCCTGACCAATAACCATGTGATCGCCGATGCGGACGAAATCCTGGTGCGCCTGGCCGATCGCAGCGAGCTCAAGGCCAAGCTGATCGGGACCGACCCGCGTTCCGACGTGGCGCTGCTGAAAATCGACGGCAAGGACCTGCCGGTGCTCAAGCTTGGCAAGTCCCAGGACCTGAAGGCCGGTCAGTGGGTCGTGGCCATTGGCTCGCCATTCGGCTTCGACCATACCGTGACCCAGGGCATCGTCAGTGCGATCGGTCGCAGCCTGCCGAACGAAAACTACGTTCCGTTCATCCAGACCGACGTGCCGATCAATCCGGGCAACTCCGGTGGTCCGTTGTTCAACCTGGCCGGTGAAGTGGTGGGCATCAACTCCCAGATCTACACCCGTTCGGGCGGTTTCATGGGGGTGTCCTTCGCGATTCCGATCGATGTGGCCATGGACGTGTCCAATCAGCTGAAAAGTGGAGGCAAGGTCAGTCGCGGTTGGCTGGGCGTGGTCATCCAGGAAGTGAACAAGGACCTGGCCGAATCGTTCGGGCTGGAGAAGCCGGCGGGTGCGCTGGTGGCGCAGATCCAGGAAGGCGGTCCGGCTGCCAAGGGTGGCCTGCAGGTCGGTGATGTGATCCTGAAGCTCAATGACCAGCCGATCATCATGTCCGCCGACCTGCCACATCTGGTGGGCGCCCTCAAGGCCGGTGCCAAGGCCAATCTGGAAGTGATTCGCGAGGGCAAGCGCAAGAACATCGAATTGACGGTCGGTGCCATTCCTGAAGAAGGCGCGGAGCTGGAGTCGCAACCCAAGTCCGGCGTCGAGCGCAGCAGCAATCGTCTGGGCGTGGCGGTGGTCGAGCTGACGGCCGAGCAGAAGAAAGCCCTGGAACTGCAGGGAGGCGTGGTGATCAAGGAGGTGCAGGACGGTCCTGCCGCCCTGATCGGCCTGCAACCCGGTGACATCATCACGCACCTGAACAACCAGGCCATTGGCTCCACCAAGGAGTTCACCGAGATCGCCAAGGCCCTGCCGAAGAATCGCTCGGTCTCGATGCGGGTGCTGCGCCAGGGGCGTGCGAGCTTCATCACCTTCAAGCTGGCCGAATGATCGGTTAGTGGCTCAATGAAAAACCGCCTCGAGAGAGGCGGTTTTTCTGTGCCCGGTGAATGGGCATCCATTGGCGAATATATGGCCCCTGTGGGAGCGAGCCTGCTCGCGAAGGGGTAGCACATCCAACATCACTGCAAGCTGACCAGCGCTTTCGCGAGCAGGCTCGCTCCCACAGAGGCAGAGCCTGACCGAGAATATTGTCTTCTCAGCCCATCATGTCCTTGACCATGCGCTCCTGCTCCATGAGCTCCCGCTGCCGGGCATCGATGCGTGACGACAAGGGGAAGTTGGTGCCGGCGCGCCGCTTGGCGAAGTCCAGTTGCTGGATGGCCTGGCGGTAGTCACCCACCAGGGCGAAGTACTCGGCGCGGGCCTGGTGCAAGCCGATGATGTTGCCCGACAGCCCGCGAGTCTCGGCCACCATGTACCAGACATCCGGATCGTCCGGGCGCTTCTTGAGCAGGGTTTCCAGGGCCTTCTCGGCGTCGGCGGGACGGTTCTGCTTGAGCAGCAGGTCGACACGCACCTGATTGAGTGGGTAATTGCCTGGGTATTGGGCCAGCATCCGCTCGACGCGGGATTGAGCGTCGGCCAGCTTGTTGCTGGTAATGTCCAGGTCGACCTGGGCCAGGTTGTAGATGATTTCGTTGGGAGACTTGGCCAGCAGCGGCGCGAGGTTCTCCCGAGCTTCGTTCAACTGGCCGCCCTTGATCTGCGCAATCGCCAGGCCATAGCGGGCCACGTCGTTCTTGGGGTTTTCATCCAGCTGCGCCCGGAAGCGCTTGGCGCCCAGGCCCGGGGTTTCTTCGTAGATCAACTGGACCCGTGCGCGAATCAGTTGATAGCGCATGCTGTCTTCTATGCCGCCCGGCTTGGCTTGTTCGGCACGGTTGCGGGTGTCGGCGATCCGGGATTCGGTAACCGGGTGAGTCAGCAGGAATTCAGGTGGCCTGGCGTCGAAGCGGTACTGACGCATCAGGCGCTCGAACATGGTCGGCATGGAGCGTGGATCGTAGCCGGCTTTTTCCAGGTTCTGGATACCGATGCGGTCGGCCTCCTGCTCATTCTGGCGCGAGAAACGCCGTTGTTCCTGGATGGCGGCGGCCTGGGTCCCGGCAATGGCCGCGATCCCCGCATCACCACCGCCGGCGGCGGCAATCACGATACCGGTCAGCAGCGCGGCCATCATCGGCACCTGCATGCGCTGCTGGGCTTCGACGCCGCGGGCGAAGTGGCGTTGCGACAGGTGAGCCAGTTCGTGGGCCATCACCGAGGCGTATTCGCCTTCGGTCTGGGCGTTGAGAAACAGGCCGCCGTTGACCCCGACGATCCCGCCAGGTGCGGCGAAGGCGTTGAGTTGCGGGCTGTTGATCAAAATGAATTCCAGACGGCGATCGTTGACCTGGCTGGTTTCCACCAGTTTGTACACGCTGGTCTCGACGTAATCCTTGAGCTGTGGATCGTTGAGTTGTTCGACCTGGCTGCGCAGCAGGGCCAACCAGGCACGACCCAGCTGGTGTTCCTGCTCCGGCGAGACAATGGCAGAGCTGGCATCGCCAAGTGACGGCAGGTCGTCGGCGAAGCCTGGTGAGGCGAGCAGGCAAGCGAGCGTCAGCAGGGTGGGGCGCAGAAATGTCATGCACGGGGCCTTAGTCGACAAAGACCCTACTGTAGCCGGACACCGGGCCCGGGACCAGATATTCTAGGCGGCTCTACGACCTGCTGCGGAGTGAATCCATGACCGATGCTGTAGCCCACGATGCCGAACTGGATGCCAGTGGCCTGAATTGTCCGTTGCCATTGCTCAAGGCCAAGCTGGAACTCAACCGCCTGGCCAGTGGCGACGTGCTCAAGGTCATCGCCACGGATGCGGGCTCCCAGCGTGATTTCCGCACCTTCGCCCGGCTGGCCGGACATACGCTGCTGCGTGAAGAAGACGATAACGGCGTCTACCGTTACTGGTTGAAGAAAGCCTGAATAACCGATGGTGTTGCTTAAGGATTTTTAATGTTCAAAGTGTTACGCGACTGGATCCAGCGCTACTTCTCCGATGAAGAAGCAGTGGTGCTGGCAGTGTTGCTATTCCTGGGGTTCACGGCTGTCCTCACCTTGGGCGGCATGCTGGCACCGGTGCTGGCGGGGATGGTGCTGGCGTACCTGATGCAAGGGCTGGTCACGACGCTGGAGCGTCTGCGGCTGCCCGGCACCGTGGCGGTGGGCCTGGTGTTTGCGCTATTCATGGGGCTGTTGGTGGTGTTCGTCGTAATAATCGTGCCGCTGCTCTGGCATCAATTGGTGACGCTGTTCAACGAGTTGCCGGGCATGCTCGCCAAATGGCAATCCCTGCTGTTGCTGTTGCCCGAGCGTTATCCGCACCTGGTATCGGACGAGCAGGTACTCCAGACCATCGAAGTGGTGCGCGGCCAGATCGGCAAGTTCGGCCAGTGGGCGTTGACGTTTTCGCTGTCCAGTCTGCCGCTGTTGGTGAACATCATGATTTACCTGGTGCTGGTGCCGATCCTGGTATTTTTCTTTCTCAAGGACCGGGAAATGATCGGGCGCTGGGTCCGTGGTTACCTGCCCCGTGAGCGGGCGCTGATTACCCGGGTGGCCCAGGAGATGAATCGCCAGATCGCCAATTACATTCGCGGGAAAGTCATCGAGGTGTTCATCTGCGGCGGTGTGACCTACATCGGCTTCGTGGCCCTCGGGCTCAACTACGCTGCGTTGCTGGCGCTGCTGGTGGGGGTATCGGTGGTGGTGCCTTATGTCGGCACGGTGGTGGTGACCGTGCCGGTCGCGTTGATTGCGTTGTTCCAGTGGGGCTGGAGCGACCAGTTCATTTATCTGATGGCGGTTTACGGCATCATCCAGACGCTGGACGGCAACGTGCTGGTGCCGTTGCTGTTCTCCGAAGCGGTGAACCTGCACCCGGTGGCGATCATTTGCGCGGTGCTGCTGTTTGGTGGGTTATGGGGATTCTGGGGGGTGTTCTTTGCGATCCCCCTGGCGACGCTGTTCAAGGCTGTGCTGGATGCGTGGCCGAGCAAGGAGCCGGTGGTGGCGCCGTTGCTCTAGCTGACTTATCAGGTGAGGCTGATGGCCCATCGCGAGCAGGCTCGCTCCCACGGGGTCCTACACAATCCATGTGGGAGCGGGCCTGCTCGCGATGGGGCCCGACAGGCAATAAAAAGCCTCAGGCCTTATCGAGCGCCTGAGCCGCCGCCAGCACGGCATCCACATGCCCGGGCACTTTCACCCCACGCCATTCCTGGCGCAGCACGCCGTCCTTGTCGATCAGGAACGTGCTGCGATCCACGCCCAGGTATTCCTTGCCATAGAGCTTTTTCAGCTTGATCACATCGAACAACTGGCAGACGGCTTCGTCTTTGTCGCTGATCAGCTCGAACGGAAATTCCTGCTTGCACTTGAAGTTCTCGTGGGACTTGAGGCTGTCCCGGGAGACGCCGAACACTTCGGTGTTGGCAGCCTTGAACTGTGGGTACTGGTCACGAAAGCCCTGACCTTCGGTGGTGCAGCCGGGGGTGCTGTCCTTCGGATAGAAGTAGATCACCACCTGCTTGCCTTTCAGGGCGGCGAGGCTGACGGTCTGCCCGTTGGTGGCGGGTGCCTGGAAATCGGTAACCGGTTGGTCAATGGCGACGGCCATGGGCGCTTCCTTACATTGGGTTTTGTGGGCGCCACGGTTCGATCAGTGCGTCCAGGTTCATCGCGTCGGCGAAGTCCAGGAACTGATCGCGCAGCCAGCTGATCTGGGTGCCGGCCGGCAGGGTCACGGTGAACGTGGCGTTGAGCATGGTGCCGCCGGTCTGCGGGGCCTGGTAGGTGTCGCAGGTGAGGTTTTCCAGCTCGACGTGGTGATCCATGAAGAACTGGCACAGTTCGTTGATGATGTCCGGGCGGTACGCCGAACTCACATAGGCCACGTAGGGCAGGGCCTGTGGACGGTTTTCCAGCGCGGCGCTGCGCACCACGTTGACGGTGAAGGTGTGCTTCTTGGCCAATACCGGCAGGCTGCCTTCCAGGCGGGCCAGGGCGTCCCAGCTGCCGGAAACCTCAAGCACGAGCGCACTGCATTCGCCGTGGCGGGTCAGGCGTGAGGTCACGACGGCGCAGCGGTTTTCATGGCTGGCGCGGCACAGGACGTTGGTCAGCTCCATGGGGTTGGCGCCAAGGGCACTGATGACAAGGAATTGTTCGCGGACTGTGGGGGTGGACATGCAGCATTCCTAAAGCGATGAGCGGTCGATACCTACGTCACCCTGCATGGCGCCAGCCTGCGAAAGCGAACGACTCAAGCCCTGTGCCTGGGGTTGCGCGGCATTCCGCAACAGAGGGGAATACGCCAAGGCAAACGCAGGATCGGGGGCTTGTGGCGACGAAAACGGAGGCTGGGAACCGGCCTGTGAGCGTGTCGGTACCGATCAAAGTCTGAAGGGTAGCGAAAACCATCGCCCAGGGGAATGGGAGTTCGCTTGTACAAGCATCTTGGCGCCAGTACCATTACGGCTCTCTTTTTCCGGCAGGAGCGGTTTCATGATTGCGGGCAGTATGGTGGCACTGGTCACACCCATGGATGCACAAGGGCGTCTTGACTGGGCCAGCCTCAGCAAACTCGTGGACTTCCACCTTGAAAACGGCACCCACGCCATTGTCGCCGTCGGTACCACCGGCGAGTCGGCGACCCTCGATGTCAACGAGCACATCGAAGTCATCCGGGCCGTGGTCAAGCAGGTCAACGGTCGCATTCCGGTCATCGCCGGTACTGGCGCCAACTCGACCCGCGAAGCCGTCGAGCTGACCCGCAACGCCAAGGAAGCCGGTGCCGACGCCTGCCTGCTCGTCGTTCCGTACTACAACCGGCCGACCCAGGAAGGCCTGTACCAGCACTTCAAGCATATCGCCGAAGCGGTCGACATCCCGCAGATCCTCTATAACGTTCCCGGCCGCACTTCCTGCGACATGCAGGCAGAGACCGTGATCCGCCTGTCGACCGTCCCGAACATCATCGGCATCAAGGAAGCCACCGGCGACCTGAAGCGCGCCAAGACCATCCTTGATGGCGTGAGCAAGGACTTCATCGTGATGTCCGGTGACGATCCGACGGCGGTCGAGCTGATCCTGATGGGCGGCAAGGGCAACATCTCCGTCACCGCCAACGTCGCGCCGCGGGAAATGGCCGACCTGTGCGAGGCCGCGCTCAAGGGCGACGCCGAGACCGCACGGGCCATCAATGAAAAACTGATGCCGCTGCACAAGGACCTGTTCATCGAAGCCAACCCGATCCCGGTGAAGTGGGCGCTGGTGGAAATGGGCCTGATGCACGAAGGCATCCGCCTGCCACTCACCTGGCTGAGCAACGCCTGTCACGAACCGCTGCGGCAGGCCATGCGCCAGTCCGGCGTCCTGGTTTAATTGAGGAAGTACACCGCATGAAGCGAATTGCCGGACTTTCCGCACTTGCCTTGATTATCTCCAGCACCAGTGGCTGTGGGTGGATCTGGGGCCCGGAAGGTTACTTCCGCGATCGTGGTAGCGATTACCTGAACGCGCAACAGACTGCCCCGATGCAACTGCCGCCGGATGTCCATGTCGCCAAGCGCCTGGATCCGCTGCTGCCGATCCCGCGTAACGTGGCCGACGACACCGTCAAGGGCGAATACGACGTTCCTCGTCCGCAGCCGTTGTCGGCCATGGCCGATGCCAGCGACTACACCCTGCAGAAGAGTGGCGATTCACGTTGGGTCATGGCCCAGCACCCTCCGGCCGAAGTCTGGCCCGTGGCGATCCAGTTCTTCCAGGACAACGGTTTCCGCATCGATGAACAGCGTCCGCAAACCGGCGAGTTCACCACCACCTGGCAACACGCCGATGAATTGTCCGCCGCCATGGGCAAGCGCCTGAGTGCTGCCGGCGTCGGCAGCGACAGCGAGTCCCGCGTGCGGGTGCGTATCGAGCCGGGCGTGCAGCGCAACACCAGTGAAGTCTACGTGGTCAGCGCCGAGCGTCCCGCCGGCAGCACGGCCGACGTGGCGTTCACCAATCGTTCGGTCAATACCGGTCTCGACGCTGCGCTGGTGGACGACATGCTTGCCAGCATGACCCGTTCCGCCGAGCAGGGCGGTTCGGTTTCGATGCTGGCTTCCCGGGATTTCGACACGCCGAGCCGTGTCAGTCTGACCGAAGACGGCAGCGGCAACCCGGTGCTCAACGTCGGCTCCGACCTGGACCGTGCGTGGTCGAGCGTCGGCCGCGCGCTGGAGCAGGGCGAATGGCGGGTTGAAGACATCAACCGCAGCCTGGGCCTGTACTACATCAACCTCGCCGAAAAAGCCGAGAAGAAAGACGAGAAGCCCGGCTTCTTCAGTGGTCTGTTCGGCGGCAAGCCGGACAAGGAAGAAGTCGAGGCCCGCGCCGAGCGTTATCAGGTTCGCCTGAGCAAGGTGGGCGACAACGTCCAGGTGACCGTCGAGAAGAATATCAACACCGTGGCGCCGGCCGAAGTGGCCCGCAAGGTGCTGGGTGTGATTCAGGACAACCTGGGCTGATCCGATGCGTTTTGCCGTTCTCGGCAGCGGTAGCCAAGGGAACGGCACGCTGGTAGCCAGCGCCGGTACGTATGTGCTGGTCGACTGTGGTTTCTCCCTGAGGGAAACCGAGAAACGCCTGTTGCGCCTGGGTGTGCATCCGGCGCAACTGAGCGCGATACTCGTGACCCACGAACATGCCGACCACGTGCATGGCGTGGGTTTGCTGTCACGGCGCTACAATCTGCCGGTCTACCTCAGCCGCGGAACGCTGGAGGGCCTGCGCAAACCTATCGAGCCAGCCGGTTTCGTGGCCGGTGGCGAACAATTGCGCATTGGCGCCCTGGACATCGACGTGGTCAGCGTGGCCCACGATGCCCGGGAGCCGACGCAGTATGTGTTCAGCGATGGCGAGCGGCGTTTCGGCTTGTTGACCGACCTGGGATCGTATTGCGACAGGGTCATGGACAGTTATCGGGACCTCGATGCCTTGATGATCGAGTCCAACCATTGCCGTGACATGCTGGCACGTGGGTACTACCCGTACTTCCTCAAACAGCGGGTCGGCGGAGAACACGGACATTTGAATAACCACCAGGCGGCGTACCTGGTGGCCGAGTTGGGCTGGCAAGGCCTGCAACACCTGGTCCTGGCCCATCTGAGCAGCAAGAACAACCTGCCGCAGCTGGCCCGGCAATGTTTTGTCGACACCCTCGGGTGCGACCCGGACTGGCTGCAACTGGCCGATCAAGATTCAGGGCTCGACTGGCGACATATCGCCTAGCCCATCTACTTAGCAAGCGGAGCCCATCATGGAAAAACGTGAAGAACTCTACCGCGGCAAAGCCAAATCGGTTTACAAGACCGACGACGCCGACCGCTTGATCCTGCTGTTTCGCAACGACACCTCGGCGTTCGACGGCAAGCGCATCGAACAGCTCGACCGCAAGGGCATGGTGAACAACAAGTTCAACGCCTTCATCATGCAGAAGCTCGAAGCTGCCGGCGTGCCGACCCAGTTCGACAAGCTGCTGGGCGACAACGAATGCCTGGTCAAGAAACTGGACATGATCCCGGTGGAATGCGTCGTGCGTAACTACGCCGCCGGCAGCCTGGTCAAGCGCCTGGGTGTGGAAGAGGGCATGAAGCTCAATCCGTACACCTTCGAACTGTTCCTGAAGGACGACGCCAAGGGCGACCCGTTCATCAACGAATCCCACGTCGTGGCATTTGGTTGGGGCACCACCGAGCAACTGGCGCGCATGAAAGAGCTGTCCCTCAAGGTCAACGAAGTGCTGAGCAAGCTGTTCGACGACGCTGGCCTGCTGCTGGTGGACTTCAAACTTGAATTCGGCGTGTTCAGCGATGGCTCCATCGTCCTGGGCGACGAATTCAGCCCGGACGGCTGCCGTCTCTGGGACAAGACCACCAAGAAGAAGATGGACAAGGACCGCTTCCGCCAGGGCCTCGGTGACGTCATCGAAGCCTACGAAGAAGTCGCCCAACGTCTGGGTGTGCCGCTGTAATCGACGCAAGCATCTGATAGCACGGAAAAAAATTCGCTCGGGGGTTCGCTTCCGGCGAATGTGCTGGTATGATGCGCGCCACTGGAGAGATGCCGGAGTGGCCGAACGGGACGGATTCGAAATCCGTTGTACTGGCGACAGTACCTAGGGTTCAAATCCCTATCTCTCCGCCATTATTGAATACGACTAAGCCCCTGAAATGGTTGAACATTTCAGGGGCTTTTTCGTTTCTGGCGTTTTAATGCTCCGCGGTTCATGTCGTCGAGCAGTAGACACATCTGGGCTGCAAAGCGACCCCGCTTTGTGAGCGCTCCGTACTCACATGGAGCAAGCACCCTCGTCACGTCTGCATTACCGTACGGGATTTATCAACGATAACCATTGGGTTTCTGGACTAATCATCCAGATCAGGAAACACGATCTTGCCCAATACCCAAGGCTCCACGATGTCGCTATGAATCGTACGCAAGAACGACCCCCACTGCGAACGACTATGAGCATCGGGTCCAGTAATTGTCAGCAACAGATATTCATCTCTGAAATCATCGTATGCATAGATAAGCCAGAAGTCATTGGCTGGATCGTCTTTCAAGGCGGTGCGATAGTATTGACTATCCATTTTTGCCCAACGGATTTGTGTCTTTTCAGTGCTCGCGAGATGAATGTGATACATCTCGCTCAAGTCGAGCCCTTCATCCCTACCGAAGATGGCTGGGATTTCGCCGCACACTTTGTAGTTATAAAAGTGTGCGGCGAAGTTTTTCCAGTTATGTATTTCTTCAAACAGAGCGGAAATTTTAATGGCTGGCATCAGGCCTACTTTGTAATAGGAAGCTTGCCAGTGATTACAAATTTATCGAATGCTTTTTGTCCATCACGCGCGGCCTGCCTGACATCAAGAAAAGTGAGCTCGTCGTGAACGACCTTTTTCTGCGGTTTGTCGGCTTTTTTTGTGGTGGCCATCGGAGCCTCCGAGGTATGTGTATTCATGCTGATCAGCTTATGTGAATAATCGTATCCGGGCAAATGGGAGGGCGGGGGCACAAGTCCCCCGCGGCTTGCTGGGGGCTTTTCTATTAAGCAGGTTCTGCATCCAGTCGTCGTGCTATGACGTCTAGCACGTCGCAGCCATCCCTTAAGGGAATGCAGCACAGTTGCGCAAAGTCTTGAAGTATGATTGCGTCGGTTGGAATGTCTCCTCGCATCGCGAGGTTTTCTAAAAGCTGGGTTACAGCGCGTATTCTATAACCTGCCGTGTCGAGCAATATGTGTAAAGGAGCAGTGGTGTCGACGAAGAGAGGTTGATCATCGGCATTGCTTGTAAGAGCCATGTATTTGTTCATTTGGAACTCCATTTGATTGAAGCCAACTTAATCGTCGCCAAACGAAAAGGTGGTGGCTGTACGCGGGTTGGCGAACCGGGACAAATGGAAAGACCGGCAGATCCGAAGATCTCCCGCGCACAGCCACCGGAAAGCAGCATATTGCGCGCAGAAGCAATCCGCAAACATGCGGGAGGTTTCTGCGTATTTGTCTTCGAGTCGCCAAACCCGAGTCGTCTTGCGACGGCACCTGAACTATGGGTTTTTCTGCCGAGATCATCAATAAGATGGTGTGTAAGACGATTCTTTGAATTGCGTAGGTGCAGGGTGTAAGAAAAAAGTCTCTCCGCCGCTCGTCACCACCCTGTGACAATTGGGCTAATGTCTCTCTAGCAGAATGCACATCCTGCCGATAGGTAGGGCATACCCTAAAAAGGAGTGACACCCCATGCCACGATTTTTCGCCGACCTGGGCTTTCGCTGGAAAATCACCCTGCCAATCGCTTTCCTGGCGTTGCTGTTGGTGTTGATGGGTTGGACGGGCGTGCGTGGCATTGATCAGGTGACTGACTCCAGTACGGAACTGACCAAGCGTTATCTGCCGGCCATCAGCCTGCTGCTCAATGCCGACCGCGATCTCTATCAGGCGTTCGTGGCCGAGCGCAGCCTGCTCGCCGGCAATGCGGGCGATCATGTGCAAGCGCTGCGCGCCAGCCATGCCGAGAATATGAAGCAGGCCTATGATCGCGTGCACAAGTACGCGGCGATGCAGCCGGGGGACGAGGCGCTGGCGCTGGTCAAACAGTTCGATGACAGTTTTGCCCAGTGGGCACAGCTGTCGCGGCAGGTGGTGGAGCAGGCCACGACCAATCCGCAGGCGGCCAGTACCCTGAGCTTCGGCGACAGCGAACACCGGTTTGACACCATGCGCGATGCCATCGACAAGCTGGGCGAGCTGGAAGACCAGGCGTCGCTTAACGAAGGGCAGGCAGCGATAGGCCATGGCGAGGCGGTGGGGCGGCAACAAGGCGGCATTCTGTTGATCGGCCTGCTCGGGTGCATCCTGCTGGTTTTTGTCTTGCCGCTTGTGGTGCTGCACCCCATGCGTCGGTTGCTTCACCGCGTCGAGCAGATTGCGGAGGGCGGCGGTGATTTGAAGGGGCGGCTCGAGGTACGTTCGGCTGATGAGTTGGGGCAGCTTGGCAGTGCTTTCAACCGTTTCCTCGACAAACTCCAGCCGTTGATTGCCGAGGTCGGCCGGGTGACCGGGGAGGTCGATGCCGCGGCCCGCACCATGGCCAGTATGGCCGCGACCAATGATCAACTGATCAGCAGCGAACATGCGGCGCTCGATCAGGTCAGTACCGCCGCCACCCAGATGAGCGCGGCCGTGCATGAAGTGGCGCACAGTGCCGTGAATGCCTCGGACGCCGCGAAACAAGCCAGCAGCCAGTCCCGCGACGGCGCCGAGGTGGTCAGCAGCACCATTGAGTCGATCCGCCAGTTGGCCCAGGAGGTGGAAAGCGCCTCGGGTACCATCGGCGCATTGGCCCAGGAAACCTCCAGCATCGGTGCCGTCCTCGAGGTGATTCGAGGCATCGCCGAACAGACCAACCTGCTGGCGCTGAACGCCGCCATCGAGGCCGCGCGGGCCGGCGAGCAGGGCCGCGGTTTTGCCGTCGTGGCCGACGAAGTCAGGGCCCTGGCGGCGCGTACCCAGGATTCGACCAAGGACATCCAGGTGCGTATCGAGCGGCTGCAGAGCGGGGTGGCCAAGGCGGTGCAGGCCATGCAGGCCGGCAGCGACAAGGCCCGCGACAGTGTCGAGCGCGCCGCGGGCGTCGATCAGGTGCTCAGCGGTACCAGTGGCTCGATACAGCGGATCAACGACATGGCCGCGCAGATTGCCAACGCCTGTGAAGAGCAAAGCAGTGTCACCGAGGAGATTGCCCGCAACATCTCCGACATCCGCGACTTGTCCAACGAAGCGGCAGAGAATTCCGCCCAGAGCATGCAGGCCAGCCGGCAACTGTCCACGCTGTCGAAGAGCCTGGCGGAACTCACCGGCCGCTTCCGCACCTGAGTCGGGCACGGGCGTGTCTACCCGCAAGTCCCGGGCGGCGCTCACTCGCGAGCGCCTGCGGGCCCTGCATCGGGACGGCTTCGTGCTGCTGCCGGCAATATTGGGCGCCGCGCAAATCGTGGCGCTGCGCCAGGCAATCGACCAGCTCAAACCCCAGCACTGGGACTACAGCGGTGTCATCGATCATTACAAATGCGTTTTCAATCGCGACCCGTTCTGGTTGCCATTTCTGGACGTAGACGGCGTGATCGAACTGGCCGAGGCCGCCCTGGGGGATGACTGTCATGTCATCGGCCAGACGGCCTGGCGTTGCCATCCCGGGTTTATCGGGGCGCCGCTGCACCTGGACTACCTGCCGATGGCGCTGCCGCCGAGTCTTTTGGCCGACCCTGCTTTCGAGTTGCCGATGCAGGTCTGTACCGCGCAGTTCTATCTCGATGACATCGATGCCGACTTGAGCCCAACCCGTGTCATTCCCGGCAGCCACCGGGCGGGGCGGGCACCCGTGGCAGGTGAAACCCAGTGGTCAGGGCAGGCTGCGCAGCCGGTGTTGTGTCGGGCTGGCGATGTGCTGGTGCTGCGCAGCGAGTTATGGCATGCCGGCAGCGACAACCGGACCGCCGACCGCACGCGGTACCTGCTGCAAGTGCACTATGGCCGACGCATGGTGGCGCAGAAATTTTCGCCTTACCTGCACTGGCAATTCACCCCGGCCGTTTTGGCGACCGCGTCACCTCGCCAGCGGCGCCTGCTGGGCGAGCATCAGGAAGCCGAGTACGACTGACTGTCCGGTGCCTCAACCCCAAGACGTTTCTCGACCATCTGCAACAGGTGTTCCGCCACGTTGCTCACTCCTTTGTTCTGGGCGACAACCTGGGCCCCTTCAAGCAGGAACGTCAGCTCGCGGGCGGTGGCTTGGGCATCGGGCATCTTCGCCTCCTGGCACAGGGTCACCAGTCGCTGGAACTGACGTTGCTTGTGCGCCTCGATCAGTTGCCGCGCCGGATGTTGCGGGTCGGCCAGTTCGGCCAGGCAATTGGTGAAGGAGCAACCACGGTAGCCGGCACGAGCCAGATCCTGCGCGATGAATTGGCTAAAATCCAACAACTGCTGAACCGGCTGGCCTGGCCATTGCGCCGCGAGGTCGTCGAGCACCCGGCTGTACTGGGCGGTGAGCAAGCGCAGCCATTCCAGCACCAACACATCCTTGGTTTCGAAATGCCGGTACAAGGTCATTTTGGTCGAGCCGGCGAGGGCGGCGATGGCATCCACGGTCACGCGGGTAATGCCCTGTTCGACGAACAAGGCATGCGCGGCATCGATGATGCGTTCACGCGGCGGCAACTGTGCGATGCGTTCAGGGTGAATGAGCTTCAAGGTGTTCTCCGAGAATTGAGATTTCTGCTTGACATGAATACTACATGGTATTGCATGATACTAAACAGTATCGTTCGATACTTTGTAGTATCTATTCTGGGCAGGAGGTCATATGAATCGCTTTGAATACGCCGAACAGGACGCTGTAGGTCTGGCACAGTTGATCAGGGATCGCCAGGTCAGCCAAGCGCAGGTGCGCAGCGCCGCGTTAGCGGCAATCGACGCCGTCAATCCCCGCATCAACGCGGTCATCGAGGTCTGGGAGGATGAGCCAGCACCCCAGTCGGGCCCTTTCCTGGGCGTACCGTTGCTGGTCAAGGACCTGGGGTTGACGGTACGCAACCGCCTCAATGAACTGGGCAGCCGACTGGCCACGGGGTGCGTTGCCCCTGAGGATTCCGAATTGATGCTGCGGTTTCGTCGTGCAGGCCTGTTGCCGGTGGGCCGTACCACCACGCCGGAACTCGCGGCCAGTACCACCACCGAGAATCGTGTGGATGGACCGACTCGTAACCCCTGGGATCTGGCCCGCAGCGCGGGTGGTTCAAGTGGTGGCTCGGCTGCCGCGGTGGCGGCCGGAGCGGTTCCCGTGGCCCATGCCACCGATGGCGGCGGCTCCATTCGAGTGCCCGCCGCGTCCACTGGCCTGTTCGGTCTCAAGCCTGGTCGTGGTCGCCTGCCCATGGGCCCCGCTGTCGACGAAGTATGGTCCGGGCTGGCGGTACACGGTGTGTTAAGCCGGACGGTGCGGGACACCGCCGCTTTGCTGGACTGTCTGCACGGTCCTGCCGTGGGCGACCCGTTCCACGTGGCGCCCCCTGCCGAACGCTATGCTTCTTTACTGGATCGCGATCCCAAACCCTTGCGCATTGCCGTGCAACACCGGGCCTTGAGCGGCCAGTTGAACGCACCCGCAGTGGATGATGCCCTCGACCGGGTGTGCAAGGTGCTTGAAGCCCTCGGGCATCAGGTCATCCCCGTACCAACCGACATCGGACTGAGCTGGGAAGCATTCGTCGACCTCAACGCCTGCTTCTGGTCCAGCAATACCGCCGCCTGGATCGACGCCATCGCGGGCGCGACCGGACGCCCCATCGATGCCAGCACCCTGGAACCGGCCACCCTGGCCTTGTACCGCATGGGCCAAGAGTTGAGCGCCATGCAGTTGCTGGGCGCGATGCACAATCGCAACCTGGTGACCCGGCATATGGGCCAGGTGTTCACCGATTACGACGTGTTGCTGACGCCCACGTTGCCAGACGTCGCCCCGTTGGTCGGGGAGTACAACACCGGCCAGGAGCGACTCAATGGGCGCGAGTGGATGGCACGGGTATTCAGTTACTCTCCATTCACCGCGGTATTCAACGTCAGCGGTTGTCCGGCCATGTCCGTGCCCCTGGTCCAAGACGCGCAAAGCAGCCTGCCCATCGGGCTGCAGTTCGGGGCGGGTTACGGTCGTGAAGACCTGTTGCTGCAACTGGCGGCACAGCTGGAGCGTGCGATGCCTTGGCGCAACCGACGGCCGACAGTGTGGGC
Source organism: Pseudomonas sp. B21-028 (assembly GCF_024749045.1). Taxonomy (NCBI): domain Bacteria; kingdom Pseudomonadati; phylum Pseudomonadota; class Gammaproteobacteria; order Pseudomonadales; family Pseudomonadaceae; genus Pseudomonas; species Pseudomonas sp. B21-028. The sequence continues at coordinate 1,634,031 of NZ_CP087184.1, forward strand.
GGGTGATCGGGATGCTCAAGCATCGTCCCCAACGGAGCGCGCATCGAAAGGCTGATTCGCCATCCGATGAGCGTGCGGAGGTCAACCTCAGATCCAGACGTCGTTGTCTGCCGTTCGCTCATGGGTTTCCCCTGTGTTGATGACCCCGCGAGGTTCGATCAACAACACCTTTACTTCCTGTGCGGCCCAGGGTTTGTGTTCGACGCCTTTCTTGACGACGTACATCTCGCCAGGACCGATGGTCACCGCACCGTCGCGAAAATCGATACGAAGCTCGCCTTCCAGCACGATGAAGGTTTCATCGGTGTCGGCGTGGGAATGCCAGACGAAATCACCTTCGAGCCGGGCAACCTTGAACTGGTAGTCGTTCATTTCAGCCACGACCTTGGGAGCCCACTGATCCTGGAACAGGGCGTATTTCTGGGCAAAGTTGACAGGGGCATCATGGGTAGCCATCGCGCAATACTCGCTGTGGGACTTGGATGAGGCCGCAACAAGCTGCTCGACAGGCAGGGCCCGGCGAAGCAGCTGATGGGGCGGTAATGGCGCGACGCTGTGTCAGATTTCCTTCACTGGCGTCTCGCCCTGGACGTTCTTGATCAGCCCGATGACATGCAGGCAGTCAGCCTTGTTCACATAGGATTCGCCGCTGGCGATCGTTTCGTGGTTGCCCGCGCGCAGACGCCAGCGCCATTGGCCTTTGCCGCTGCTGTGGGTGCCTCGGGTCTGTCTGTAGATTTCAAAGTACATCGGTTCGCTCCCTGCGATTGACTCATTCAAGACATGTTTTTGAACATGTCGTCGGAAGCCTAGCCAAGCTGAAAGTTTTCGCTATCGGAAATACGTTTCCAATGGTTATGAAATATTGCCGATAATGACAGCGTTCGCTCGAACTGACTCGAACCGGGAGTAAAGGATGAACCGCAACGAATTGCGCAAGGCTGACATCAATCTGATGGTGGTTTTCGAAACGCTGATGCTTGAGCGCAATGTGACACGGGCGGCAGAAAAACTGTTCCTGGGACAGCCAGCCATCAGTTCGGCCCTCAACCGATTGCGTGCGCGGTTCAACGATCCGCTGTTCATTCGCGTCGGCCATCGCATGGAACCCACGGCGCGGGCGGAGGAGATCATCCAGCACTTGTCGCCGGCATTGGACTCGCTGTCGGCGGCCCTGAGTCTGACCCATGATTTCGACCCGGCCAGCAGCAACATGACGTTTCGTATCGGCCTTTCGGACGATGTCGAATTCGGCCTGCTGCCGCCGCTGTTGCGCAGCCTGCGCCAGGAAGCGCCGCAAGTGGTGTTCGTGGTCCAGCACGTCGATTACTGGCGGATTCCCGATTTGCTGGCGTCCGGCGACATCACCGTGGGGATCAGCCAGACCCGCGGGCTACCGGCCAATGCCAAGCGTAAACTGTTGCGACACATCCAGCCTTGTGTGTTGCGGGCTGATGCCTCGGAGACGCCGCTGACCCTGGACGACTATTGTTCGCGCCCCCACGTGCTGGTGTCCCATACCGCGAACGTGGCCGGGTTCGCCGACGAATGGCTGGCCGAGATCGGTCGCAAGCGTCAAGTGGTGTTGTCCGTGCCGCAGTACAGCGCGTTGCCGGCGCTGCTGGCCGGCACCGATATGATCGCCAGCCTGCCGGACTATACCGCCGTCGCCATGGCGGCTTCGGGCCAGTTGTTCAGCGAACCCTTTCCGTTCAAGACCCCGACTCTGGATCTGTCCATGGTCTGGCTGAGCCATGTCGACACTGACCCGGCGGAACGCTGGTTACGGTCCCGGCTGGAGGCGTTCATGAGTGAGCGCGGGGTGTCGGGGCAGGCGCTAGGCTAGAGCAGTACATGGTTTTTGTGGCGAGGGGATTTATCCCCGCAGGGGCGCGAAGCGGTCCTCTGCGTCGGACCTGACACACCGCAGCGACAGTTGGATTTTTGGGTCTGCTTCCGCAGCCCAGCGGGGATAAATCCCCTCGCCACAAAGTTCTGTGTTTAGCATTGGAATCTGGTTAACCAAAAAGCCTCGTGCTTAACCCCGGTGAGGGGATTCAACCACAGGATTCTGTGCTTGAGCGCCAAGTAGGCGTATGGTTGCGTCGGCTGAATTCACGTCGTCATCTTTCGAATCGGAGTCGAACATGCCTCACCTGCACATCGAGTACACCGCCAACCTGCCCGAGCTGAACGCCGACGTCGCTTTGCTGCGCTTGAACAACGCGTTGGTGGCGTCCGGTCAGTTCGCGGAGACGGACATCAAGAGCCGGGCCGTGAAGGTCGAACATTTCCGGGTGGGCACCGGTTTGGGCGAGCGTGGTTTCGTGCACGTGCAGCTGGCGTTGTTGAGTGGTCGTTCGCCGGAAATCAAGAAGCAGCTGGGAGAAAGCCTGTTGACCGTGATCCAGGACCTGGGGCCGTGGCCGGCCGGTGTCAGCGTGCAGTTCAGTGTGGAAATCGTCGATATGGATCGCGGCTGCTACGCGAAGGCTATCCTCGACAACTGAGGCTCAGGCATCAGCCGGGTGCCGGCTCCGATCGCCCGTTTGTGGCATGGGTGAGCCAGCACCGGCGTGGCACAAGTTGATGCTTTGCAAGATGGTGCGCACATGATCGTACATGCCTTCGGCTTTGCAGGTGGGGCGCATGCCGGTGCGGGTGTTGATGAACAGCTCGTCCTTGAAACAGGTCCGCAGTTTCTTCAGGCAGTAACTCACCGTTGACTGGCTGACACACAATGCCTCGGACACGCCGCTGACACTGCTTTGTTCGTACACGGCGCTAAACACCATGAGGTCCTGCATATCGAGCTTTCTGAGGGCGTTGCTGTTTAGCATCCGTTGCTTCTCGCTGTGCTCCTTGCGCGGATCTTGCGCAAACAAGATCCGTGATCATAACGGAACGATGGTCCCAAGTGAATGCCGTGGGAGCTACGAGCTACAAGCAGGTTATGGTTGGGTCTTGTCGCTTAAATAATAATTTAATAGCAACTTTTTCACGAAAAATTGATGGTGTGCTGCCTAAAGTTTGTGTTGCCGTAGGGAACGGGTTTTTCACGCTTTCCTAGGCACTTCTTCTCCAAAGAGCAACTTTCAGGAAAACGCCCACCATCATGCTGACCATTAAAGCCGTGCGCCCCGAGTGGGTGACGCTGCTCGCCAGTGCCTTTTTATTAGTTGGTTTCAACTTCATTCTCTGGCAGCACTTGTTGACGATCACGGCGGCTGACGGTCGGGGCCTGCTGATGTGCGCGGCCTTTGGCGTGATGATTTTCTTTGCATTCAACCTGGTACTGACGTTCGTGGCGTTCCGCCCGCTGCTCAAGCCCGTGCTGATGCTGATGTTCCTGATCAGCGCCGGCGTGGCCTATTTCATGGCCCAATACGGTGTATTGATCGACGTCGGCATGCTGCGCAACTTTGCCGAAACCAATGCCACCGAAGTTCGTGACTTGTTGTCCCTGAAGTTATTTGCCTATCTCGGCTTACTTGGCGTCTTACCTTCCTGGTTATTGTTCAAGACACCGATCAAGTACCGCAGCTGGTCCAAAGAGTTGTTAAGTAAGCTGTTGGTCGGTGTAGCCTCGGCTGCGCTGATTGGCGTGGTTGCCCTGGCGAATTACCAAGGGCTGTCTTCTCTGTTTCGCAACCATCACGAATTGCACCTGATGATCGTGCCAAGCAATTACATTGGTGCTTCGGTCGGTTACCTGCGCGAGCAGGTGGTGTCGGCCAAGCAACCGTTCATCAAGTTGGGCGAGGATGCCAGTCGCAATCCGGCCTGGCGGACCCACACCCGCAAGTCCCTGACGGTACTGGTCGTCGGGGAGAGTGCTCGCGCCGAGAACTTCGGCATCCTCGGCTATAACCGTGACACCACGCCGACGTTGAATCACGAGGCGGGCCTGATCGCTTTCACGGATGTGCATTCCTGCGGCACCGAAACCGCTGTGTCGGTACCGTGCATGTTTTCCAACATGGGCCGCAAGAACTACGACGCCAGCAAGGCCAAGCATGAAGAAGGCCTGCTGGATGTGCTCCAGCGCGCCGGCCTGGACGTGATCTGGCGGGACAACCAGTCTGGCTGCAAAGGCACCTGCGACCGGGTTACCCTGCAGGATGTGAGCAATCTCAAGGATCCGACCCTGTGCGCCAACAGTGAGTGCCGGGACGAGATCCTGCTTCAGGGGCTGCAGCATTTCATCGACACCCTGGACAAGGACACGGTGCTGGTCCTGCACCAGATGGGCAGCCACGGGCCTGAGTACTTCAAGCGTTATCCCAAGGAGTACGAACACTTCACGCCGGTATGCGAAAGCAATGCGCTGAACAATTGCAGCCGCGAAAGCATCGTCAACGGTTACGACAATACGCTGGTGTACACCGACCACGTTCTTTCGACCCTGATCGATCTGCTGCGGGCCAACCAGGACAAGGTCGATACGGCCATGCTCTACCTGTCGGACCATGGTGAGTCCCTGGGCGAATACAACCTGTTTCTCCATGGCACGCCCTACATGCTTGCCCCGGAGCAGCAGAAGCATGTGGCGATGCTCGCCTGGTTTTCCGACAGTTATCAAAAATCCTTCGCGGTGGACACCCATTGCCTGCAGTTGAGTCGGGAAAAGCCCTTGAGCCAGGACAACCTGTTTCACTCGATGCTCGGCTTGCTGGAGGTCAACAGCAATGTCTATAACCGGGACCTGGATCTGTTTGCCGGTTGTCGCAGCGCGGTGATTGACGGTGTGTTGGCGCGAGAGTAAACGCCTACACCTTTTTTTCACGCCGCGCCGTTTAACCTGTCATCTGTCCATTTTCCAAGAGCCGTTCGTATGTCCGGGCTACCCCCATCTACCGTCGAGCTTGAGTTCGCCAGGCATCACGACCGGGAGCATGCGCAAGTCTGCTCCCGGCCGGCCCCTCGACGGCTGCGCCTGGCGTTCTGGCGCGATGAGCATATGGTGCGCAACGCCCTGAAAGTGGCCGGTGAGCCGGGATTGGTGCTGGACGTGGCGTGTGGGGCTGGGCGGTTCTGGCCGGTGCTGGCCGAACATGCCAACCGGGTGATCCTGGCGGCGGACCCCTCGCCGGACATGCTCGAACACGCGCTCACCCACCATGGCGGCGCGTTGCTCAAGCGGGTCAAGACCTTTCCGAGTTCGGCGTTTACCATCGGTTTGTCGGAAAATGCGGTGGACTGTATTTGTTGCCTGCAATTGTTTCGCCACGTGAGTACCAGTGAGCATCGCCTGGCGCTGCTGCGCGAGTTTCGACGGGTCAGCCGCGACACGGTCATCGTGTCGGTTCAAATCGACGGACGTTTCAAACTCGGCCATCCACCGCCCCACAGCCTGGCGGACAAAGCCGATGTCGAGGCCGAGTTCCTCCAGGCCGGTTTCAACGTGCTATGGCACCAAGACTTCCTGCCTGGATTTGCGCTGACGCGGGTTTATGTCTTGCGTAAGACCAGTTAGCTTCGAATGTAGGACTATTCTTGCGATTGCGCAGGCGATTTCTCTCAGGCTCTTGCTCTATGGATGCTCGCAATCGCTGACGGCGATATATACTGCGCGCCATTATTCAAGGGAGAGCCGTGTGGCCATCGATATTCACTGGATTCGCGACAACGATAGCCTCGGTCGGTTTTGCGCCGAATGGCAGCAGTTGCCCTTCGTCGCCCTCGACACTGAATTCATGCGGGTCGACACCTTTTATCCTATCGCCGGTTTGCTGCAGATCGGCGATGGCAAGCGTGCCTACCTGATCGACCCCTTGACCATCGACAACTGGCAGCCCCTGTCGGCATTGCTGGAAAACCCGTCCGTGCTCAAGGTGCTGCACGCCTGCAGCGAGGACCTTGAAGTCCTGTTGCGCCTGACCCGAAGCCTGCCCGCGCCGCTGTTCGATACACAACTGGCTGCCGCCTACCTGAACCTGGGTTTCTCCATGGGCTACTCGCGGCTGGTGCAGGACGTTCTGGGCATCGAATTGCCCAAGGGCGAGACCCGCTCCGACTGGTTGCAACGGCCGCTGTCCGAAACGCAGATCAGTTATGCCGCGGAAGATGCGGTGCACTTGGCTGAAGTCTTCGTACAACTGCGTCCCAAGCTTTCCGATGAGAGGTTCGCCTGGGTCCTGGAGGACGGCGCTGAGCTGGTCGCCAACCTGCGCCGCGAAGTCGACCCCAACGAGGTGTACCGCGACGCCAAGCTGGCCTGGAAACTGTCCCGCGCGCAACTGGCCGTGCTGCGTGAGCTCTGCGCCTGGCGCGAGCGGGAGGCGCGGGCCCGTGACTTGCCGCGCAACCGCATCATCCGCGAGCATTCGCTGTGGCCCCTGGCCCGTACCCAGCCGGATAACCTCGGTGCCCTGGCGAAAATCGAAGACATGCACCCGCGCACCGTGCGCCAGGACGGCGAGTTTCTGCTGGACCTGATCAAGCGCGCCGCCAGCGTGCCGCCCGAACAATGGCCGCCGGCCGTGGCCGAGCCGTTGCCCATCGAGGCCGCGGCGCTGGTCAAGCGTCTGCGGGCCCTGGGGCAGGCTGAAGCCGAACGCCTGGGCATTGCCCCGGAACTGATGCTGCGCAAGAAAACCCTCGAAGCTCTGATCAAGAGCGGCTTTCCCGAGGGGCCTTACCAATTGCCTGATTCGCTGCGTGGCTGGCGTCGCGAACTGATGGGCCAGGCGCTGCTCGACAGCCTGGCCACTGCCGGAGAACAGCCTTGAAACGTATTTGCTCCATTTATCGCAGCTCGAAGAAAAACGAAATGTACCTGTATGTGCTCAAGAGCGATGCCTTGGCGCGTGTGCCTGAGCCCTTGATGGCGGCCTTTGGCAAGGCGACCCATGCCTTCGACCTGGTTCTGAGCCCTGAGCGGCAGTTGTCCCGGGAGGACATCAACAAGGTGCTGGAAAATCTCGACACCCAGGGTTATCACCTGCAGATGCCACCGGCCGAAGATGAGTACATCGAGCATCTGCCTGAAGAGTTGCTGCGACGCAACGACCCGGTCTGAATCGATACTGAGGCACCGTCCTGGGGCCTCTTGAAATACACTGGAATTTTTTGACGATCGCCGCATGGATGGAGCGACACTCTGTCGGCGTTCGTCTGCACTGTTTTGAAAGGTTTGATTCATGCGCGTTCTGATTGCCGAACACGACCACGCGGTATATGCCCAACTGTTGCGCCAGGCTGCGCCCGATATCGAAGTGCTGACCAGCGGTGACTCTGCTGAGTTGTCACGGCTGGCCGCTGATTGCGTGGTCTGGCTAGGCCAGCCCGATCTGCTGGCTACCTTGTTGCGTCAGGGCCATCGCCCCCAATGGCTGCAATCGACCTGGGCGGGCATCACGCCGCTGTTGGCCGAGGGGCTGACACGTGACTACCGGCTGACCCGCGCGGTAGGCATTTTTGGCCAGTTGATGGCTGAGTACGTGCTCACCTACATGCTTGGCCATGAGCGCGAGGTGCTGGCGCGGCTGGTCAGCCAGGTCGAGCGCAAGTGGGACAACCGCCAGGGGCAGGGCCTGGCGGGGCGCAAGGCGCTGATCGTCGGGACCGGTGATATCGGTCAACGGGTGGCGCAGTTCCTCGTGCCATTTGGCGTGCAGCTCTATGGCATTGCCAGCGAGGCGCGGGAGCTGGCCCCTTTCGTCGAGGTCGGGGCGATGAAGGAACTGCCGCGCCTGGTCGGCGAAGTGGATTACGTCATCAATCTGCTGCCCAACACGCCCCAGACCCATGACGTGTACGACGCGGCGCTGTTCAAGCAATTCAAGCCCACCGGATTGTTCATCAATGCCGGACGCGGCGTGGCCGTGGTGGACGCGGACCTGGTGCAAGCCTTGAAAGATGGGCATCTGGCTGGTGCGGTGATTGACGTTTGTCGCCAGGAACCGCTGCCCCAGCGTCATCCGTTCTGGACGGCCTGGGGTTTGCTGCTGACCGGTCACAGTTCGGCACCGACCTCGCCGCCGCTGATGACCCAGCTGTTCCTGGATAACCTGCGCGCCTACCAGGCCGGCGAAGCCTTGCGCGGGGAAGTGGATTTCGCCCGGGGCTATTGACCCCCAATCAGCCCTGTGGGAGCGAGCCTGCTCGCGATAGCGGTGTGTCAATCAACATTGATATCGGCTGTTGCATCGCTATCGCGAGCGGGCTCGCTCCCACAAAGGTGCTTGGCACTTACCGACAGTCGCCAACGCTTGGCCTCAAGCAGCCCCGGCACTAGACTGTCGGCCTTTTCACCACCTGATGTTGATGCTCGAGCCATGGCCGCCAAAGTCGAACCCTTCTGGATACGCAAGACCCTCGATCAACTCGATTCTCAGGAATGGGAATCGCTGTGCGACGGCTGCGGCCTATGCTGCCTGCAAAAGCTCGAAGACGAAGACGACAACAGCGTCTACTACACCCGCATCGCCTGCAAACTGCTGGACCTGAAAACCTGCCAGTGCACCGATTACCCACGCCGCCGCGAATCCGTGCCCGATTGCATCCAGCTCACGCCGGGCAAGGCCGATGAGTTCAAATGGTTGCCGCCGACCTGCGCCTACCGGCTGGTCAGCGAGGGTAAGGACCTGCCGCTGTGGCACCATCTGGTCTGTGGTGATCGTGATGCCGTGCACCACGAGCGCATTTCCCAATCCGGGCGGATGCTGGCCGAAGGCAGCGTGCCCGAAGACGATTGGGAAGATCATCTGATTTTTCGCGCCGGCTGAATCGTCAGGCGTTGGGGAGAGCCCATGAGCGCAGAATGGAAACGGCTGCTGGCGACCGGCGGGCTGCTGGCGGTGTGCGGTCCGCTATGGGCGGCGCAGAAAGTCGATCTGGATTACCACGTGCACCTGTTGCCACAGAGCGATCAGGCCGAAGTGCGCTTGACCCTGGCCCGTGGCTCGGCGGTGCGCAGCCTGGATTTCGACCTCGGCGACGGCAGCCGCTACAGCGATTTCAAGGCGGACGGTCAATGGCGACTGATGCCGGGTAAAACCGCGCGCGGCCTCTGGCGCCCGAGCGCCGACAAGGCCAGCCTGACCTACCGGGTGCGCATCAGTCATGGGCGCAAGAATGGCTCCTTCGAAACCCGCATGACGCCTGCTTGGGCCTTGCTGCGCGGCGATAACCTGGTGCCGTCGGCCCGGCTCGACCAGCAGGACGGCATCGAACTGGTGGCGCGCCTGGACGTTGAATTGCCCGCCGGCTGGAAAAGCATCGAAACGCCCTGGCCACGGATCGGCAAGCAACGTTTTCGCGTCGACAACCCCTCACGCCTGTTCGACCGTCCCACGGGCTGGATGCTGGCCGGCAAGCTGGGCAGCCGTCGCACGCGCCTGGGTGAAACCGAAGTTACCGTGGCCTCGCCCCTGGGTCAGGGCATGCGCCGGATGGACGTGCTGACGTTGCTGACCTTCGTCTGGCCGCAGGTGCAGGCGCTGATACCGCGCCACCCCACGAAACTGCTGATTGTCGGTGCCCAGGATCCGATGTGGCGTGGTGCCCAGGCTGGCCATGAGTCGATTTACCTGCACAGCCGTCCGCCGCTGGTCAGCGAGCGGGGCACCAGCCCGTTGCTGCGGGAACTGGTGCAGACCCTCGCTCGTGTCCACGACCGTGAGCGCAGCGACTGGATCAGCGAAGGCCTGGCCGAGTACTACGCCATCGAACTGCTGCGCCGCGCCGGCGGCATGAGCGACGAGCGTTACCAGACCCTGAACGAGCGTCTAGTGCGGGACAGCCAGGGCGTGACGACTTTGCGCGGCGAACAGGTAAGCTCCGCGATAACGGCCAAGGCGGTGCTATTGCTGCAGGAGCTGGATCGGGAAATTCGTTTGAAAACCCGTAACAAGCGCTCGCTCGACGATGTGCTGCAGGCCGCGATGCGCCTGGAAACGGTCGATACCCGGGAGTTCGTGCAGCTCAGCGAGAGCATTCTGGGTGGGGCTTCTACGGTACTGGATAGTCGGTTACTCCAGTAATACCGCCATCGCGAGCAAGCTTTGCTCCCACAGGTTTACCTGACTGGCATCAGGGCAAGCTTTGCTCCCACAGACACCGGGATTCCTGTGGGAGCAAGGCTTGCCCGCGATTGGTCTTTAGCTGCGCTACAAGCTCAAAGCCCGGCCTTCGGTGAATCCAACGAATCATTCCCCGTTACCGTAGCCGTACCGGTTGCCGCCTCGGCGTTGGCCTTCATGCGGACCAGTTCATCGCCGGCCTGTTCGATACGGGCACGGGCGCTGCTCAGGTTCTGACGGCTTTTCTCCAGCAGCGTCTTGGCCGAGCAGTGCCCGGTGATGCCCCGCGCCAGCGCCATGCCGCCGATGGCCAGTTGCGCCAGACCAATGATGCCGCCACGCCGCAAACCCTTGCCCATCATCAGTACGCCGCCCGCCAGGGAGCCCGCGCGTTCCCAGCCGTGGACGTTTTGTGCAGGGCGGGATTGGAATGGCGTGCTCTCGATCGGCTCGAACGGATTGTTATCGCTCATGGTCTGTCTCCAGTGTGGGGATTGGTATAAAACTGACTGCCGGAGCGAATCCGTCGTTCCATGGAATTTCCCACCGATCAGCGGAATTGCGGCCCCGAGCGGGTGTTGTTGCCTTTGGCCATGCGGTCGTACAGCACGACGTTGACCGTGGCCGCCAGGTTCATGCAGCCAGTGGTGGGGATGTACACCACGTCTTCGCACCAGTCCCGGATGTCCTTGTCCAGCGAGCCGTCTTCGGGGCCGAAGATATACAGCGCCCGGTCCGGGTGGGTGTATTCGGGCAGCGGGCGGGCGCCCTCCACCAGCTCCACGGCCACCGGCACACAGCCCAGGGGCAGGATTTTCTTCAGGTCGTCGATGCCGATCAACGGAATGTCGTAGTGGACCTTCTTGGTGTCGGTGACGAAGTCGGCGGCCCGTTCATAGCGCTTGCCGGTGTAGAACACTGACGCCACGCCGTAGCAGCCGGCGGCGCGCATGACCGAACCGACGTTTTCCGGTGATTTGGGGTTGAACAGACCGATGCAGCTGTAGCGTTTGTTGGCCACGGGCGGGGTGCCTTTGGGAAAAGGCGCGATTATACGGGGAATGGGGGAGGGTGGTCAGTTTCAAGATTGGCGGTGAAAGTAGCATCGCCATCGCGAGCAGGCTCGCTCCCACAGGAGACCGCATTCCAATGTGGGAGCGAGCCTGCTCGCGATGAGGGCCTGGCAGGCGCTCAGTGCCTTGCCGACTACTCGTCTTTCTTCATCAACCCAGCCAGTGCGGCAAACGGGTTGTGAGTCGCCTTGGCGATTTTAGGAGTGCTCAGGGAGCCGTCGCCGAAGTATTGCTGGTCGGTGTAGCGCGAGTGCTCGTTGTCGTGGCAGTACAGGCACAGCAGTTCCCAGTTGGAACCGTCCTGGGGGTTGTTGTCGTGGTTGTGGTCGCGGTGGTGAACGGTCAGTTCGCTCAGGCGCTTGCCGGAGAACTCGCGGGCGCAGCGGCCACAGACGTGGGGGTACATTTTCAGGGCTTTGTCGCGGTAACCCATTTCCCGGTCGCGCTGGGCGTCGGCGAGGATGCGGTCCAGCTTCGCGGTATTGGAAGGAGGCGTTGACGAACTCATGGGTTCACCTTTGTAGATAAGACTGATGACGGTTGAACGAAGTTTAGCTCAGCCCTTGAGCTTCTCGGCAATCCAGATGGTGTGGCGGGTGCCTTTGTTGCCGTGGGCGAACACCTGCACCTCTTCGGCCTTGAAGCCGGCCTTTTTCAGTTTGTCGGAAAACTGCCGGTCAGCGCTGGCCGACCAGACCGCCAGCACCCCCTTGGGCCGCAGGGCCTTTGCGCAGGCGGCCAGGCCGCCGGCCGAATACAGCCAACTGTTGGCTTTCTGGGTCAGGCCTTCGGGGCCGTTGTCGACATCCAGCATGATCGCGTCGAAACCCTGGGGCTCGGCTTGCAGCACCTTGGCGACATCTTCCAGGCGGATCACCGTGCGCGGATCCTCCAGCGGCCGCCCGGCCTTTTCGCCCAGGGGGCCACGATTCCACTCCACCACGCCGGGCACCAACTCGGCCACCACCACTTCGGCGTTCTTGCCCAGGTGCTTGAGGGCCGAGGCGAGGGTGAACCCCATGCCGAGGCCGCCGATCAGCACCCGCGAACCCGGCCGGCCGGCGACCTTGCGGCAGGGAATCTCCGCCAGGGCGTCTTCGGAGCCGTGCATGCGGGTGTTCATCAACTGCCCGCCGTCACCGCCCTGGATCTTGATGACGAAGTCTTCGCCGTACTCGAACAGGCACAGGGCACCGCCATTGTCGGGGATGGGAGTGGTGTCGAGCAGAACGAAACGTTTCATGGAAATCTCATGAGGAAGGGCGGACCGCTGCGGTAGGGTCTAGCCTGAAGATGACAGTAGCCACGGAGCCAGTGATGAAGTGCAGCATTCTAACGGCCATTGCCCTGGCGGCGCTCTCAATAAGTTGTGCACAGGCCCAGCAGCCGACGATTCCGGTAAGCCCACCCAGCGTCCCTGGTTCGCCTGGTACCGCCACCCCGATGCCCTACCCACCGGTCGCGCCCAGCAGCGTGCCCAAGGCCGATTCCGGAAATGACGGGCCGCCATTGCTGCCACCGATCGAGATACCCAGGCCGCCGCAGGATCAACCATTACCAGGGATGGAGGTGAAGCCGCCCAAGGTCAAGTCGCCGGGGGGCTGATCCCATGGCCTATGTGAATGACGACCCCCTTGTGGGAGCGAGCCTGCTCGCGATAGCGGTGGGTCAGTCACATGGATATTGATTGATCCGGCGCTATCGCGAGCAGGCTCGCTCCCACAGGTGCTAGACCTGTTGTGACAGCAACTGCCCATCGGCCATGCGCAGGCGCTTGGACAGGGAGACGGCGAGGGCGCGGATGATTTTTGCGGCGACCTTGGGGGCATCGTTGAGCATTTTTTCCAGGGAATCCTTGCCCAGGTTCAGCAGTTGGCAATCACTGGCGGCGATGCAACTGGCCGAACGCCGCTCGCCGTCCAGCACGGCCATTTCACCAAACGCCCGGCCACTGCGCAGGGTGGCGATGGTCACCGGTTGCCCGTCGGGGCCGGTCTTCTGCACGGCTACCTGGCCGGTGTGGATAATGCACATGAAGCTGCCCGCATCGCCCTCGCGGAAAATCGCTTCGCCCTGGGCGATGGCGCTGATGCTGAAGTAACCCGACGCGGCGGCGAAGTCGACGGGCAGCAACTGATCGAACAGGCCGCAGTCCATCAGCCAGTCGCGGATTTCGTTGTTCAGTAAGGTCGGTTCTGGCATGGCTTACGGTCTTTCTTCTTGTGTTCTTTGCAAGAGTGGGAATGATCACTGTGGGAGTGAGCCTGCTCGCGATAGCACAGCGTCAGTCGACTTCAATGTTGAAAAGCAGACCGCTATCGCGAGCAGGCTCGCTCCCACAGTTCTGAATTGTGCCAAGGCTGGGCCCTGCTCATGGAGCTAAGACCCGGCCCTCAACCAGAGTTCCTCAAGCCTTGCCCCAAATCTTCAACACAAATGAATATTCGAGCGCTACGTCACGCAATCCCTGGTAGCGCCCGCTCATTCCACCATGGCCGGCACCCAGTTCGGTCTTGAGCAGCAACGGGTTGTCATCGGTCTTGGTGGCGCGCAGTTTCGCGACCCACTTGGCCGCTTCCCAGTACTGCACGCGGCTGTCGTTGTAGCCGGCGATGACCAGCAGCGCCGGGTACGCCTGGGCGCGGACGTTTTCGTAGGGCGCATAGGCCCTGATCCGATCATAGACGTCCGGCTCCTCCGGGTTGCCCCATTCGTCGTATTCGGTGACGGTCAGTGGCAGGTCCGGGTCGAGCATGGTGTTGAGCACATCGACGAACGGCACTTCGGCAATCGCGACCTTGAACAGCTCCGGGCGTTGATTGAGGACCGCGCCGATCAACAGGCCGCCTGCGCTGCCGCCGCTGATCGCCAGCTGGTCGGCAGTGGTAAACCCATTGTCGATCAGATGCTCGGCGCAAGCGATGAAGTCGCTGAAGGTGTTGTGCTTGTGTTCCTGCTTGCCGGCGCGGTACCAGGCTTCGCCGAGTTCGCCGCCGCCACGCACATGGGCGATGGCAAAGGCGACGCCGCGGTCAAGCAGGCTCAGTCGTGCGTGGGAGAACCACGGATCGAGGCTTTCGCCATAGGCGCCGTAGCCGTACAGATACAGCGGCACCGGTTGGCCGAGGGCTTCGCGCTTGACCACCAGGCTGATGGGTACCTGGGTGCCGTCCGGTGCCGTAGCCCACAGCCGCTGGCTGACGTAGGCATCGGCGTCGAATGGACCCAGCACCGGGGTTTGCTTGAGGACCACTTGTGCGCCACTGGCAAGGTCCAACTGACGGATCTGCGCCGGACGGTTCAGGGCTTCATAGCGCAGGCGGATGCGCTCGCTGACGAACTCCAGGCTGTTCTGCACATGCAGGCTGTAGGCGGCATCCGGCAGTTGCACGCGAAAGGCCGGCAAGCCTTGTGGATGAACCTCGATGATCGGCAGGCCACCTTCCCGCAGGCTCAACGTCATGGCGCCAGCGTTCAGGCTCAGGCCATCGAGCATCACCGTGTCGCTGTGGGGGATCAGGTTCCGCCAGTCGGCCTCGGTCGGCGCCACGCCCGTATCGGGGGCCTGGTACAGCGCGAAATTGATGCCGTCGCGGTTGGTGCGGATCAGCCAGGTCCATTGACCGTCGAGCAGGCCGTGGTCGACGTCGTATTCGTGATGCTCCACCCGTGGTGCCAGGCAGGTGAAGGGCTGCTGGGGTTGGGCGGCGTCCAGTACCCAGACTTCGCTGGTGGTCTTGCTGCCCAGAGACAGGATCAACTGCCGCTCGGAGCTCGAACGGTAGCAATGCAGGAAGAAGCGCCCGTCCGGTTCATGGAACACTTCTTCGGCGGCGGTGCCATCAAGGCGATAGCGCCAGAGTTTGTGAGGACGGTGGGTTTCGTCCAGTTCGCCGAAAAACAGCGTCAGGCTGTCGTTGGCCCAGGTCATGCTGCCGTCGCAGTTTTCGAAGGACAGTTCGCTGACCTTGTCGTTGGACAGCTCTTTCACGAACAGCGTGTAGATCTCGTCGCCCGTGGTGTCCAGGCTGTAGGCCAGGCGTTGGTGGTCGGGGCTGATGCTGAAGGCGCCGAGAGAAAAGAAACCGCCACCTGCCAGCGCGTTAGGGTCCAGCAACAATTGCTCGTGGTGTTCGTCCACGGTCAGGCTGTCGTCCGCCGGGCGCGGGCAGCGGTAGTGGCGCGGGTATTCGTCACCGGCGGTGGTGCGGGTGTAGTACAGGTAGGGACCCCAGGGCGAGGGCAGGGACAGATCGGTCTCGAGGATCCGCCCCTTGATCTCCTGGAACAGGGTTTCGCGCAGTTCGGCCTGATCGGCGAGCTGATCTTCCTGGAAGCGGTTTTCGGCCTTGAGGTAGTCGAGCACGGCGTCGGTGTCGCGTTCCTGCAGCCAGGCATACGGGTCGACACCGGGGTCCTTGCGGGCTACCGGGGCGTTGGAAACAGGGATGGATAAGGACATGAAAGGCTCTCGAACATATTCATGGCGCACGTCTGGGCAGCCTGACGGGCGAAAAGCCGTTACTATAAGCGCCTCTTTGCCTGCCTTGCCATGGACACCATGACCGAGAACGACTATCTGATCGCCTGGGGCCTCTACGCCTTCGCCGCACTGGGCTGCCTGCTGGTATGGATGCGCATCACCCGCTGGATGTGGCGCTGGTTGCGCGAGCCGCTGCGGTTGCTGATGGCGGTGTTGCTGTTCTGCCCCACCATTGTCGACCCGGTGAAGGACAAGTTCGCTCCGGCCCTGGCGATTGCCGCCCTGGACATTCTGTTCAAGGTTGGCAACAACGTCTGGCGGGCAGCGTCTGACCTGCTCATGTACGGCATGATCGCCTTTGGCGTCTATTTGATCTTCGCATTGATCCGTTTCCCCATCGAGCGTGCTTCCAACGCCCGCAAGGAAAGGGCCGCCGCCGCGAAAGCTGCAGCTGCCGCGGCCGATGCGGAGGATGACGAGCCGCCGTTCGGCGTGGCCGGCGATGACCGTTACGGTCGCCCGCCGGTGCCGAGCAATCCCCAGCGTTCGCGTATCGAGCCGCGTCTGTAACCCGGCCTGTCCCCTTCAAGCGAGAGTCCGAGCATGTGTGAGCTACTGGGCATGAGTGCCAATGTGCCGACCGACATCGTGTTCAGCTTCACCGGGTTGATGCAGCGCGGCGGCAAGACCGGGCCGCACCGGGACGGTTGGGGCATCGCATTCTATGAGGGCCGTGGCCTGCGCCTGTTCCAGGACCCCGCGGCCAGCAGCGAGTCGGAAGTGGCGAACCTGGTGCAGCGCTATCCGATCAAGAGCGAAGTGGTGATCGGGCATATCCGCCAGGCCAATGTCGGCAAGGTCTGCCTGTCCAACACCCACCCGTTCGTGCGCGAGTTGTGGGGACGGAACTGGTGTTTTGCCCATAACGGCCAGCTCGCCGGTTTCCAGCCAGCGGTGAGTTTCTACCGCCCGGTGGGCGATACCGACAGCGAAGCGGCGTTCTGCGACCTGCTCAACCGCGTGCGCCAGGCTTTTCCGGAGCCGGTGGAGGTGGAGTTACTGCTGCCGTCGCTGATCCAGGCCTGCTCCGAATACCGCAGCAAGGGCGTGTTCAATTGCCTGCTCAGCGACGGCGACTGGCTGTTCTGCTATTGCTCGACCAAACTGGCCCAGATCACCCGTCGCGCGCCGTTTGGCCCGGCGCGGCTCAAGGATGTGGATGTGATCGTGGATTTCCAGGCCGAAACCACGCCCAACGACGTGGTCACGGTGATCGCCACCGAACCCTTGACCGAAAACGAAACCTGGACCCGCTACGAACCGGGCCAATGGAGCCTGTGGCGACGCGGCGAATGCGTCAGCCATGGCCGCACCGAATAAGGACGTCACGTTATGTTGCTCAGTTATCTACGGCTGGTGTTGTTTGCAGTGGGCCTGCTGATCGGGGTCCAGGTGCCGGGTTTCATCAGCGATTACGCCAAGCGGGTCGAAGCGCACCTGATCGAGGCCCAGAAGGGCCTGCAAGGGTTTCAGGGCACCGCCAACCAGTTTTTCAAAGGTGACATGCAGGCCTTGGTGGCGCATTACCGTGCCAGCGAGGACCCGATCTTTCGCAGCGATGCCGACAGCCTGAACACCCTGCTGGTGCGCCAGCAGGCGTTGGACAAGCAATACCAGGCGATGCAAGGCCCGTGGTATATCCGTCTGCTGCAAGTGGCGCTGGCCGCCGATCCGGACATCCGCAAGGAAACCTGGAATGGCTACAGTTACCAGATCCTGCTGACCCCCGAAGCGATGATCTGGGGCATCAGCGGCGCCATGCTGCTGTCGTTCGGCCTGGAATGCCTGTTCCGCCTGATCGACTGGGTGGTACTGGGTGGCAAGCGCCTGCGCCAGAGCCGGCCGATTGAAGAGCGGGATTTGCGCGGGCTTTGACCCAACCCAAATAGAGCTTTTCTGTGGCGAGGGGATTCATCCCCGCTGGGCTGCGAAGCAGCCCCATTGGATCTGTCTGACACACCACTGGGGCGATGTTTTTTGGGGCTGCTTCGCAGCCCAGCGGGGATGAATCCCCTCGCCACTAATGGTGAGTAGCCAAGCACCCCGTTTCCCACCCAATCAACTTTTTCTTATGACCCGTCCGCAATTTTATTCGTTGGACGCGCCGCGCCGTGGGCCCAAGAATCGGCGCAACCGGTCTCTACGTTTCCAGCGTCGAGGCTTATAACAATAAAACCGTGGAGAACCACCATGAGTGCCCCTGACACACTCGGCGTCCGCCAACCCCAGGCCCGTTCCGGTCCGTTCGGCTGGTACCGCAACATCAATCAGCAGGAACGCCGCACCTTCTGGAGCTGCAAGATCGGTTATGCCCTGGACGGCATGGATACGCAGATGCTCAGTTTCGTGGTGCCGACCCTGATCGCGATGTGGGGCATCACCACCGGGCAAGCAGGGCTGATCCACACCAGCACCCTGATCGCCTCGGCCATCGGCGGCTGGGTGGCCGGTATTCTCTCGGACCGCATCGGCCGGGTCCGTACCCTGCAACTGACGGTGCTGTGGTTCGCTTTCTTCACCTTCCTGTGTGGCCTGGCCCAGAGTTATGAACAGCTGCTGATCGCCCGTACCCTGATGGGCTTCGGCTTCGGTGGCGAATGGACCGCCGGCGCGGTGCTGATGGGCGAGGTGATCCGCGCCAAGGACCGCGGCAAGGCGGTTGGCATGGTGCAGGCGGGCTGGGCGCTGGGTTGGGGCATGACAGCGATTCTGTATGCGCTGCTGTTTTCGGTGTTGGCGCCGGAAGACGCCTGGCGCGCCCTGTTCATGCTTGGCCTGGTCCCGGCGATATTCGTGATTTTCGTCCGGCGACTGGTCAAGGACCCGGAGATCTATAACCAGACCAAGGCCCGTGAGGAACCGAGCAATCCGGCGAAGTTCTACGAGATTTTCGCCCCCGGCATCCTCTTCACCACGATTCGCGCTTCGTTGCTGACCACCGGTGCGCTGGGTGGCTACTACGCCATCACCTCCTGGTTGCCGACCTTCCTGAAGAATGAACGTGGCTTGAGCGTTCTGAGTACCGGTGGCTACCTGGCGATGGTGATCGCCGGTTCCTACGTGGGTTACGTCATCAGCGCCTATTTGACCGACATCCTGGGCCGCAAGAAGAACTTTGTCCTGTTCGCCGTCGGTTCGTTCGTCATCGTGCTGCTGTACACCCAGATGCCGGTGAGCAATAACGTGATGCTCTGGCTGGGCTTCCCCCTGGGATTCTTTGCGTCGGGGATATTCAGCGGCATGGGCTCGTTCCTTACCGAGCTGTTTCCGACCCGCATCCGCGGCTCGGGCCAGGGTTTCTGCTACAACATCGGTCGGGCACTGGCGGCGCTGTTTCCGCTACTGATCGGCCTGCTGAGCCAGAAGGTGCCCTTGAGTGTCGGCATCGGGGCGTTCGCGGCCGTGTCCTACGGCGTGGTGATCCTGGCGGCGCTCAGCCT
Organism: Pseudomonas sp. B21-028; assembly: GCF_024749045.1. Classification (NCBI taxonomy): domain Bacteria; kingdom Pseudomonadati; phylum Pseudomonadota; class Gammaproteobacteria; order Pseudomonadales; family Pseudomonadaceae; genus Pseudomonas; species Pseudomonas sp. B21-028. The sequence continues at coordinate 1,653,112 of NZ_CP087184.1, forward strand.
GCCGGAAACCCAGGGCAAACAGTTGGATGCCGAGTAACTGATAACCTGTGGGGCACATGCCCCACGGCCAGAAAAGAAACAACCTACAGGAGCGTTCACAGTGAACCGCCTGCTATTGAACTGCGACATCGGCGAAAGCTTCGGCAACTGGACCATGGGTCTGGACGCCGAGGTGATGCCCTTCATCGATTGCGCCAACATCGCCTGCGGTTTTCATGCCGGTGACCCGAGCATCATGCGCAAGACCGTCAGCCTGGCCCTGAGCCATGGCGTACAAATCGGCGCACACCCGGCCTATCAGGACCTGGCGGGTTTCGGCCGCCGCTCCATGGCCTATACCGCCCAGGAACTGCAGGACCTGCTGCATTACCAGATCGGTGCCCTTGACGGCATCTGCCGGGCCCAGGGCGGGCGGGTCAGCTACGTCAAACCCCATGGCGCGATGTACAACGACATGATGGCCAATCCGGCGCAACTGCGTGCCGTGATCCAGGCCGTCGCGGCCTACGACCCGCAGTTGCCGCTGATGCTGATGGCAACCCGGGACAACAGCGCCGCCCAGGCCCTGGGTGACGAGTATGGCCTGACGTTGTGGTTCGAAGCCTTCGCCGACCGTGCCTACGACAGCGCCGGCCACCTGGTTTCGCGCCAGTTGCCGGGCGCGGTGCATCACGATGCCGAGGTCATCATCGGGCAGGCCCTGACCATCGCCCGCGGCGACTCGCTGACCGCCAGCGATGGCAGCGCGTTGCTCCTGCATGCCAATACCTTGTGTGTGCACGGTGACAACGCCAGCTCCGTGGCGGCGGTGCAACGCATCCGTGAAGCGCTGGACGGGCAGCGTGCATCATGAAACCACGGGTGGAAGTGGTGGCGGTGGACTGCCTGATGGTGCGCCTGTTCGATGAGATCGCCGAGACCCACATGCCGTGGATGCTTGCTGCCAGTGGGCGTCTGCGCGAGGTGTTCGCCGAGTACCTGATCGACCTGGTGCCGTCCTACACCACGCTGATGGTGCATTACGACATGCTGGCGCTGAACCCGGCACAGGCTCGGGATCTGGTCAACGAGGCGCTGAACAATCTCTCCCCCGACGCCCGCTCGGTCGGCCAGTGCCATGTGCTGCCGGTGTGGTACGACCTCAGTGTCGGACCCGAACTGAACCTGTTGTCGAGTCGCAGCGGGTTGACGGTGGAGCAGGTGATCCGTCGCCACAGCGAGCACGAATACCAGGTGTTTGCCCTGGGCTTTGCGCCCGGATTTGCCTTCATGGGGTTGGTGGACGAAGTACTGGCCGCGCCGCGCCTCGACACGCCGCGCAAGCGGGTGGCGGCGGGCAGCGTCGGCATCGCCGAGCGCCAGACCGCGGCGTATCCGCTGGTGTCGCCCGGTGGCTGGAACCTGGTCGGTCGTACCCCGGCCAAACTGTTCGATCGTGAGCGTGACGGCTACAGCCTGATGCAACCCGGCGACACGGTGCGCTTTGTCGCCGTGGACCACGCCGAATTCATCGCATTGGGTGGCGACGACACACCGCAGGAGGCCCTGGCATGAGCCGTTTGTTGATCGAGGCCAGCACACCGCTGTGCCTGTTGCAGGACGGCGGCCGTTTCGGCGTCAGGCATCTGGGCGTGACCCAGGGCGGCGCGGCGGACTGGCTGTCGATGGCCTGGGCCAACTGGATGCTGGGCAATGCCCTGGGCGCGACTGTGGTGGAAATCACCCTCGGCGGCTTCACAGTGGTGGCCGAAGAGGATTGTGTACTGGCGCTGGCCGGGGCTGACCTCGGGGCACGGCTGGACGGCCAGGCCGTGGCAGCGTGGCGCTATTTCAGTTTGCGCAAGGGCCAGACCCTGGCGTTGACCCAACCTGTGCTCGGTGCCCGGGCGTACCTCGCGGCCCCCGGTGGCTTCGATGCGCCGGCGGTGCTGGGCAGCCGGTCGACGGTGGTGCGTGAAGAGCTCGGTGGCCTGGATGGGCTGGGGCGCGCGTTGGGCCGTGGCGAGCACTTGAGCTATTCAGGCCCGGTCACGCCTCGGCCGATGCCGGGCAGGCTGATTCCGGATTTCCAGCAGGCCCAGCCGCTGGACCTGATTCTGGGGGCGCAGAATGGCGCGTTCAGCGGACGGAGCCTGTTCGATGCGTTCAACACGCCTTGGACACTGGACAGCCGCGCCGACCGCATGGGCATCCGCTTGCTGGGCGCCGGCCTGGAATACCAGGGCCCTGCGATGATTTCCGAAGGCATTCCCCTGGGAGCCGTGCAGGTACCGCCGGATGGCCAGCCGATCGTGCTGCTCAACGACCGGCAGACCATTGGCGGCTACCCCCGCCTTGGCGCCTTGACGCCACTGGCCCTGGCGCGGCTGGCGCAATGCCTGCCAGGGACGCAGGTGCGGTTGCGGCCGGTGGTGCAGGAGGTTGCGCATCGACAGCAGGTGGAGTGCTTGCGCGGATTCATGGACCGCTGAAAGCATCGCGAGCAGGCTCGCTCCCACAGAGAACGTATTCCAAATGTGGGAGCGAGCCTGCTCGCGATGAGGCCCTGTCAGGCGGTAAAAAATCTTACTTGGAAAGAAACCGCATCCCTTCCTCCAACCCCCGCAGGGTCAGCGGGTACATCCGGTCTTCCACCAGCTCCCGCACGATGTTAGTCGAGGCGGTGTAGCCCCAGGTGTCCTTCGGGTAAGGGTTGATCCAGATGAGTTTCTTGTATTTCTCCATGAAACGCTGCATCCACACGTAGCCCGCTTCCTCATTCCAGTGTTCGACGCTGCCGCCGGCCTGGGTGATTTCATAGGGCGCCATGGCGGCATCGCCGATGAAGATCACTTTGTAATCGGCGCCGTACTTGTGCAGCAGGTCCTGGGTCGAGGTGCGTTCCGAGGTGCGGCGCAGGTTGTTTTTCCACACCGACTCGTACACGAAGTTGTGGAAGTAGAAGTACTCCAGGTGCTTGAACTCGGTCTTGCAGGCCGAGAACAGTTCTTCGCAGATTTTCACGTGGGCGTCCATCGAGCCGCCGATGTCGAACAGCAGCAACAGCTTGACGGTGTTGCGTCGCTCGGGGCGCATCTGGATGTTCAGCAGGCCGGCGTCCCGGGCGGTGTGGTCGATGGTGCCATCGATGTCGAGCTCTTCGGCCGCGCCCTGGCGGGCGAACTTGCGCAGGCGGCGCAGGGCGATCTTGATGTTGCGGGTGCCCAGTTCCACCTGGTCGTCGAGGTTCTTGTACTCGCGCTGGTCCCAGACCTTCACGGCCTTGCCCTGGCGTTTGCCGGCGTCGCCGACGCGGATGCCTTCGGGGTTGAAGCCGCCGGAGCCGAACGGGCTGGTGCCGCCGGTGCCGATCCACTTGTTGCCACCGGCATGGCGCTCCTTCTGTTCTTCCAGGCGCTTCTTGAATTCCTCGATCAGCTTGTCCAGGCCACCCAGAGACTGGATCTGCGCCCGCTCCTCATCGGTCAGCGAGCGCTCGAATTCCTTGCGCAACCAGTCTTCGGGAATCAGTGCCTGGAGATGGTCGTCGAGTTTTTCCAGGCCGTTGAAGTAAGCGGCGAACGCCCGGTCGAACTTGTCGAAATGGCGCTCGTCCTTCACCAGGATCGCCCGGGACAAATAATAGAATTCGTCCATGTCGGCAAAGATCACCCGCTGTTTCAGCGCGTTGATCAGGTCCAGCAGCTCACGCACCGACACGGGCACCTTGGCGGCGCGCATCTCATTGAACAGGTTCAGCAGCATGGCAGTTGCCCTCGCGCTTGTTGACGAAGAGGGCTCAACGCGTGCCGCGACGGCTCATGAACGCCAGACGCTCGAGCAACTGCACGTCCTGTTCGTTCTTGACCAGGGCACCGGCCAGCGGTGGGATGGCCTTGGTCGGATCGCGCTCGCGCAGCACCGCTTCGCCGATGTTGTCGGCCATCAGCAGCTTGAGCCAGTCCACCAGCTCGGAAGTGGAGGGTTTCTTCTTCAAGCCCGGTACTTTGCGCACGTCGAAGAACACGTCCAGCGCTTCGCTGACCAGGTCTTTCTTGATGTCCGGGTAGTGCACATCGACGATTTTCTGCAGGGTGACGCGGTCCGGGAAGGCTATGTAGTGGAAGAAACAGCGGCGCAGGAACGCATCCGGCAGCTCTTTTTCATTGTTGGAGGTAATGATGATGATCGGGCGCTGCTTGGCCTTGATGGTTTCATCGGTCTCGTAGACGTAGAACTCCATCTTGTCGAGTTCCTGCAGCAGGTCGTTGGGAAACTCGATGTCGGCCTTGTCGATCTCGTCGATCAGCAGGATGACCCGTTCCTCGGACTCGAAAGCCTCCCAAAGCTTGCCCTTCTTCAGGTAGTTGCGTACGTCATGGACCTTGTCCACGCCCAGTTGCGAGTCCCGCAGGCGGCTGACCGCGTCGTACTCGTACAGGCCCTGGTGGGCCTTGGTGGTGGACTTGATGTGCCAGGTGATCAGGCGCGCGCCGAAGGACTCCGCCAGTTGTTCGGCCAGCATGGTCTTGCCGGTACCCGGTTCGCCCTTGACCAGTAATGGCCGCTCCAGGGTGATGGCGGCGTTCACGGCCAGCTTCAGGTCATCGGTGGCCACGTAGGCGCTGGTGCCTTCGAACTTCATCTGCAGTTTCCTCGAGCGTGTCGCTGGCCCGGCGAGGCGGGGCGCGCGAAATAAATGGCGTGCCCGACTATAACGCGACGTCCCGCCGACTGTGAACGCAGACGCTGTATTCAGTCTCTGAATGGGGCGTCACATGTTGACTCAGTCTCGGCCGCTTGCCAGTATTGTATATCGCCAATTTGGCGATATGTTTGAGGCATGTCTACTAAATATCGATTCAAGAACAGGTACCGCATTCAACTGCGCGAACGGGACCATCCACCGCCCCATGTCCATCTCACCGGTGGCGGGCTGGACGTGATGCTGAGCTTGGAAACCGTCGAAGTCATGATGGGCCGGGCGCCGCCGTTGATCATCAAGGAAGCACTGGACTGGGTCAGGACTCACCAGGCGCAACTGCTGGAGGATTGGAAACGATGTTATCCATGAAGCGGCCCAGGCTGTTGGCCGTACAAGCCGTGTTGCCACTCAGCCTGGAGCTGGCGTTCATCGACGGGCAAAAGCTGATGCTCGACTTGAGCAGCGATGTGCAACGTTACCCGGGGTTGCGGCCTTTGCTCGAGGAGGGTGCGTTTGCAGGCGCGACCCTGGGCGACGATGGCTGGAGCGTGGAATGGCCCTCGCTGGATATCCAGATCGGCGCCGATACCTTGTACCTTGACGCGCTGGCGCAAAACGCCGAGGACGAAAATACCCGTATCTTCATTGAGTGGCGCGCCCGCACTGGTCTGCCGTTGAACAAAGCAGCTGAAGCGTTGGGTGTCAGCGCTCGCAGCATCAGCCGGTACAGCAGCGGACGCGAGGCTGTTCCGCGCTCTCTGGCCCTGGCGTGCCTGGGCTGGGACTCGCTGCAGCGTGGAGCAGGTGCAGTGGCGGCAGAGCCGCCCGGCCGCTATACCGTCACCCGCAAACCGTAAGGGCTTGTGTGGCTAATTGAGTACTCGAATCAGTTGTACGGGCCACTAGTCCTTCGACGGCGGTGGCTGTTCGTAGCGCGCGTTGAAGGCCTCGACGAAACCGTTGCGCAGGATCTGCAGGAAGGCTTCGAAGGCGCTGATGTCTTGTTGATGGACATTGCCGCTGAGTTCAACCCGCGTAGCGAACTGGTTCTTGCGCTGGTTCTTCAAGGCCGTTTCGCCAGCGCCGACCAGCGCTTCCCAGACCGAGCGGAAAATGTTCTTTTTCTCGTTTTCCACATCCTGCTGCCAATCGAATACATCCACATCTCGCAACAAAGGTTTGATATAGCCGGTGAGTTTGGCGTTGTTCGCCTCTGCTTCGATCACCAGGTCACCATGGCCGGCGTTGAAGTCGAACTTGCCATAGGCTGCGGCGAAGTCGTTCAGACGCTTGAGTTCGATGTTCCTGGCCCGCAGGCGGAAATCGAAATCCTCGAACTTGCTCAGTGGGTCAAAGGTGGCTTGCACCTCCAGCGGTGCGTGTTCGGCCACCAGGGCCTTGCCCTCGAAGCGGGCGTCGCGCTTGCCTTCGGTGTCGACCACGTTGGTCAGGTTATAGAAGCTGGCGTTGACCTCGGTAGCCCGCAAGTTGACCGGCGGCTTGGAATTGAAGTTGCGAAAGGTCACCTTGCCGTCCCTGATTCGCACTTCGTTGAACGTAATGGGCAGCAGTTTGCTCAGTTGCTCGCGCCAGTTGGTGCCCTGGCCGGTCTGGGAGTTCTGCCGGTTGCCGCCGCCATCGACGAAGTTCACTTCGGGCCGGGCGAACTCCGCCTCGGCCACCACCGCGTGGTCGTACCACAGCGAGTGCCAACTGACCGACAGGTCGACCAGCGGCGCGTCGACGAACGGTACCGGGACTTTGCCGTCGACCTTGACGATTTTCAGGCCGTTGATCCGATAGGCCCCGCGCCAGAGCGCCAGGTCCACATCAATGACCTGGCCGCGGTAGTCGCCCATGTCGGCCAGTTTGTCGTTCAAGTAATTGCGCACGAGGTAAGGCAACGTGAAATGCAAGGCCACCAGCACCGCAACGATGGCCGCGAGGGTCCACAGTGGCCAGCTGTATCGACGCTTCATGTCATTAGGTCTCCGGCGATATTAAAACCATTGACCGTTGCGGCATCGCGAACGTTCGGTGCAACTGGACGCCCTTGGGCAACAGGCATACCTTTAGGCGCTTGTATTCACGCCTCACTAAGGACCTCGTCATGAGCCGTATCTACGCTGACAACGCCCATTCCATCGGCAATACGCCACTGGTGCAGATCAATCGGATTGCCCCGCGGGGCGTAACCATCCTGGCCAAGATCGAAGGGCGCAACCCGGGGTATTCGGTCAAGTGCCGGATCGGCGCGAACATGATCTGGGACGCTGAAAGCACCGGCAGGCTCAAGCCGGGCATGACCATCGTCGAGCCGACCTCGGGCAATACCGGAATCGGCCTGGCGTTCGTCGCCGCCGCTCGTGGCTACAAGCTGATGCTGACCATGCCGGCCTCCATGAGCATCGAACGGCGCAAGGTCCTCAAGGCCCTCGGCGCCGAGCTGGTGCTGACCGAGCCGGCCAAGGGCATGAAGGGGGCCATCGACAAAGCCGCCGAGATTGCTGCCAGCGACCCGTCCAGCTACTTCATGCCGCAGCAGTTCGATAACCCGGCGAACCCGGCGATCCACGAAAAAACCACCGGTCCGGAAATCTGGAACGACACCGACGGCGCGGTGGACGTGCTGGTGGCGGGCGTGGGCACTGGTGGCACCATTACCGGGGTTTCCCGTTATATCAAGAACACTTGTGGCAAGCCGATCCTGTCGGTGGCGGTGGAGCCCGAGAGTTCGCCGGTGATCACCCAGGCGCTCGCGGGCCAGGAAATCAAGCCCAGCCCCCACAAGATCCAGGGACTTGGCGCTGGATTCATCCCGAAGAACCTGGACCTGTCGATGGTCGATCAGGTTGAGCGGGTCACGGACGACGAATCCAAGGCCATGGCTCTGCGGTTGATGCAGGAGGAGGGCATTCTCTGTGGCATCTCCTGTGGCGCGGCGATGGCCGTGGCCGCGCGCCTGGCGGAAAAACCGGAGATGCAGGGCAAGACGATCGTGGTGGTCCTGCCGGATTCGGGCGAGCGGTACTTGTCGAGCATGCTGTTCAGTGATTTGTTTACCGAGCAGGAAAACCAGCAGTAACCCGGTGGCAGGACAGTTTCTGTGGCGAGGGGATAAATCCCCTCGCCACAGAAGCCTTCAGCAGGACTAAAGGTGTTTTGACTGGCGTCAGCCAGGGTTCAGGTGACGTCTGTCAGGTTTATTACGTCCTGCACAACAGTGAATATTGCATCAGACGATTTTTACCCGGGCCATGAGCATTTAGCATGGCCCACGGCCACGTCGGGCTGTTGACGTTGCCCTGTTGTTTCTTGACAAGGAGTTATAAATGACCGTTTCGTTTGTCGCCAAGGCGTCGGTACTGCTGCTGTTCCTGGGCAGTACCCTTTACGTGCACCTGCGCGGCAAGGCGCGTTTGCCGGTGTTGCGCCAGTTCGTCAACCATTCGGCGCTGTTCGCTCCCTATAACGCCCTGATGTACCTGTTCTCCGGCGTACCCTCCCGGCCGTACCTGGACCGCAGCAAGTTTCCCGAACTGGATGTGCTCAAGGACAATTGGCAGGTCATCCGTGAGGAGGCAATGCACCTGTTCGACGAGGGTTATATCCGGGCAGCCGAAAAGAACAACGACGCCGGCTTCGGTTCGTTCTTCAAGAAGGGCTGGAAGCGTTTCTACCTCAAGTGGTACGACAAACCGCTGCCGTCGGCCGAAGTGCTGTGCCCAAGGACCGTCGAGCTGGTCAACCGGATTCCCAATGTCCGCGGCGCGATGTTCGCACTGTTGCCGGGTGACAGCCATTTGAACCCGCACCGCGATCCGTTCGCCGGCTCGTTGCGCTACCACCTGGGGCTTTCCACGCCCAACTCCGACGATTGCCGGATCTTCGTCGATGGCCAGATCTATGCGTGGCGCGACGGCGAAGACGTGATGTTCGATGAGACCTATGTGCATTGGGTCAAGAATGAAACACCCCAGACCCGGGTGATCCTGTTCTGCGACGTCGAGCGGCCCTTGAGCAACCGGTTGATGACCCGTCTCAATCGCGCCGTCAGCGGTATGCTTGGTCGCGCTACCGCGCCGCAGAACCTGGATGACGAACGCGTCGGCGGCATCAACCAGGCCTATGCCTGGAGCAAGTCGTTCAGCGACGGTATCAGCGGTCGGGTCAAGCAATGGAAACGCAAGTATCCCAAGGTGTACCGGGTGATGCGGCCGGTACTGGCGGTGCTGGTGCTCACGGCGCTTGGCTATTGGTTGTTCGGTTGACTGTTGCGCAATACATCGGGCGCTGGTTATAGTCGGCGCTCGTCGGGTTTTCGAACCCACCTCCCCAAAGAGATCGGCTCATGCCTGTATCCCCTGTCATCGCGGTTGTGGTTCCAGCGTTCAACGCTGGCGTCGTGCCGTGCGGGGATCAGCAGCCTGTGCAGATCGGTCAATACCCACCTGTCAGTAGCCCACCGGTATACGCCGTCGTATCACCGCCGGGTGTTGGCATACAGGGCTGATCGGCAACAGTTGCCATCCCCTGTGCCCGCCTGAAAAAAACTACTGGACTTCAGCCTCGGCTGAGTTGGCTTTTGCCTGACTACAGGTGGTATCCATGTTTTCCCTATCCAAGAACGCCTTATTGGCGGCGGCTTCCACGAGCCTGTTCGTCCTGCTGTGGAGCAGCGGGGCAATTTTTTCCAAACTGGGCCTGGCCCACGCTTCAGCTTTTGCTTTTCTGCTGATCCGGTTTGCCATCGCACTGTGTGCATTGGTGTTGTTGATCCCGGTGTTCAAGTTCAAGCTGCCCAAGGCCGGCAAGCCGATGATCTTTGCCGCGACCACCGGATTGGTGCTGCTGGGGGCCTATCAGATTTTTTATCTGCTGGCCCTGCAAATGAACGTGACGCCCGGCGTGATGGCAACCCTGATGGGCGTACAACCGATTCTCACCGTGGTACTCGTGGAACGGCAGCGTTCCGGGCAGCGTCTGTTCGGCCTGGCGCTTGGGTTGGTCGGCTTGGTCATGGTGGTGTACCAGGGCATCGGGTTGGCCGGGATGTCCTTGACCGGGATGCTGTGCGGCTTGTTGGCGCTGGTGTCCATGACCACGGGCTCGATCATGCAGAAACGCATTACCGATAATCCCCTCGGCACGCTGCCGGTGCAGTACCTGGCCGGGCTTTTGCTGTGCGCGGTGTTCGTACCGTTCCAGCCGTTCCATTTCGAAAGCAACGCGGGCTTCATCGTGCCGGTGTTATGGATGGGGCTGGTGGTATCGGTGCTGGCGACCCTACTGCTGTACCGGTTGATTGCACGGGGCAATCTGGTGAATGTCACCAGCCTGTTCTATCTGGTGCCGGCGGTGACGGCCGTCATGGATTATCTGGTGTTCGGCAACCGGCTGGCGCTGTTGAGCTTGCTGGGCATGGTGCTGATCATCGTCGGGCTGGTGTTTGTGTTTCGTAAACGCCGCTAGCCGTTAGCGGCTCAGTGACTGCAGTACCTCCATCGCGGGCAAGCCAAGCTCCCACAGGACGTCGCATAACCTGTGGGAGCAAGGCTTGCCCGCGATGACAGGCTCAAAGCGCCGATGCACTATCGGGCGGACACCTCGACCGGCTTCTGCGCCGCCGGTTTCAACACCAGCCACAACGCTGCCGCAATCAGCACCCCGCCATACAGGTGCGCCATCCCCAGCGGCTCATCCAGCAACAACGCCCCCCACAGCACGCCGAAAGGCGGGATCAGGAAGGTGACGGTCATCGACTTGACCGGCCCGATGGAACTGATCAGCCGGAAATAAAGGATGTACGCCAGCGCGGTGCACACCAGGCCCAACCCCAGCAATGACAGCCAGACGCTCCAGCCGCCCCAACTGGCCGGAGGGTGGCTGATGACGCTGTAGCCGAACAGCGGCAGGAGGAACACCGTGGCCCCGAACATGCTGCCCAGGGCGGAAAGACGACTGTCCAGCCCGCCTTGATGATCGAGCCAGCGCCGCGTGAGGAATCCGGCAAAGCCATAACAGGTGGTGGCCATCAGGCAGGCGAGGGCGCCCATCAGCAACTGCAGGTCGAAGGCCACCGGGCCGGCGCGGGTCAGGATGCCGACGCCGAGCAGTCCCAGGAACACCCCGCTGACCTTGGCCATCGTGAGCTGCTCGCTGAAGAACAGCCCGCCGATCAACACCCCCATCAGGGGCGTCGTGGCATTGAAAATCGCCGAGTAACCGGCCGGAAGGGTCTGGGCCGCCAGGGAGTAGAAGGTCGCCGGAATGCCCGAATTGATCAGGCCCAGCCCCATCACGACTTTCAGCTTGCCGCGGAAATTCCAGTCGACCCGCATCAGTGCCAGGATCACCACCAATCCGACGAAGGCGATGGAGACCCGAAAAAAAGCGGTGGGGATCGTGCCGATGACGGGCGCGATAATGCGCATGAACAGGAAGCTCGCCCCCCAGATGGCGGCCAGGGACAGCAGACGCAGGAGATCGACGAGGTTCACGGGGAATTCCTTCCATGGTTGGCCGGCAAGTGTCGCCCTCCCTGGGACCGATGGCAATGGTTGCGTTGCCGCGTGATTGGCCTCTAAGCTCAGCCGCTCACAACAAGACGCCCCGCCGAGGTTTTCCCTATGCCGCAGCCATGGCCCGCCAGCGCTATCGCCCGCTCGATTCTCGACGGCTTCGACGATTATCGCGAGCATTTCCGGCAGATTACCGACGGTGCCCGTGCCCGCTTCGAGCAGGCCCGATGGCAGGAGGCGCAAGCGGCGTCGGCGGCGCGGATCAATCTGTACGAAGAAAAAGTCTTCGAAACCGTGGCCCGGCTGCGCAAGGCCTTCGACGCCGAGGCGCTGATGGATGTCGGCTGCTGGCCGCTGGTGAAAAGTGCCTATATCAGCCTGATCGACCTGCGTTTCGACGATGAGCTGTCCGAGACCTGGTACAACTCGATTTTCTGCGGTCTGTTCAGCCATGACCTGATCAGCGACGGCACCATGTTCATCCACACCACCCGGCCAAGCCTGCGCCGGGCGCGCTCCGCGCAGACTCGTACCTACAAGCCCGTGGGGCAACTGGACCGGATGCTCGCGGGTATCTTCGCCGATTACCGTTTCAGCGAGGACTACGCCGACCTGGCGAGCGACCTGCGGCGCCTCGAAGCCCAACTGCGGGAAAACCTGCCGGATTGGGTCTGCAAGGACCCGGAATTGACCGTGGAGCTGTTCTCATCGGTGCTCTATCGCAACAAGGGAGCCTATCTGGTTGGCCGGATCTTCACCCACGACGACCAGTGGCCGCTGGTGATTCCGTTGCTGCATCGCGAGGGCCGGGGCATCCAGATCGACGCGCTGATCACCGACGAGGCCCAGGTCTCGATCATCTTCTCGTTCACCCGCTCGTATTTCATGGTGGACGTGCCGGTGCCGGCGGAATTCATCGGCTTCCTCAAGCGTATCCTGCCGGGCAAACACGTCGCCGAGCTGTACACCTCCATCGGTTTCTACAAGCACGGCAAGTCCGAATTCTACCGGGCCTTGATCAATCATCTGGCGAACACCGACGACCAGTTCATCATGGCGCCGGGGGTGCGCGGCATGGTCATGAGCGTGTTTACCCTGCCGGGTTTCAACACGGTGTTCAAGATCATCAAGGACCGCTTCTCACCGTCGAAAAACGTCGACCGCGCCACGGTGATCGAGAAGTACCGGTTGGTGAAAAGCGTCGACCGGGTCGGGCGCATGGCCGATACCCAGGAGTTCGCCGACTTCCGTTTCCCCCTGGGCAAATTCGAACCGGCGTGCCTGGAAGAACTGCTGGAAGTGGCATCCTCCACCGTGTCGGTGGAAGGCGATACGGTGCTGATCCGTCACTGCTGGACCGAACGGCGCATGACCCCGCTGAACCTCTACCTGGAAAACGCCAGCGAAGCCCAGGTGCGCGAGGCGCTGGAGGACTATGGCCTGGCCATCAAGCAATTGGCGGCGGCGAATATCTTTCCCGGCGACATGCTGCTCAAGAACTTCGGCGTGACCCGCCATGGCCGCGTGGTGTTCTACGACTACGACGAGATCTGCTTCCTCACCGAAGCCAACTTCCGACACATCCCCCAGCCACGCACCCCGGAAGACGAAATGGCTTCCGAACCGTGGTACTCCATCGGTCCGCTGGACGTCTTTCCCGAAGAGTTCCCGCCGTTCCTGTTCGCCGACGCCGGGCAGCGCAAACTGTTCGACCAGCTGCACGGCGAGCTGTACGACGCCGATTACTGGAAAGGCCTGCAAGAGGCCATTCGGGCGGGGAAGGTGATCGATGTGTTCCCGTATCGGCGTAAGGACCGGGGCAACGAATAACCCAGTGGGAGCATAGCTTGCTCGCGATGCAGGCGCCTCGGTCCCCCGAGAGACCGTGTCATCTTCATCGCGGGCAGCCTTGCTCCCACATGGGCGCAAATCTGCGACAATCGCCCCCTGCACAAAACCGACGACCCTTGCGTACCTGATGACTGACCAAGCCCCCGCTATCGACAAACTGCTGAAGAACCTCGACCACGCCATGCTCGCCGACCGACACCGGTTGCGGCGGCAGTTGCTCGAGCTGCGCAAGAAACCCGATGAGGCCAAGCTGGCCCAGTGGGTGGCGCGCATGCAAGCGTCGTGTGACCAGGTGCTGGCGCGCAAGGCCAGCCTGCCGCTGATTCGCTACGACGACAATCTGCCGATTGCCGCCAAGCGTGACGAAATCAAGGACGCGCTGCTCAAGCACCAGGTGCTGATCATCGCCGGCGAAACCGGTTCGGGCAAAACCACGCAATTGCCGAAGATCTGCCTGGAAATCGGCCGCGGCCAGCATGGCTTGATCGGCCACACCCAGCCACGCCGGATCGCCGCCCGCAGTGTGGCGAGCCGGGTCGCCGAGGAACTGGCGACGCCGTTGGGCGCGCTGGTGGGTTATCAGGTGCGGTTCGAGGACCAGAGCGACGCCAACACCCTGATCAAGTTGATGACCGACGGCATCCTCCTGGCCGAGACCCAGAACGACCGCTACCTCGAGCGCTACGACACGATCATCGTCGACGAAGCCCACGAGCGCAGCCTGAACATCGACTTCCTGCTGGGTTATCTCAAAACCCTGCTGCCGCGCCGCCCGGACCTGAAGGTCATCATCACCTCGGCGACCATCGACCTGGAGCGCTTCTCCAAACACTTCGATGATGCGCCGATCGTGGAAGTCTCTGGCCGCACCTTCCCGGTGGAAACCTGGTACCGCCCGCTGACCCTGGAGCAGGACGAGGAGGGCAACCGGGTCGAGGACGACCTGACCGTCGACCAGGCGATTCTCGCCACCCTCGATGAAATCGCCGCCCATGAGCGCAGCGAGCGTCGCAGCCCTGGCGATGTTTTGGTGTTCTTGCCGGGCGAGCGGGAGATTCGCGACGCGGCGGAAATGCTGCGCAAGGCCCAGCTCAAGCACACTGAGATTCTGCCGTTGTATGCGCGTTTGTCTCCGGCCGAACAACAGCGGATCTTCCAGTCCCACCCGGGCCGTCGCGTGGTGCTGGCGACCAACGTCGCCGAAACCTCGCTCACCGTGCCGGGCATCCGCTACGTGATCGACAGCGGCACCGCGCGGATCAGCCGCTACAGCTATCGCGCCAAGGTCCAGCGCCTGCCCATCGAAGCCATCTCCCAGGCCAGCGCCAACCAGCGCAAGGGGCGTTGCGGCCGGGTCGAGCCGGGGATCTGCGTGCGGCTGTACAGCGAAGAAGACTTCCTCGGCCGGCCGGAATTCACCGACCCCGAGATCCTGCGCACCAACCTGGCGGCGGTGATCCTGCAGATGCTCCATCTGCGCCTGGGCGAGATCACTGATTTCCCGTTCATCGAGCCGCCGGATGGCAAGGCCATCAGCGATGGTTTCAACCTGCTGCAAGAGTTGTCGGCGGTGGACCGCAACAGCCAACTGACCCCATTGGGCCGTCAGTTGGCGCGCTTGCCGGTGGACCCGCGCATGGGCCGCATGTTGCTGGAAGCGGCGAAGCTGGGCAGCCTGCAGGAAGTGCTGATTGTCGCCAGTGCCATGTCGATCCAGGATCCGCGCGAGCGTCCGCCCGAACGCCAACAGGCCGCCGACCAGGCCCACGCCCAATGGAAGGATCCGGACTCGGACTTCGCCGGGCTGGTCAACCTGTGGCGCGGTTTTGAAGAGCAACGCCTGGCCCTGACAGCCAGCCCGTTGCGCAACTGGTGCCGCAAGAACTTCCTCAACTACCTGCGCCTGCGCGAGTGGCGCGACGCTCATCGCCAGTTGAGCCTGATCTGCCGTGACATGCAGTTGAGCCTCAACAAGGACCCGGCTGATTACCCGAAACTGCACAAGGCGGTGCTCTCGGGCCTGTTGAGCCAGATCGGCCAGAAAACCGAAGACGGCGACTACCTGGGCGCCCGCCAACGGCGGTTCTGGGTCCACCCTTCGTCGGGGCTGGGCAAGAAGCGTCCGCAGTGGCTGATGACCGCCGAACTGGTGGAAACCACCAAGCTGTATGCGCGCATGGTCGCCAAGATCGAACCGGACTGGATCGAACCGCTGGCCGGGCACCTGATCAAGAAGAACCACTTCGAACCCCATTGGGAGAAGAAGCGCGGGCAAGTGGTGGCGTATGAACAGATCACCCTGTTCGGGCTGATCGTGGTCGGCCGTCGGCCGGTGCATTACGGGCCGGTTGACCCCGTGGTGTCGCGCGAGCTGTTCATCCGCGAAGCCCTGGTACGCGGCGAGATCCAGTCCAAGGCCAAGTGCCTGGCGGCCAATACCCGATTGCTGGAGCAACTCGACGAACTGGAAGCCAAGGCCCGTCGCCGCGACATCCTGGCGGACGAGGAAACCCTGTTCGCTTTCTATGACGCACGGTTGCCGGCCGAGATCCACCAGACTGCGACGTTCGACAGTTGGTACCGGATCAACAGCCAGAAAGACCCGCAGTTGTTGATCATGCGCGAAGAGGACGTGTTGGCTCGCGAGGCCAGCGAAGTGACCGCCGCGCACTTCCCCGACACCTTGCGCGTCGGCGACCTGACGTTGCCGCTCAGCTACCACTTCGAACCCAACCATCCCCGTGATGGCGTGACGTTGCGGGTACCGGCGCCGCTGTTGCCGATGCTGCCGCCGGAGCGCCTGGAGTGGCTGGTGCCCGGCATGATCGAGGCCAAGTGTATTGCCCTGGTGCGCAACCTGCCCAAGGCCCTGCGCAAGAACTTCGTGCCGGTGCCGGACTTCGTCAAGGCTGCGCTGCAACGCATCACCTTCGCTGAAGGTTCGTTGCCGCAATCCCTGGGCCGTGAGCTGCTGCGCATGACTGGCGCGCGGGTCAGCGATGAAGCCTGGGCCGAAGCGGCGCAGCAAGTGGAAGGTCATCTGCGCATGAACCTGGAAATCGTCGATGGCCAGGGCAAGTTCCTCGGCGAGGGCCGCGACCTGGCCGAGCTGACGGCGCGCTTTGCCGAAGCCAGCCAGGCTGCCTTGGCGGTGCCGCAAACGGCAAAAAGCCAGGCGCCGGTGGAGGCCAAGGTCTTCGCGCCGGTGGCGGAAAAGACCCAGCAGCAGATCGCCGGGCTGTCGATGACGGTGTATCCGGCGTTGGTGGAGGAGGGTGGCGTGGTCAAGGAAGGGCGTTTCCCGACCCCGGCCGAAGCCGAGTTCCAGCATCGCCGCGCCTTGCAGCGGTTGCTGATGCAGCAATTGGCGGAGTCGGCCAAGTTCCTGCGGGGCAAGTTGCCGGGGCTGACGGAGCTGGGATTGCTCTACCGTGAACTGGGACGCATCGACAGCCTGGTGGAAGACATCCTGCTGGCCAGTCTCGACAGCTGCGTGCTGGAAGGCGAAGCGAGCCTGCCCCGCGACGGCGCCGCGCTGGCGTCCCTGGCCGAGCGCAAGCGCGGCGGCTGGACTGAACACGCCGAACGCCTGGCGAAGTTGACCCTGGATATCCTCAAGCTCTGGCACGGCCTGCAAAAGCGCTTCAAGGGCAAGATCGACCTGGCCCAGGCCGTGGCGCTGAACGATATCAAGCAACAGCTCAGCCATCTGGTGTACCCGGGCTTCGTGCGCGAAACCCCGCATCAATGGCTCAAGGAACTGCCGCGCTACCTCAAGGCCATCGAGCAGCGTTTCGAGAAGCTGGGCAGCCAGGTGCAGAAAGACCGGGTCTGGAGCGGCGAACTGTCGAATCTCTGGGCCCAATACCAGACCCGCGCCGGCAAACACGCCCAGGAAGGCAAGCGCGACCCGCAACTGGAGCTTTACCGCTGGTGGCTGGAGGAATACCGAGTGTCGCTGTTCGCCCAGCAACTGGGAACCAAGGTACCGATTTCGGACAAGCGCCTGGGCAAGCAGTGGGGGCAGGTGGAGCCCTGAGGCCACACCATTTATCCATTGTGGGAGCGAGCCTGCTCGCGATGAGGCAGTGTCAGTCGACGTCCCTATCAACTGACAGATCGCTATCGCGAGCAGGCTCGCTCCCACAGGGTCTTGGGTGTTGCCCTGGGTTTTGCATCTTCCACAAGGGTTTTGTGTCTTGGCTTATGGAGAATGGGCCAAACGCCAGCGTTTATGGCAAACTTCGCGCCTATAAATGCCGGTCCCGTGGTTTTGAGCTTCAATTCACCGGGCGGATCGGAATAAAGCGATGCCAGGTCTGCTTCCCCTGGATGGGAAAAGACTCTTTGCGTATTGGTACGTCGGTACCAATACTTTCTGCCTGAACAGATCAGAGACACGACCATGTATAACGTCGTCATCAGTGGCACCGGCCTGTATACCCCGGCCAACAGCATTTCCAATGAAGAGCTGGTGCAATCCTTCAATGCCTACGTCGCGCAGTTCAATGCCGACAACGCCGACGTCATCGAGCGCGGTGAAGTCGAGGCATTGACTGAATCCAGCGCTGCGTTCATCGAAAAGGCTTCCGGCATCAAGAGCCGCTTTGTCATGGACAAGGACGGCATCCTCGACCCGCAACGCATGACCCCACGCCTGCCCGAGCGCTCCAATGAGCAATGGTCGGTGCTTTGCGAAATGGCCGTCGGCGCCGCGAAACAGGCGCTGGAACGTGCCGGTCGTACCGCCGCCGACATCGACGGCGTAATCGTCGCCTGCTCCAACCTGCAGCGCGCATACCCGGCCATCGCCATCGAAGTCCAGGAAGCCCTGGGCATCGAAGGTTTCGGTTTCGACATGAACGTGGCCTGTTCCTCGGCGACGTTTGGCATCCAGACCGCGGCTAACAGCGTGCAACTGGGCCAGGCCCGGGCGATCCTGATGGTCAACCCCGAAGTGTGCACCGGTCACCTGAACTTCCGCGACCGCGACAGCCACTTCATCTTCGGCGACGCGGCCACCGCCGTGATCATTGAGCGGGCGGACCTGGCGACCTCGCCGTACCAGTTCGACGTGGTCAGCACCAAGCTGCTCACCAAGTTCTCCAACAACATCCGCAACAACTTCGGCTTCCTCAACCGCGCCGCGGAAGAGGGCATTGGCAGCCGTGACAAGCTGTTCGTCCAGGAAGGCCGCAAGGTATTCCGCGACGTTTGTCCGATGGTGGCGGAACTGATCGGCGCTCATCTGCAAGAAAACCAGCTGAACGTCGAGCAGGTGAAGCGCTTCTGGCTGCACCAGGCCAACCTGAGCATGAACCACCTGATCGTGCGCAAGCTGCTGGGGCGCGAAGCCACCGAAGAGGAAGCCCCGGTGATCCTCGACCGCTACGCTAACACCAGCTCGGCCGGTTCGGTGATTTCGTTCCACCTGAACCAGGATGACTTGCCCAGCGGCTCGGTCGCGGTACTCAGTTCGTTTGGGGCGGGGTATTCGATTGGCAGCGTGATTCTACGCAAGCATTAATCCAGTTGTTGGCGGATTTATTGTGGCGAGGGGATTTATCCCCGCTGGGTTGCGAAGCAGCCCTAAAACCAAGCGCTGCGGTGTATCAGGCAAATTGAGTGACTGCTTTCAGGGTCGCTCCGCAACCCAGCGGGGATAAATCCCCTCGCCACAATGGTGGCAGGCATATGAGAGGTTGAATGACCACCACCAACGACACTCAATTGCTCCAACGCCTGCTGGCGGGGGAGCAGCGCGCCTACAAGGAGCTGGTCAGCACCTACCAGAGCCCGATGCGCGCGGTCGCCTATGCCATCGTCGGCAGCCGCCATGCCGACGAAGTGGTGCAGGACGCCTGGCTGTCGGTGGTGCGCAACCTTGGTGGTTTCCAGGGCCGTTCCAGCCTCAAGACCTGGCTGCTGACCATCACGGCCAACGCTGCCAAGGGGCGTTACAAGCAGAACCGTCGCGAGGTGTTGCTCGACGACCTGCCGTCGCCCCATGGCACGCTGGGCGACGATCGCTTCGCCGCCGATGGCCACTGGCTGCTTGCGCCGTTCGCCTGGCACCAGGACACGCCGGAAGCGCTGCTGACGGAAAGCGAATTACGCGATTGCCTCGAGCACACGCTGCTCAGCCTGTCGGAACTGCAAGGCAGCGTGCTGACCTTGCGTGAACGTCAGGGGCTGGAGCTGGAAGAAATCTGTAATCTTCTGGACATCTCGCTCTCTAACGTACGCGTGCTGTTGCATCGCGCCCGGCTGAAGGTCTTCGCGACCGTGGAACATTTCGAGGAGACCGGCGAATGCTGACCTGCAAGGAACAAGTGGCGCGCTCCAGCGATTATCTCGACGGCCAGCTGAGCTTTCGCGAACGCCTGATGGTGCGTCATCACCTGATGTTCTGTCCCAACTGCCGACGTTTCATTCGCCAGATGAAGCTGATGCAGGCCACCCTCAGAAAGCTCCCCGAGCCACCCGTCCCCGACCTGGATCACCTCGCCGAAAAACTCGCCGCCGAACGTCGCCGGCATTCGCGCTGAATCTTGAGTCATCACAACCCCCCGTGGGAGCGAGCCTGCTTGCGATAGCGGTCTGTCAGTTGACCGGGATGTCGACTGGACGGCCTCATCGCGAGCAGGCCCGCTCCCACAGGGGCGGCTAAACACAAAAAACTTGCGTTGCTGCATCGGGCGGAACGATTCAGGGCTTTCCGAACGCTGTTGAACAGGGGCTTGTCGACGCTGCGGGGTGTGGAACTCACGGCGATAAGCGATACTGGCGCGGCTCTGAATCGCCAAGTGGAGAGGAATCGATGCCGTTGCAGCGCCTGCACAGACTGTCTGAAATAGCGCCACGCACCTGGGATGCCCTGGTACCGGAACGCCAGCCGTTTCTGCGCCACGCCTTTCTCAGCGCGTTGGAGGACAGCGGCAGTGTCGGCCCGCATTCCGGATGGCAGCCCGAGCATCTGCTGCACATGGACGGTGACCGGTTGGTCGCTGCGTTGCCCAGCTATCGCAAGTGGCATTCCTACGGCGAGTATGTGTTCGATCATGGCTGGGCGGACGCCTGCGCGCGTGCCGGTATCGACTATTACCCGAAACTGTTGACCGCTGTGCCGTTCAGTCCGGTCAGCGGGCCGCGTCTACTGGCGGCCTCGGTCGAAGATGGTTTCGAGTTGCTCAAGAGCTTGCCGGGCTACCTGGAAATCGAAGGGCTTTCCAGTGCCCACATCAACTTCACGGATCCCTTCACCGATACGGCACTGGCCGCTCAAGAGGGCTGGCTGCAGCGGATCGGTTGCCAGTACCACTGGCACAATCGCGGCTATCGGGACTTCCAGGATTTTCTCGACGCACTCAGTTCCCGCAAGCGCAAGCAGATGCGCAAGGAGCGCGAGCAAGTGGCGGGGCAGGGCATCGACTTCGAATGGTTCGAGGGGCATCAACTGGACGAGGCGCAGTGGGATTTCGTCTATGCCTGCTACGCCAATACCTACGCCGTGCGCCGACAGGCACCGTACCTGACCCGAGAATTTTTCAGCCTGCTGGCCGAACGCATGCCCGAGGCCATTCGCGTGGTGCTGGCCAGGCAAGGATCGCGGCCGGTGGCGATGGCGTTCAGCCTGGTAGGCGGCGACAGTTTCTACGGGCGTTACTGGGGCTGCCTGGCAGAGTTCGACCGCCTGCACTTTGAGACCTGTTTCTACCAAGGCATGGATTATGCGATCGCCCAAGGCTTTCAGCGATTCGATGCCGGCGCCCAGGGCGAGCACAAACTCATTCGCGGTTTCGAACCGGTGATTACCCGGTCGTGGCATTACTTGCGCCATTCCGGGTTGAAAGCGGCGGTGGCGGATTTCCTGAACCGGGAGCAGGAGGGGGTGTTGGCGTATGCCGAGGAGGCGAGGGGGGCGTTGCCGTATCGGCAGTGTTGAGTTCTCTGCGAACATGAAATCTTGTGGCGAGGGGATTTATCCCCGTTGGGCTGCGAAGCGGCCCCAAGAGGGTCCAACTCAATCTGCCTGACACGCCAAGGTATTCGCTTTAGGGCTGCTTCGCAGCCCAGCGGGGATAAATCCCCTCGCCACAGGTGGGTTGAGTCAGGTTTCAGTCAATCCCCACAAACCCTCCCGTCTGATGCTGCCACAACCGCGCATACAACCCGCCATGGGCCAGCAGTTCGGCGTGGCTGCCGGTTTCGGCGATGCGGCCGTTTTCCAGCACCACCAACCGGTCCATCCGGGCGATGGTCGAGAGGCGGTGGGCGATGGCGATCACGGTCTTGCCTTGCATCAGCGTCTCGAGGCTTTCCTGGATCGCCGCTTCCACTTCCGAGTCGAGTGCTGACGTTGCTTCGTCCATGATCAGGATTGGCGCATCCTTGAGCAGCACCCGGGCAATGGCGATGCGCTGGCGCTGGCCGCCGGAGAGTTTCACGCCGCGTTCACCCACGTGGGCGTCGAAGCCGGTACGGCCCTGGGCGTCCGACAGCAGCGGGATGAACTCATCGGCACGGGCCTTGCGCACGGCTTCCCAGAGCTGCGCGTCGGTGGCGTCCGGTTTGCCGTAAAGCAGGTTGTCGCGAATCGAGCGGTGCAGCAGCGAGGTGTCCTGGGTGATCATGCCGATCCGTTCGCGCAGGCTTTCCTGGCTCACTTCGGCGATGTCCTGGCTGTCGATGAGAATCCGCCCGCCCTCGACGTCATAAAGACGCAGCAGCAGGTTGACCAGGGTGGATTTCCCCGCGCCGGAGGGGCCGATGAGACCGATTTTTTCCCCTGGCTTGATCACCAGGTTCAGATCGTCGATCACACCGCTCTGCTTGCCGTAATGGAAATCTACATGCTCGAAGCGTACTTCGCCCCGGGCCACGGCCAATGGCCTGGCGTGCTCGCGGTCGGTGACGCTGACCGGTTGGGCAATGCTCTGCAGGCCGTCCTGGACCATGCCGATGTTTTCGAAAATGCCGTTGACCACCCACATGATCCAGCCGGACATGTTGACGATACGGATCACCAGCCCGGTCGCCAGGGCAATGGCACCGACGCTGATCAGCGACTGGGTCCACAGCCACAGCGCCAGGCCGGTGGTACCGACGATCAGCAGCCCGTTCATGCTGGTGATGACCACGTCCATGCTGGTCACCACGCGGCCGGCCAGTTGGGCTTTTTCGGTCTGCTCCTGGATGGCTTCGCGAGCGTACTGCTGTTCGAAATTGGTGTGGGCGAACAGCTTCAGGGTGGTGATGTTCGTGTAGCCGTCGACGATCCGGCCCATGAGCTTGGAGCGGGCATCGGACGACACCACCGAGCGTTCCTTGACCCGTGGCACGAAGTAATAGAGCGCGCCGATGTAGGCGGCGATCCACAGCAACAGAGGGATCATCAGGCGCCAGTCGGCTTCGGCGAACAGCACCAGCGAGCTGATGGCGTAGATCAGCACATGCCATAACGCGTCCACGGCCTGCACCGCCGAATCCCGCAGGGAGTTGCCGGTCTGCATGATGCGCTGGGCAATGCGCCCGGCGAAGTCGTTCTGGAAAAAATTCAGGCTCTGCTTGAGCACATAGCTGTGGTTCTGCCAGCGGATCAGGCTGGTCATGCCGGGGCTCAGGGTCTGGTGCACCAGCAGATCATGCAGGGCCACGAAAATGGGCCGCAGGACCAGCGCCACCACTGCCATCCAGGCCAGTTCCAGGCCATGGATCTTGAAGAAGTCGACGTTGGGCGTGCCTTGGGCCAGGTCGATGATGCGACTCAGGTAACTGAACAGCGCCACTTCGATCAGTGCGCCGATCAGGCCCACCACCAGCAGGACGGCGAAGCTCGGCCAGACTTGTCTCAGGTAATACGTGTAGAAGGGCAGGACGCGGTTCGGCGGGGCCGAACTCGGGGCGTCGCGGAAGATATCGATCAGCTTTTCGAAACGGCGATAAACCATGCTAAGCAGCCCGGGCGGGGCTCTCCTTTTTTGCTGTGAGCGGCGCGGGATCGCCGTCGCCGCTCAGGCTTGCCCTGTACTTCAGTTAGTCGATGCGCTTGGCCGACTTGATGATCACAGGGTCGATCGGCACGTTTTGCATGCCTTGCTTGGTGGCGGTCTGGGAGTTGACGATGATGTCCACGACATCCATGCCCTTGACCACTTTGGCGAACACGGCGTAACCGGCGTCACGACCCGGGTCGAGAAACGCGTTGTCGGCCACGTTGATGAAGAACTGGCTGGTGGCCGAGTTCGGATCGGAAGTGCGGGCCATCGACAAGGTGCCGCGAACGTTGTGCAAGCCGTTGCTGGCTTCATTCTTGATCGGCGCCTTGGTGTCCTTTTGTTGCATCTGCTGGGTGAAGCCGCCGCCCTGGGCCATGAAGCCCGGAATCACACGGTGGAAAATCGTGTTGTTGTAGAAGCCACTGTCCACGTACTCGAGGAAGTTCTTGGTACTGATGGGAGCCTTGACCGGGTCCAGTTCGATTTCGATCTGGCCGTTGGTGGTGTCCAGCAGCACATGGGGTGCAGGTGCTGCCATCAGGTTGGCGGCAAACAGAACGGAGCCGGCGGCGAGGGCGATCTTTTTCAGCATGGGTTCATTGATCCTGGGTGGTGGAGTCGATTGCGATCAAAAAGTCGAGCAGGGTTTGGTTGAAGCGTTCGGGTTGGTCCAGCGGAGTAGCGTGCCTTGAATCGGTGAAGACCACCAGCCGTGCATCGGGCAGCAGTTTTACATAGGCTTCTTTCAGTGCCACTGGGGTGTAGTCGTGGTCGGCGCAGATGACGAGGGTTGGACAGGCAATCTGCGAAAGTCGTTCCTGGACACCCCAACCCACGACGGCATCGAAGCTGGCGAGATAAGCATGTTTGTCGTTTTTTGCCCAGCGTCGGGCCATTTCAAAGCGTAAATCCGCCTGTTCGGGCTTGGGAAACAGTTTGGCCCCCAAGGCCTTGCCGATGGTTGCCAGGCTGAGGATACGCATCAGGCTCCAGCGCTTGAACCATTGCCAGCAATCGTCCAGGGTGCGGATCTTGACTTGCGGCGCGCTGTTGACGATGCACAGGCTCTTGACCCGCCCGGGCTCATCCACCGCCAACTGAAAGGCGATCATGCCGCCCATGGACCAGCCCACCAGGTGCACCGGGCCCAGGTCCAGGTGGTCGATCAGGGCGATCAGGTCGGCGCTGAAACCTTCGATGCTGTAGGGCCCACGGGGTTTGTCGGAGCGTCCGTGGCCACGCACATCCACCACGATCAGGCGGTAATGGACGGACAATACCGGGATCTGCTTTTCCCAATCCAGGGTGCTGGAACCCAGCCCATGGACCAGCAGCAGGGGGGCGCCGTGGCCATATTCCTCGTAGTGCAGATTGCAGTCTTCGTGTACGAAATAGGCCATCGGCGAAATCCTTGTCAGGCTTGTTCAGGGGCGGCGAACGGCGCATCCAGCGGCGCGGTATCGAAGGTACGCAGCAGTTCGATGAGGATCTGCGTGGCCGGGCCCAGGGGTTTTTCCTTGTTCGAATACAGGTAGAAACTCGGGTTGCGGCTGCCACCCTGATCCAAGGGTAGCCGCTTGAGCGTGCCTTCCCGCAGTTCCCGCTCGATCATGTGCCGGGGCAGCCAGGCAAAACCCAGGCCGCTGCCGACGAAGGTCGCGGCGGTGGCGAGGCTGCCGACGGTCCAGCGTTGCTCGGCACCGAGCCAGCCGACGTCCCGGGGTTGCTGGCGACCGGAGTCGCGGATCACCACTTGCAGCTGACTTTCCAGGTCCTGGAACGTCAGCTCGCGATTGAGTCGATGCAACGCGTGTTCGGGGTGGGCCACCGCGACGAACTCCACGTCGCTCAGCTCCGCGCCGAGGTACCCGGGGATGCTGAAGCCAGAGATGGCCAGGTCAGCCACGCCTTCGAGCAGCACCTCTTCCACGCCCGACAGCACTTCTTCCCGCAGGCGCACCCGGCAGCCGCGGCTCTGTGGCATGAACGCCGTCAGGGCCCGGACGAGGCGGGCGCTGGGGTAGGCGGCGTCGACCACCAGCCGTACTTCCGCTTCCCAGCCTTGTTCCATGTGATGGGCCAGGTCTTCCAGTTGGCTGGCCTGTTTCACCAGTTGTCGGGAACGCCGCAGCAGTACGCCGCCGGCCTCGGTCAGCACCGCCTTGCGTCCATCGATACGCAGCAAGGGCACGCCGAGCTGGTCCTGCATGCGGGCCACGGTATAGCTCACCGACGATTGGGAGCGGTGCAGCACATCGGCGGCCTGGGCGAAACCGCCGTGGTCCACCACGGCCTGCAACGTCCGCCATTGATCAAGGGTCACGCGGGGCGCTTTCATATTGAGCTCCTCTTGTCCTAAGCTGGCGGTCCCTTGGTGGAGACAGCCGAATGAAGAAAATCTGTTGTGCAGTGCTGGCCCTGTTGCCGCTGACTGCGTTCGCATACCCGATCGATGTGGAAAAACACCTCAACGGCCTGAGCATCGATTACACCGCCTATGACACTGACGCCGACATCGGCTCCATCCAGGTCAACAACTACGGCAGCACCGACGCGGCCTGCACCGTGGTGTTTCGCAATGGTCCGGAAGCGCCTCGTACCCGCAAGATCGAGGTGGCCGCCGGCAAGTTCAAAAACGCCACCGCCAAGTTCAACCGCAACATCATCAAGCTGCGCATCGAACTGACCTGTAAGCCAAAGTAATCCGAACTGGGACGCTTGTTCAGCTTATAAGCGAATTTATCGATGCTTTGCAGCAAATATTTGCGCTTTTTTATCGATATAGTCCCTATTAGTCTCTGCTCCATCGACTGACAACACATTCAGATGGAGCCTACATCCCATGTCCCGCGTTCTGATCATTGAAAGCAGTGCCCGCCAGCAAGACTCGGTTTCCCGTCAACTGACCCAGACCTTCATCAAGCAATGGAAAGCCGCTCACCCGGCCGATGAAATCAACGTCCGCGATCTTGCCGTCAATCCCGTGCCTCATCTGGACGTCAACCTGCTGGGTGGCTGGATGAAGCCCGCCGAGCAGCGCAACGACATCGAGAACGCCTCGCTGGAGCGCTCCAACCAACTGACCGATGAACTGCTGGCCGCCGATGTGCTGGTGATGGCCGCGCCGATGTACAACTTCGCTATCCCCAGCACCTTGAAAGCCTGGCTCGACCATGTGCTGCGTGCCGGCGTGACCTTCAAGTACACCCCCACCGGGCCCCAAGGCCTGCTGACCGGCAAGCGGGCTTTCGTGCTGACCGCTCGCGGCGGCATCCACGCCGGCGGCAGCTCCGATCACCAGGAACCCTATCTGCGCCAGGTCATGGGCTTCATCGGGATCCACGACGTGACTTTCATCCATGCCGAAGGCATGAACCTGGGCGGTGACTTCCAGGAGAAGGGCTTGAATCAGGCCAACGCCAAACTGTCCCAGGTTGCCTGAGCTGTTAATCCTCGGGTAATCGTCGGGTGGTCTAGTAGGGCCACTGATGAGCTGGCGATTCCCTTCAAACCGTTTCGCGCATCGAACCTCCCTTTGCACTTGTTGCTCCTGAGTGCAGTAGCCCGATTGAACGCATTGGCGAGATCGGGCTTTTTTTTGGAAAATGGTTTTTAACCGAGCTTCGCTCTATGCTGGGCCGGACAGTATGGAGGCTGTGAAAGATGTTCAAACTCAGGCGCAAAACATGGGCGTTACTTCTGGTCTACATCGTAGGGGTCAGTGGCTACATCTATTACCTCTATGTCGAGACCCAGGAAATCCTGACCGACAACATCAATAGCAAGCTGCTGCATGCCGCGCTGGGTGCTTCGGCCATCCTCGGCGACGGCTACCATGACAGCCTGATCGACAAACAGTCCAAATCGCCGGCGCAAGACTGGGACGCCATTCAGCGGCTTTCCAGTTTCAACGAGTCAATGGGCACTGCTTTTGTCTACAGCGTGATCAAGCGTGATGGAAAGGCGTATCTGATCAGTTCCAGCGCATCGAAGAAGGAAATCGAGGAAAAAAACTTCGTGCGTTTCTTCGATCCTTATCCCGATGCCAGCCAGGCGCTACTCGACAGCTTCGAGCGTAGCGAGCCCACCTGGATCGATTATTCGGATCATTGGGGGGACTTTCGTGCCGTCTTCGTTCCGATGAAGTCCAAGGACGGTACGGTCTATGTGGCGGGGGCGGAGATGACGTTGGCGGATTACTACCACCAACTCAATCAGGATTCGCTGGACCATATCATTCTTGCCATTCTGGTTTTTCTCGCGTTCAGCCTTTTCCGCACCCGTGGTCATCTCCAGCAGTTGAAAACGAACGAACGGATATTGAACGAGGCAAAGGATGCCGCCGAGGAAGCGGACCGTTCAAAAACCCAATTTTTAGCCACCATGAGCCATGAGATCCGTACCCCCATGTACGGCGTCATCGGTGCAACCGAGTTGCTGGCGCGTTCGTCCCTGACCGTCGAGCAGACCAGCCTCCTGAAAACGATTCATACCAGCGGACGAAGCTTGCTGTCGCTGATCGACAACGTGCTCGATCTGGCAAAAATCGAAGCGGGCAAACTTGAGTTGAAGCCTCGCGTATTTGAATTGCGGACACTGGTTTCATCCAGCGTTGAAATCATCCGGCAGAACATCAAGGACAAGCCGGTCGTCATTGAGAGTCAAGTTTCCGCGAGCGTACCCCGCTGGGTTAAAACCGATCTCGATTGTCTGCGTCAGATACTGATCAATCTGCTGGGCAACGCGATCAAGTTCACCGAAAGCGGGAACGTATCGCTCATGGTCACGACGAGCGAACACGACGCCGGAGCCCGGCTTGACGTTTCCATACACGATACCGGCATAGGCATCCCCGAAGAGCGGCAAGGCAGTCTGTTCGAGCCCTTCGTTCAGCTTAAAGGGCAAGCCAGTCAACGTTTCAGTGGGAGTGGCCTCGGTCTTTCAATTTGCAAGAAACTAGTCGAAGCACAGCAGGGGACTTTATCTTTTACCAGCCAATCGGGTATCGGTTCGACGTT
The DNA here is from genome assembly GCF_024749045.1 of Pseudomonas sp. B21-028. Taxonomy (NCBI): domain Bacteria; kingdom Pseudomonadati; phylum Pseudomonadota; class Gammaproteobacteria; order Pseudomonadales; family Pseudomonadaceae; genus Pseudomonas; species Pseudomonas sp. B21-028. The sequence goes on from NZ_CP087184.1 coordinate 1,681,184, forward strand.
CTCCTTCTCGCTCCCCCTGGCGCCTTTCCGAGGCTCGGAAATCCCCTTGGGTGACGACCATGACGCGGTGGGTTTCGACTCATCTTTTGCCAGGCGTTACCCGCTCGATATCCTGCTGGTGGAGAACCATCCGGTGAACCAGAAAGTGGCCATGGCGATGCTGGAAGCGCTGGGGTATACCCCGGACCTTGCATCCGATGGCCTGGGGGCGCTCAGGCGGTGTTCGACGTCGACGCCCGAGGTCATCCTCATGGACATCAACATGCCTGGCATGGATGGGGTGGAAGCGATCCGCAAGATCCGTGCGCTGCCGCAGGGCAGTGCTTGTTACATGGTGGCTTTTACCGCGAGTGTCTTTGCCCATGAGGTCGAACGTTTCAGGGCCGCCGGTGCCGATGACATTCTCGCCAAACCGGCGAATTTCCACGCCGTGACCCGGGTGCTTCAGCGTGCAGCCAACGATCGGCAGCAACGTCAGGTTCGCACGTTGGCGGTGGATGAAGTTTCCTGTTGAGGTGGCTTGGGAATAAACGCCATCACCTAAACAGTCAGTGTCGCAGGACTCTGTGGCGAGGGGATTTATCGAAACGTCGCACCGCCCCGCTGGGCTGCGAAGCGGCCCCAGAACCTGATATCTCGGTGCATCAGACAGATTGTGTTGACTGTCCGGGGTTGCTGCGCAACCCAGCGGAGATAAATCCCCTCGCCACAAGAGCTGTGTATAGCTTCTATTTTTCTTAACTGACAGGCATTGGCGTATGGGCTATCTACTTTTTGTGACATTGATCCAGGCATTTTCCTTCAGCCTGATCGGCGAATACCTGGCCGGGCATGTGGACAGTTATTTCGCGGTGCTGGTCCGGGTGTTGCTGGCCGGGCTGGTGTTCATTCCCTTGACCCGCTGGCGTCAGGTGGAAGCGTCGTTCATGCGCGGCATGCTGTTGATCGGCGCCTTGCAGTTCGGCGTGACCTACGTCTGCCTGTACCTGAGCTTCCGAGTGCTGACGGTGCCCGAGGTGCTGCTTTTCACCATCCTCACACCGCTGCACGTGACCTTGATCGAAGATGCGCTGAACCGCCGCTTCAATCCCTGGGCACTGGTCGCCGCGCTGGTGGCCGTGGCCGGCGCGGCGGTGATTCGCTATGACCGGATCAATCCGGATTTCTTCATGGGCTTCCTGCTGTTGCAACTGGCCAACTTCACCTACGCGGCCGGGCAGGTGCTGTACAAGCACCTGGTGGCCCGTCACCCGAGCGACCTGCCACACTACCGGCGTTTCGGCTACTTCTACCTCGGCGCGCTGGCGGTGGCGTTGCCGGCTTTCCTGCTGTTCGGCAAGACGAATTTCTGGCCCGAAGCGCCGCTGCAATGGGGCGTGCTGGTGTTCCTCGGCCTCGTCTCCACGGCGCTGGGGCTGTATTGGTGGAACAAGGGCGCCTGCCTGGTCCAAGGCGGAACATTGGCGGTGATGAACAACCTGCACGTACCTGTAGGGCTGTTGCTGAACCTGCTGATCTGGAACCAGCACGAGGCATTGGGCCGGTTGTTCCTGGGCGGCGGTGTCATTCTGCTTGCGGTGTGGATCAGTCGATTGAGCTTGCGCAAGCCGCAGGTGGCCTGATCGCCAATTGTTCGACCAGGAAGTCGATGAAGGCCCGGGTTTTCTGCGGAAGGCGCCGGGCTGACGAATACACGGCGTTGATGCTGATTGCCGGCGCTTGCCATTCGCACAGTACCGGCACCAGCCGCCCCGCAGCCAGAGCGTCTTCCACGATGAAATCCGGCAGCAGCGCAATGCCCATGCCGGCTTCGGCGGCCTGCGCCAGCAAGTCGCCGTTGTTGACGTGCAGGGGACCGGTGACATTGACCCGTTGCGTCTCCTTGCCATTGCTCAATTGCAGGCTCACGCCACTTTGCAGGTAGCCGTAGTTGAGGCACTGATGGGCCCGCAGGTCCTGGGGCGTCTGCGGGACGCCTGCGCGCTCCAGGTAGGTGGGGGCGGCGACCATGATGCGCGGTGCTGGCGCCAGTTGTCGGGCGATCATGGTCGAGTCGGGCATGCTGGCGATGCGGATGGTCACGTCGAAACCGCCGCGCACCGGATCCACCTGCTGGTCGCTGAGCACCACCTGCAGTTCGATGTTCGGGTGCCGCTCATGGAACAGCGGTATCAGCTTGCCCAGCCGTCGCAGGCCGAACGACATCGGCGCGTTGACCCGCAACACCCCGCGTAACTCACCGATCCCGTCCCGCGCCCGCTGCTCGGCCTCATCCAGTGCCGCCAAAACCTCCCGGGCCGCATCGAAATATTCAGCGCCTGCTTCGGTGAGATGCAGGCTGCGCGTGGTGCGTTGCAGCAGTTGCACGCCGATGGCTTCTTCCAGCGCCTGAATCTGCTTGCTGACCTTCGACCTCGGCACGTCCATGGCCCGGGCGGCTGCCGCGAAGCCGTTCTCGCCCACGGTGACGACGAAGGCGCGCATACATTCGATGCGATCCATGATTGTTCCTTTTTTAGAATCAATGATTCCTGATTTTAGGTAATTGTCCCTTTTGTAGCTAGCCCCTAAAGTACACCCATGCCGACGACATCACCGCTGAAGCGAACGTTGAAAAACCCTAACCGATTGAAATTTCGACATTAAAAAGGAACACACCATGTCTATCCGCGAACTGCTGAACCCAACCAACTCCGCCCTGATCCTGATCGACCACCAGCCGCAAATGGCCTTCGGCGTACAGTCGATCGACCGTCAGACCTTGAAGAACAACACCGTCGGCCTGGCCAAGGCGGCAAAGATCTTCAACGTACCGACGATCTACACCTCGGTCGAAACCGAAAGCTTCAGCGGCTACATCTGGCCTGAGTTGTTGGCGGTTCATCCGGAGCAGAAGCCCATCGAGCGCACTTCGATGAACTCCTGGGAAGACAAGGCGCTGGTCGGTGCGGTGAAAGCCACCGGCCGCAAGAAACTGATCATCGCGGCGCTGTGGACCGAGGTCTGCCTGACCTTCCCGGCACTGGAAGCGCTGGCTGAAGGCTACGAGGTCTACATCGTCACCGACGCCTCGGGCGGCACCAGCAAAGAAGCGCACGACATGTCGGTACAGCGGATGATTCAGGCCGGTGCGGTACCGGTGACCTGGCAACAAGTGCTGCTGGAATACCAACGTGACTGGGCACACAAAGAGACGTACGAAGCGGTGATGGAATTGGTACTGGAGCACAGCGGCGCTTATGGCATGGGCGTGGACTACGCCTACACCATGGTGCACAAGGCCCCGCAGCGCCAAGCCAAGTAATTAGACATAGCTGCAACCCCTGTGGGAGCGAGCCTGCTCGCGATAGCAATCAGTCAGACGACATCGATGTCGACTGGTATTGCCAATCGCGAGCAGGCTCGCTCCCACAGGGGTTTGTGGTGTTCATGATTTACGGGTATGGCGCATGACCTGTGGGAGCCGAGCTTGCTCGCGATGACGGCGGCACATTCAAAAGAGATATGACTGACCCACCGCCATCGCGAGCAAGCTTGGCTCCCACAAGGATCAGCGGTGTATTCAGAGCAACTGCTTCTGCTCCTCCGGAATATGACTCGCCCCCAACACCGCCGGCAGCAACCCCGAACGCAAATCCATGCCGCTGGGCTGTTGATACAGGTTCAACCCGAACTCCGGCATCACCGCCAGTAGGTAGTCGAAAATGTCCCCCTGGATGCGCTCATAGTCGGCCCATGCGGTGGTGCGGGTAAAGCAGTAGATTTCCAGCGGGATGCCCTGGGCCGTGGTTTGCATCTGGCGGACCATGCAGGTCATGTTCGGCTGGATTTCGGGGTGGCTCTTCAAGTAGGCGAGGGCATAGGCGCGGAAGGTGCCGAGGTTGGTCATCCGGCGACGGTTGGCCGACATCGCCGCAATGTTGCCCTGGGCTTCGTTCCAGGCCTTGAGCTCGGCCTGCTTGCGGCTGATGTAGTCGGTCAGCAGGCGCACGTGGGTCAGGCGCTGTTCTTCCTCGTCATGCAGGAAGCGCACGCCGCTGGCGTCGATGAACAGGCTGCGCTTGATCCGCCGTCCACCGGATTGCTGCATGCCGCGCCAGTTCTTGAACGATTCGGACATCAACCGCCAGGTGGGAATCGAGACGATGGTCTTGTCGAAATTCTGCACCTTGACCGTGTGCAGCGTGATGTCCACCACGTCACCGTCGGCGCCGACCTGGGGCATTTCGATCCAGTCGCCGACTCGCAACATGTCGTTGCTGGTCAGTTGCACGCTGGCGACGAACGACAGCAGAGTGTCCTTGTACACCAACAGGATCACCGCCGACATCGCGCCCAGGCCCGACAGCAGCAACAACGGCGAACGGTCGATCAAGGTCGCGACGATGATAATTGCGCTGAATACGTACAGCACCATTTTCGTCAGTTGTACATAGCCCTTGATCGAGCGGGTCCGGGCATGTTCGGTGCGGGCATAGACATCCAGCAGCGCGTTGAGCAGGGCGCTGAGGGTCAGCATCATGAACAGGACGGTGAAGGCCGTAGCGACATTGCCGAGGAACACCTGGCTGGTCTTGCCGAGCCCGGGCACCAGGGGCAGGCCGAACTGGATGAGCAGCGAAGGTGTCATCTGCGCCAGGCGATGGAAGACTTTGTTGTGGCGCAGGTCGCTGACCCAATGCAGGGCCGGCTGGCGACCGAGCAGCTTGGCGCCGTGCAGGATCAGATAACGTGCCACGCGTCCGAGCACCAGGGCGATGGTCAGCAGCAACACCAGAGCGAGGCCGGTATGCAGGAGCGGGTGCTGGTCGAGGGCTCCCCAGAAGTCTTGGATGTTGAGCCAGAGCTGTTTGATGTCCATGGGCGAAACGGGTCTTCTATTGAAATGCGACGGGAGGATTAGAGCATTTAAGCCTGTCGAAGTGACCTTCGATGGCGAGTCGGCCGTGAAAAAAGCCGCTGATTGTCGCCGTTTGCATAAAGAAACTCGGCCTTCGCGCTCGAAACCGTTACCCTATGCAGCTGTTTTTTTGCATTTCTTCGAGGTAGCACCCGTGTTTTCCGAATTCGCCCTGCACGAACGCCTGCTCAAAGCCGTGGCCGAGCTTAAATTTGTCGAGCCAACGCCAGTGCAGGCAGCGGCCATTCCGCTCGCGCTCCAGGGGCGTGACCTGCGGGTGACGGCGCAGACCGGCAGCGGCAAGACCGCCGCGTTCGTGTTGCCGATCCTCAACCGCCTGATCGGTCCGGCCAAGGTCCGTGTCAGCATCAAGACCCTGATCCTGCTGCCAACCCGTGAACTGGCCCAGCAGACCTTGAAGGAAGTGGAGCGCTTCTCGCAGTTCACTTTCATCAAGTCCGGCCTGATCACCGGCGGCGAAGACTTCAAGGTCCAGGCCGCCATGCTGCGCAAGGTGCCGGACATCCTCATCGGTACGCCAGGGCGGATGATCGAGCAATTGAACGCCGGCAACCTCGATCTGAAGGAAGTCGAAGTGCTGGTGCTGGACGAAGCCGACCGCATGCTCGACATGGGCTTTGCCGAAGACGTGCAACGCCTGGTGGACGAATGCGCCAACCGCCAGCAGACCATGTTGTTCTCCGCCACCACTGGCGGCTCGGGCCTGCGGGAGATGGTCGCCAAGGTGCTGAACAACCCGGAGCACTTGCAGCTCAACGCGGTCAGCCAACTGAACTCCACGACTCGTCAGCAGATCATCACGGCGGATCACAACGTTCACAAAGAACAGATTGTGAACTGGCTGCTGGCCAACGAAACCTACGAAAAAGCCATCGTGTTCACCAACACCCGCGCCATGGCCGACCGCATCTATGGCCGCCTGGTGGCACAGGAATACAAGGCGTTCGTGCTGCACGGCGAGAAGGACCAGAAAGATCGCAAGCTGGCGATCGACCGTCTCAAGCAGGGGGGCGTGAAGATCCTCGTGGCCACCGACGTCGCCGCGCGCGGCCTGGACGTGGACGGCCTGGACATGGTTATCAACTTCGACATGCCTCGCAGCGGTGACGAATACGTGCATCGCATCGGCCGTACCGGTCGTGCCGGCAACGATGGCCTGGCGATCTCGCTGATCTGCCACGGCGATTGGAACCTGATGTCGAGCATCGAGCGCTACCTCAAGCAGAGCTTCGAGCGCCGCACCATCAAGGAAGTCAAAGGCACCTACGGCGGGCCGAAAAAGGTCAAGGCCTCGGGCAAGGCCGTGGGCGTGAAGAAGAAAAAGGTCGACGCCAAGGGCGACAAGAAGAAAACCGCCGCCAAGGCCCCGACCAAGCGCAAGACCGCCAACCGCCCGAAGGCCGACGCCCCGGCACTGGTCAGCAAGGACGGCATGGCCCCGCTCAAGCGTCGCAAGCCGCCAGCGCCGGCGTCTGAGTGAGTCGCCTGTAGCGCAGCATGAAAAAACCGGACCTTGGGTCCGGTTTTTTTATGCGCATTCCACTCATCTACACAAACTCTGTGGCGAGGGGATTTATCCCCGTTGGGGTGCGAAGCGCCCCTAAAACCAGCCGACCTGATATGTCAGGCAGACAGTAATGGGGCTGCTTCGCACCCCAACGGGGATAAATCCCCTCGCCACAAAAGCGGAGCCATGCATCGCCTCTATTCAGCCTTCTTCCCGGCATCCTTCAGTTCCTCCAGACGCTTATCAATCAACTGGCACTTGTCCGGCACGTCCTTGCTGGCTGTCTCCAGATCCATGGCCTGCAACTCGTCATTCATCTCCTTGGCCTTGGCCGGGTTCTGTTGGGTGAGCTTGGTGACTTCCTGAGCGAGCTGTTCGCGTTTGGCGGTGGCTTCTTCCGGGGTGCAAGTGGCCCAGGCGGGCAGGGCACAGGTGAGCGTGGCGGCGAGGGTGAATGTGAGGAGGGTTTTCATGGTGTGGGCCTCGTATTCCTTGTTGGGCAGGTAATGGGTTGAGGCTTGGTGCGGGTGGAAAGTTCACCAGCGTGAATCGAGTACGCCCTATGGGTTTTTCGATAGGTGGTTTATGAAACTTTCATGGCTGGGGGTTTAGGTAATTGACGCCAAAATGATGGCTCTCTAATATCGCGCCACTATTTTGATGTCACTTTCGTATCGAGGGATCGAACATGTTCTCACCCGCCCGTTGGGCGAGGTTGTGCCTGGCTTTGCTGTGCCTGTCTCCGCTCACCCTGGCTCACGCCGCCCCGACTCCCGGTGAAACCGACCTGATCCGCGAGCGCCAGAACCGTTTGCTCGAAGAGCAGCGCCGCCGTCTGGAGGAGCTCAAGGATCTCCCCGGTAAGGAAGCGAAACCGACCCAGCCGAGCGAGCCGGCCGATACCCGTTGCTTCCCTATCAAGGCCATCGAACTCAAGGGCGCCGACAGCCTTTCCGCCAGCGAGCGCGAGCGGCTGCTCCAGCCCTACATCGGCCAATGCCTGGGTGTGCCCCAGCTCAATGAACTGCTCAAAGTCATCACCGACCACTACATCGAAAAAGGCCTGGTCACCAGCCGTGCCTACTTGCCGCAGCAGGATCTGTCCGCTGGTCACCTGCAAGTACTGGTGGTCGAGGGCCGGCTCGAAGGCTTGAAAGGCGCCGAGAACAGCCACCTGTCGGAGCGTGAATTGGCGATGTCGTTTCCCGGCAAGACCGGCGAGCTGGTCAACCTGCGGGAAATCGAGCAGATGGTGGACCAGCTCAATCGCCTGCCGTCGAACCAGGCGCAGATGGAGCTGACCCCCGGCCAGAACGTCGGCGGCAGTGAAGTGCTGGTCAAAAATACCCCGCAGAAGCCCTGGCGTGCCGGGCTGTCGCGCAGCAACGACGGCCAGCGCAGCACCGGCGAGCAGCAGTGGGGCACCCGCTTCGAGTGGGACAGCCCGCTGGGCTTGGCCGATCAGTTGATGCTGCGCGGCGGTCATGACGCGATGAGCGATCACCAGCACACCTCGCGAAACGCCATGCTCTATTACAACCTGCCGTTTGGCTGGTGGAATGTCAGTTACACCTACAGCCAGAGCGAGTACCGCTCGCAGATCGCGGCCAACGGTTTCAACTTCAAGCAGAGCGGCGACAGTCAGAACCATCAGTTGCTGGTCGAGCGCGTCATCCATCGCGACGCCTTGAGCAAGACCTCCCTCAACACCGGTCTGGCCTACCTGCGCAGCAACAACTTCATCGAAGACAGCAAACTGGCCCTGAGCAGCAATCGCCTGAGCGAAGCGCAGTTCGGTATCAACCACGGTCGGCGGATCGGCGGTGCCTTCGTCAACCTGGACCTGGGCATGCAACAAGGTATCGGCGCTTTCGATGCCCAGGCCAACCACAACCCAGCCCCCGGCCAGGCTGACGCCCGCTATCGCAAATACACCGCCACGGCCAGCTACCTGCAACCGTTCCAGCTGTGGGGCGAGTCCTTCAGCTTCAGCAGCCTGATGACCGGCCAGCACAGCGAAGACGTGCTGTTCAGCCCGCAGCGCATGAGCCTGGGCGGGGAGTCTTCGATTCGTGGCTACAAAGACCAGTCCTTGGCTGGCGACAACGGTGGGTACTGGCGCAACGACCTGCGCTGGAGCCGTCCGGTGACCCTGGAATGGTTGCGTCCGATATTTGCCGAATACGGCACCAGCCTGGGCTATGACCAGGGCGTCATCAGCGGGACCCGCTACAACGGCGATCAGCACGGGCGCATGTCGAGCAACTCGGTGGAGCTGTTCGCCCGCGGCGAGCACCTCACCACCAGCGTCACCTTTGCTCACTCCCTGGAACGCCCGGATGCCCTGACCGAACGTGAAGCGCCGATCTATTTCCGCGTGGATGTATCCATTTAATTCTGTTGCAACGAGACCTGATCATGGACGACCGCTTCGAAATCATCACCCGCAGCGCCAAGATCAACGCCGAGATCCAGGCGAAAAACCTCCCTCGCCACGGGGAGCTTTGCTCGACTGGCGGTAGGTGAGCGCCCAGCATCAACCGTGGCAGCAGCTATGAGCCTTCGCATCCTCGTACTTATCATGATGCCGCACCCAATCCATGATCTCGTCCTCATTACGCCCCTTGGGCGCCAGGTCGAGGTATTGGTAGGTGCCGACCAGCATGTCCAGACCCCGCGCGTAGGTTGAGTAGGTGTGAAAGATTTCGCCGGCTTCGTTGCGATAGAAGACGCTCAGGCCTGGGAGTTCGCCTTCGGCGGTGTCGGTTTTTTCGTAGTTGTAGGTGGCCGTTCCGGCGGCGGTGTCTTCGGCTTTGAAGCTGACACCGAAGTCGTAGTTGAAGTCGCAACCGTTTGAGGAGACCCAGTCGAAGGCCCAGCCCATGCGGCGTTTGAACGGCTGGAATTCGGCGAACGGCGCGCGGGAGACGGCGACCACCGCCACATCGTGGTGGGCCAGGTGTTGGTTGGCGCCGTCGATGTGGTCGGAGAGGAAGGAGCAGCCTTGGCAGCCTTCTGTCCAGCCAGGGCCGAACATGAAGTGGTAGACGATCAGTTGGCTGCGGCCGCCGAACAGGTCGGCCAGGCTGAGTTCGCCGTTAGGTCCCTGGAAGCGGTAGGGTTTGTCGATTTTTACCCAGGGCAGGGCGCGGCGTTCGGCGCTGAGTTTGTCCCGTTCGCGGGTGAAGGCTTTTTCGTGGGCCAGGTGTTGTTGGCGGGCCTTGAGCCATTCTTCCCGCGAGACGACTGGATGATTCTCTACGTTCATGGTGATTTCTCCTGGAGGCAGGGCGTTTCAACAAGTGGTCGTTTGGCCCTGGATGAATTCGACAGACCGTTGGTCGGTTGGCGCGACGGTCCGCCTGGAAGCCTGGCTGAACGGTGGCGTGGCGCCTCGGTCACACCCTAAGTAGACATCTCACTCTTTGGAGGATGGACCAGGATGACGACTTATAACTGGGACTTGATCGAACGGTTGTTGCACGAAGTGCAGAACGGCGCCGGCCACAGTTTTACTCCTCGGCCTTATGCGGAGCAGTACGCGGCGGCGAAAGCGGCCGCAGGCGAGGAGATAGAGAACCTCGATCATCTGAAAGCGGTCGCCGGGGAGTACGAGAAGTTGCTGCTGGAACGTGGCTTCATTGAGCCTCGGCCGGAGGAAGAGGGCGGCAATGGCGAGAATTTCGTGCTGACGGTGCGGGGGTCGCGTTTGTTGAGCCTGATCGACAGTAGCATTCCTGGTAATGATCATCCGCGCCAGGTGCTGGATGAGCAGGAGGATGCGCTGGACGAGTTTACCTTTGATGATCTGGCTTCGAAGGCGCAGATTGCCTGAGGGCTGTACACAACACTTGTGGGAGCGAGCCTGCTCGCGATAGCGGTGTGTCAGTCGCCATGTACGCGGGATGACACTCCGCTATCGCGAGCAGGCTCGCTCCCACAGGGGTTCTTCAGTGTTTTTGAGAACGTGTCCGTTCAGCTTTTTGCGCCTTTCAGGCACTTCAAATCACTGAAATCCTTCTTCACCCCGTCGATCTTCTTCAGCAGCCGTTCGCGCTGGGGCGGGGTGCTGTCGGCCATCAGGTCTACCAGCAGGCTGCGGGCCTGGGCTTCGGTGTTGTTGTAGGCCTCGCGGTAGGCCGGGGTCCAGAGGCTTTCGCGGTTGACCAGCAATTGCTCGATGCGTCTTGGAAAGTCAGGGTCGTGGCGCTGGGCCACGGCGGCGCTGAACTGGTTTTGCCAGTGGGCGCGATTGGCGATCCATTGCTGGTTCTGGTCGCCCAGGGCGGTGGACCAGGCCACCACGCGCTGGCGTTGGGCGATGTTGAGGGGGCCGAGCCAGTCGTTCAGGCGTTTTTCCATGCGCTCGCTGCGTTCCTTGATCTGCTGTTGCAGTGACGGCTTGAGGTATTCCTGCTGGCGCTTGCGCTGGTCCTTGATGAACGCGGCGTCCATGTCGGCGACTTGTTCGTCGTTCAGGCCTTGCAGCAATTCGATGGCTGACGGCGTAATTTCCCGAGCGGTTTCGGCGATGGCGGCCTTGGCTTCCCGGGTGCGCTGTTGCAGGGCTTCGTCGGTCACCTGACCGGTCTGGACCATGGTCTTCAAGCGGTCCAGCCAATCGAGGTAACCGGGCAGTTGCGTGGTGCAGTGCCAGCTCAGGTGCTCCTCGAGGCGTTCGTTGAACCAGTCCTTTTGCTCGCCGTTGATCTCCAGATAGTCGTTGAGGGTCCAGGGGATGATCAGGTCGAGGTTGCGGTAGGCCAGGCCGATGCGGCTGCAGGCCGTGAGCAACAGCAGCAGGGCGATAAACGTGACGGTGCGTGTAAACCAGCGCGACATGAGCGAGTCCTTGCGAAGCCATCGATGACTTGTTTGAGCATGGCAGGCGCGCGGCAGTTCAGCCTAGTAAAACGGATGGGCCATCTTCAGGGTCAACAGGCCGTCGCATTCGCTGTTGTGGCCGGAGTAGGCCGAACAACTGCTACCGCTGAGGCTGGAGTCGCTGTAGATCAGGTCCAGATCGATGCCGCGCCACGGACGGGAAATTTTCAACGACCAGTCGCTGAAACTGCCTACATAGCCGTTCTCGACCGAAACCGGCGTGTTGAGCTGATGGGTGGTGTACTTGGCGCTGACGCCGATGCCGAACGGCACGTTACCGCCCAGGTCAGTGAAGAGGGTGCTGTTCTGTTTGTCCGGGTCGTTGCTCAGGGCTGCGCCGAAACGGCTGCCGAGCACGGTCAGGCCACCATAGAGTTCCTGGCTGTCGAGGGTGTCGAGGGTGGGGTAGCTGTAGTGGATCAGGCCGACTTCGTAGCCCAGGGTTTGGTCGAAGGGGTGTTTGAAACCCATGTAGGAATCCACCTCGAGGTCGGCGGATGAGGTCAGACCGGCGCTGGGTGACCATTGCCCAAAGTACCAGCCGCTGTCATGGCTCAAGTCCAGTCCACCGTGAAATGAGCCGGTGCTCGCAGGCGTGACGAGGCCTTGGGCCATGCTGCGGCTGGGGCTGGTGCCGAGCTTGAGGTCGAAGTCGCCGAGTTCGCGCTGGAAAATCTGTCCGTGGGCAGATGGACAGGCCAACAGGCTGATGGTCAGCAGGGCAATGGGGTTACGCATGCTTCACTCCGTGAATAGCGAGGAGCAGGACAAGCTGGAACACTTGAGCTAGAACACTTGAGCTAGAGAGGTGCAAGCATACCCACGAATACCCGGCGGTGTAGGCCGTTCGTCGATTTCTGCAAGTGGGATGTGGCGGGGGAGGTTCCAGTCCAAGCGCTTCGAAGCTCAAAGCGCTTTGGGACCAGGTGATGCGGGGATTACTTCTTGCCCAGGCTGATCTGCTTGGACGGGCCGAATGTCTGGCCGCTGACGCCTTTGGCGATTTGCTGGATTTCACCGCCGGACTTGAGGAACGCAGCGATCTGGTCGTTGATCGATTCGCTGGTTTCAACGGCTGGAGCTGGCTTTGCTTTGCTGTTGGATGCTTTTACACGCATGGCGGCCATTAACCTGTCGATAATTAATTGGGCCAGGCATCGTACAGGAAATACATGACCCTTGCTTGGCTGATATCCCGCTGATTGATCTGGATGAGACTGGACAGTTGGTTGATTTAAGCCGCAATCAATGCCCTAAGCCACTGTTTTAAATAACAACCGAGAGCGAAATATAACGTCGGGCGGCCTGTGCGAATCGGTCGCACGGAGCCTCGCCTGCCTGACGAATGGCCGCTCTACGGAGAAAAACGCTGGCAAATCCATGGCTGGGACGGGCGCTTTCCTGTCGGTCACGAATCACACCGCAAAACCGGGTAGAATGCCGCCCACGCAATGAGGGTATTCGGAAATGGCTTTAGTCGGGCGCTACAACAGTTTGCAAGTGGTTAAACACACGAACTTCGGTTTATATCTGGACGGTGGTGCGGACGGCGAAATCCTCTTGCCCAATCGTTATATCCCCAAGGATATTCCCAGCGAAGATGAAGACTGGCTCAATGTTTTCATTTATCTGGACAGCGACGACAAATTGATCGCGACCACGGAAAAAACCCAAAGTCCAGGTCGGTGAGTTCGCCAGCCTGAAAGTGGTTGAAGTCAACAGTATCGGTGTGTTCCTCGACTGGGGGCTGCCCAAGGATCTGTTGCTGCCGTTCTCGGAAGAAAAACGTCAGATGGCTGCCGGGGATTATTGCGTGGTGCACGTCTATCTCGATAAGCACACCCGCCGTATCACCGCCACGGCGCGCCTGGACCGTTACCTGGACAAGACGCCAGCCAACTACTCGCCGGGACAGGAAGTGGATCTGCTGGTTGCCGAGGCCACCGACATGGGTTTCAAGGCAATCATCAATAACCGCCACTGGGGACTTATCCACAAGAACGAAGTCTTCAAGTTCCTGCGCCCCGGCAAACAGGAAAAAAGGTTATATCAAGGAAATCCGTGGGGACGGCAAGATCAGCCTGAGCCTGCAACCAGTGGGCCAGGAAGCCGCCACCAGCCTGAATGCCAAGATCCTCGCCAAGTTGCGTGACAACAACGGCACCCTGCCGGTCAGCGACAAGAGCGATCCGGCGCTGATCAGCAGCCTGTTTGGCGTGAGCAAGGGCAACTTCAAGAAGGCCATTGGTGCGCTGTACAAGAATGGGCAAATTGTCATTCATGCGGATCGCATTGAGTTGAGCTGAATCTCCAGCCTGACCAATCATGGTGGGGGTGGCTTGAGCCGGCCGCGCAACCGAGCCCATTATTCAGTTCAGTTCAGTTCAGTTCAGTTCAGTTCAGTTCAGTTCAGTCGGCCCGGCCTGATCAACGCAGCACGGTTTGGGCACAAGGGTTCGCCGCGCTCTGGCGGGGTAGCAACAACCCACCGGCCAGTACCAGGCCGCAACCGGCAATGATCAGCGCCGGTTGCAGGCCACCGCTGAAGTGGCTGCTCAGTGCCGCCAGCAACGGCCCGCTGAGCTGGCCCACGGCAAAGCAGGCGGTCAACAGCCCGGCGTTGCGCTGGGTGGCATGGGGCGCAAGCTCCCGCGAGCGCAGCATCACCAGCTGCATGCACGCCAGGAACGGCGCGCCACACAGGATGACCCCCAATGCCAGCCCCGGCCCGCTGCCCAGCAGGCAGGCAAACACCCCGGCGGCCTGCAACCATAACGTGCCGATCAACCAGCGACCGGAGGTGTTCGGGGTCGGTCGACGCAGGCTCACCAGCAGCACACCGAGGGCGGCGGCCAGGCCGAAGCAGGGCCAGAACAGGTCGGCCTGCCATTGACCATGGAATTGCGCCGAGGCCATTTGCGACAGGAACGTGGCGGGGATGATGTAGCCCACGCCGTACAAGGCGTACACCACGCCGAGCCGGGCAATGCCACGGTTCGGCGATGAGTCGGCCGGCGGTGCAACGGTCACGGCTGCTGCGGGTTGCGGCAGGATCGGCAGCACCACCAGCAGCATCGCCAGGGCCACACCGGCGTACACCAGCCACAGCGTGGCGGATGTCTGGCCCAACAGGTTCGAGCCCAAGGCCAGCAGGCCTGTGAGAAAAATCCCCAACCCCGGTCCGGCAAATACCAGCGCGCCGAGCCGTGGTCGTCCCGCCGCGGCTGCCAGGGGTTGGCTCAAGGCCGTGATCATCACCAGCACCCAGGCACTTGCCACGCCCGTGCCGAAGCGCAGTGCCAGGTGCGGCCAGAAGCCCCAGGCCCAGAACGACGCGAGGGTCAGCAGCACGCACAGCCACAAGCCGCCGAGCAAACGCCGGCGTACCTGGCCCGGGCGACGGGCGAACATGGCCTCCAGTGCGCCAAAGAAATAACCCAGGTAGTTGGCGGCGGCAATCAGACCGGCGGCGGTCAAGTCGATCTGACCCTCGCCGATGAGATGAGGTAACTGAGGTGTAAGGGCGAAGCGGCCGATGCCCATGGCCATCATCAAGGCAATGAAGCTGGCAAGCAGGCGAACAAGGGGCGACATGGTCGTTCTCCACATTGAGGCGAATGACCGTCAGGCTAGAACCGATTGACTTTCATTAAAAATGAATAATAGTGAGTAACTTGTTCCTTTTTGGAGAATGTCGTGGAGTTCAGCCAGTTGCGGATTTTTCAGGCCGTGGCCGAGGAAGGGTCCATCACCCGCGCCGCCGAGCGCCTGCACCGGGTACCGTCGAATCTGTCGACCCGGCTCAAGCAGCTTGAAGAGCAACTGGGCGTGGATCTTTTCCTGCGGGAGCGTCAGCGTTTGCAGCTATCGCCTGCGGGAAAAGTCCTATTGGACTATGCGGCCAAGCTCTTTGCCTTGCACGACGAAGCCCATGCGGCCGTGCAGGGCGGGCAGCCGGCCGGGGAGTTTGTGCTGGGCACCATGTACAGCACGGCGGCGATTCATCTGCCGGACCTGCTGGCCAGTTATCACCGGACGTATCCGGCGGTAAACCTGCAAGTGCAGTCCGGGCCCAGTGGCGAATTGCTCGAGGGCTTGCTCACCGGCCGGCTCGATGCGGCGCTGGTGGATGGGCCGCTGGAGCTGGCGGGGCTGGACGGCGTGCCGTTGTGCGACGAGCGATTGGTGGTGATTACCGAGGCCGATCATCCGCCGGTGCGCAGTGCGCTGGATGTCCAGGGCCGCTCAGTGTTCACTTTTCGCCGGGGCTGTTCGTACCGCATGCGCCTGGAAGCCTGGTTTGCCCATGATCATGCAACCATGGGCCGGGCGATGGAGATCGAGTCTTACCAGGGGATGCTGGCGTGCGTGATTGCCGGGTCCGGGGTGGCGTTGTTATCCGAGTCGATGCTGGCCAGCATGCCGGGCCGCGAGCGGGTGGCGGTGCATCCGCTGGCCGAGCCGTTTGCCAGCGCCACGACCTGGCTGATGTGGCGCAAAGGCATGGTCGGGGCCAACCTGAACGCCTGGATCGAGTTGCAGCAACAGGCCTGGCCGCGGACGCCGGTGGCAACGGCCCAATCGGCTTGAACTACGGGCGCGGGATTTGGATCAATTCAGTAACAGATCATTGCAAACGGAGACGAGCATTGCGCAGCACATCGGACTATTATCAACGCGAAGGGGCCACAGAAATCTGCCGCTCGCATGACCCTGAGGGGGCACCACGATGAAAGAGAAAATCCAGAACTGGCTTCACGACTTGGGTGTCGCACTCGGCCTGATCGAACCGCCCATGCAACCGATACCAATTCGCACCGATGACGAGCAACGCCGCCGCTAACCTGTGGCGAGGGGATTTATCCCCGCTGGGCTGCGAAGCAGACCCCAAACAGACTCACTCCATTCGTCTGTCATGTTGGAATAATCCAGATGCGAGGGCCGCTTCGCGGCCCAGCGGGGATAAATCCCCTCGCCACAACTGCGTCTATTTCTATTTTTGCCTTAAACAAATAAAAAAGGTGTGGCCACCGACACCACACCCTTAGAAGCAAACTTTTCTCAGTCGTAGATCAAACCATCTTCGCCACCACATTCGCCCGTGGCGACAACACACTCACTACCACAAAACTCACCAGCGCCACGCCCAGGCTGTAATAGATCGGCGTGTTGGCGTCCAGGCCATCCTTGAGCATGAAGAACAGCGCTGTCAGGAAGCCCAGGGACATGCTGGTGATCGCCGCCGAGGTTGCGCCCGGCGACCAGGTAGTCGTCACGGGTCTTGGCGCGGCGCATGCCGTACCAGCCGGGGCGATCATGCCGGCGGCGTAGATGAGAACCACGATTAAATCCAAAGCCATGATGGCGTGTCTCTAATTGTCTTTTTTATAGTGAAGTCGGGGCGTGTGCTGCCTTTGTGGCGAGGGGATTTAGCGAAGCGTCGCACCGCCCCGCTGGGCTGCGGAGCGGCCCCAAAGGCAGTCAACTTGATCTGCCTGTTACATCGAGGTATCAGGGTTGGGACCGCTGCGCGCTCCAGCGGGGATAAATCCCCTCGCCACAGGGTCAGCACTCGGCTGGCTTTTGTTACGCGAATCCCCCGGCCCGTACACCGCCGCCGGTTCCGGGAACACCCCCAGCAACACCAGATACGCCACCGAAGCCAGGCCCAGGGTCACCGGCAGGCTGATGTCGATGCCGCCGGCCAGTTCGCCCAGCGGGCCGACGAACTGCCCCGGCAGGTTGACGAAGCACAGCCCGACCAGCGCGCTGGGGATCCACGCCCCCAGGCCGCGCCAGTTCCAGCCGTGGCGGAACCAGTAGCGGCCGCCGGTTTCGCCCCGGGTGAACACTTGCAGGTCATCCGGGCAGTAGAAGCCGCGTCGCACCAGCAGACCGATGATCATGATCACCATCCATGGCGTGGTGCAGGTGATGATCAGCACGGCGAAGGTCGACACGCTTTGCACCAGGTTCGCCGCGAAGCGCCCGATGAAGATGAAGGCAATCGACAGCACGCCGATCAACAGCGTCGCCTTGACCCGCGACAGCACCCGAGGAAACACACTGGACATGTCCAGCCCGGTGCCATACAGCGACGTGGTGCCGGTGGACATGCCGCCGATCACCGCAATCAGGCACACCGGCAGGAAGAACCACGTCGGCGACACCGCCAGTAGCCCGCCCACGTAGTTGTTCGCCGCGATGTAGTCCGGTGCCTTGCTCGCCACGATGGTGGCGGTGGCGAGGCCGAACAGGAACGGAATCAGCGTCGCCAGTTGCGCGGCGATCACCGCCGCCATGATGCGACGCTTGGGTGTGTGGCGCGGGATGTAGCGCGACCAGTCACCGAGGAACGCGCCGAAGGAAATCGGGTTGCTCATGGCCACCAGCGCCGCGCCGATGAAGGCCGCCCAGAAACCCGGCTGGCCGAGGCCGACGGTGCCGGCGAACTGGCTGTCGAAGGTCGGTGCGAAGGCGAAGATACCCAGCAGGAACAACAGGCTGGCGGCCCACACGGCGATGCGGTTGACCCACAGCATGAAGCGGAAGCCATAGATGCACACCGTCAGCACCAGTAGGGCGAACAGGCCGTAAGCCAGGCCCAGGCTCAGGTCGGTCTCTGGCACGCCGATCAGGCGCTTGGCGCCGCCGATCAGCGCGTCCCCGGAACTCCAGACGGACAGCGAGAAGAACGCGATGGCCGTCAGCAGCGACAGGAACGAACCGACGATCCGCCCATGCACGCCGAAGTGCGCACCGGAGGACACGGCGTTGTTGGTCCCGTTGAGCGGGCCGAACAGGCCCATGGGGGCGAGGATGATCGAACCCACCAGCACGCCCAGCACGATCGCCCAGGCCCCGGCCTGGAATGACAGGCCGAACAGCACCGGGAAGCTGCCGAGCACGGCGGTGGCAAAGGTATTGGCGCCGCCGAAGATCAGACGAAACAGGTCGCCCGGGCCGGCGGTTCGTTCGTGGTCCGGAATCTGTTCGACTCCGTTGGTTTCGATTTGCGTAAGGCTATTGTCGTTATTGTTAGGCATGATCTGCTCCGATCATCGAGGTGCGCTCATCGAGTGTGGGCGTCGTCTGTTTGGCTATGGGGCATTGCGGATAAATGTTCGTGGCAGGCCAGCCAAAGGCCCTGTTGTGCTTGCGTGCGTCCTTCCTGCTTGCGGAACAGGATGGTTTCGCGCTCCTGGCTAAAGTGTCGCTCCCCTAACATGCGCAGCTCGGTGGCCACGTCATGGATGAAAACCGCCACGTCCCCTTGCAGGCTGACGAAGGCGTTGCTCGAGGTGCACGAGAGCACCTCGAAACCCTCCTCGGACCGCCAGCGGTCCCACAACGCCTGATAGGCGTCGCGAGACAGCAGGGGCTGTTCGAGGGTGTGGAACACGAAGCTCGCATCCGTGGTGAACGCGCCGAAGTAGCCGTCGCGGTCATTGCGAGCGAAAGCCGACACCAGTTCCGCGGCGGCCTTGAGTACTTGATCTCGTTCGTTCATGACGGCTCCTCAGCGATGGGCCACGCCGGGCAGTACGCAGAGCATCTCGTACAGCAGGTTGGCGCCCAGCAGCGAGGTGTTGCCGGTGGTGTCGTACGGTGGCGAGACTTCCACCAGGTCGCAACCGACCAGGTCGAGGCCCTGGCAGCCGCGCACGATTTCGATGGCCTGGATGGTGGTCAGGCCACCGATTTCCGGGGTGCCGGTGCCAGGGGCCCAGGCTGGGTCGATGCCGTCGATGTCGAAGCTCAGGTACACCGGGCCGCCGCCGACTTTCTCCCGTACTTCGGCCATCAGCGGTGCCAGGGAACGGTGCCAGCACTCTTCGGCCTGGACCACGCGAAAGCCCTGGCGGCGGCTCCAGTTGAAGTCATCGGCGGTGTAGCCTTGGGCCCGCAGGCCGATCTGCACCACGCGGTCGCAATCGAGCAAGCCTTCTTCGACGGCGCGGCGGAAGGTGGTGCCGTGGGCGATTTTCTCGCCGAACATGTGATCGTTCACATCGGCGTGGGCGTCGATGTGCACCAGGCCGACCTTGCCATGCTTCTTGTGGATGGCCCGCAGGATCGGCAGGGTAATGGTGTGATCGCCGCCCAGGGTCAGCGGGATGACGTTGTGTTCGAGGATCTTGTGGTACGACTCCTCGATGATCCGCACCGCGTCCAGCAGGTTGAAGGTGTTGATCGCCACGTCGCCGATGTCGGCCACCGACAGCGAGTCGAACGGTGCGGCCCCGGTGGCCATGTTGTAGGGGCGGATCATCACCGATTCGGCGCGGATCTCCCGCGGCCCGAAACGGGTGCCGGCGCGCAGGGAGGTGCCAATGTCCAGCGGCACGCCGACGAAGGCAGCGTCCAGGCCGGCGGCGGTGGGCACGTGGGGAAGTCGCATCATGGTGGCGATGCCGCCGAAGCGCGGCATTTCGTTGCCGCCCAGTGGCTGGTGAAGAATCTTGTCCACGGGTAGGGCCTCATCGTTTGTTCTAGTTATCAGGGGCCGATTCTGCGAAAAGCGGTGGCTGCGAAGAATCGCTGGGGGCAAATACTTAGTTCAGATTTTTCTAAACTAATGCGGAGTGGGGCGATAGACTCCAGTCCAGCAAGGCTGGCCCTGATGGATACCCTGTGGCGAGGGGATTTAGCGAAACGTCGCACCGCCCCGCTGGGCTGCGAAGCGGCCCCAATTCAAATTTTCTGACCCACCATGTGTTCAGGTTTTAGGGCCGCTTCGCGCCCCAGCGGGGCGGTGCGACGTTTCGCTAAATCCCCTCGCCACAAAGTTTTGCGAGTGAACGCCGGTATGGAGAACCCCCAATGACCAACGCTCTACCCGACCTGAAACTGCTGCGCATTTTTGTCAGCGTGGTCCGGCACCAGGGGTTCGCCAATGCCCAGCACGAACTCAACCTCTCGACGTCGGCCATCAGCACCTACATGAGCCAGCTCGAGTCGGCCTTGGGCCTGGTGCTGTGTCATCGCGGTCGGGGCGGTTTCAGCCTGACCAGCAAGGGCGAGTTGTTCCATCAGGAAACCCTGCGCCTGTTGGGCGAGCTCGAAGGTTTCGAGCAGTACGCTGCAGCTCTGAAGGGTGAGTTGCGTGGCACGTTGAACCTGGGGGTGATCGATTCCACCGTCAGCGACAAGGCCCTGCCGTTCGCCGAGGTCATCGGCGCCTACAGCCTTGAGCACCCGGCGGTGCACCTGCACTTGTCGGTCATGAGCCCTTACGAACTGCAACTCGGGGTGCAGGACAATCGCCTGGACCTGGCCATCGGTGCGTTTTCCACGCGCATGAGCGGGCTGGTCTACATGCCGCTGTACCGCGAGCAACACTGGTTGTACTGCAGCAATCGCCACCCGCTGTTCAACGAACGGCGTATCCCCGAACAGCTCATCACCCAGCAGCGGATGGTCGGGCGCGGTTACTGGAGCCAGGCCGAGCTGGCCCGCCACGGCTTCAAGCACAGCGCCGCGACGGTGGAGAGCATGGAGGCGCAACTGATCCTGGTCTTGTCCGGCGCCTACATCGGTTACCTGCCCGAGCATTACGCCCAGGCCTGGGTCGACAAGGGTGACTTGCGGGTGCTGCTGCCGGCCACGTTCGGCTATCAGGCGCCGTTTTCGATGATCATGCGCCGGGGCCGCAGCCGCGAGCCGCTGATCCAGACTTTCCGCGACCTGCTTAAAGCGCAGCTCCACCAGGCCTGAGGTGACGATGTCCAGAATCCATTGCCCGCGCTGCCTCCGACCGCAAAGCCATTGCCTGTGCCCGCTGATTCCCAGCCTCGACAGCCGCACCCGGGTCTTGCTGCTGCAACACCCCAGCGAAGTGAACCACGCCCTGAATACCGCCCGGCTGGCGGCGCTGGGGCTCAACAATGCCGAGTTGATCGTGGGTGAGGTGTTCGAGCATCTGCCTGCGTTACTCAATCGACCGGGTTATCGGGCCTGCCTGCTGTTTCCCGGCGAGGATGCGCAGCCGATGCAGGCCTATGGACCGTCCGATGACCCGCTTTTATTGGTCGTGCCGGACGGCACCTGGCGCAAGGCGCGCAAGTTGCTGCACCTCAATCCTTCGCTGGCGGCGTTGCCGAGGGTGACGCTGGCCGACGGCGGGGTGTCCCGTTACCGTTTGCGCAAGGCTCCGGGACCGGGCGCGTTGTCGACGGTGGAGGCGATTGTCCAGGCGTTGCAGGTGCTGGAGGCGCCGATCAGTTTCGAGCCGTTGCTCCGGCCGTTCGAGGCGTTGATCGAGGGGCAGATTGCGGCGATGGGGGAGGAGACGTTTCGGCGTAATCATGCTGACAGATAGTGCTGGCCTCATCGCGAGCAGGCTCGCTCCCACAGTAAAGCAGTGATGATCACACATTTTGTATCCACTGGAGATCCTCTGTGGGAGCGAGCCTGCTCGCGATAGCGGTAGAACCATCAATGAACATCCTGGCTCAGACTACCGCTCGCGCATCGCCTCGGTCCGCGCCTTCAACACTGGCTTGAGCAGGTAATCCAGCACACTTTTCTCCCCGGTAATAATGTCCACCGTCGCCACCATCCCCGGAATGATCAGCAGCGGCTTGGTGTCGCCGCCCAGATGGTTCTTATCGGTACGCACGTGGATCAGGTAGAAGCTGTTGCCCTTGTCGTCGGTGATGGTGTCGGCGCCGATCAGTTCGAGCCGGGCGCTCAGCCCACCGTAGATGGTGTAGTCGTAGGCGCTGAACTTGACCATGGCTTTCTGGCCCGGGTTGAGGAAAGCAACATCCTGCGGGCGGACCTTGGCTTCGATCAGCAGGTTGTCCTCCATGGGCACGATTTCCACCATGTCGCTGCCGGGCTGCACCACGCCGCCGATGGTGTTGACCTTGAGCTGCTTGATCACCCCATGCACCGGTGAAACCACGGTGGTGCGGGTCACGCGGTCGTCGATGGCGATGCTGGAGGCGGTGATCTTCGACAGGTCCGTGCGTTTCTCGTTGAGCTCCTTGGCCGCGTCGGAGCGGAAAGTCTGTTCCGATTCGTCGATCTTGCTCTTGATTTCGTTGATCGCTGATTCGGCCCGGGGAATCGCCAGGGTGGTTGCGTTGAGCGAGCCACGGATCTCCACCGCGCTGCGCTTGAGCCGCAGGATTTCCACCGGTGACACTGCCCCGGTGCTCACCAGCGGCGCGGACATGTTCATTTCCTCTTGCAGCAGGGCCAGGCTGGAGCTGAACTGGCCTTGCTTGGAACGAAACTCCGCCAGTTCCTGGGTCTTCTGCCGCAGTTGCTCGGTCAGTGTCCGTTGTTCGCTGGCCAGGCGCCGTTGCCGTTGCTCGTACAGCGCGCGCTCGTCCTCGGCCACTTGCGGAGCCTTGGCGGTCACCTCGGCTGATGCCTGGAACGGCCGCCCCTCGGCTTCCGCCGACAGACGCTGGACCTGCGCCATCAAAGCATAGCGGTCGGCCTCGCTCTCGCCCTTGTTCGACCGATACCGCGTATCGTCCAGACGCAGCAGAGTGTCGCCCTTGTTCACCATCTGGCCTTCGCGGACGAAAATCTCAGTGACGATGCCGCCCTCCAGGTTCTGGATCACCTGGACCTTGCTCGACGGAATCGCCTTGCCCTCGCCAGTGGTGACTTCCTGCAGGATCGCCAGCTTCGCCCAAACCAGTGCAGTGACGATCAGCCCGGCGGCCAGCCACACGGTGACGCGGGAGCGGCGGGGTGAGTCCTGCAACGCCGCGCCGGCGGTTTCCGGCATGAACTCGCTTTCGGCGCTTTTGCTGAAACTGCCGAAGTGGCTTCGGGCGGCTGGATCGGATGTTTGGGCAGACATGGGGATACCCGTCGGTTAAGTGAAATAAAGCCGGATGAGGTTTTTGTGGCGAGGGGATTTAGCGAAACGTCGCACCGCCCCGCTGGGCTGCGCAGCGGCCCTAAAACCTGACACCTCGGTATATCAGGCAGATTGAGTTGACTGGTTTGGGGCTGCTTTGCAGCCCAGCGGGGCGGTGCGACGTTTCGCTAAATCCCCTCGCCACAGGGTTCGGTGGTGTTTGCTAAACCGTTCCGGAACCCACCCGCCCCTTGCGTAGTGCATCGATCACCACTTCTTTCGGTCCATCCGCGACGATCCGGCCGTTGTCCAGCACCACCAGGCGATCCACCAGGCTCAGCATCGAGGTGCGGTGGGTGACTAGCAGCAAGGTCTTGCCCTGGATGTGGGTGTGGAGCTTTTGTCGCAAGGTATCTTCGCTGCTGTTGTCCATGGCGTTGGTGGGTTCGTCCAACAGCAGGATCGGCGGATCGAGCAACAGGGCCCGGGCCAGCAGCACGGCCTGGCGCTGGCCGCCGGAGAGCAGTTGGCCGCGTTCGCCCACCGGGCGGTCGAAACCCTGGGGATGTTGACGGGCCAGTTCGCCGACGCCGGTCAGTTCCGCCACTTCGAGCATGCGGGCATCGCTGACGTAGCGGGCGCCGAGGGTCAGGTTGTCGCGCAGGCTGCCGGCCAGCAGCGGCAGGTCATGGGCGACATAGCCGATCTGCTGGCGCAGGTCGGCGACGTCCAGTTGCCGCAGGTCCAGGCCGTCGAGCAGCAACTGGCCCTCCTGCGGTTCATAGAATCCCATCACCAGGCGCGCCAGGGTGCTTTTGCCCGAGCCACTGCGGCCGATGATCCCGACCCGCTCACCGGCCTTGAGCTGGAAGCTCGCGTTCGACAGCGCCGGGGTGCTCTGGTCGTTGTAGTGGAACGTCACGCCGTGGACGTCCAGCGCGCCCTGCAATTGGGTACGGTCCAGCGGCCGCTGTTTGGCATCGCGCTCCTGGGGCAACGCCATCAGGGCGTCGGTGCTGCGCATGGTGAGTTGGGCCTGCTGGTAGCGGGTGATCAACCCGGCGATCTGCCCCAGTGGCGCCAGGACCCGGCTGCCAAGCATGTAGGACGCCACCAGCGCGCCGACGCTGAGGTTGCCGGCGATGATGCTGTAGACCCCGGCGACGATGGTGCTCATGCCGGCCAGTTGCTGGAGGAACAGGGTGCCGTTGGTCGCCAGCGCCGAGAGGTTGCGCGCATGGCTGTCCAGGCGGGTGAGGGCGCCGTGGGTGCTTTCCCATTGATGCTGGCGTTCGCTTTCCGCGCTGCAGGCTTTGAGGGTTTCCAGGCCACCGAGGGTTTCGATCAGCAAGGCCTGGCGCTGGGCACCCAGGGCCAGGCTTTTTTGTACGGTGTCGCGCAGGCGCACCTGGATGATCAGCGCGAAGATCACCGTGATGGGGAACGCCACCACCGGAATGACCACCAGCCAGCCCCCCAGCAAACCGATCACCAACAGCATCAGCACGGCAAAGGGCAGGTCGATCAGGCTGGTGAGGGTCACGGCGGTGAGAAATTCCCGCAGGCCCTGGAAGTCATGGATGCTCTGGGCGAACCCGCCGATGGTCACCGGCCGGGCCTTCATCGCCATGCCGGTGATGCGCTCGAACAGGGTGGCGGAGAGAATCACGTCGGTTTTCTTGCCGGCGCTGTCCAGCAAATGGGCGCGCACCACTCGCAGTACCAGCTCGAACCCGGTGCCGATCAACAGCCCCACCGCCAACACCCACAGGGTAGACGTGGCCTGGTTCGGTACCACACGGTCGTAGGTCTGCATGACGAACAGCGGCACCATCAACCCCAGCAGGTTGATGAGCAGACTTGCCAGGATCGCGTCGCTGTACAGCCAGCGTGACAATTTCAAGGTGTCGCGAAACCACGCTTCGACCCGTGGCACCAGGGGCGCACGCAGGTCTTCGAGTTCATGGCGTGGCCGGGCGAACAGCGCCTGGCCACTGTAGTCGGCGGTCAGTTCCTCGCGGCTGACCCATTGTTCGCCGCCGTCGGCTTCGCAGGGCAGGATCAGTGCCCGGCCGTCCTCATGCCAGCGTCGCAATACCGCGCAACGCCCACCCGCCAGCATCAGCATCACTGGCAGATTGAGGGGCGAAATCTCGGCCAGGCCACGGCGCAGCACCCGTGCCTGCAAACCGGCCCGGGCCGCTGCACGTGGCAGCAGGTCCAGGCTCAGCCGTTGGTGCGCCATTGGAAGCCCGGCGCTGAGGCTGGCGCGGCTGACCGTCGCGCCATGGAGTTTGCAGAGGATCAACAGACCATCCAGCAGAGGGTCATCGAAGCTCAGGCGCGGATCGGCGCCGGGGATAGCGGGTTCCATGCTGGTCACATTGATCGCTCCCAGTGGGTTACTTCAATTCGGGCAACCGCGCTTCGCTCTTGACTTCGGTCTGGGCGATGGCGTCGGCCGGCAGCACGATCCGTTGTTTGCTCAACAACAGGCCCATGTTCGCCAGCACCCGGTACATCGAGTATTCCTCGGTGTAGCGCACTTCGGTGTAGCGACGGTTGGCGTTGTACAGCTCGTTTTCGCTGTCGAGCAGGTCGAGCAGGGTCCGCTGGCCGAGGCCGAACTGATCCTGGTAGGCGGCGCGCACGCGGGCGGTGGTGTCGGCATATTCCCGGGCGGTGGGGGTCTGTTTGCGAGCGTTGAGCATCGCGTTCCAGGCCAGGCGCGTGTCTTCGTTGAGTTGGCGCAAGGCGTTGTTGCGAATGTCCATGGCCTGATCGATCTGGTGCGCGTTGGAGGCCAGTCGTGCCTTGTCGCTGCCACCGCGGAACAGGTTGTAGTTCATCACCACACCGACCCGCCAGTTGTTGTCGTGGCCTTCTTCGCCACCGATGTTGTTATTGGCGCCCACCGCGGCCTCGGCGTCGAAGCGTGGGTAGAACGGCGACTTGGCCACTTCATATTGACTCTCGGCGGACTGCACGTCGGCCTGGGCCGATTTCAGGTATGGGTGGTTCTCCACCATGCTCTGCTGGGCTTCGCGCAGGTCGGCGGGCATTTCCCCCTTGGTCGATGGCGGTGCTTCCAGCTCATCGGGCATGCGCCCGACCACGCTGTAGAAGTTCGCCTCGGCGTCTGCGAGGTCGACCTGGGCGGTGTCGTAGTTGTTTTCCGCCAGCGCCCGACGGGCATTGGACTGGTCGGAGTCGGCCGTGCTGCCCACCCCGCGCTGGGTGCGCAAGCCGATCTGATCGTTGACCCGCAGGTGCGCCTGCAGGTTGTTCTTGGCCAGGGTCACCAATTCTCGACGCTTGAGCACTTCGAGGTAGACCTCGATGGTGCGCAGGGCCAGGTCCTGGGCGGTGCCTTGTGCGTAATAGGCCCGGGAATTGACCACACCCTTGGTGCGCTCCACCTCATTGCTGGTGTTGAACCCGTCAAAGAGCATCTGCCGCAGACGTAGCTCCGACTGGGTGTAGGTCAGGGTGTTGGTGTTGTGATTGCCCAAAGCACGGGTGTTGGGGTTGTCGCTGTAACCACGGCCGTAGCCGGCATTCAAGTCCACTGACGGAAAGAAGCCTCCCCTGGCGACCTTGACGTCTTCATTGGCCGACAGGCGGCTGTCCACCCGTTGCGCCAATTCAGGGTGCGTCGCGATGGTGCTTTGGATCGCTTCGGTCAGCGACATGGCCTGCGCAGAAGAAGAGCAGGCCATCGCCAGCAAAACCGCGCTGCAAAGAGGGGATAAAACGCGCATGGGGTGCATCTCCTGAGGTCTGTTGTGCTTCTGTTTCGCCAGAATATTGACGTATTTAAGATCAAAACCGTTTCAACCTTGTAACAACACAGCTAAGAACATCCTGAGGGAAACCTAAGAAGAATTTCTCATAAGACTTATGCCGAAAAAAACTTATGTGCCCGGAAAAAAGCGGCACATTGTTCAAGGGCGAGTCCTTTGAAATTGCGGGTTCTGACGGCTTTTAGACGTCAAATAAAAGTTCCGTTGGAATTTTTAAACAATGTGAAGAGGTGCAAGCAGGGTCGAATGAGCAGGGTTTTTAAGTGACGGTTTTTTGTCGTTGTGGCGAATAGCTAGCGCTTCTTGAACCTGCGAAAGCTGGCAGATTTTCCAGATTTCTGGTTGTCCCTAAGCACGGATTTCTTCACCCAAAAAAGTGCCGACCGCGGTTGGCAACGGAGGGATGCACATGGCAGCGCTCATCGGTACCGTCAGCAAGATTGTGGGGCAGGTTTTCGCGGAGACTGCCGCAGGCCAGCGGCGTCCTCTGGTCGAAGGGGACCGGCTGTATGCCGGCGAGCACCTGATCACCGGTGCTGAAGGGGCGGTGGCCGTGCACCTTGCGAATGGCCAGGACCTGACCCTGGGCCGTGAAAGCAACCTGACCCTCACTGCGCAACTGCTGGCCCACCAGGCTCCCCATGTCGATGCGCCTGAAGCGGCGACACCGACGGCCGGGCAACTGACCGATGTGCAGAAACTGCAGCAAGCCATCGCCGCCGGTGCCGACCCGACCCAGACCGGTGAAGCCACCGCCGCTGGCCCCGGTGCCGGTAATGCGCCCGGAGCCTTGGGCGGGGGGCACAGCTTTGTCCTGCTGGAAGAGGTGGGCGGCGTCGTGGCGCCGCAGATCGGCTTCCCTACGGCCGGATTCAACGGGGTTCCCGAATTTCCGCTGATACGCCTGGCTGGCGATGAGAATGGTAACGGCAACAATGAAGCCGTGCCACCGGTGACCCCTGAACCACCGGACAACCCCGTGACCCTCGACGGCCTGAGCGTGGAAGGTGGCGAACTGACCGCCAACGAGGCCAACCTGCCCGACGGCTCAGCCAGCAATCCGGGCGCATTGGTGCAAAGCGGCACGTTCACCATCAACGCGCCTGACGGGCTGAACAGCCTGAGCATCGGCGGCATCAGCGTGATAGCCGGCGGCGTTCCCGCAGGTTTTCCTCAGGCCATCACCACCGCGCTGGGCAATACCCTGACCATCACCGGCTACAACCCCTCCACCGGGGTGGTCAGCTACACCTACACCCTGCTCGACAATGAAAGCCATCCTGCCGGCGACGGCGCCAATACTCTCACCGAACAGTTCCCGGTCGTGGCCGTGGACACCGACGGCGACAGCGCCACCGGCACCCTGGACGTCAACATCACCGACGACGTGCCCCAGGCGATCGACGACAGCAACGCCAGCACCGCATCGGAAACCTTGGTCACTCTCACCGGCAACGTATTGCCCAACGACCACCAGGGCGCCGACCGCATTCCCACCGGCCCCGACAGCGGGCCGATCATCGGCGGGACGTTCACTGGCACCTACGGCACCCTGGTGCTCAACCCCAACGGAACGTACACCTACACCCTGGACACCAGCGACCCGCAATTCGTGGCGCTGCATGGCGGGGGAAGCGGGACCGAAACCTTCACCTACACCCTGACCGATGCAGACGGTGACAGCAGCACTGTAAACCTGGTGTTGCAAGTGCACAACAACGACGATCCGGTGATCATCACTGGCCTGGACACCGAGGGCGGCGAGCTGACGGTGCAGGAGAAAAACCTCAGTGACGGCACGAGCCCGGATGGGCCGGCCCTGACCCAGAGCGGCACCTTCACCGTAACCGCGCTGGACGGTGTGCAGACCTTGAGCGTCGGCGGCATCACTGTCGTCAGCGGCGGCGTGGCGGCTGGTTTTCCACAGTCCATCACGACGGCGTTGGGCAACACCCTGACCATCACCGGCTTCGACACCGCCACAGGGGTGGTCAGCTACAGCTACACCTTGCTGG
The DNA here is from genome assembly GCF_024749045.1 of Pseudomonas sp. B21-028. Lineage (NCBI taxonomy): Bacteria > Pseudomonadati > Pseudomonadota > Gammaproteobacteria > Pseudomonadales > Pseudomonadaceae > Pseudomonas > Pseudomonas sp. B21-028. Next base: position 1,710,138 of record NZ_CP087184.1, read on the forward strand.
ACAACGAAGTCCATCCAAACGCCAACGGCGCCAACAGCCTCAGCGAGCAATTCAACGTCGTTGTCACCGATGACAACGGCACCACGGCAACCGGCAATCTCGATGTGAACATCGTCGATGACCTGCCTCATGCCGTGGACGACAGTAACGTCGGCACCGCATCGGAAACCAACCTGACCCTGACCGGCAGCGTGCTGACCAACGACACCGAAGGCGCAGACCACGTGGTTTCGGGCCCGATCACACCGGGTACGTTCACCGGCACCTACGGCACCCTGGTGCTCAACGCCGATGGTTCCTACACCTACACCCTCAATCCCGTCGATACGGACTTCAAAGGTTTGCACGGTGGCGGCAACGGCACTGAAACCTTCACCTACACCCTGACCGACGCGGACGGTGACAGCAGCACTGCGAACCTGGTGCTGCAAGTGCACAACAACGACGATCCGGTGATCATCAGCGGCCTGGACACCGAGGGCGGCGAGCTGACGGTGCAGGAGAAAAACCTCAGTGACGGCACGAGCCCGGATGGGCCGGCCCTGACCCAGAGCGGCACCTTCACCGTGACCGCGCTGGACGGTGTGCAGACCTTGAGCGTCGGCGGCATCACTGTCGTCAGCGGCGGCGTGGCGGCTGGTTTTCCACAGTCCATCACGACGGCACTGGGCAACACCCTGACCATCACTGGCTTCAACGCGGCCACAGGGGTGGTCAGCTACAGCTACACCTTGCTGGACAACGAAGCCCATCCAAACGCCAACGGCGCCAACAGCCTCGGCGAGCAATTCAATGTCGTGGTCACCGATGACAACGGCACCACGGCAACTGGCAATCTCGATGTAAACATCGTCGACGACCTGCCTCATGCCGTGGACGACAGTAACGTCGGCACCGCATCTGAAACCAACCTGACCCTGACCGGCAGCGTGCTGACCAACGACACCGAAGGCGCAGACCATGTGGTTTCGGGCCCGATCACACCGGGTACGTTTACCGGCACCTACGGCACCCTGGTGCTCAACGCCGATGGTTCCTACACCTACACCCTCAATCCCGTCGATACGGACTTCAAAGGTTTGCACGGTGGCGGCAACGGCACTGAAACCTTCACCTACACCCTGACCGACGCGGACGGTGACAGCAGCACTGCGAACCTGGTGCTGCAAGTGCACAACAACGACGATCCGGTGATCATCACTGGCCTGGACACTGAGGGCGGCGAGCTGACGGTGCAGGAGAAAAACCTCAGTGACGGCACGAGCCCGGATGGGCCGGCCCTGACCCAGAGCGGCACCTTCACCGTAACCGCGCTGGACGGTGTGCAGACCTTGAGCGTCGGCGGCATCACTGTCGTCAGCGGCGGCGTGGCGGCTGGTTTTCCACAGTCCATCACGACGGCACTGGGCAACACCCTGACCATCACCGGCTTCGACACCGCCACAGGGGTGGTCAGCTACAGCTACACCTTGCTGGACAACGAAGCCCATCCAAACGCCAACGGCGCCAACAGCCTCAGCGAGCAATTCAATGTCGTGGTCACCGATGACAACGGCACCACGGCAACCGGCAATCTCGATGTGAACATCGTCGATGACCTGCCCACCGCCCACGCCGATTCCGCCACGGTGAATGAAGGCGGGACGGTCAGCGGCAACGTCCTCGACAACGACGTGGGCGGTGCCGATGGGCCCGCTGCCAGCGGCGCGGTGATCGGCGTACGCGCCGGCAGCGACACCTCGACTCCGGCGATCGGCGGCCTCAACACCCAGATCAACGGCACCTACGGCTACCTGACCCTGGATGCCAATGGCAACGCGGTCTACCACAGCAATCCGGACACCGTCAGCGCACCCGGCGCCACGGACGTATTCACCTACACCGTACGCGATGCCGACGGCGATGAAAGCACCACCACCGTCACTATCGACGTGCACGACGTCTGCCTTGTCGCCACGCCGGATCAGGACATCAGCGTCCACGAAGAAGCCCTCGACCTGAATCAGGATGGCCAGGATCTGGCCCCCGGCACGGTCACCGGCAGTGACCCGAGCGCCACCAGCGAAACCGCCACCGGCAGTCTCGTGGGGGCGGTGACCGGTGCCGTTGGTGCCGTGACCTTTACCCTGGTAAGCGATGCCACCGGCGCCCATGGGCAGTTGCTGCTCAACCCGGACGGTTCCTATACCTACACGCTGACCTCGCCCGCCACGACAACGCCCCATGCCAATGACGGCCCGAACGTAACGAGTGAGAGTTTCACCTATCAGGCCACGGACTCCCTGGGCAACACCGTCACCAGCACCATCGTCATCAACATCGTCGACGATGTGCCCAAGGCTTATTGCGACACCGCCGCGGTGGTGGAGGGCGGGACGGTCAGCGGCAACGTGCTGGACAACGACGTGCTCGGCGCCGATGGCGGTACCGTCATCGGTGTACGGGGTGGCAGCGATACTTCAACCCCGGCGGTTGGCGGCCTCAACACCCAGATCAATGGTACCTACGGCTACCTGACCCTGGATGCCAATGGCAACGCGGTCTACCACAGCAACCCGGACAGTGTCAGCGCATCCGGCGCCACGGACGTGTTCACCTACACCGTGCGTGATGGCGATGGGGATGAGAGCACCACTACCATCACTATCGATGTACACAACAGCTGCCTTGTCGCCGAAACCGACCATGACATTACCGTCTACGAAAAAGCCCTCGACCTGAACCAGGACGGCCAGGACCTGGCCCCTGGCGCGGTCACCGGCAGCGACCCGAGCGGTACCGGCGAAACGGCCAGCGGCAGCCTGGTCGGGTCGGTCTCGGGTGCCACTGGCGCGGTGACTTTCACTCTGGTGGGCAACGCCACGGGGGCTTATGGTCAGCTGCTGCTCCATCCTGACGGCTCCTACACTTACACCCTGACCTCACCCGCCACGACGACCCCTCACGCCAATGACGGCCCGAACGTCCTGAGCGAAAGCTTCACCTACCAGGCCACGGACGCTCTGGGCAACAACGTTAGCGGCAGCCTGGTGGTGAGCATCGTCGACGATGTGCCCAGCGCCGTTGCGTCTGAACGTTCAGTGACGGCGGTGGAGATCGATTCGAACCTGCTGATCGTGCTCGATGTGTCTGGCAGCATGGCCGATGCCTCCGGCGTACCGGGGCTTTCGCGGCTGGATCTGGCGAAGCAGGCTATCAGCGACTTGTTCGACAAGTACGACGACTTGGGAGACGTCAAAGTCCAGCTCGTGACCTTCAGCAGCAGTGCCACCGACCAGACTTCGGTGTGGGTCGATGTGGCAACGGCCAAGACGCTCCTCGCCAGCCTGACGGCTGACGGCGGGACCAACTACGATGCGGCAGTGGCGGCGGCCAAGACTGCGTTCGTCACCTCTGGGCAACTGACCGGGGCGCAGAACATCGGCTATTTCTTTTCCGACGGCAAACCGACGTCGGGCCAGGAAACCGGTGCGGCCGATGAAGCGGCCTGGAAAGCCTTCCTCGACGCCAACGACATCAAGAACTACGCCATCGGTCTGGGCAGCGGCGTCAGCAATGCCAACCTCGACCCGCTGGCCTACGACGGCAGCACCCATACCAACACCAACGCCGTGGTGGTAACCGATCTCAGCCAGCTCAATTCGGTACTGTCCGGCACCGTGCAAGGCGTGCCGGTCACCGGCAGCCTGTTGGGCGAGGGCGGTACGTTCGGCGCCGACGGCGGCTATGTCAAAAGCCTGGTGGTCGACGGCACCACGTACAGCTATGACCCAGCCGCCAACGGTGGCCAGGGTGCACTGACAGCCAGTGGCGGGGCCAACCACGGCACGTTCGACAGCGTGAACAACAGCGTGAGCATCGCCACTGCCCACAACGGTACGCTGGTGATCAACCTCGACAGCGGCGAGTACAGCTACACCTCCCAGACCACCACCAGCACGGTGATCAGCGAAAATATCGGCTACACCGTCAGCGACAACGATGGCGACCTGGCAAGCTCCAGCCTGGTGATCAACGTCGTGCCCGATAGTCCACCCGTGGCGATGGACGACAACGTCATCACCAACGTGCTGTCGGGCAATATCGTGGTACCGGGGGAACTGCTGCTGGGCAACGACAGCGACGCCAATGGCGATCCGCTGAGCGCTTCACCCACCAGCTTCAACACAGGCTGGGTCGGCAAGGGCGGGGACTTCACCGGCAGCACTGGCACGGCCAGTTTCACCGGCAACAACGTGCAGTCGATCAATCTCGACCGCAGCACCTTCGTCGCCAATGCCGCCGCCATGACCGCCGTACTGGTAGTCAGCGGGGCGCTGGGGATGGTGTCCAACAACAATACCAACGATGAGGACCGCCTCAACATCAGCCTCAAGCAGGGCGAAACCCTGACCCTGGACCACAATCTCGCGGCTGGTCGCATTGCCATGGAATATTCCCTCAATGGCGGACCGTTCATCGCGATCAACGACGGGGCCTCGTTCACCGCGGCGGCGGACGGCAATTACCAGATCCACGTGACCAACATCCCCAACCCCGGTGGCGGCAACGCCAACGCCGCGGAAAACTACCAACTGACCCTGACCGTCAACTACGCCGGCGCCCAGGACAGCACGCCGGATTACCATGGCAGTTACACCGCCAGCGATAGTCATGGCGGCAGCGACAGTGCGGCGGTGAGCATCAGTTACCAGGCGGGCCATACCCTGACCGGCACCACGGGAGACGACGTGTTGTTGGCCGGCAATGGCGACAACCTCCTCAGCGGCGGGGACGGCAACGACATCCTCAGTGCCGGTTCGGGCAACAACACCTTGCACGGCGGAGCAGGAAATGACTTGCTCTACAGCGGCGCGGGCAATGACCTGCTCGATGGCGGCACCGGCACCGACACCGCCAGCTACGCCCATGCCACCGCCGGTGTCACGGTCAACCTGGGCCTGCTCGCCGCGCAAAACACGCTAGGCGCCGGTACCGACACCCTGGGCGGTGTCGAAAACCTCGTCGGCTCAAACTTCAACGACACCCTCACCGGCGATGGAGCCAGCAACCGCATCGACGGCGGGTTGGGTCATGACGTGCTCAATGGCGGTGGCGGCGATGACATCCTGATCGGCGGCCTGGGCAATAACACCCTCACCGGCGGCAGCGGCGCCGACACGTTCCAGTGGCAGGTGGGCAACAGCGGTCATGACGTGGTCACCGACTTCACCCCCGGCCTCGACAAACTCGACCTGTCGCAACTGCTGCTGGGAGAAAACGGCACCAGTGCATCGCTGGACGACTACCTGCACTTCACCGTCACCGGCAGCGGCGCATCGGTCATCACCAGCGTCGACGTCAGCGCCACGGCCGGCGCCACGCCGAACCAGACCATCGACCTGGCCGGCGTCGACCTCGCCAGTCACTACGGCGTGACACCGGGAGCAGGAGGGATGATTGCGGGCGGGGCGGACACGGCGACCATCATCAATGGGATGTTGAATGATCATTCGTTGAAGGTGGATACGGTGTGAGCTGAGTTGAAACGGCAAACCCCGCCGTTTCCGGGTTTTGATCGTTCCCACGCTCCGCGTGGTAATGCAGCCTGGGACGCTCTGCGTCTCCAAGAGCCGAACGCAGAGCGTCCGTTGAGGCATTCCCACGCAGAGCGTGGGAACGATCAAGGGCGGAGTGGCTAGCGATGTTCGACGTTGTCCAGTGCCCGGTTCGCGAGCAATGCGCCCAGTTCAATCAATTGCTGGATACCCAACGCCACATGCCGCCGGGAACCGTTCAGCTCGAAGGCCAGATCACTGACCATGGCATTGGCCGAGGCCAGGGTTTCGCTGAGGTTGGCGAGCAGGATTTCAGTGTCGATGCCATTGACGACGGCAAAGAGCTGATCGAAGGGCGGATCGATCTCGGACCCGCTCGGTTTGGGTTTCAGGTAAAAGTCGAGGGCGCGATCGGCGGCTTTGTCATATGAGGATGTGGGGTCGGCGTCTGGCGGATTGGGAGTTACTTTGAACATAAGATGAAGCTCCATGTGTAATGAAAGGAGCCATCACCCTCGCTACCAAACGAAGGGTGGCGGCCATACGAAGGTTGGTAGACCGGACCACATGGAAAGCCGGCGCGCCCGAGGGCGCCCTGCGCATGGCCACCATAAGACGAATGCCAAAAAGACACCGTTGAAGGTGACGCTGTGCGTCATGTGGAGGACGGGCTACCAAACCCGATCGCTGATTCGTCAGCGACCGGCAAACGATAGATCTCGCCCCCCTGGTGCACAAGCCGGCGGATTCTGGCGTAGTTGTAGGCAATGGCGCAAGGCGGTGTAGCTGAGTGCAGTAGTGTCCTACGGCTCAATAAACACAATAGATCAATGCTTTATCGATAGCGTGTGCCTGATCGCCGTAGAGAAGGGCAGGCTTGCGATTTTTTGAACTTCCTCTTCAAGGAAATCCTGAATATCGTTCTCCGAATATTCTTCAGGCATATCCATCATATCCATGAGTGCTTGTGCGGTGTTTAGGTAAGGACGAACCGCCTCTCGCCTCATCTCACGCAACGCTCCGTTCTGAGCATCCAGGTTGAAGATTCGCAATGTTTCGACTGCCCTGTGTCTCGACCGATCATCCAGATTTGCTCGCGGGACAATGGTGCCGTCGCTGACGAAAATGAAATAGTCGTCGGGATTGTCCACGTCAGGTTTAACCAGAATGGCATGTTCATAGGCGGCGCAGCGGTCCTTGAACTTACCGCAGGCATCTTCACGGCAGCATGAGCCAAAGAGGTTTATCCATTCGAAGGTGCCCTTAGGGTATCTATCTCGTTGTCGAAAATGCTCAATATGACGAGATGTCCTGATATCGGCTTCACAGTAAGCGCATCGGGTATCCTGCATGGCTTGGAGGCACTCCCAGACCTGCTCGCGCTCCAGTGCGGTCGGGGACTGTGGCGACCATTTATGCACTCCGTGTTTGTAGCGGGTGAGGCAACGCGGTCCTTCACCTCTAACAAGCTTGCGCATGGCCCCGATTTCCTTGTCTCACGGTTTTGTCAGTTTCTTGCGTTTGAAGGTTTCCAGCCGGATCAGCCGATGGCAGTCGAGCATGTTCGGGTGCTTGACGCCAAAGTGTTTGTCCAAGTACTGACGCAGTGCCAGACCCTCTGTCGTTTCATGCAGGTTCTGCTGGATCAACGCCATGTATTTGCTCAGTTTTTGAGCTGGCTCGTTATCAGGCGTCGGATCGATGTCCATGACGTAGGCCAGCACCTGAGAGCTGGCAACTCCCTGAGTCTGTTGCTCCACATCATTGACGGTGATCTGTCGTCCGCCCTCATCGGTTACCGTTTGAAGGACCCGGATGCAATGAGCATGCACCGAGCTGATCACCTGTGGGCTGTGCGTCGTCATGACGAATTGAATGTGTGGGAAAGCATCGAGCAGGTCAGGTACGACGGTTTGTTGCCATGCTGGGTGCAAATGCATGTCGACTTCATCGATCAAGACGACGCCAGAGCTCTTACGAGGCGCCGAAATGCCCAAGTGAGGGTTGAGTTTCACGCAGCGATAGGCAATGTCGGCAGCCAGGGCGACGATGTTGCGAATACCATCGCTGAGTTGGCTGACTTTCAATACTCCATGGACAGGATGTTCCAGCACCAGGTCGGAGAATTCACTGCTATACGCCAGGTCTCGCCATCCTGTACGGGTCGCGAGGACGGCATTTACCGCGTTCTGTACCGCCAACACCGGATGGGCAAATTCGTCCTTAACATCGACGCTGAGTTTTCCACGTTCCAAGTTACGGATCTGCTCTTCCCGATAGCTGCGAAAGATTCGCGTATACCATTTGGCGAAGTGCTTATAGCTTGAAGCAGGGTCAAGGCAGTCGCGATAGGCGTAGGTTCTGGAGAGCTCCGCGTTTTCCGCTTTTTCCTGCGTCGCGGTCAGTTTCTTCTGGCTCCAGAGCCGTCCAGTGCCGTAGTAGGCAAGAACCGGAAGGTCGAAGGGGTCGTGCTTGCCGGACGCCGCTCGTTTGAATATTTGTACTTCAAGAGCTTCGGCAGCCATTTCCAGCATGTTGGTGCTGGCATCCCCTCGGGTTTGGGTACCTTTACGGATGCTTTCCCGACGGCGCGACCATGTCCAGGTTTTTTCTTGAAAGTGGGCGTGTGCAGTCAATCGAGCGGGAAGAGATGGCTCCATTTGATGGGCCGCGAGAGGGCGCAGGAAAACATCTTCCGGGTGAATACCAGTTACATCGTTGGTGGTACTGCCAAGATCAAAACCGCGGACATAGGGCCACAACGCGACTTTAATCGCGTCCAGCAAGCTCGTTTTGCCTTGACCGTTGCGCGCAACCAACAAAGTCAGCTGGGAATCCAGCTCAAGTGTCAGGGTAGGGAAGCAGCGATAGTTTTCTAGCTCCAGCCTGATCAGTTTCACAGACTTTCCTCCATGTGGACCGATGCCAGGCTACGGCAGAAGTGATGTTCCGGGGACAGATGTGGCGCGAATTCTACTGTGAATGAAAACAGGTGAATACTACTCACAATTCCCATCGCGAATCACGGTTTGTGCAGGGTCTTCTGTCGCAGGATATAAACCGTCACTAACACCGCACTCGTCAACATGAACCCCCGTGCCCATGGCAAGGGCACCAGGTAGCACGACAACAGAATGCTCGCCCACATCAACCCGATGGCGTAGACCTTGCCCTTGAGCGGGATGCCCTTGCCGCTGAGATAGTCCTTGATCCATGGCCCGAGTCGCGGGTGCTCCACCAGCCATTGGTAGAAGCGCGGTGAGCTGCGGGCGAAGCAGGCGGCGGCCAGCAGCAGGAAGGGGGTGGTAGGCAGTACTGGCAGGAAAATCCCGATCACCCCCAATGCCACGCTCAGCCAGCCGATGGCCAGCAGTACGTAGCGCAACATCAGGGGGCGGTTGCCTATGGGGTTGTCCATAGGCCGCGTCTTAGTGGTGACGAGGCTTGAGGATCGCCGGCTTCTCGTCCGGAGCGTTGCACAACAGGTACAGCGCGGTGAGGGCTTCCGGGATCTGTACGATCATGTCGTCCATCAGGTTGGCGTCGGCGGCGATGTCGGAGAATTCCGGTTGCTCGTCGAACAGGCCGGAACCGACCATGATCGGCAGCAGCATTTCGCTGACTTCCTCTTCGGCGGTTTCGAACCAGGCCGCTTCGCGCAGGAACACGCCTTCCATGAAACCGATGCACCAGCCGCGCAGTTCCGAGTCGTCCGGGTCATCGCCCAGGTCCAGTTCGCAGGGCAACTCGAACTCTTCGTCGGACGCCAGTTGACGGGCAATGTGCGCCTTGAGGCCGACCAGCGTGGCTTCGATTTCGATGCGCTGGGCTTCGTCGGTGTAGTGCGGCTCTTCGGCGAAGAGGGCGTCGATCCACTCGCGGTCCGGCACCTGCTCGGAGCAGATCGACAGGGCGGTCAGGTAGCCATGAGCGGCCACGTAGTCCAGCGCTTCCTCGTGCAGCTCATCGGCGTCGAGAAAGACTTGCAGGCGGGTCAGTTGCTCAGCGAAGGACATTACAGGCTACCTTGGGGAATAAACAATGCGGGAATTCTAGGCTTTCTTGAGCGCCCAGGCCAGCCGCTTGGCAGATTTGCCTGCTTCGCTGCGACTGACAGGGGCTTTGTGGCTGACCTGCCATCTCTCAAACACCTCCTGTCAGCAACACCCTCTGCGCGGAAGGCCTCGGGTATACTGCGGCGCTTTGTGATGCCCTGCGGCGTCCCACCGGTTCGAAACGCGCACTTACGATTTGCCGGTGCAGCATGTTCGGTTCTGAACCAGCCTTGCAGGGATGTTTCGGTGATTTTTGGAGTTTCTATGCTCGAACAGGCTCAACGCGTCCTCAAGGACATCTTCGGCTACGACAGTTTTCGTGGCCGTCAGGGTGCCATTATTGAGCGCGTGGCCAGCGGTGGCGATGCCTTGGTGCTGATGCCCACCGGCGGCGGCAAGTCTTTGTGCTTCCAGGTTCCGGCGCTGTTGCGCAATGGCCTGGCGGTGGTGGTTTCGCCGTTGATCGCCTTGATGGACGACCAGGTCGCGACGCTCGAGGAACTGGGCGTTGCCGCGGCTTCGCTGAACTCCACCCTGAGCGCCGAGCAGCAGCGGGATCTGGCGGCGCGGATCCGGCGCGGTGAGCTGAAAATGCTCTACCTGGCCCCGGAGCGCCTGGTACAGCCGCGCATGCTGGCCTTCCTGCAGAGCCTGGAAATCGCTCTGTTTGCCATTGACGAAGCCCACTGTGTGTCCCAGTGGGGTCACGATTTCCGTCGCGAATACCTGCAACTGGGGCAACTGGCGGAGCTGTTCCCCGATGTCCCGCGTATCGCCCTGACCGCCACCGCCGACAAACGGACGCGGGAAGAAATCGTCGAGCGCCTGCACTTGCAGGACGCCGAGCGGTTCCTCTCCAGCTTTGATCGCCCCAACATCTTCTACCGCATCGTGCCCAAGGAGCAGCCGCGCAAGCAATTGCTGGCGTTCCTCGCCGAACGGCGCAGCGATGCCGGCATCGTCTATTGCCTGTCACGGAAAAAGGTCGACGAGGTTTCGGCGTTTCTCTGCGACCAGGGGTTTCCGGCGTTGCCTTATCACGCCGGCCTGCCCAACGAACTGCGGGCCCATAACCAGAAGCGCTTTCTCAACGAGGAAGGTTTGATCATGGTCGCCACCGTGGCGTTCGGCATGGGCATCGACAAGCCCAACGTGCGTTTCGTGGCGCACCTGGACCTGCCCAAATCCCTCGAGGCCTATTACCAGGAAACCGGTCGTGCCGGCCGGGATGGCTTGCCGGCCGACGCCTGGATGGCCTATGGCCTGCAAGACGTGGTGATGCTCAAGCAGATGTTGCAGAACTCCGAAGGTGACGAGCGCCACAAGCGCCTGGAGCAGCACAAGCTCGATGCCATGCTCTCGCTGTGCGAAGAAACCCGCTGCCGTCGCCAGACCTTGCTGGCCTATTTCGACGAAGACATGCCCCAGCCGTGCGGGCACTGCGACAACTGTGTCGATGGCGTGGAAACCTGGGACGCCACCGAGCCGGCGCGCCAGGCGTTGTCGACCATTTTCCGCACCGGCCAGCGCTATGGCGTGGGGCATCTGGTGGATGTCCTGCTGGGCAAGGACAACGAGAAGGTCCGCAGTTTTGGTCATCAGCACCTGTCGGTGTACGGCGTCGGCAAGGCCCGCTCCGAGAGTGAATGGCGTTCGCTGTTTCGCCAGCTCGTGGCCCGTGGCCTGGTGGACATCGACCTGGAAGGCTATGGCGGCCTGCGCTTGAGCGAGACCTGCCGGCCGTTGCTCAAGGGCGAGGTGAGTCTGGAGCTGCGCCGCGATCTCAAGCCGGCGACTGCGGTCAAGAGCAGCAAGAGCCAGGCCAGCCAACTGGTCCGTGGCGAAGAGCGCGATCAATGGGAAGCCTTGCGTGCCTTGCGACGCAAGCTGGCCGAGGAGCATGCCGTGCCGCCTTACGTCATCTTTCCCGACTCGACGCTGCTGGAAATGCTGCGCAGCCAACCCACTTCCCTGGCGGAGATGGCCCGGGTCAGCGGCGTCGGCGCGCGCAAGCTGGAGCGTTATGGCGAAGCCTTCCTCCAGGTACTGGGCGGCGAGGCCGAGGCGCCGAAGGCAGTGGCCGATGTGCGCCATGAGCTGATCACCCTGGCCCGGGCCGGCATGACCCCGTTGCAGATCGCCGGACAGCTCCAGTGTTCGGAGAAAAATGTCTACACGATGCTTGCCGAAGCCATCGGCCAGCAGCAACTGTCGCTGGAACAGGCCCTGGATTTGCCCGAGGAACTGATGGGGGAAGTGCAGGATGCGTTCCTCGACGGGGAGGGCGAGCTGCCGGCAGTGGCGGAGATCGCGGTGCTGTTCGTCGGTCGAGTACCGGAAGGTGTCCTGTATTGCGTGAGGGCTGCGTTGCAGTCGGAATTCGAAGTCTGATCAGTAAGTTGCGTTCCTTTAACGATTCAGTGCCGGGCAGGCCTTGCTTGAATCCAGTGTGCATGCTTAGCTGACTAATAATTAGCATTTCTCCTATTTCAGATCTGATGAGTTTTTTATGTCGTTGACCGATCAACACCGTTTTGGCATGCAACTGGCGCAGATGTCCCGGGGCTGGCGTGCCGAACTGGACCGGCGTCTGGCCGGGCTGGGCCTGTCCCAGGCGCGCTGGCTGGTGCTGTTGCACCTGGCCCGCTTCGAACACGCGCCAACCCAGCGCGAACTGGCCCAGAGCGTTGCCGTCGAAGGCCCGACCCTGGCCCGTTTGCTCGACAGCCTGGAAACCCAAGGGCTGGTGCAGCGCCAAGCCGTGGCGGAGGACCGCAGGGCCAAGAAAATCGTGCTCTGTGCACCGGCCCGGCCGCTGATCGAACAGATTGAAACCATTGCCACGCAACTGCGCCGGGAGCTGTTCGAAGGCATCGACGAAGAAGACATGCGGGTGTGCATGCGGGTCCACGGCACGATCCTGGCCAATCTGGAAAAATCCTGAGGTATTTCTGCGATACCCCGACTTTTGAGATTCGGCGATTAGCGAACTATAACCAGTACTAAGCGATCGTATTGGAAGCGCTCGAATCGAAAGGGATACCCATGCTTGAAAGTTTGCAGTCCACGTTGCGCAGTTGGGTCAACGTGTCAGTTGTCTTGGGTGCATTGGGGTATCCGGCTTTGGCGGCTGCGCTGGGGTTGGGAGAGATCACGCTCCATTCCGCCCTGAACCAGCCGTTGCGCGCTGACATCACCTTGGTCGATGCGGCCGGACTCAGCGAGAGTGATCTGTCAGCCAGTCTGGCAAGTCCGGACGACTTCAAGCGTGCCGGCGTGGAGCGGGTGTTCTTTCTCAGTAACCTGCGCTTTACCCCGGTGATACGCGGCGAGCGTAGCTTCATTCGGGTCACTTCCAGCAAACCGGTGAAAGAACCTTTCCTCAATTTCCTGGTGCAGCTCAACCAGCCCAACGGGCGTCTCCTGCACGAATACACCGTGCTGATCGACCCTCCGGGTACGCCGGGTATCGTGCCCGCTTCCGACGAGCCCGCCGCCGCTCCCCGGTCTTCAATGTCGACCTCGTCAGTGCCGGCCATCAAGCCGCCCCCGGCGACCCAGGGCAAGCGCTACACCGTCGTGCAGGGTGATAACCCCTGGGTTATCGCCAAACGCTTGCACGATGCCGGCAGCGGCGCTTCGGTCCATGAACTGATGCAAGGGATCCAGGCCTTGAACCCAGGCAGCGACCGGCTCTCTATCGGCCAGCGCCTGCTGCTGCCCGATTCGGCCGTGTTGCCATCCCCGGCGGAACCCGCCGCCACGCCAGTTACCGTTGCCGCCGACGAGCAACTGGCTGCCAGCGTGCTGCAGAACCAGCAGCAACAGAAAACCATCGACGACTTGCAGGCCCGGCTTCAGGCCCAGGACGAAGAAATTGCCAGTCAGCGCAAGCAGATCAGCGAACTGCAGGCGAAACTGGCCGAGGTCGCTCCGGGCCCGGCTACGTCGACTGCGCCGCCCTCTGTGCCTCCGGTAACCGAGGCGGCGAAGGACGCACCCGTGGTTGAGCCGCAGCCAGTGACGCCGTCACAACCTGCGGCAGAGCAGCCGGAGCCCGAGGGCATCAATTGGTTGTGGGTGGCGGGGCTGGTGGCTCTTCTGGGGTTGCTTGCATTGCTGCTGTTCATCCGTCGTCGACAGGAGCAGGCCGACGTACAGCCGATGCCGGAACGCCCCGAACCAATGCTCGAAGACAACGCTGAAACCTACGCATCGGCCGCCGATACGGAACAGCCCGAGGTCGCTTCGTCGTTCAATAACGGTGATGCGCCGTTGGGGGATGTGCTGGAGGGTGTCGGGATCTACCTGACCTATGGCCGCTTCACCGAGGCGGCGGGGTTGTTGCGCGCGGCATTGCTGGCGGAGCCGGAGCGCACGGACCTGGGCCTCAAGTTGCTGGAGGTACTGGGCAAACAGGGCGATGTCATCGGGTTTCAGGCCCAGGAACATCATTTATTGGCGCAGGGCGTCGATGCCAGGACACTGGAAGACATTCGCGGGCGTTACCCGAAGGTCGCTCTGGTTGTCACGCCCGTGGTGGCGGCACCGCCAGAGCCTCAAGCCTCCGAAGCCCCCGCTCCTGCGCCTGTTCACGCGCCCGGCGACGAATTCGAGCTGGATCTGGATGCGCTGTCCATGGACAGCAACTGGGACCTGACCGATGAGCAGGACAGCGCCAAGGAAAAAGCCGCCGCCGCGACGCCTGCCGTTGACGTCTCCGAGGAGCTGTCACTCTCGGGGTTCGACGAGCCGGAGCTGCAATGGACGGCGCCAATGGAAACCGAGTCTCTGGACGATGCTTTTCTCGACGGGTTTGCCGATGAAGAGCAGTCGCTGGAGCTGGAAGCGCTGCCCCTCGAGCGTGAGTCTGGGGCCTTGTCTCTGGAGACCATGCCCCTGGAAACCATGCCTCTGGAAAGCATGTTCCTTGAGCCCGACGCACCGGAATACGCTGAAAAACTGGAGCAAGCGCAGAACTGCATCGATGATGGCGACTTGAAGACGGCGATCACCCTCCTTGAAGAACTGCTCCAGGACGGCGACGAGCCCCTCAAGCAGACGGCCCGGGTGCTGCTGGCCGGGATTCGCTGAACTAAGCAGATCGATGGACAGTAGCGGAACCAATGTGGGAGCGACCTGTAGGAGCAAAGCTTGCTCGCGATAGCGGTGGCACATTCTGCATAGATGGCCACTGACCCACCGCTATCGCGAGCAAGCTTTGCTCCTACAGGGTGTTGGCGACGACCGATCAGAATGTCTGCCCCAGGTTCAGATACACCGCCTGCTCATCATCGTCGTTAAAGCCATAGCTGAAATTCAGCGGCCCCAGTGGCGTGTCGAATCCGAGGAAAATACTGGCGGCATTGATATAGCCGCTGTCGAATTCGTTGTCGTTATTCCAGGCCCGGCCGCGCTCCAGGGAGCCGCCGAGGTACAGCGGAAAGTCCAGGGGCAGGTAGGCCCGCGGTGTCAGCCGACGGTAATACACGGCGCGCATCAGGCTCATGTTCTGGCCGGAAATCCCGTCTTCGCGAAAACCCGACAACTGCCGCGCGCCGCCTAGCACGAAGCTCGACGTCACGATTTGCGCCGTGTCGAGGGTGCGGCCGTAGCGCCCACCCAGGATGAAGGTGTCGGGCCCGCTGCTCAGGGCCTTGTCCAGTTTAAACTCCCATTGGCGGTAACGCTGGTCGGAGCCTAGCCCCGGTTCGTACTGGCGCCAGGTCAGGCCGATGTCTTCGCCTTCGTGCGGGAAGTACACGCTGTCGAGGGAGTCGAACGAGTACTTCAGTTCGTAGAAGCCTTCATTGAAGTCCTCGCTGGGTTGGCTGTGATCGCCGATGCGCACATCCGCCTTGCCCCAGGCCTGGCCAACGCCGAAACGGATCTCGCCGCTGTTGCCGATCTGCCGACCCAGGTTGAGGCCCAGGCCATAACGTTCAACGCGGTATTGAGCGATCGGATCGTTATCCAGAATCGCTTCGACGTTGCGAGATTCGAATTGCCCATAGGGCGCGATGAAGTAGCGCGAGCCCACGTCCAATGGTTGGTAGAACTCGCTGTACAATTCCTGCCTGTCGCCGATCTGTGCCCGGGTCAGCCACTCGGCGCCGAGGCGATTGATACCGTTGACCCGATAGCTGGCGCCGAGGTTGAAGGCGCTGTCGCCACGCATGTCGTCCGACAGGCTCAGCCCCAGCCGCAGGTAGTCGGTGCCGGTACGTTTGCCTCGGGCGCTGATCACCAGCGTGTTATCCGGGCCCTTGTGCGCCACGCGGTATTGCACCTGTTCGAAATAATCCAGGCCATACAGCGTGCCCATGTCGGTCTGCAGGCGTCCCAGGTCCAACGGCTCGCCGATTTGCTGGCGTACGTAATAGCGAATCACGTCGTCGCCGACTTTCGAGTCGTTTTCCACGCGAATGGCGGTGATGACCGGTGTGCGCTGGCCGGGGGTACGCGCTGCCATGAGTGCGACGTCGGTCGACTCCGGAGGGTGCAGTAGTGCCAGGCGGGCCTTGAGTATCTGCGTGGCCCGGTAGCCGGCATCGATCATGTCCCGGGCCCGGCCAAAATCGGTGGAGCCGAAGCTCGCCAGGGCCGGCTGGATCAGCACGTCCTCTTTGTTCAGCGTTGCCAGTTGCTCTTCGGAGTTGCGCCGGGTCATCAAGGTGGTGGACTGGTTCAGGACGTCGACCACCGTGACCAGTTGCTTGCGATTGCGCAGCGGGGTGCCGATGTCGACCACGATGGCCACGTCCACGCCCATTTCCCGCGCCACGTCCAATGGAATGTTGTCGCTCATGCCGCCGTCCACCAGCAACCGACCGTCCAGCTCCACCGGGGCGAACACCGCCGGGATCGACATGCTGGCGCGAATCACCTTGGGCAGGTGGCCGTTGCGAAACACGACCTTTTCACCGCTGGCGATGTCGGTTGCGACGGCGCGGAAAGGAATCGGCAGTTTGTCGAAGTCCCGGGTGTCGCTGGTGTGGGCCAGCAGGCTCTCAAGCAGCAGGGCCAGATTCTGTCCCTGGATGACGCCCAGCGGCAGGCCAAGGCTGCCATCATCGCGAAAGCTCAGTTTCTGTTTGACCAGGAAGTCCCGGTCGTCCTGCTTGCGCCGGAACGGCACGTCCTTGCGAGGCGGGGCATCGGACAAGGCTTGTTGCCAGTCGATGCCCAGGGCGAGTTTTTCCAGTTCGTCGATCTTGTACCCCGAGGCGTACAACCCGCCGATCACGGCGCCCATGCTGGTGCCGGCAATGGCATCGATCTTGATGCCTTGCTCTTCCAGGGCCTTGAGCACGCCAATGTGGGCCAGGCCTCGCGCCGCGCCGCCGGACAGCACCAGGCCGATTTTCGGGCGCGACGTTTCGGCGGCGGGCTCGCTGGCCTGGCCGAGCAGGGGCAATAGCAACAGGAACAGGCAAGGCAGCAGGCGGCGCATCGTCAATCTCGGGGCAGGCGGTCAAAGGCGAGTATTATAGCGGCGCCTTCGATGCCACGAGTCGACCTGCAATGAGCGAGCAAAAACCGGAAGTCATCATTACCTATTGCACCCAGTGCCAATGGTTGCTGCGCGCTGCCTGGCTGGCCCAGGAACTGCTCAGTACCTTCGGTGACGATCTGGGCAAGGTGTCCCTGGTGCCGGGCACCGGCGGGGTGTTCCACATCAGTTGCAATGGCGAGCAGATCTGGGAGCGCAAGGTTGATGGCGGTTTCCCTGAGGCCAAGGTGCTCAAGCAGCGGGTTCGTGACCGGATCGACCCGGAGCGGGACCTGGGCCACAACGACCGGGTTCAGTGAGAGGGGGCTTCGCTGCCTGCCAGCGGTTTCTTCGCGCCGCTTAGCTGGCTTGAGACCACGATGGCGGCGATGATCAGCGCGCCGCCCAGCAGCATGCGCAGGGTCGGGGTTTCACCGAACAGCAGCCAGGCCATGGTGATGCCGTAGACTGGCTCCATGGCGAACACCACCGCCGCCGTGCGAGCCTTGATCACCCCCAGGCTGGCGACGAACAGGCTGTGGGCCAGGCCGGTGCAGAACACGCCGAGCAGGCCGATCCACAGCCAGTCAAGCGGACGTACCGCGCCCAGTTGTGGCGCGGCCATCGGCAACAGGCAGGCCCCCACCACCAGGTTCTGACACAGCGCCGCCTGCACGGGCGGTACAAAGCCTGCGCCGGCGCGGTTGGTCAACGACAGCAGGGAGAACAGCAACCCTGACGCCACCGCCCACAGCAGACCGGTGGTGGCGCCGCTGGCCAGGTCGAAGTCCGGGGTGACCAGCACCAGGCCGATGCTGACCAGTACCACCAGCAGGATTTCATTGGCCCGAATCCGTTCGCGAAACACCAAGCCTTCGAGCAGTACCGTGAAGGCCGGGAAACTGGCAAACCCCAGCGTGGCGATCGCCACCCCGGCGACTTTCACCGCGATAAAAAAACTCACCCAATGTCCGGTCAACAACAGCCCGCTCAGCAGCAGTCGCCAGCCGTCCCGCGGCCGGAGTTTCTGCCATGGGGTGTGGCTGGCGAAGCGGGCGAAGACCGCCAGGGCCAGCACGGCAAATACGGCGCGGCCAAATACGATGATCGCCGGCGAGGCGGCGGCGAGTTTGCCGAACACACCGGTCAGGCCAAACATCAATGCGCCAATGTGCAGGGCGCCCAGGGCGGTACGGGGAGTCATTGCAGTCCTTAGAGCAGTCATCACATTCCCTGTGGGAGCGAGCCTGCTCGCGAAAGTGGCCTATCAGTCAGCATGTCTATCAACTGACACACCGCGTTCGCGAGCAGGCTCGCTCCCACAGGGATCAATATTTAAACCTTTGGATGAGTGGCTGTCTGTCGCGATGCTGGCGTTTTTTAGCGCCAGGCTAGCGCGAGCGCCGCAGTTTGCCCGGCGAGGTGCCGAATTCGCGCAATATCGCCGCGGCGAAGGCGCTCTGGGAGCTGTAGCCGACCCGGTGGGCGATTTCACCGATGGGCAGGTCCGAGTCGCGCAGCAGTGCTACAGCCTTGTGCAAGCGGCGGCTGCGGATGTAATCCATCGGGGTTTGCCCGCATTCGGCGACGAACCGGGCATGCAGCCGAGCGGCGGAAAGCCCCGCGATCCGCGCCAGGTCCGCCACTTGTAGGGGATAGGCGGCGTATTGGTCGATGTGCGCGTCGAGGGCGGCGTAGGGCAGGCGCCGACGGCCGGCTGGCTCCTGGCGAGCGCCGTTGAGACTGGCCAGGAGCAGTACTGCACCTTGCTGGGCGATCAGCGAGTCGTTCACCGGACTGCCCGCGAGCCAGTTGACCAATTGGCTTTGTCCCGCATCCAGGGGCCGGCGGACGGTGCTGTCCAGCAAGCGCCGGCTGGCGTCGGCGTGATCCCCTAGGCACTGGCCGACCCACTCATCATCCGGGACGTCCAGCACCAGGCACTGGCTGCCGCGAGGGCTGCCGCAGGCGTGATGAGCACCGGCCGGCACCACCACGAAACTCTGCTGCACCACCTGGCTGCCACGGCCCTCCACCTCGAAATCCAGCGCGCCCGACAAGCCGAAGACCAGTTGGGCGTGGTCATGGCTGTGGACGATCAGGTCGTGGCTGTAGTGGCGCAGCGTGAGGATCGGTCTCATCGCGGTCTCCCGGGGCAGGCCGCCAGCATACACCGCAGAAGTATCGCGTGGCCTGTCATGTAATCGACATGTGCCTGTCATGGGCGATTAACCGCCGGTGTGCACAGTGGTGAAAACGATCAGAGGGTTGCTCATGACCAGCGCCGAGCTCGCCAGACCCAGCCGCAAGCAGCGTGTCCGCACCCTGTGGATTTCCGATGTGCACCTCGGTACCCGGGATTGCCAGGCCGAACATCTGTCGCGGTTCCTCAAGGGCTATCACGCCGACAAGATCTATCTGGTCGGTGACATCATCGATGGCTGGAAACTGCGCGGCGGCATGTACTGGCCCCAGGCCCACACCAACGTCATCCGCCGTTTGCTGACCATGAGCAAACGCGGCACCGAGGTGATCTACGTCACCGGCAATCACGACGAGTTCCTGCGCCGCTATTCGAAACTGATCCTGGGCAATATCCAACTGGTGGATGAGGCGGTGCACGTCACCGCCGACGGCCGGCACCTGCTGGTGATTCACGGCGACCAGTTCGATGTCATCACCCGCTACCACCGCTGGCTGGCATTTCTCGGGGATTCGGCCTACGAGTTCACCCTTACGCTCAACCGCTGGCTCAACCATTGGCGGGCCCGCTATGGCTACGGCTACTGGTCGTTGTCGGCGTACCTCAAGCACAAGGTCAAGACCGCCGTCAGCTTCATCAGCGACTTCGAAGAAGCCATCGCCCATGAATGTGTGAAGCGCGAATTGCATGGTGTGGTGTGCGGGCACATTCACCACGCCGAGATCCGCAAGGTGGGTGAGGTCGAATACCTCAACTGCGGCGACTGGGTCGAGTCCTGTACGGCGCTGATCGAGCACTGGGACGGCTCGATCGAGTTGTACCGGTTGGCGGATGCCCAGGCGCGCGAAGCCCAGCTGAAAACCCTCAAAATCGCCGAGCCGGCCTGAACCTCGCCACATGGGGATGTTTTTTTCCTAGAACGGAACCTTGCCCCGCAGCATGTCGCGGTACATGACGAAATCGCCCAGCAGGCTGTAGAGCGGGTGCTTGAAGGTGGCCGGTCGGTTCTTTTCGAAGAAGAAGTGCCCGACCCAGGCAAAGCCGTAGCCGGCCACCGGCAAGGCGATCAACCACCACCAGGCGGTTGCGACAAGCGCCAGGATGAGAATCAGAATGACCAGGGAGGTGCCGATGAAGTGCAGTCGTCGGCAGGTGCTATTGCTGTGTTCGCCCAGGTAGTACGGGTAGAAGTCAGCAAAGCTCTTGAATTGTTGGATGTTTTCCAAGACTGCGGGCTCTTTGGTGATGGTTCTGTTTTCAAGTCTAGAGCGATCGGCTGCAACGGCCAGTGACAATGAGCGCCACTTTAGTATCCTTCGCAAATCCGGCCGTACTCTGCGGCTTGTCATGCAAGCGATACGTCATGAGCGAACGAACGACTTCTTCAAGCTGGGCGATGGGGATTGTCAAGGCGCTGGAAATGGACGGCCTGGATTGTCAGGCGCTGTTCAAGCAACTGGGGCTGGACTTTGACGCGTTGGAAGATCCGGACGCCCGTTTCCCCCAGGATTCGATGACGCGGCTATGGCAACTGGCGGTGGAGCTGTCGGGCAACCCGGCCATTGGCCTGAACATGGGCAAGGTGGTGCGCCCGGCGTCGTTCCATGTGGTCGGTTACGCCCTGATGTCCAGTCGGACGTTGATCGAAGGTTTCCAGCGACTGGTGCGTTACCAGCGGATCATTGCCGAAAGTGCCGATGTAAGCATCCGTCAGATGGAAGGCAACTACGCGCTGATTCTGACGGTGCACGGCGATCATCTCCCCACCACCCGGCAAAGTACCGAGGCGTCCCTGGCCTGTGCGCTGAGCTTGTGCAACTGGCTGACCGGACGAACCCTGCATCCGGTCAAAGTACTTTTCCAGGGGGCCGAACCGGTCGATCGTGCACCTTATCAACAGGCGTTCTGCGCACCACTGGTGTTCGGCGCACCCTTTGATGCGCTGGTTTTCGAGCGGGCTGACATGGAGGTACCGCTACCCACGGCCAACGAGGCCATGGCGCAGCTCCACGACCGGTTTGCCGGCGAGTACCTGGCGCGCTTTTCGGAAAGCCGGGTGACCCACAAGGCGCGCCAGGTGCTGTGTCGGTTGTTGCCCCAGGGCGAACCCAAGCGTGACGTGGTAGCGCAGGCCCTGCATCTATCCCAGCGCACCTTGCAGCGGCGCCTGCGGGAAGAGGGCACCAGTTTCCAGGCCTTGCTCGACGACACCCGTCGCGAACTGGCCGAGCAGTACCTGGCGCAGCCGGCCACCACCTTGCTGCAGATCGCCTACCTGCTGGGGTTTGCCGACCCGAGCAATTTCTTTCGCGCCTTCCGCCGCTGGTTCGATGTCACCCCCGGCGAATACCGGGCGGCGAGGCTGGCCAAGGCGGTCAGTGACGCCAGAACGCCGGGATGCACAACACAAACACCGTGATGATCTCCAGTCGGCCCAGCAGCATGCCACCGGACAGAATCCACTTGGCGGCATCCGGTAGCGGCGCGAAGTTGCCGGCCGGGCCAATGGTTTCCCCCAGCCCGGGGCCGACGCCGGATACGGTGCTGGCCGCGCCGGTCAGCGCCGTCATCCACTCCACCCCCAGCAGCGACAGCAGCAGGGCGATCACGCAGATGGTGATGGCGAAAAAGAACGAGAACGTCAGGATCGAACGCACGATTTCTTCATCGAGGCGGTGACCGTTGTATTTCTGCTTGATCACCGCGCGTGGGTGAATCAGTTGCATGAGGTTGGCCCGCAGCAGGATGTAGGCAACCTGAAAGCGAAAGATCTTGATCCCGCCGGCCGTCGACCCTGAACAGCCGCCAACGAACCCCAGGTAGAAGAACAGCATCAGCGAGAAGTTGCCCCAGAGGCTGTAGTCCCCCAAGGCGAAACCGGTGGTGGTGACGATCGACGTCACGTTCAGGGCCACGTGCCGCAGCGCGTCCAGCCAATGCAGGTCGGTGGTCGCCCAGTACCAGGTGCCGAGCACCAGCCAGGTCACCAGCAGCACGCCGATCAGGCCCTGGACCTGCTGGTCCTTGATCAGCGCCCGGCGATTGCCTCGCAGCATCGAGACGTACAGGGCGAACGGCAGGCTGCCGAGGATCATGATGACGATGGCGACCCAGTGCACAGCCGGCTCGCTCCATTTGGCCAGGGACAGGTCCGAGGTGGAGAAACCGCCGGTCGAGATCGCCGACATCGAATGGTTGACGGCATCGAACAGGCTCATCCCGGCCCACCAGAGCGCCAGGGTGCCGAGAATGGTGATGCCGACGTAGGACGCCACGATCAGCCGCGCCACCATGTGGGAGCGGGGCATGACCTTTTCCGAACGGTCCGAGGACTCGGTCTGGAACAGGCGCATGCCACCGATGCGCAACAGCGGCAGGATCGCCACCGCCATGCCGATGAAGCCGATCCCGCCGAGCCAGTGCAGCAGCGAGCGCCACATCAGGATACCCGGGGACATGGTGTCGAGGCCGCTCAGGACCGTGGCGCCGGTGGCGGTGATCCCCGACATGCTTTCAAAGAACGAGTCCGTGTAGCTGATGTGCTGGGTCATCAGGAACGGCAACGCGGCAAAGATGCACACCACCAGCCAACTGCTGACCGTCAGCAGGTACATGTCCCGCGGGCGCAGGTGCACATGCTCGGGGCGTCCGGGAAGCACCAGGGCCAGGCCGGCGACGAAGGTGATCATGCTGGACCAGAGGAACGATGGAAGGTCCCCGGTGCGCTCGAAGATCAGCAGAGTGGCCATGGGCACGACCATGAAGATCGCCAGGGTGATCAGGAAGATGCCGATGATGAAGCCAATGATCCGCAGGGTCGGCAACGCCATGAAGTCCGCTCGGGTTGAAAGAGAAGGGCGCCATTCTACCGACGGCAAGCGGCATGTAAACCGCACTCGGCGCGACTGGTGTATGCGTCGGCGGCCAATTTGCGCTAACGGACTCACCGTACAGGACACTAGAATAGCCAGACATTTTTTCAGGGAGGTGGCCGATGCAGGCTCTCGATGCTTTGCTCAACCGTGTTTCCGTTCCACGCCTGGTGGAACCGGCGCCCACGCCTGAACAGCGGGAGATCATGTTCGCCGCGGCGATGCGCGCTCCCGATCATGGTCAGTTGCGGCCCTGGCGTTTCCTGACGGTCGAAGGGCAGGCGCGCTATCGCATGGGCGAACTTCTGGCTGACGCGGCGCGATTCAATGATCCGCTGGTATCCGAGGCGGTTGTGGAAAAAGCCCTCAATGGCCCGCTGCGGGCGCCGTTGGTCGTGGTGGTGATCGCGCGTTTGCAGGACCATTTCAAAGTCCCGAAATCCGAGCAATTGCTGGCCGCCGGCTGCGCAGCTCACGGGATCCTGCTGGCGGCCTATGCCCAAGGCGTTGGTGGCGTGTGGCGTACCGGTGAACTGGCCTACTCGCCGCACGTGGCCAAGGGGCTGGGTCTAGACGTGGGCGAAGAGGTGATTGGCTTCCTTTACCTGGGCACACCGCAGAAAGAAGCGCGGACGGCACCGAAGGAAGACACCACTGAATTCGTTCGCGAGTGGACAGGTTCGTAGCAGCCATTTACACGCTTTGCGGCAAGAATGGATTTTGTGGCGAGGGGATTTATCCCCGCTGGGCTGCGAAGCAGCCCCCCAACTGCTTGTACAAGAAGACCTGACACTCCGCGGCGCCGGTTCTTAGGGCCGCTTCGCAGCCCAGCGGGGATAAATCCCCTCGCCACAGGTGCTTACTTGCAAACGTCCGCTATCGCCTCGGCCAGCCGGTCCAGGCGCGTCGCATCGATACCGGCCACGTTGGCCCGGCCCGTGCCGACCATGTACACGCTGTGGCGTTCACGCAGGTGTCTGACCTGTTCCGGCGACAAGCCGGTATAGGAAAACATTCCGCGTTGCACGCCGATATGGGCGAAGCGGTCCCGCAAGCCATGGGGCTCAAGGGCGTCCAGCAGGCCACTGCGCAGCTGGGCGATGCGCAGGCGCATGGCCTCCACTTCGTCGGTCCACAAGCTTTTGAGTTCCGGGTTGCCCAGGATCGTCGCCACCACCGCCGCGCCATGATCCGGCGGTGTCGACCACAGGTTACGGGCGATGTTGGCCAACTGACTGCGGATGTCCACCAGCTTGTCGGCATCGCGGGCGCAGACGATCAACGCACCGGTGCGATCGCAGTACAAGCCGAAGTTCTTCGAGCAGGAACTGGTGATAAGCACCTCGGGCAACGCCTGGGCGAACAACCGGACTGCCCAGGCATCCTGTTCCAGTCCGTCGCCGAAGCCCTGGTAGGCGAAGTCGATCAGCGGCAACAGCTCACGGCTGCGCACCACCTCCAGCACCTGGCGCCATTGATCCTGGGACAGGTCGAAACCGGTAGGGTTGTGGCAGCACGCGTGCAGCAGGACCACGTCACCCTTCGGTGCCTGGCTGAGGGTCGCCAGCATCGCCTCGAAATCCAGGCGATTGTCGCTGCCCACATAGGGGTAGTGGCTGGCCTTGACGCCCGCGGTGGCGAAAATGGTTTCGTGGATCGGCCAGGTCGGGTTGCTCAACCATACGCCACGGCCCGGCAGGCACTGGGCAATGAAGTCGGCGCTCAGGCGCAGCGCGCCGGTGCCGCCCGGGGTCTGGGTGGCGCCGGCGCGTTGTTCGGCGATCTGCAAGGCGTCGGCACCCAGGACGAGCGCAGTGATCAACCGGCCGAAAGCGGCGTCGCCATGACCGCCGATGTAGGTCTTGGTGGTCTGCTGATCCACCAGTCGCCGCTCGGCCTGTTTCACCGATTCGAGAATCGGCGTCAGGCCCTGGGCGTCTTTATAGACGCCCACGCCCAGGTCGAACTTGCTCGGGTTGCTGTCCGCCGAGTAGGCCTCCATCAGGCCGAGGATCGGGTCGCCGGGTACCCGGCCGATGGCGTCGAAATGCATTACTTGCGGCCCTCGGCGGTCTTGGCCACGTCATCGGTGCGGGCGGCCATGATGAAGTCGTTGCGGTGCAGGCCCTTGATGGAGTGGCTCCACCAGGTCACGGTGACTTTGCCCCACTCGGTGAGCAGGCCTGGATGATGGCCTTCGGCCTCGGAGATTTCACCGACGGCGTTGGTGAATGCCAGGGCGTGCTTGAAGTTCTTGAACAGGAAAACCTTTTCCAGCTGCATCACGCCGTCACGCACTTCGATGTTCCAGTCCGGGATCTGCTTGATCAGTACCGGCAGTTCTTCGTCGCTGACCTGTGGGGCGTCGGCACGGCAGGCTTCGCAATGGGCTTGGTTCAGAGTGTTCATGGTGTGTTCCTGGATCGAATTGGGTAGAACGTCGATGCACCCACGCTAAAGCAAAGCTGCGCAGTGCAACAGACTCACTTGGGATCAAAGAAAGCCATTCAGGCGGCTTTCGGTGGAAATTTCGGTGTGTGCAGGCCCAGTTCCTGGCCACGCTTGACCATGCCCATGATGTCTTCGTGGGCCAGCTCGAACAAACGCTTGAGCTCTGGCAGGACGAAATACACCGGTTGCAGGATGTCGATGCGATACGGCGTGCGCATCGCTTCCAGCGGATCGAAGGCCTGGTGCTCCGGCTCGTCCGACAGGCAATACACGGTTTCCTTGGGTGAAGACAGGATGCCGCCACCGTAGATGCGTCGGCCCTGCGCTGTTTCCACGAGCCCGAACTCGATGGTCATCCAGTACAGGCGCGCCAGGTAGACACGCTCTTCCTTGGACGCCTGCAGGCCGAGCTTGCCGTAGGTGTGGGTGAATTCGGCGAACCAGGGGTTGGTCAACAGCGGGCAGTGGCCGAAGATCTCGTGAAAAATGTCCGGTTCTTGCAGGTAGTCCAGCTCTTCCCGGGTGCGAATGAAGGTCGCTACCGGAAACTGTTTGCTGGCGAGCAATTCGAAGAAGGTCTGGAAGGGGATCAGCGCCGGTACCCGGGCAACTTGCCAGCCCGTGGTCGCGCCCAGCACCTTGTTGATTTCGCCCAATTGCGGGATGCGGTCATGGGGCAGGCCAAGCTTGTCGATGCCGTCCAGGTATTCCTGGCACGCACGGCCTTCGATGACTTTCAACTGGCGGGTGATCAGCGTGTTCCACACCGCGTGTTCTTCGGCGGGGTAGTGGATAAAACCTTGCGCATCGGGCTCGCGGGCCACGTACTGCGTCTGCTTCATGCTGCTCTCCTGCTGATTTCCCTCGAGGGGAAGACTGTTTGTTGTTATGTCCAGCGATGTAATAGAGATAACCCGAAGTCTTCGTGGGTGCAGCAGGACGGCGCAGGTGTGTTCAAGGTGATAGGGGCTATTTCGTAAATTTTTCGTTACGAAAGCCGTCTCCATGCAGCAGTGTCTGGATTTTTCTGTGGGAATTTGCTTGTTGCTGTCACATAATATTTACAAGAATTTGCGCCACTCGGTAAAAAATCGGGTGGCAGAGAGCAGCCACGAACGTCTGGGTCTTTTATGCGCATCAAAGTCCATTGCCAGAACCGCATCGGCATCCTGCGGGACATTCTCAACCTGCTGGTGGAGTACGGCATCAACGTCGCCCGGGGCGAAGTCGGTGGCGAGCATGGCAATGCGATCTACCTGCACTGCCCGAACCTGATCAACATTCAATTCCAGGCATTACGCCCGAAATTCGAAGGCATTGCCGGTGTGTTCGGCGTCAAGCGGGTGGGGCTGATGCCCAGCGAGCGCCGGCACATGGAGCTCAATGCGTTGCTCGGCGCCCTGGAGTTTCCGGTGTTGTCCATCGACATGGGCGGTTCCATCGTCGCGGCGAACCGGGCGGCGGCGCAGTTGCTCGGGGTGCGCGTGGACGAAGTGCCGGGGATTCCGCTGTCGCGCTACGCCGAGGATTTCGACCTGCCGGAACTGGTGCGTGCCAACCAGTCGCGCATCAATGGGCTGCGGGTCAAGGTCAAGGGCGATGTGTTCCTGGCCGACATCGCCCCATTGCAATCGGAACATGACGACAGCGAGGCCATGGCTGGCGCGGTGCTGACGTTGCATCGGGCCGACCGGGTCGGTGAGCGTATCTACAACGTGCGCAAGCAGGAACTGCGTGGCTTCGACAGTATCTTCCAGAGCTCGAAGGTGATGGCAGCGGTGGTCCGCGAAGCCAGGCGCATGGCCCCGCTGGACGCGCCGCTGCTGATCGAAGGAGAAACCGGCACTGGCAAGGAGTTGCTGGCCCGGGCCTGCCACCTGGCGAGCCCGCGCGGGCAATCACCGCTGATGGCGCTCAACTGTGCCGGGCTGCCGGAGTCCATGGCCGAGACGGAGCTCTTCGGCTACGGCCCCGGTGCCTTCGAAGGCGCCCGGGCCGAAGGCAAGCTCGGCCTGTTGGAATTGACGGCTGGCGGCACCTTGTTTCTCGATGGGGTGGGGGAAATGAGCCCGCGCCTGCAGGTGAAGCTGTTGCGCTTTTTGCAGGACGGTTGCTTCCGGCGGGTCGGCAGCGACGAGGAGGTGTACCTGGATGTCCGGGTGATCTGCGCGACCCAGGTGGATTTGTCCGAGCTCTGTGCCCGAGGGGAGTTTCGCCAGGATCTGTATCACCGCTTGAATGTGCTGTCCCTGCACATCCCGCCGTTGCGCGAATGCCTCGACGGCCTGGAGCCTCTGGTGGAGCACTTTCTCGACCAGGCCAGTCGCCAGATCGGCTGTGCGTTGCCAAAACTGGCCCCGGCGGCGATGGAACGCCTGAGCCACTACCATTGGCCGGGCAATGTCCGGCAACTGGAAAACGTGCTGTTCCAGGCGGTTTCCCTGTGTGACGGTGGGAAGGTGAAGGCCGAGCATATCCGCCTGCCGGACTACGGCGTGCGCCAGCCCCTGGGCGACTTTTCCCTGGACGGCGGGTTGGACGAGATCGTCGGGCGATTCGAGAAGGCGGTGCTGGAGCGCCTCTATTCCGAACATCCCAGCAGCCGGCAACTGGGCAAGCGGTTGGGGGTGTCCCATACCACCATTGCCAATAAGTTGCGGGAGTACGAGGTGGGCAAGGCAGAGTCCTGACGGCATCGGAAATAGTTGGTATGGGATTTGCTCGACCGAGGTCTGTGCGCCGCTTATTCACATTCTGTGGCGACTTTTTGACAGGGCTCAGCCCCGGTTTCCGCTGCGTACGTGAGATTCAGAATGCATAAGAAAATTGCAGTGGTGCAGTCGAACTATATTCCCTGGAAGGGCTATTTCGATCTGATCCGCAGCGTCGATGCGTTCATCCTGTACGACGATGTCCAGTACACCCGGAGTGACTGGCGCAACCGTAACAAGATAAAGACTGCCCAAGGTGAGCATTGGCTGAGTATTCCGGTCAAGAAGAAGGGGCGTCTCGGCCAGTTGATCAACGAAGTCCAGGTCAACAGTCTGGATTGGGCCGCCGGGCACTGGAAGACCATTGAGCAGAGCTACCGGCGCGCACCGTGCTTCGCCCAGATGGAGGCGCCGATTCGTGCGCTCTACGAGCAGGCTGCCGATCTCACCCACCTGACGCACATCAACCACCTGTTTATCGCCGGCTTGTGCCCCTTGCTAGGCATCCATACGCCGCTTTACCGCTCCGAGGACCTGGGGGGGGTGGAGGGCAAGAATGAGCGCCTGATCCACCTGTGTCAGGCCCTCGGTGCCGATGGATACCTCTCGGGACCTGCGGCCAGTCACTACCTCGATGAGGCGGCGTTCGCCGCCAAAGGGATAACGGTGTCGTATATGAGCTATGCCGGCTATCCCGAGTACCCGCAGGTGTACGGCGACTTCCAGCACGCGGTCAGTGTGATCGACCTGTTATTTAATACCGGTGCGGATGCGTCGGCCTTTCTGCAGAGAAGGCCTGCCTGAGCGGACGTTGCAGTGACACCCCATTTGATTTGATTCTGGAGATAGCACCCGATGTCGAACCTTGCGCAGCTGGACGCTCACTCGCTCGAACAGGCGTTTGCGCGTCTGCGGCTGATGTATGCCAAGCCCGAACATCCGTACTACTTCCTGGCACCTGCATACCGTGAATCGTCATCGGGCGTCGTTTCGCTGCACTACCTCTGCCACATGCTCAATCTCAGTGGTCGTGAGGCCTATATCTGCGGCACCGAAGTGGTCAATCCGGAACTCAAGACGCCGCTGCTCAATTCGACGATCAGACAACGCCATACGGCAGCGGGCAAGGTGCCGATTGCAGTGTACCCCGAGGTGTTCCCTGGCAATCCACTCAACTGTTCGGTCGTGGCGCGTTTTCTGCTGAATTTCGAGGGCTTCCTCACGGGCAATGGCATGAACGCCGCGCCCACTGACTTGTTTTTCTATTATGCAGCCCGACTCGCCGAACACCGTGGTGACCCTGACGGTGACTTGTTGTGCCTGCCGGCCATTGATGTCGAATTGTTCTCGACGGTGGGTGCTGGAGCTGTGCGCAAGGGTAGCTATCTCTACCAGAATCGCCATCCGCTGGATCAGATCGATTACTCGCAACTGCCCGCGGATATCCGCCTGCTAAGCATGGCTAACCCGTTGGCCCTGCCTGAGCTGGCCGAGCTGCTGCGCAATGCAGAGGTGATGTACAGCTATGAGTGGTCGATGACCTGCGTCATGGCGGTGTTGTGTGGATGCCCGGTGATATTCATTCCTGGCCATGGCGTTGACCAGCCGCTGCTCGACACTAGTTTCTTCGGCAGTGTCGGCTTTGCCATGCTCGATCAGCCGGACCCGTTGCAACGTGCGCGAGCAAGCCTCGGCGACGCCCTGCCGCGTTACGTTGAGCGCACTGCGTCTTTCTGGCAGCAACTGGACGTGTTTATTGCGAAAACCCAAGCGACTGCCGCTCGTGAAGCGGTCGGCAACCGTCTGGGTGTGCTCGACTGGTTGCGCCAGCGTTACCCCTCTGTGCAGCCATTGCGTCTGATCAATGAGCGGTTGGCAAATTCGGCAGCGCCGAGCTTCACTGTCCTGGTCCGCGATGACGGTAATCAGCTGGCGCTGGCCCATACCCTGGACAGCCTGGATCGACAGTTGTATCAACGCATCCATGTGTGCGTGATGGGAGACGCTGACCCGGGGCGTGCTAACGTCCAGTGGCTGGCGAGTGATCCGAAGCAACCGGCAACAGCGATCAATGGTCTGCTCGGGGATGTCCAGAGCGATTGGTTCATGCTGGTTGAGGCAGGGGAGGAGTTCACCGCCGCCGGGCTGCTGGTGACGGCGCTGAATCTGCTTGAAGCGCCTGACAGTTGCCTGGCGGTGTACGCCGACGAGGCGCTGCGCATGGGCGGAGTGGTTGACCTCTCGTTGCGGCCCGACTTGAATCTGGATTTGCTGTTGGCATTTCCAGCCAGCCTTTCCCGTCATTGGATGTACCGTCGTGAGGCGCTGGTGCGCCTGTGCGGTTTCGACAATGCCTGTGGGAGCGCCTTCGAATTGGCCTACCAACTGCGCCTGATCAGCGAGCTGGGCGTGGCGAGCGTCGGTCATGTCAGCGAACCGCTGTTGATCGCCAACGAGGTGCGGCAGTCGGAATGCGCGGATGAGCGTGCGGTCATTGATGCGCATCTGCAAACGCGGGGCTACGGTCAGGCGCGAGCGATTGCACTGGAGTCGGGTCGCTATCGTATCGACTACGGCCACGAGCGGCAGGCCTCGGTCAGTATTCTGATTTACCTGGAAGGCCAGTTGGGGAGTTTTCAGCGTTGCCTGGAAAGCCTGCTGGTGCAGACTGACGCGGTGGACCTCGAGGTGTTGCTGATTGAGCCGGGCAACGACGAGCCGGCACTGCTGGAGTGGCTGGGGTTGGTCGAGGAGATGGGCGAAGGCCGTTTCCAGGTGCTGCGTTTCATGCCGGGGCAGTCTCGTGCAGCCATGTGCAACGCGGCGGCGCAGGAGGCGCGTGGCGAGTATCTGCTCTGGCTCGATGCGCAAAGCGCTGTGCTTGAGCCGGGGTGGATGCAAGCGTTGCTCAATCACGCCCAGCGCCCGGAGGTCGGTGCCGTGGGGGGTAAGTTGCAGGATAGCCAGGGTCGCATACGCCAGGCGGGCCTGGTGTTGGGGCTGGGTGGCGTTGCCGGTCGAGCTTTTGAGGGCCTTTCATCTCAGGCCGCAGGTTACATGGGGCGACTTGGGCTTGAGCAGAATTGCTCCGCAGTGGGCGGTGAATGCCTGATGCTGCGTCGAGCGCTTTTCCTCGAGGCCGATGGCTTTGACACCAATCCGCTGCTGGCGCCCTGGACCGCTGTCGACCTGTGCCTGAAGCTGCAACAGGCAGGCTACCTGAACGTCTGGACTCCTGACGCTCGACTCTTGATAGACCCTGTGGCAGACGCCCCGGCGAGTAGTGAGCAGGAGGATGCCTTGTTCGCGCGCTGGTTGCCACAGTTGGCCCGCGACCCTGCCTACAACACCAACTTTTCGCTGCGCGCTGGCGAGGGCTTTGCCCGGGAAAACACGGAACTGTGCTGGTATCCGCTGCAGGGCAGCGTGCCCAGGGTGTTGGTTTGTGTCACTGAACAGCAGGTGGGGGCTTATTCGCGACTCGTTCAGCCGTTCAGTGCATTGGTTGAAGCGGGGCACATCGAAGGCACTGCTGTGTCGAGTCTGCTGTCGCCAGTGGAGGTCGAACGCCTGGCGCCGGCAACCGTAGTGTTGCAACGACCCCTGGATGACGCCGGGCTGCTGGCTCTGAGTCGTCTGAGGGCATTTTCCAAGGCGTTCACCGTCTACGACCTGGACGGTTACTTGCCGCAAATGGCGCTGAAGGGGGATTTCTCCGCCGATGAGCTGCTGGAGCGCCTGCAGTTCGGGATGATGCAGGTTGATCGCGTGCTGGTCCCTACGTTGGCGCTGGCCGAACTGTTGCAGGGCCAACACCACGACATCCGCGTGTTGGAAACCCTGTTGCCGGCCGCATGGGGGCGTGTACAAGGCAAACGACGCACGGGGACCAAGCCGCGCCTGGGCTTGCTGGGCGGCAAGGATACTCAACTGCTGGCTGACGTGCTGCCCGCGTTCGCTGGCGAAGTAGATTGGGTGGTGCTGGGTGACTGCCCCGCGTCATTGCAGCCTTTTCTGAAGGAGCAGCATCCCGCCGTCGCGCAGCAGCAGTTGGCAGAGGTCCTGGCGGCACTGAATCTGGATCTGGCGCTGGTACCCATGGCGGAAAGCCTGGGCAATGCCTGTTCGGGTGACCTGCGTGTCCTGCAACATGCTGCTTGTGGCCATCCTGTCATTTGCAGCCGCGTCCTGGGCTTTACCGGGGGCGAGGTATTGCCGCTTACACGGGTGAATAATGCGACGCAAGACTGGATCCAGGCGATTCGCATGCATCTGGAGGACCGTGACGCCTCCGCGGCCCTGGGCGACGCCTTGCAGTCGACCGTGCGAGCGCAGTGGCTGCTCGAAGGCGAACGCCTGGACGCCTGGCAACGGGCTTGGCTGGCCGATTGATTCGTACTGACTATTACCTTTGCCGCCCTGCGGAGTGCACGTGACATGAGTAACGATCTTGATACCTTCATTGCAGCCTACAGCGACAGCTTTGGCTATGCGTATGACAACAACATCATTCTCAACTGGTATCCCCAACGCATCATGGCGCTCTGCACTCAGGCGCAAAGCCTGCTGGAGCTCGGGGTTGGCCATGGTTTCAGTACACATCGTTTCTCGCAGTTCTTCCGCGAACACACGGTCATCGATGGCTCCGCATCGGTGATCTCACAGTTCAAGACCCAGTATCCAGACAGTAAGGCCGAAATCGTCGAGAGCTACTTCGAGACATTCGACACCGACAAGCGCTTCGACCTCATCGTGATGGGGTTTGTCCTGGAGCATGTCGAAGATCCACAGCGGGTACTGCAAAGGTTCAAGCACTTTCTTGCTCCGGGCGGTCGTTGCTTCGTGCTGGTTCCCAATGGCGAGTCGCTGCATCGGCGGTTCGGTCATGCGGCTGGGTTGCTGGATAACATGATGGCGCTGGGCAGTGGCGATCTGGAACTGGGCCATGTGCGTAGTTATTCGCTACAGACCCTGACCGCCGAATTGGAAGCCGCCGGCCTTGAGGTGGTGCGCAAGGAAGGCGTTTTCCTCAAGCCCTTCACCACCGGGCAATTGAAACAACTGAACTTGAGTGCGGACATCGTCCAGGCCATGTGCACCGTGGGCATCGATTATCCGGAGCTCAGCTGTGCACTGATGCTTGAAGCGACACTTGCTCCGTCATGAAAAGCCTGGTGATCGGCAATACATCAGTCATTGGCAAGGCGGTCGTCCTTGCGTTGTCGCGCCTTGGCGAAGTCAAGTTGGCTGGGCGCCGCGAGGCCGATATTACCTTTGACTTGAGCAGTCATGAGCCTTGCGCTTGCTACGAGCACTTCGACATCGTCGTCCTCGCTGCTGCCGATTTCGGCGGTCGCCAGCCGGATGACCTGGTTCGCGCCGAGTTGGTCAACAGTGTCGGCACGTTGACGGCCTGCCGCCTGGCCGAACAATGCGGGGCGCGTCATTTCATTCTGCTGTCGTCGCGTTCGGCCTGCGACCGTCCGACGGATCCCTACTTCGGCATCTACTCGCTGTCCAAGCGCCATGCCGAAGAAGCGGCGAGCCTGTACTGCCAAGAGCGCGGCATGGCGTTGACGATCCTGCGTATCAGCCAGGTCTACGATGGCGGCGAGCAATGCAGGCCTCACCAACCGTTGCTATATGCCATCGCCGACAAGGCGCAGGCGGGGCAAACCGTCGAGCTGTATGGCAGTAACGACGCCAGGCGTAACTACCTGCACCTGAGCGACCTCGCCGAGGTCTGCGCGCGACTGGCGGAGAAAGGTGTAACTGGATTGTATAACTGCGGCCATCCCGAATCCCCCCGTCTTTCCGAGATTGCGCGGGCCGCATTCGAGGCGTTTGGCAAGCGGTCGGCTGTGCGCTTCCTGCCGGAGAAAAGCGACATCCCCGATCTACCTGACTTCGATTGTGCGCATGAGTTGTATGACCGAATTGGTTTCACCCCGCGAATAGACATTCGCCGGGGCTTCGAATTGATGCGAGCGCACCGGGAGAGCCTGTCATGAAGACTGTCATGGTGACTGGCGTAGGTGCCATCATGGGCTACGGCCTACTCAAGTCGCTGCGTGCTGCGGACCCCTCTGTTCGGCTCGTCGGCACCGATATCTACGACGATGCTGTCGGTCGCGGCTGGAGCGATGTATTCGTCCAGGCTCCCTTGACCGCTGACCCGAGGTACGGCCAGTGGCTGGGTGATACGTTGGCCGGGCACGAGGTCGATCTGCTGATTCCCGGGATCGAGCAGGATGTCCATTGGCTGTCGGACAACCGAGCGTTGCTGGCGACATTTAATTGTCAGGCCGTGCTCAACAATCGGCACTTGATCGGCCTTTCCAAGGACAAGTGGGCAATGGACCAGGCGCTGGTGGCGCTGGGGGACGCAAGCCGTATTCCCAGCCTGCTGTCGGGGGATTTTCATTCGCTCAAGGAGGCCTTGGGCCTGCCGTTCCTGCTCAAGCCACGCCGGAGTTACGCGTCCAAAGGGCTGGTCTGGGTTCGCGAGGAGAGTGATTTCACGCCACACGCCGCCCTGCTGGGCGACTACCTCATGGCCCAGCCGATCATTGGCAGTGCAGCCGATGAATTCACGGTAGCGGCGTTTGGCGACGGTCGAGGCGATACTGGTCCGATGATCGCCTTCCAGCGCAAATTGGCCTCGGACGGGTCTACGGCCAAGGCTTGGGTTTATCAGGATGACTCTCTGGACAAGACGGTCGCCAGGCTTTGCCGCGCTTTCAAGCCGGTGGGGCCGACCAACCTGCAATTTCGTCGTGGCAGCGATGGGGCCTGGTGCCTGCTCGAGATCAATCCGCGTATCTCCTCGACCAGTTCGATACGACGCGCATTTGGCTACAACGAGGCGGCTATGTGCCTGGATTATTACCTGGATGGCACGACACCGGCCCAGCCAGCCGTTCGCGGTGGTTTCGCTGTTCGTTATATAGAGGATTTCATTGTCTATGATCGGGATCATTTCTGACGTACATGGCAATTACAGCGCTCTGCGAACAGTGCTTGCCGAACTTGATGGGCTGGGTGTGTCGCGAATTATCTGCCTGGGTGACACGGCCGGTTATTACAGTCAGGTCAATGAGTGTTGCGAAGCTCTGCGCGAGCGAAACATTTTCTCCGTGATGGGCAATCATGACTGGTACCTGGCCAGGAATGAGCGCTGTCCTCGTTCCAATAGCGCCAATGCGTGCCTGGACTATCAACAGGGCGTCATCACTTCGCAGAATCTGGCCTGGCTGGGATCACTTCCGGAGCGCTCGATCCAGGATGGAGTGAGCATCGTCCATGGAGGCTGGAACGATCCGCTGGACGAGT
Organism: Pseudomonas sp. B21-028; assembly: GCF_024749045.1. Lineage (NCBI taxonomy): Bacteria > Pseudomonadati > Pseudomonadota > Gammaproteobacteria > Pseudomonadales > Pseudomonadaceae > Pseudomonas > Pseudomonas sp. B21-028. The sequence goes on from NZ_CP087184.1 coordinate 1,745,791, forward strand.
ACGTACGCCCCTCGCAAGCGTATTTCGCGCCGTTGCCTGGTCGGCATTTCGCATCAGGCCATACCCATGTCCAGTACTTGTGGAGTGACGAGGGCAAGATCTATTGCAATCCCGGTTCGGTCGGCCAGCCACGTGACGGTGATCCCCGGGCAGGTTTCGCGACCTGGGACGGTGAAGCGTTCAATCTGCACCGGGTTGAATACGATATCGCTGAGGCTCAACAGGCGATGAAGAGGGCCGGATTTACCCCGTACTTCTATGACAATCTTGATATCGGCAGCCAGATCGGTGGGCGGATCAGTGCGGTTTGAGATGCTGTGCTGCGCACCACCCATCAACATGCCCACCCAGGGAAGTTTGCAATGAGCAAAGAAACGATACTCTTCAACCGCCCGTACATGACCGGCAAGGAGCTGGATTACATTGCCCAGGCCAAGTTCGGCAACATGCTCGCCGGTGATGGTCCGTTCACCAAGCAGTGCCACCGCTGGCTGGAGTCCCACACGGGTTGCAACAAAGCATTGCTCACCCATTCCTGTACCGCTGCGCTGGAAATGGCGGCCTTGCTGCTGGACATTCAGCCCGGCGATGAAGTCATCCTGCCTTCCTATACCTTCGTTTCCACGGCCAACGCTTTTGTGTTGCGTGGCGCGGTGCCGGTTTTCGTCGACGTACGTCCTGACACCTTGAACCTGGACGAGCGCCTGATCGAGGCGGCGATCACGTCACGGACCAAGGCCATCGTGCCCGTCCATTACGCCGGCGTGGCCTGCGAGATGGACACTATCCTGGCCATTGCGCGTAAGCACGGGCTGGCGGTGGTCGAAGACGCCGCGCAGGGGGTGATGTCAACCTACAAGGGCCGAGCCTTGGGCAGCATCGGGGACCTTGGAGCATTCAGTTTTCACGAAACCAAGAACGTGATCTCGGGGGAAGGTGGGGCTTTGCTGGCCAATGATCCTGCCATGGCACTGCGAGCCGAGATCATCCGGGAGAAAGGTACCGACCGCAGTCGCTTCTTCAGGGGCGAGGTGGACAAATACACCTGGCAAGAGGTGGGCTCATCGTTTCTGCCCGGAGAAATGACTGCAGCCTTCCTTTGGGCTCAGTTGGAGGAGGCGCAAGCCATCACCCAACGCCGCCTGGCGATCTGGGAGCATTACCATGCTGCTCTGGCGGGACTTGAACGGCAGGGGCTGCTGCGTCGTCCTATCGTTCCCGACGATTGCCAGCACAATGCGCACATGTACTACGTGCTCTTGGCGCCAGGTGTGGAGCGCCAGACTGTTCTCGAGATGCTCAAGAACCAGGCAATCTATGCGGTTTTCCACTACGTACCGCTGCATTCATCCCCCGGTGGAGCGCGCTATGGGCGTGTGCATGGCTCTATGGCGATTACCGATGGTTACTCGGAGCGGCTATTGCGTTTGCCAATATGGCTCGGTCTGACCAGGGATCAACAAGACCGGGTGGTCGAGGTGCTCGGCGGAGCTTTGGCAACCCTTGCCACTTAGCGGCATAACACCGCCGGTTTTTCGACTTCGATCCATTCAGTGATGCCCTCCGAATCCCCAGGACCCTTTGTTTTCCGGGCCTGGGCTCGCCAGAGAAAAGTTGGTCTGCAAATTGCTTGAAGCTGTGCAACACAGCAGTGGGCGGCAAACGTCCGGCATGCAGAGGAACGACAGTGGACAAGTACCTATATGTGGCAATGACCGGCGCCAGCCAGAACGCACTGGCGCAGCGGGCCCATGCCAACAACCTGGCGAACATCTCCACCAATGGTTTTCAGAAAGACCTGGAGCAGGCACGTTCGATGCCGGTGTTCGGCGACAGCTTTCCGGCGCGGGCGTTTGCCATGTCCGAGCGGCCTGCCACCGATTTCACCCCGGGTGCGCTGGTTGAGACCGGTCGCGACCTCGACGTGGCGGTCAGCGGGCCGGGCTGGATGGCGGTGCAGAACCCTGACGGCGGTGAAAGCTACGTGCGCACCGGCAGCCTCAACGTCGACGCGCTGGGCGTACTGCGGGCCGGCAACGGCATGCCGGTAATGGGTAATGGCGGTCCTATCGCCGTGCCGCCGGAGCAGAAAATCGAAATCGGCCAAGACGGCACCATCAGCATCCGCGCCATGGGCGAAGGCCCGCGTGTGATGGCTGAAGTGGACCGCATCAAGCTGGTCAACCCGGACCTCAAGAACATGACCAAGGGCCTGGACGGTTCCATCCGTACCAAGGACGGCCAGCCGGCACCGATCGACGCCAATGTGCAACTGGTGTCAGGGTTCCAGGAAGCGAGCAACGTCAATGCTGTGGACGAGATGACTTCGGTGCTGGCCCTGGCCAAGCAATTCGAGCTTCACGTGAAAATGATGAACACCGCCAAAGAAGGCGACGAGGCCATGGCTCGGGTCTTGCAGATCTAACCATTAATTAAAGCGTCGCGCCGAAAATCAGGCGTACGAGGAGAATCGAATGCTTCCGGCTCTGTGGGTTGCCAAAACAGGTCTGTCCGCCCAGGACACCAACCTGACCACCATTTCCAACAACCTGGCGAACGTCTCGACCACGGGTTTCAAACGTGACCGTGCCGAATTCCAGGACCTGCTGTACCAAGTCAAGCGTCAACCAGGCGCCCAGTCGACCCAGGACAGCGAACTGCCGTCGGGCCTGCAAGTCGGTACCGGTGTGCGCATTGTCGGCACCCAGAAAAACTTCACCGCCGGCAGCCTGCAAACCACCGAGCAGCCGCTGGACATGGCCATCGACGGTCGCGGTTTCTTCCAGATCCTGCAGCCGGACGGCACCACGTCCTATACCCGTGACGGCACGTTCCACCTGGACTCCAATGGCCAGATCGTCAACGCCAGCGGTTTCGCCCTGGAACCGGCCATCATCATCCCGAACGATGCCCAGACCTTCACCGTGGGCCGTGACGGCACCGTGTCCATCACCGTGGCGGGCAACCCGGCCGCCCAGGTGATCGGCAACCTGCAGACCGCCGACTTCATCAACCCGGCCGGCCTGCAAGCGGTAGGCAACAACTTGTTCCTGGAAACCGCTGCCAGCGGCGCGCCGCAGATCGGCACCCCGGGTTTGAACGGTTTCGGCACCACGCTGCAAAACACCCTGGAAACCTCCAACGTGAGCACCGTTGAGGAGATGGTCAACATGATCACCACCCAGCGTGCCTACGAGATGAACTCCAAGGTGATCTCCACCGCCGACCAGATGCTTTCGTTCGTTACGCAGAATCTGTAATCACTTCTATAGGGCGGCTTCAAGGCCGCCTGCTACACCGAGAGGTAGGGTCATGAAACGCTTTGTATCTGTACTGGCACTGAGTGGGATCACCGCGCTTGCGGGGTGTGTCGCGCCAACGCCCAGGCCCAATGACCCGTACTACGCTCCGGTGTTGCCGCGCACGCCGTTGCCGGCAGCCGCCAACAATGGCTCGATCTACCAGGCCGGTTTCGAGCAGAACCTGTACAGCGATCGCAAGGCGTTCCGGGTCGGTGACATCATTACCATCACCCTGAACGAGCGGACCCAGGCGAGCAAGAACGCCAACTCCCAGGTGGACAAGACCAGCAACACCAGTGTCGGCCTCACCTCGCTGTTCGGCTCCAGCCTGACCACCAACAATCCCATTGGCAGCGGCGACCTGAGCCTCAACGCCGGTTACGGTTCCGACCGGGCCACCAAGGGTGACAGCAAGTCTGGCCAGAGCAACAGCCTGACCGGTTCCATTACCGTGACCGTCGCCGATGTATTGCCCAACGGCATCATTGTCGTGCGTGGCGAGAAGTGGCTGACGCTCAACACCGGTGACGAACTGGTGCGCATCGCCGGCATGGTTCGCGCCGACGACATCGCCACCGACAACACCGTTCCTTCCACCCGTGTGGCGGATGCGCGCATCACGTATTCGGGTACCGGTGCCTTTGCCGATGCGAGTCAGCCGGGCTGGTTCGACCGTTTCTTCCTCAGCCCGAAGTTCCCTTTCTAGGTGGCCCAGTTGAATCTTAAGCGGTTGAACCTCAAACAGCTGTTGATGGGTGCGTTGCTGATGTCGGCAGCCTTCACCGCTCATGCCGAGCGTCTGAAGGACATCGCCAGCATTTCCGGCGTGCGTTCCAACCAGTTGATCGGCTACGGCCTGGTCGTGGGCCTGAACGGCACCGGCGACCAGACCACCCAGACCCCGTTCACCCTGCAGACCTTCAACAACATGTTGTCGCAGTTCGGCATCAAGGTGCCGCCAGGTTCCGGCAACGTCCAGTTGAAGAACGTCGCGGCGGTGTCGATCAGTGCCGATCTGCCGGCGTTCGCCAAGCCCGGTCAACAGGTAGACATCACCGTGTCGTCCATCGGTAACTCCAAGAGCTTGCGCGGCGGCACCTTGCTGCTGACGCCGCTCAAGGGTATCGACGGCAACGTCTACGCGGTCGCCCAGGGCAACCTGGTGGTCGGTGGTTTCGACGCCGAGGGACGTGACGGTTCGAAGATCACCGTCAACGTTCCGTCGGCCGGTCGCATCCCTGGCGGTGCGTCGGTGGAACGTGCGGTGCCGAGCGGTTTCAACCAGGGCAACAGCCTGACGCTGAACCTCAACCGTTTCGACTTCACCACCGCCAAGCGCATCGTCGACAAGATCAATGACATGCTCGGCCCAGGCGTGGCCCAGGCCATCGACGGTGGCTCGATCCGCGTCACCGCGCCGCTTGATCCGAGCCAGCGGGTCGACTATTTGTCGATCCTGGAAAACCTTGAGGTCGATCCGGGCCAGGCCGTGGCGAAGGTCATCATCAACTCACGCACCGGCACCATCGTGATTGGCCAGAACGTCAAGGTTTCTCCGGCCGCCGTGACCCATGGCAGCCTGACCGTGACCATCACCGAAGATCCGATCGTCAGCCAGCCTGGCCCGCTGTCCAACGGCCAGACTGCTGTTGTGCCCCGGTCGCGGGTCAATGCCGAACAGGAAGCCAAGCCGATGTTCAAGTTCGGCCCGGGCACTACCCTGGATGAAATCGTCCGGGCGGTGAACCAGGTCGGCGCGGCACCAGGCGACCTGATGGCGATTCTCGAAGCCTTGAAGCAGGCCGGCGCATTGCAAGCCGACCTGATTGTGATTTGAGGAACGGGCCATGGATATGCGCAAGGGCGCTTTGATCAGTGGGGATTCGGGCTCCTACTCGGACCTGAACCGCCTGAACCAGCTCAAGGTTGGCGACAAGAACAGCGATGGCAACCTGCGCAAAGTGGCCCAGGAATTCGAGTCGCTGTTCCTCGGCGAAATGCTCAAGTCCATGCGCTCTGCCACCGAGGCATTGGGCAAGGACAACCCCATGAATACGCCTGAAGCCAAGCAGTATCAGGAAATGTACGACCAGCAGTTGGCCGTTTCCATGTCTCGCGAGGGTGGCGGCATCGGCCTGGCCGATGTCCTGCTGCGCCAGATGTCGAAGAACAAGCCGCTGGCGTCGGGCGAAGCGGCCGCTGCGTCGGCAGCCAAACAGCAAGAGGCGCTGGACAAGGTCAAGGCGGTGCCCACCCCGGTGGCCGCCGGAACATTGCCCACCAACGGGCCTTTGTCGCGCCAGAGCGGCCAGCGTCCGCTCTGGGCCTCGCGGGCCGTCAACGCACCGCAAGGGGCGGGCGAGGGCAGTCATCGCAACGACATGGAGCTGCTCAACCAGCGTCGCCTGGCCCTGCCGCCGAAACTGGCGGACCGCCTGCTGGCCGGGCTGGTGCCGTCGGCATCGACCGACGCCAGTACCGATGCGCCGGCCCAGCACATCCGCTCGGATCGCGCCGTCAGCGCTGCCAGGTCCGCCTCCGGCGAAATGGCCAATGGCGACTGGCTGGCCGCGCTCAAGGCCTCCGGGTCGAGCGGTGACATGCAGGTCTATGGTCGCGCCGTGGCACAGCCACCGCTGGCGCCGGCCCGCAAAGCCTTCCGCGATGCCGACGAATTCGTCAACGCCATGTTGCCCATGGCCAAGGAAGCGGCGGCCCGCATCGGCATCGATCCACGTTACCTGGTGGCCCAGGCTGCCCTGGAAACCGGTTGGGGCAAATCGGTCATGCGTCAACCCGACGGCAGCAGCAGTCACAACCTGTTCGGCATCAAGGCCAGCCAGAACTGGAAGGGCGATTCGGCGCGGGCAATCACCAGTGAGTTCCGCAATGGCGAGATGGTCAAGGAGACGGCCGAGTTCCGTTCCTACGCCTCGTACCGCGACAGCTTCCATGACCTGGTCAATCTGCTGCAAAGCAACAGTCGCTATCAAGCTGTGCTGAAGTCGGCCGATAACCCGGAACAGTTTGTACGCGAGTTGCAAAAGGCCGGCTACGCCACCGATCCGCACTACGCCAGCAAGATTTCGCATATAGCCCGGCAGATGACCAGTTCCCAGAACTACGCATCCGCAGGCGCCACCACGACTTTATAAGGTCTGAACCATGAGTTTGCTCAATATAGGGATGTCGGGTCTGTCAGCCAGCCAGACCGCGTTGGTGACCACGGGTAACAACATTGCCAACGTCGATACCGCCGGATATTCGCGTCAGCAGACCGTGCAGACCACCAAGGCCTCCAATCAATACGGCAACGTGTTCATTGGTTCCGGTACGACCCTGGCCGACGTGCGTCGGGTCTACAACTCCTACCTTGAAGCACAGCTGAAAACCACCACCTCGCTCAACAGCGATGCGGCGGCTTACCAGGGCCAGATCACGCCTCTGGACTCCTTGCTCTCGGACAGCGGCACCGGCCTCAACGGCGCGCTGACCAAATTCTTCGCGTCGGTGCAGAACGTCAATGCCAAGCCGGGTGACGATGCGTCCCGTCAGTTGCTGCTCAGCGATGCCCAGGCCTTGAGCAACCGGTTCAACTCGATTTCCAGCCAGTTGACCGAGCAGAGCCAGAACATCAACGGCAACTTGTCGAACATGGTCAACCAGGTCAACGACCTCGCTGTCACCATTGCCCAACTGAACAAGAAAATCGCCGAAGTCTCCAACTCCGGCGGCGCGCCTAATGATCTGCTGGATTCCCGTGGCGAAGCCATTCGCCAACTGTCGACGTTCACCGGCACCCAAGTCGTGGAAAACGGCAGCAGCCTGGACATCTACCTGGGTTCCGGCCAGCCGCTGGTGATGGGCACCATCGTCAATACCCTGGAAGCCGTGCCGGACAAGAACGATCCGGGGCGCATGGGTATCCAGCTCAACAGCGGCTCCAGCTCCATGGACCTCACCTCGGTGCTCACTGGCGGCGAGATCGGTGGCCTGATGCGCTATCGCAGCACGGTTCTCGACCCGGCGATGAACGAACTGGGTCGCGTCGCCCTGGTGGTCGCTGACCAGATGAACACCGTGCAGGCGTCGGGCATCGACATGAACGGTGCCTTTGGTTCAAACCTGTTCAATGACATCAACAGCGCCGCGCAGGTCAGTCAGCGCAGCGTTGCCGCGCTGAACAACAGTGCAGGCTCCGGCAATTTCAATGTGGCCATCACCGACGCCGGCAAACTGACCATCAACGACTACAAGGTGACCTTCACCAGCGGTACCAACTACACCGTCCAGCGCTTGCCTGACGGATCGTCGATGGGTGCGTTCAGCACCGCGACCACGCCACCACCGGTGATCGACGGCTTCTCGATGACCTTCGCCAACGGCACCGCGGCGGCCGGCGACTCGTTCAAGCTCACCCCGACACGCAACGCGGCGGGCAACATCAAGACCGAGATGACCGACTCCAAGCGGCTGGCGATTGCCGCACCGCTGGGTGCAGCCATCGCAGCGGGCGGCAGCGGCACGCTGACCATTCCGGCCAGTGGGCAGCCGACCCTGACGACCAAGCTGGATATCTATGACGCGGCCACTACCAGCGTCATCCAGAACGGCATCAAGACCTCCATGCCGGTCAAGGTACTGTTCGGTGCGATCTCCGCCGGCGGCGCCAGCCAGGCTTACCAACTGCTCGATGCCCAGGGCAATGAGCTCAGCAACGGTACGATCACGCCCGGCCAAAGTAATACCCTGAACCTGAGCGTTCCGCTGAAGGACGCCAGCGGCAACCCGATCATGGATTCGTCGGTGCCGCCGGTGCAGCGCACCGTCAGCTTCGCCATGTCCATCGCCGGAGCACCGTCCAACGGTGCCGCGATCAACGTCAGCGTCAGCCAAGCGGGCAGCCTGGACAACCGTAACGGCACCATCCTGGCCGGTTTGCAGACCGCCAAGACCGTCGACACCGGTTCCTCCAGCGGCGGTATTTCCCTGAGTGATGCCTACGGCAAGCTGGTGGAGGGCGTGGGTTCCAAGGCTGCCCAGGGCAAGCTCGACAGCGCCGCCACCGGTGCGATCCTGAACAACGCCAAGAACGCCCGCGACTCGCTGTCAGGCGTGGACCTGGACGAAGAAACTGGCAACCTGGTCAAGTTCCAGCAGTACTACACCGCGTCTTCGCAGATCATCAAGGCGGCGCAGCAAATCTTCAGCACATTGATCAACAGTCTTTAAGGAGCCGTAGCCCATGCGCATTTCTACTTCTCAGTTTTACGAAAGCACGGCTGCGAACTACCAGAAAAACTTCGCCAAAGTGGTCAAGACCAGCGAAGAAGCCAGCAGCCTGGTGCGTGTGAACACCGCCGCTGATGATCCGGTGGGCGCTTCGCGCCTGCTGCAGTTGGGAAACCAGGCTTCGATGCTTTCCCAATACGAAACTAACGTCACCACCATCAAGGCGACCCTTGGGACGACTGAAGCGGTCATGACCAGTATTGGTAATGTGCTGCAGCGCGCCAAGGAATTGGCCGTGAGTGCCGGTAACGCCGCTTACACCGACTCGGACCGCAAAGCGGTTGCCTCGGAATTGGGTTCGATCGAAGATCAGTTGCTGAGCCTGATGAACACCAAGGATGAAAACGGCAAATACATCTTTGCCGGTTCCAAGGGCGATGTCGTACCGTTCACCCGTAACGACGACGGCAGCTACAGCTATAACGGTGACCAGGTCACCCTTGACCTGCCGATCGGCGACACCATGTCCATGGCCACCAACAGCACCGGCTGGGATGCGTTCCAGCAAGCCATCAACACCAGCCGCAGCCAGGTCACCATGACCGCGCCGGCGGTGGATGACGGTCGCGTCGTGCTGACCAACGGCCAAGTGTCCTCCAGTGTGACCTACAATAGCCAGTTCCGCAGTGGCGAGCCGTACACCGTGGAGTTTGCCAGCGGCACCCAGTTGAAAATCACCGATTCGAGCGGCAATGATGTGACTGCCGAAGCCAGCAAGGGCGGGGTCATCGAGCCGAACAACCAGATCGGGCAGACTGTGAGCTTTCGTGGCGTCGACTTGACCTTGAACGTCAACCTCCATGCGGGCGATGTGGCTGGCACGATTTTGCCTGGTCATACTTTCACTCTGGCTGCCAAGCCCGACTCGTTCGCTCCGGCCCGTAGCCCGGGCAATTCCACCGCAACCCAGATCACCGGTAGCGCAATCACCGATCCGGTGGCCTACCACTCCAGCTTCCCGACGGGGGCGGCGGTGCTGAAGTTCACCAGCGCCACGGATTTCGATCTATACGCCGCGCCACTGACTGCTGACAGCAAACCGGTGTCCAGCGGCACGCTGGCGGGCAACGTTGCCACTGCATCCGGTGTGAGTTTTACCCTCAATGGTGCCCCGGCCGCCAACGATCAGTTCAGCATCGCGGTCAATACCCATGAGACGCAGAACATCCTGGACACCGTGAGCCAGTTGCGGACGGCTTTGAACACGCCAGCCGATGGTGACAACATCGCTATCCAGAAACTGAATGCGGCATTGGCTTCGGGTATTGGTAACCTGGCCAGCGGCACCGACCAGTTGACCAGTGCACTGAGCTCGGTCGGCGGCCGCGGACAGGCGCTCGATACCCAGAGCGATACCAATCAGAGCTTTGTCTTGGCGAACTCGCAAACCCAGTCTGCAATCCGTGATTCCGATCCGGCCGAAGTGATGACGCGCCTGACCTTGCAGCAGACTATGCTGCAGGCGTCGCAGTTGGCGTTCAGCAAGATCGCTCAATTGGGCTTGTTCAACAAAATGTGATTCGGGCAGGGACCGTGACGATATGTGCGGTCCCTGACCCGTTCCTCTATACGATTCAGGACGTCCTGCTCTCGCCTGAGTTGGCGCCCAACGGTTGAGAGCCATGCGTGTGAAATCAGCTCCTCTTGTCAGCATTGCCATCCCCGCGTTCAACCCACGCTTTTTCCGCCTCGCCTTGCAAAGCGCGCTCGAGCAGACCTACGAGAACCTTGAAGTTGTCATCTGCGACGATTGCCGCACCGATGAAATCGAGCAGATTGTTCAGCAAGTTGGCGTGAGCTCCCGTGTTGCGGTGCGCTACCTGCACAACCCGACTCGGCTGGGATTCCAGCAGAATCTGTTGCGCTGCCTTGAAGAGTCCCGGGGCGAATTCATCAAGTTCCTGTGCGACGACGACCAGTTGCTGGCGTTCTGCGTCAAACAGCAGGCGGCCATCCTGCAAGAGCATGCGCAAGTATCACTGGTGATCAACAAGCATCATTTAATCGATGCAGACAATTTTGCCTTGCCGGTACGCGTTGAAAACACGGGCATCACGCTGTTCGATGCAATGTTCAACGGCAACGACATGCTGGCGTATTTTGAAAAAACCACCCGCAATATTCTCGGCGGTCTTAGTGGCGCATTAATGCGTCGCGCAGATGTCGAAGCCTTGCTGCCAGCCTTGGCCAGGCCCGGTGAAGGTTTCGAGGCTGTCCTCGATTTTGCCTTGTTCATCTGCCTGCTGCGCCGGGGTAATCTGGTTCAGCTTTACGCCGAGGGAAGCGGCCAGCGGTTGCATCCGGAGCGCCTGGCGCGTCAGGCCAAGATGCTTGACGCGGCAACGGTAGAGCTGACGTGGCTCAAGGAAATGCTGGCCCAGCGCAGTAGCGAGCCGGCGCCAGCCAGTGGCTGGGTGCGTTACCTGGCGCTGGAGCGCAGCAAGGACTCGGAGACGTCCGAGTGGGAAGAAATCAACGTTTACTCGATTATTGCGACTCGCCAGGGTGTCATCGGCTCACAAGTTGGTACTGACATCGAAAGTTACACAGACCTCTATGCGCAATGGTTGGCGTGTCGACGTTTCAGCCCAATGCGCAAGCAAGTCTTGTCCCGGCAGATTGCTCGCTGGGCCTATCGACCGATGATCGTACCGGTCATCATCGATGAGCAGGACGATCCTTATGCGTTGGGTATTACCCTGCAGAGCATCGCTGCCCAAACCTATGCCTGCGAATCGGTGCTGTTGCTGTCCAATGGGCGCCAGGCCGTGGACAACCATGTCATGCGCCTTGGCCTGCAAGCGGACTGGGCGCAGCAGCTCAATGGGCTGTTGCCTCAACTGGACGGGGCCGACTGGTTCTATCTGCTGCGTGCCGGCGATCGCTTGACGGAATCAGCGCTGCTGATAATGGCCGACCGGATTGTCAGCTCGCCGGCTTCTGCCTGTATCTACAGCGATGAAGGTGCGTTGGTGGATGACAAGTCGGTGGGGCCGATCTTCAAGCCCGACTTCAATCTCGATCTGATGCGCGGTTATCCCTACGTAGGCCGGACATTGGCCTTCCAGCGTGCCCGATTCCTGGCCTCGGGCGGATTCGATTCGAGCCTGGGCGAGTTGGCGCCTCATGACTTGATCTGGCGATTGGTGGAGACGGATGGGCCGCAGGTCATCAGTCACATCCCGGAAGTCCAGGTTGAATCGACGCTCTCGTTTGCCCAATGGCTGTCGTTGCCCGAAGTCATCGAGCAAAACGCCCGGCTGATCAGCACTCATCTACAGCGTATCGGCGTGCCGCACCGGCTTCATCCGGGGCCGCTCCTGGCGCTGGTCCCGCGTATCGAATACCTGTTCGATGAGCGCCCTCTGGTGTCGATCGTCATCAGCGTCAAGGATGACCTGGGCGCGCTGGAGCGTTGCGTAAACAGCCTGATCAGCACGACCACGTATGCGCATTACGAAATCATCATTGTGGATAACGCCAGTGAAACCCCCGAGCTGCAGCATTGGCTGCGGGCCATGGCCGAGCTGGGCAGTGACAAGCTGCGGATATTCCTGCACCCGGGAAGCGGCAGCGAAGCCGTGATCCGCAATTTCGCCGTACAGCATGCCCGCGGTGAGTACCTGTTGTTGCTCAACGCCAATTGCATCGTGCTGGAAGCTGCCTGGCTGGATGAGCTGCTCAATCATGCGCTGCGTCCCGAGGTGGGGATCGTGGGGCCTCGCACACTCAACCAGCAAGGTCGGGTCATTGACTCCGGCATGATCATGGGACTGGGTGGGTTGGCGGGCAGGGCTTTCGTCAACGAGTCGGTAACGTCTGGCGGCTATATGCAGCGCTTGCAGACGGTGCAGAACTGGAGCGCTGTCGGCGATCACTGCCTGTTGGTGCGCAAGCAGGTTCTGGAGGAAGTCGGCGGCTTCGATGAGTCGATCACTACGCAGCGGATCAACTCTTTGGAGTTATGCCAGCAGATCGGAAAAAACGGTTACCTGATCGTCACCACCCCTTACAGTGACGTCGTGCTGGCGGCCGGTGTGGAAGCCAGTCGTGATGCTGAGTGGAAGCAGCGGCTGGAGCACGAGCAAGAGGCGTTCTACCGGCGCTGGCTGCCCAGGATCGCCAATGATCCTGCCTACAACCGTAACCTGACCTTGACCGGGAAAAGTTTCAGTCTTGAGCCTGGACCACGCACCGGCTGGAATCCGTTGGTCACACGCAACGTTCCTTCGATCCTGGGGCTCGCGGTCAATACCTCGGCGGTGGGGCATTACCGCGTCAGCCAACCGTTATTCGAACTGGAAGCGGCTGGGCGAGTCGTGGGGCGTGTGGCCTACGATACGCCTTCGATCATCGACATCGAGCGTCAGTCACCGGATGTGATCATCCTGCAAGGTCGCTATAACGTGGGTAAGTTCAAGGACATTACTCAGGTCAAGACTTACTCCAACGCCATGCGCATCTACGAATTGGATGACTACATCGCCAAGGTCCCGGAAAAAAACGAACACCGCCGCAACATGCCGGACAACCTGGAGGACATGCTACGCAGGGGGATCGGCCTGTGTGACCGGGTCGTGGTGTCAACCCATCCGCTGGCGGACGTCTTGTCCAGCATGCACCACGACATCCGCGTCGTGCCGAACATGCTGGCTGCTGGCCTGTGGAGCCGGCTCAGAAGCCAGCGTGCAACCTCCAGCAAGCCGCGTGTCGGTTGGGGAGGGGGCACCAGCCACCGCGGCGACCTGGAGCTCATCGCCGATGTCGTCCGGGAATTGGCTGATGAAGTCGAATGGGTTTTCTTTGGCATGTGTCCCGATTTACTCAAGCCCTATGTCCATGAGTTTCATCAGGGCGTGAACCTGGCGGATTATCCGAAGAAGCTTGCCAGCCTGAATCTCGACCTGGCCTTGGCACCGTTGGAATTCCATATTTTCAACGACTGTAAAAGCAATCTTCGCCTGTTGGAATACGGTGCGTGCGGCTATCCGGTCATTTGTTCGGATACCGAGGCATACCGGGGGCACCTGCCTTGTACACGGGTCCTCACCAACAGCACGGAAGAGTGGCTGGAGGCAATCCGTATGCACCTGGCAGATCCGATTGCCAGCTACCGGATGGGTGACGAATTACGTGAAGTGGTGCTGCGCGACTTTATCTTGCGCGGCGATAACCTGCAGTATTGGGCCAATGGTTGGCTACCGGATTGATGGGTTTCAATCGCGAGACCCCGGTCATCGCGGGTGCGGCCACCTCGCTCGTTAAGGAATGAATATGCAAAGCAATGTCCCAGCAGGATCGACTGCGCCGTTCAATGAACGGGTTACCCTGGTGCTGCTCGCTCACGACCAGTCGACTGCCTTGCGGCGGGCGTTGCGTCACTACCGCGACAGTTCGCTCGCCATATTGGTGATCGACTCATCGAGCCTGATCGACGCTGATATCACGGCAGCGTGCCCCGGTGTGCAATACCTGCACACACCCACGGCCATTGGTTTCGGCGACAAGGTTCGCCAGGCCGTTGAGCGAGTCGCCACGCCTTACCTGGCGATTGCCGATGCCGAGAGCTTCCTGCTGCCCGAAGCGCTCGAGCAGGCATTGAGTTTCCTGGAGGCGCATGCGCAATACAGTGCCTGTCAAGGCTATAGCCTGGCATTCGAGGCGCATGCCGATCGTGTTGACTATTACTTGCTTGATCGCAAAGGCTGTGAAGATTACTCCAACGCATCGGTCGACGCCCGGCTGGCCGTGTTTGCCGAGGATTGCCCGTCCCTGGCGAATGCCCTCACACGAACTGAAACCCTACGGCGCAGTTACGCTTTGTTGCCCGCCGGTTTTGATTCCCGGTTGCAGGAGGCTGGCCATTCTCTTGGGCTGGTGGTGGACGCAAAGGTCCGTTTGCTGGACATTCCTTACGCTGTACACGAGCGCAGTCGCGTGGCGAAGCCACGGAACCCGGTTGGTATGGCGCTTGGTACCGAGGACTTGCGAGCAGCCGCCGAACAGGAACGCATGGGCACGATGTTGGCCGACGTCTTGGGTACGGATGCTTCGGCGCGGGAACATGTTCGAGCCATGCTCAAGAAGCTGGTCGAGCGTGCGGTGCCGCAGTCCGAGAAACTGTTCGAGTCGACCTGGGACTCCCGGCGTGGCGAACCGGTTCGGCGTTTTGAGCCGACGCAATACGTTGAGTTGCCCTTTTATAACCAGGTTTTTTTCGACGTGCTCACTTCGCTGGAGTTCCTGCTTCATGCGGCGCCAAGCGGGACGGTGCAGTTGAAGGAGCTGGAAGCCGTCATGCTCAAGCAGAAGGAACTGTCTCGCCCCCAGCGCAACACCAGCGCCGAGCCGCTTGATGAACAGCTGGCGAGGGCTTTCTTGAGTTATGCCTTCAACCAGGATCTGGTGGAGCAGCTGTTCGAGGTCATGCAGGCCAAGGGTGACAAGCGCTACGTGCAAATGCTCCAGGCCTGGGAACCACGGCTCAAGGCGGCGGCGTTTGAAAACACCGCGAGGTTGTTCGACGCCACGCACTCCGGCCAATTGCTGCGCTGGCTCGAGGCGCGTGAACCAAGCGCCAGTGAAGCCCAGAAAGTGTCCAAATATCTGGCCGCTCGCAAAGGAGGTCCGACGTTCGGCATCTTGATCCTGGATCTGGACGCCGACATCTTCAAGATGCAGGCAACTTTCGACAGCGTGATAAATGGCTATTGCCGGGCGTTCAAGATTGTCGTGTTTACTACCGGGGACCTGCCGGCCGAGACGACGCCAAAGCAAGTCCTGCATTTTGTCAAAGTCAACGAAAGTAACTACGTCGACAAAATCAATCAGGTTATCAGCCAGAGCGATTGTGATTGGATGGTCATGGCCGAGGCCGGCGATGAATTGACGCCGGGCGGTCTGTTTCGAGCGGGTGTGGAATTGCTGGCCGCGCCACAATGCCAGGCCGTGGCAATGGATGAGTTTCAGCGCCAGCCCGACGGGACGCTGGCCGATGTCTTCCGGCCAGGGTTCAACCTTGACTTGCTGCAAAGTTCACCGGCCTTGATGGCCCGGCATTGGCTGGTACGACGCGAGACGTTGGTCAGACTCGGCGGTTATTCGCGTGAGTTCAAGAATGCGATGGAGTTCGATCTGCTGTTGCGCCTGATCGAGCAGGATGGCCTGGAGGGGCTTGCCCACCTGGATGAGCCTCTATTGATTTGCCAGGCGCCGGCGGTGGAAGACAACGCCGACGAGCGCAGGACCCTGCTGCGTCATCTGGCGGCTCGTGGCTATCAGGCCGATGTGAGTGCGGTCGTGCCGGGTACGCATAAAATCGACTACCGCTTTGCCGAACGGCCCATGGTGTCGATCATCGTCCATGGCGCTTGCGATCTGACGCCCCTTCAACGCTGCCTGCTCAGCGTACTGCAGCGCACGCGATATCAGCGCTACGAGGTGTTGCTCTGCGCCGCTGCGGCAGACAACGCTGTGCTGCGTACCTGGCTCCAGGGGCAGGGACACCAGGCAAGTCGTATTCGCTTGTTGGATATTGAACCAGGCATGGCGACGGGCTCATTGATCAACGCGGCCAGCCAGGAGGCCAAGGGCGACTATCTGGTGACGCTGGCGGCTGACAGCGAGATAGTGAACGTCAACTGGATCGAATCACTGCTCAATCAGGCCTTGCGTCCGGAAGTCGGCGTGGTCGGTGCCAAGCTGATCGAGCGCGATGGACGTGTCACCCAGGCGAGCCTGATCCTGGGCTTGAACGGCGAAGTCGGCTCGGCATTCGTTGGCGAATCGAAGAGTGCCAGAGGCTACATGAACAGACTCGTCGTCGAGCAGAATTGCTCGGCGGTGTCCTTTGCCTGCCTGATGATTTCCAAGCAGTTATTCGAAGCGGCTGACGGCGTAGACAGCGGTTTGTTCGACGAGGCCCTGGGAGATGTGGATCTTTGTCTCAGAGTCGGCCAGGCCGGTTACTTGACGGTATGGACTCCGCATGTGCAGGTCATTCAGTCCGGCGTCCTGGCGAGTACGCCACAGGCACGTGCGGCACTGCGTGAAAAGTGGTCCGGGACGTTGGCCCAGGATCGGTTCTACAACGGGAACCTGGCGTTGGAAGGCGTAGGTTTCACCCTGGGACCGGTGCGCAACGTACCCTGGACCGAATTGCTGGACGGACCTGCTGCGTAGCTCAAGCCGTACGAGGCTTTCCCTCAACGCCGGCAGTTGAAACCTGCCGGCGTCTTTTCTTCTGATCACGCCGCCATCCCCAGGATTCTTATCCGGTGTCCGACACGGACTCTGGAAGTGACACGGCTTCGTTTGTCATGAAAAAATGCCCCTTCAGGACAAAACGGCGTGACGCATAGGTCATAAAGTGCATCTCCACTGTATTGTGTTCCATGGAGTGGAGGTTCGTCCGTTCGCCAGACCAGGCGGCCGCCCTTGGAAATCAACCATTTGAAGCGCCCCTGAGCTTTTGGGGGTGAACCTAGTCGCTGTTCATGATCGGGAAGCCATGATGATTGGCATAAAAAGCATAGCGAGTTATGTGCCGACCGCTGGTGTGGATAACTACGCTCAGGGTGCCAAATTCGAGAAGGATGAGGAATTCATCCTTGGCAAGATCGGTTCGGCGTTCCTGCCGCGCAAAGGCGCGGACCAGGAAACCTCGGACCTGTGTGTCGAAGCGGTGAACGCGTTGTTCGCCAGCAATCCCGAGCTCAAGCGCGAGTCGATCGATGCGCTGATCGTCGTCACCCAGAACGGTGACGAAGAAGGATTGCCTCATACAGCAGCCATCGTACAGCACAAGCTGGGCCTGCCGACCCATGTCGCAGCGTTCGACATCTCCTTGGGCTGCTCGGGCTATGTGTACGGCATCTACGCCCTGAAAGGTTTCATGGAAGCCGCAGGGCTGAAGAATGGCTTGTTGGTGACGGCTGATCCTTACTCGAAAATCGTCGATCCTGAAGATCGCAACACCACCATGCTATTTGGTGATGCCGCCACCGCGACGTGGATGGGCGAGGAGGCGATCTGGCAACTGGGCAAGGCGAAGTTTGGCACCGACGGTTCCGGAGCACCGCATCTGAAGGTCAGTGACGGTGTGTTTTTCATGAACGGGCGCCAGGTGTTCAACTTTGCCTTGCTAAAAGTACCGGCTCACTTGCACGAACTGCTGGGCGAGTCGTCATTGCAGCCCGGCGACATCGACGCGTTCTGCATCCACCAGGGCAGTGCGGCGATTGTCGATGCGGTGGCGCGACGTTTCGAAGACAAGCCTGAGAAATTCATCAAGGACATGGTCGAGACCGGGAATACCGTCTCCTCGAGCATTCCGTTGCTACTGGAAAAGCACGTGCTGGATGCTGACTGGAAGCGCGTGGCAATCAGTGGTTTCGGCGTGGGCCTGTCGTGGGGGTCGGCGATTCTCTATCGCGACTGATCAATCAACCTGAGATGTGATGTGGGAGCGGGCTTGCCCGCGAAGGCGTCGGTAGATTCGGCACGGATACAAGCTGACCTACCGCTTTCGCGAACAAGCCTGTTCCCACTTTTTTTTGCCCGCAATTGGGTGGAGCAGGTTTTTGGCGTCATTTTTCGAGCCTTTTCCCTGAGCTAACCCCTTGTTTCTCAAGGGGTGGCCACCTGCTAGCAAATTTTTTGAAAAAAGCCCTCAAGCAAGTTCCCAATCCGACGATAACTATTACGAAGGTTCTCTAGGCCACACCCGGCGGTTGCCAGGGCCGGAAGCCGCAGTACCCAACCAACGAGGAATTCGTCATGGCTTTAACAGTAAACACTAACGTCACATCGTTGAACGTTCAGAAGAACCTGAACAAGGCTTCCGATGCTCTGTCCACTTCGATGACCCGCCTGTCTTCCGGCCTGAAAATCAACAGCGCCAAAGACGACGCCGCCGGCCTGCAGATCGCTACCCGTATGACCTCGCAAATCCGCGGTCAGAACATGGCGATCAAGAACGCCAACGACGGTATCTCCATGGCGCAGACCGCTGAAGGCGCGATGCAGGAGCAAACCAACATTCTGCAACGTATGCGTGAACTGGCCATCCAGTCTCGTAACGACAGCAACAGCGCAGATGACCGTATTGCTCTGAACAAAGAGTTCTCGCAGATGAGCGATGAACTGACCCGTATCGCCAACAGCACCAACCTGAACGGCAAGAACTTGCTTGACGGTACCGCGAGCACCATGACCTTCCAGGTCGGCTCCAACAACGGTTCTGACAACCAGATCACCCTGACCCTGAGCGCCAGCTTCGACGCTGCTACTCTGGGTGTTGACTCGGCGATCACCATCGTTGGTTCCGACAGCACTACTGCTGAAACCAACTTCTCGGCCGCCATGGACGCAATCACCAGCGCGATCGACACCATCAACAGTGCTCGTGCTGACCTCGGTGCTGCCCAGAACCGTCTGAACAGCACCATCTCCAACCTGCAGAACATCAACGAAAACGCCAGTGCTGCACTGGGTCGCGTACAAGATACCGACTTCGCTGCTGAAACTGCACAACTGACCAAGCAGCAGACTCTGCAGCAAGCGTCTACCTCGGTTCTGGCGCAGGCCAACCAACTGCCATCCGCTGTACTGAAGCTGCTTCAGTAATAGCCGGATGAGTTTTAGCGGGGGAGTGCGCTTGCGTGCTCTCTCGCTTTTTCCGTTCAAGAGGTGATGGACATGGATATGAGCGTGAAGCTGAACTTGTCTTATCCAGCGGCGAAGCCGGCACCTGCTGTGGCCGACAAGCCAGTGGAGAAGCCTCAAGCCGACGTTGCTGCCGTAACACCGGTCAAGCAAGCGCCTGAAGATGCTGCCGCCGAGCAGGACAAACTCAAGAAGGCCGTTCAGGAAATCGAGAAGTTCGTTCAGTCGGTAAAGCGCAATCTGGAGTTCTCTATTGATGAGCCTTCAGGCAAAGTAGTGGTCAAAGTGATTGCCAGTGGTTCCGGTGAGGTGATTCGCCAGATCCCGAACGAAGAAGTTCTGAGACTGGCCAACAGTTTGAATGATGCAAGCAGCTTGTTGTTCAGCGCTGAAGCCTGACAACCGGCACGAATTTTGTTGTTATGTTCTTTTGGGCGTTGTAAAGGTCAAAAGGCCGGCGACACACTGAAGGGAGTCCCACATGGCAAGTCCAATTCTACCTGGCCTGGGTCTAGGCTCTGGCCTTGATACCACTGCGATCGTCAAGGCACTGGTCGATTCCGACAAGGCCGCCAAGCAAGGTCAGATCACCCGAGCGACGACGACGACTACCAACAGTATCTCCGGGGTAGGAACCCTGAAGTCGTTGTTGGCAGCTTTCAATACCGCCATGAAGGACTTGTCCAGCACCACGACCCCGCAATTCTCGGGTTTTGCTGCAACATCCTCGACCCCCACTGTTCTGACGGCAACCGCCAGCAACTCTGCGGTGGGCGGTACCTATGCAATCAAGGTCGAGAATATCGCAACGGCTTCCAAGGTCACCTCGGCAGCCTTCGCCGGTGGCACTAGCAGTGCGATTCCGAGCGGTACGTTGACCATCAAGCAGAACGGCGTCGACTACAACCTCGACGTGGCGTCCGGTGCGACCCTGCAATCTGTTCGTGACGCGATCAACGCCGACACTTCGCTCAAAGCTGCTGGTTTCAGTGCCAACATTATCACCGACTCTTTCGGTTCGCGTCTGGTGCTGGGTTCAAGCACTACCGGCGCAGGTTCCGACATCTCGGTGAGCGGTATCGCGGGGTTGGAGATCGATGGGACGAACGTCGTGGGTGCCGGCGGTGCTGCGCTGACGGCCGCTTCGGCGGGCGCCATTGGTGCTCTGGCCCAGGATGCCAAGTTTTCCGTCGATGGCATGGCGCTGACCAGTAAGAGCAATACGGTCAGCACGGCGATTTCCGGATTGACATTGAATTTGCTCGGAGTAGCGGACGGGGGCACTTCAACCGTCACCGTGGCACCGAACAACGACGGCCTGAAAGCCTCGATCCAGAAATTCGTCGATGCCTATAACGCGATCGCCAATAGCATCACCGCGCTGACCAAGCCATCCCTCGACGCTGATGGGAAGCTGACGGTGTCGGCTAAATTGACCGGTGACGCATTGCCTCGCTCGCTGCTGGCAGCGATTCGAACGCCCTTGTCTGAAACCGGCGCTGGCGACAAGCTGACGTCTCTGGCCCAGTTGGGTATTACCACTGACCAGAAGACCGGCGCGTTGAACTTCGATACCACCAAGTTCAACACGGCGATGAACGACAAAAAGCTCAGCGGTGAAGTCCAAACGTTGTTCACGGGCACCAATGGGCTGCTGGAGCGCATGGGCAAGGCGATCGAATCTTACAGTCAGACGGGTGGAATTCTCGATCAGCGGACCTCGGCACTGAGCAGGACCCAGACCCGCCTGAAGAACGATCAGGAAGCATTGGATCGCCGGGTCGAGACCCTGACTGCCACGCTGACCAAAAAGTACAACGACATGGATACCTTGGTCGGGAAGCTGAAAGCCACTGCCAGCAACATCACCTCGATGTTCGAAGCCTTGACGGCACAGCAGAAAAACAGCTGATTTTCGACCGATGCCAAAAGCCCGGCAACGTTTGACAACGTTCCGGGTTTTTGGCTTTTCAATCTAAAGTTTTTTGACGCGGCGTCGATACGCTGTTTATACGAACCGAAGTTTTTTGATGAGGTAGAACATGAATCCGATGTTAGCCCTTCGCCAATACCAGAAGATTGGCGCCCAGGCGCAAACCTCTGAAGCAAGTCCCCATCGTCTTGTGCAGATGCTCATGGAAGGCGGGCTGGATCGTATCGCCCAGGCCAAGGGCGCGATGGAGCGCAAGGATATTGCAAACAGAGGCATTCTGATCAGCAAGGCCATCGGCATCGTCGGTGGCTTGCGCGAAGGCCTGGACCTGGAAAACCAGGCCGAGTCGGTCGCTGAATTGGATGCTCTTTACGCTTACATGATGAAGCGCCTGGCCGAAGCCAACGTGAAGGCCGATCCGAAGATCCTCGACGAAGTCACCGATCTGCTTCGCACGGTCAAGGAAGGCTGGGATGCCATTGCCGCGCCTGGTCCGCAATTCTAAGGGGTACTCTCATGAGTCTTGTCCTGCAGCGAATCGAACAAACCCGTGATGCCTTGGTAGATGCCCTGGCCGAGCGAAACTGGGAGGCCATCGGTCAGCTGGACCTGGCTTGTCGTTCCTGCATGGAAGACGTCCTGAGCGAGTCCCAGGTGGACGAGGTGGCATTGCGGCTGAATCTTGAGGAGTTGCTGGGAGTGTATCGGCAGTTGCTGGAGGCGGCGACGGGAGAACGTCAGGCGGTCGTCGACGAGATGCAGCAGATCCATCAAGCACAAAACGCTGCAAAGGTTTACCATCTGTTCGGTTAATACTCAGTTAATCCGAACAAAGTGCGCCATAAATTTGACTGTGCACCGTTTTTTGACTTAACTAGTAGCTGTTTACAGATTTCAGGCGTCTACAGGCATGACAAGTCTGCAAGCGTCTAGCTTGCCCCCTAATTTCGGGCACTGAGTTGACTAGGGAAGTTGCTATTGCATGTGGCGTGAAACCAAAATTCTCCTGATCGATGACGACAGCGTCCGCCGCCGTGACCTGGCGGTGATTTTAAATTTTCTTGGCGAAGAAAATTTACCTTGCGGAAGCCATGACTGGCAGCAGGCCGTCGGCTCGCTGGCGTCCAGTCGTGAAGTCATTTGCGTCCTCATCGGGACCGTAAATGCCCCCGCAACTCTATTGGGCTTGCTAAAGACACTCTCAACCTGGGATGAGTTCCTTCCGGTTTTGTTAATGGGCGAAAATTCTTCCCTTGACTTGCCTGAGGACCAGCGTCGCCGAGTGCTTTCCACGCTCGAAATGCCGCCCAGCTACAGCAAATTGCTCGATTCGCTGCATCGCGCCCAGGTTTACCGCGAGATGTACGATCAGGCACGTGAGCGCGGCAGGCATCGCGAACCCAACCTTTTCCGCAGCCTAGTCGGCACCAGTCGCGCGATCCAGCACGTGCGCCAGATGATGCAGCAGGTCGCCGATACGGACGCCAGTGTGCTGATCCTGGGCGAATCGGGCACCGGCAAGGAAGTGGTTGCGCGCAATCTGCATTACCACTCCAAGCGTCGCGAAGCGCCATTCGTGCCGGTGAACTGTGGCGCAATTCCGGCCGAGTTGCTGGAAAGCGAGCTGTTCGGGCACGAGAAGGGCGCCTTCACCGGCGCGATCACCAGCCGGGCCGGGCGTTTCGAGCTGGCCAACGGCGGCACGCTGTTTCTCGACGAAATCGGCGACATGCCGTTGCCGATGCAGGTCAAGCTGCTGCGGGTTCTGCAGGAGCGCACCTTCGAGCGCGTGGGCAGCAACAAGACCCAGAGCGTCGACGTGCGGATCATTGCCGCGACCCACAAGAACCTCGAGAGCATGATCGAGGTCGGCAGTTTCCGCGAAGACCTCTATTACCGCCTCAATGTATTCCCGATTGAAATGGCCCCGTTGCGTGAGCGCGTCGAGGACATTCCGCTGTTGATGAACGAGCTGATTTCGCGCATGGAGCACGAAAAGCGCGGTTCGATCCGCTTCAATTCGGCCGCGATCATGTCCCTGTGCCGCCATGGCTGGCCGGGCAACGTCCGCGAATTGGCCAACCTGGTGGAGCGCATGGCGATCATGCACCCCTATGGCGTGATCGGTGTGGCTGAGCTGCCGAAGAAATTCCGCTACGTTGACGACGAAGACGAGCAAATGGTCGACAGCCTGCGCAGCGATCTGGAAGAGCGCGTGGCGATCAACGGCCACACACCGGATTTCACCAGCAGTGCCTTGCTGCCCCCGGAAGGCCTCGATCTCAAGGATTACCTGGGTGGCCTGGAGCAGGGGCTTATCCAGCAGGCCCTGGACGACGCCAACGGTATCGTGGCTCGTGCAGCGGAACGCCTGCGCATCCGTCGCACCACCCTGGTGGAGAAGATGCGCAAGTACGGCATGAGTCGTCGTGAAGGCGATGAACAGGCGGATGATTGACGCCTGTCTCATGACCGCATGATTTTTTGTGGCGAGGGGATTTATCCCCGCTGGGGCGTGAAGCGGCCCTGTTTTTGGGGCCGCTACGCAGCCCAGCGGGGATAAATCCCCTCGCCACAAAGTCGCCGCTACGGCTCGGTTCATATTCACCACCTTCCGGCACGGCTATTGCTAAAGCTCTCTCAACAGACCGTTTAAATGACGGTCAGCCAAGCGAGAGAGTTCGATGAGCCAAGCCGCCCACGTCCAGATGTCTCCTGTCCCTGAGTCGGGGCTCATGCCGTCCGCCGAGCAGGCAAGCCGCCCTGGACTCGAGCAGGCGTTTTCGCTGTTCAACCAGATGTCCAGCCAGCTGACCGATTCCTACAGTCTGCTCGAAGCCCGGGTCACTGAGCTCAAGGGCGAGCTGGCGGTGGTCAGCGCCCAGCGCATGCAGGAATTGGCGGAAAAAGAGCGCCTGGCCAACCGGCTGCAGAACCTGCTGGACCTGTTGCCTGGCGGCGTCATCGTTATCGACGCCCATGGTTTCGTCCGCGAAGCCAACCCGGCGGCCTGCGAGCTACTCGGGTTGCCGCTCGAAGGGGAGCTGTGGCGGCACGTCATTGCGCGTTGTTTTGCTCCCCGCGAGGACGACGGTCATGAAGTGTCCCTCAAGGACGGCAGGCGCCTGTCCATCTCGACGCGCTCGCTGGATGCCGAACCCGGCCAGTTGGTGCTGCTCAACGACCTGACTGAAACCCGTCACTTGCAAGACCAATTGGCCCGTCACGAACGCTTGTCGTCCCTGGGGCGCATGGTGGCGTCCCTGGCTCACCAGATTCGCACGCCATTGTCCGCCGCGTTGCTATACGCCAGTCACCTGACGGAGCAGCAGTTGCCAATGGAAACCCAGCAGCGCTTCGCCGGGCGTCTGAAAGAGCGCTTGCATGAGCTCGAGCATCAAGTGCGGGACATGCTGGTGTTCGCCCGTGGCGAGCTGCCACTGACCGACCGCGTCACGCCAAAGGCTCTCTTGCAATCCTTGCAAGCCGCGGCGTTGACTCATGTGCAGGGTCTGCCAATCCGTTGGCAGTGCGACAGCCATGCCGGGGAAGTCCTCTGCAACCGCGACACCTTGGTGGGCGCGGTGTTGAATCTCATCGAGAATGCCATCCAGGCCAGTGGCGAGGATGTACGACTGAAGGTTCACCTGTATAGCCGCAACAACACCTTGCGCCTGTGTGTCAGCGACAATGGCGGCGGGATCGAGCCGGCAGTGCTGGCGCGTCTCGGCGAACCGTTCTTCACGACCAAGACCACCGGGACCGGCCTCGGCCTGACCGTGGTCAAGGCTGTGGCCCGTGCCCATCAGGGAGAATTGCAACTACGTTCGCGGTTGGGGCGTGGTACTTGCGCGCTGGTGTTCCTGCCGCTGTTTTCCGGCGCGCCGGAGGTGGAGTGAAGTCGATGGCGATCAAGGTTTTGCTGGTTGAGGATGACCGCGCCCTGCGCGAAGCGTTGGCCGACACGCTGCTGCTGGCGGGGCACGATTACGCGGCGGTCGGTTCGGCGGAGGACGCATTGCTGGCCGTGGGCCGGGAGACCTTCAGCCTGGTGGTCAGCGATGTGAACATGCCGGGCATGGACGGCCATCAATTGCTGGGGCTGTTGCGTGCTCGCCAGCCGCAGTTGCCGGTCTTGCTGATGACGGCCCATGGGGCGGTCGAGCGGGCGGTGGATGCCATGCGCCAGGGCGCCGCGGATTACCTGGTCAAGCCGTTCGAGCCCAAGGCGCTGCTCGATCTGGTGGCTCGCCATGCGCTGGGCGTTCCTGCGGTCGAGGGGGAGGGGCCGGTGGCGCTCGAACCGGCCAGCGCTCAATTGCTCGAGTTGGCCGCGCGGGTGGCGCGTAGCGATTCCACCGTGTTGATTTCCGGTGAGTCGGGTACCGGCAAGGAAGTGCTGGCGCGCTACATCCACCAGCAATCCCGTCGCGCCAACGAACCGTTCATCGCCATCAACTGCGCGGCGATTCCCGACAACATGCTTGAAGCGACGCTGTTCGGGCACGAAAAGGGCTCGTTTACCGGTGCCATTGCGGCCCAGGCGGGCAAGTTCGAGCAGGCCGATGGCGGCACTATCTTGCTCGATGAGATTTCCGAGATGCCCCTGGGCTTGCAAGCCAAGCTGTTGAGGGTCTTGCAGGAGCGGGAAGTGGAGCGGGTGGGCGGGCGCAAGCCCATCAGCCTGGATATCCGCGTGGTGGCGACCACCAACCGGGATCTGGCCGGAGAGGTGGCGGCAGGACGTTTTCGCGAGGACCTTTACTACCGTCTGTCGGTATTCCCCCTTGCCTGGCGTCCATTGCGCGAGCGCACTGCCGATATCCTGCCGCTGGCCGAGCGTCTGCTGGCCCGGCACGTCAATAAAATGAAGCATGCAGCGGCAAGACTTTCGCCCGAGGCGAAGGCGTGCCTGATTGCCTATCCCTGGCCCGGAAACGTGCGGGAGCTGGATAACGCCATTCAGCGTGCATTGATCCTGCAGCAGGGTGGTTTGATCCAGCCGGAGGATTTCTGCCTGGCGGGTCCCGTGGCCTGCGCGCCACTGCCGACGCTGGCGCCGGTCCCGCCGAGGGTAGAGGTGGAAAACGAGTTGGCCGGCGCGCTGGAAGAGGACCTGCGTCGACGCGAATTCCAGATGATCATCGACACCCTGCGCGCCGAACGCGGACGTCGCAAGGAAGCGGCCGAACGCCTGGGTATCAGCCCGCGCACCCTGCGTTACAAGCTGGCGCAGATGCGTGATGCGGGGATGGATGTCGAGGCGTATCTGTTCGCCAGTTGAGTCGTGTACACCGGGAATCCCCTTGTGGGAGCGAGCCTGCTCGCGAAAGCGTCGGGTCAGCCAATGCAGATGTTGACTGGCCCACCGCTTTCGCGAGCGGGCTCGCTCCCACATGAGTTTATTGCTATCGCCATGGAGCTGGCACCCTTGTTGCTAACACCTGTGTACCCTACGAGTAAGCGTCAAAAAAACGCGGGCCGCCAGAGAGAGTAGACCATGAGCCAAGGTATTGAATTTAATCGGTTGATGCTGGACATGCGGGCCATGCAGATGGACGCCATGTCGCAGCCAAAATCGGTCGCGGTGCCCCAGGTGGGCGGCAGCAGTTTTTCCGACATGCTTGGCCAGGCCGTCAATAAAGTGAACGATACCCAGCAGGCGTCGAACCAATTAGCCAGTGCCTTTGAAATTGGCAAAAGTGGCGTCGACCTGACCGACGTAATGATTTCTTCGCAGAAAGCCACTGTCTCGTTCCAGGCCCTGACCCAGGTTCGCAACAAACTGGTCCAGGCCTACCAAGACATCATGCAGATGCCGGTCTAAGGAAGCTATTGAGTCATGGCAGAAGCAGCCGTAGATAACGTTCCGGCCAAGGCCACCCCACCAGACGGCAAACCGCCGCTGTTCGGGCTGTCCTTCCTGGAAAACCTCTCCGAGATGACCATGTTGCGTCAGGTGGGCCTGTTGGTCGGCCTGGCTGCCAGCGTGGCTATTGGTTTCGCCGTGGTGCTGTGGTCCCAGCAGCCAGACTACCGTCCCCTCTACGGCAGCCTGGCGGGCATGGACGCCAAGCAAGTCATGGAAACCCTGGCTTCCGCCGACATTCCCTATACCGTCGAGCCGAATTCCGGCGCCTTGCTGGTCAAGGCCGACGACGTGGCCCGTGCGCGCCTGAAGCTGGCCGCCGCCGGCGTGACGCCTACCGATGGCAACATCGGTTTCGAGATCCTCGACAAGGACCAGGGCCTGGGTACCAGCCAGTTCATGGAGGCGACCCGTTATCGTCGCGGCCTGGAAGGCGAGCTGGCACGTACCATCTCCAGCCTGAACAACGTCAAGGGTGCCCGTGTGCACCTGGCGATTCCGAAAAGCTCGGTGTTCGTGCGTGACGAGCGCAAGCCAAGCGCGTCGGTCCTGGTTGAACTGTATCCAGGTCGCGCCCTGGAGCCAGGCCAGGTCCTTGCCATCGTCAATCTGGTGGCGACCAGCGTCCCGGAATTGAGCAAGTCCCAGATCACCGTGGTCGACCAGAAAGGCAACTTGCTGTCCGACCAGGTGGAAAACTCCGCGCTGACCATGGCCGGCAAGCAGTTCGATTACAGTCGTCGCATGGAAGGCATGCTGACCCAGCGGGTGCACAACATCCTGCAACCGATCCTGGGTAACGACCGCTATAAGGCCGAAGTTTCGGCAGACGTGGATTTCAGCGCGGTCGAGTCGACGTCCGAGCAGTTCAACCCCGATCAACCGGCGTTGCGCAGCGAGCAGTCGGTGAACGAGCAGCGCACCGCCAGCAACGGCCCGCAAGGCGTGCCCGGCGCTTTGAGTAATCAGCCGCCGTCGCCGGCCAGCGCGCCGCAAACCACCGGTGGCGCTACCGCTGCTGCCGGCATGGTGCAGCCAGGCCAGCCGCTGGTGGATGCCAACGGCCAGCAGATCATGGACCCGGCCACCGGCCAACCGATGCTTGCCCCGTACCCGGCCGACAAGCGCCAACAGTCGACCAAGAACTTCGAGCTCGACCGCTCCATCAGCCACACCAAGCAACAGCAGGGTCGTTTGACGCGCCTGTCGGTTGCGGTGGTGGTGGACGACCAGATCAAGGTCAACCCGGCCAACGGCGAAACCAGTCGCGCGCCATGGAGCGCCGACGAATTGGCGCGCTTCACTCGCCTGGTCCAGGACGCCGTCGGTTTCGACGCCAGCCGTGGCGACAGCGTCAGTGTGATCAACGTGCCGTTCTCCTCGGAGCGTGGTGAAGTCATCGCCGATATTCCGTTTTATTCGCAACCCTGGTTCTGGGATGTGGTCAAGCAAGTATTGGGTGTGGTGTTCATCCTGGTGCTGGTGTTCGGTGTCCTGCGTCCGGTGCTCAACAACATCACCAACGGCGGCAAGAACAAGCAGCTGGCTGGCTTGGGCGATGTAGAGCTGGGAGGCATGGGCGGCCTGGATGGCGAATTGGCTAACGATCGCGTCAGCCTCGGCGGGCCGCAGAGCATTCTGCTGCCAAGCCCGAGCGAAGGTTATGACGCTCAGTTGAACGCCATCAAGAGTCTGGTGGCAGAAGACCCGGGTCGCGTGGCCCAGGTCGTGAAAGAGTGGATCAACGCAGATGAGTGATAATCGAGCCGCTGTTGCCAAATTGTCCCGGGTCGACAAAGCCGCGATTCTGCTGCTGTCCCTGGGCTCGACCGATGCTGCCCAGGTGTTGCGCCACATGGGGCCCAAGGAGGTCCAGCGTGTGGGCGTGGCCATGGCCCAGATGGGGAACGTGCACCGCGAGCAGGTCGAGCAGGTGATGAGCGAGTTCGTCGACATCGTTGGCGATCAGACCAGCCTGGGTGTGGGTTCCGATGATTACGTGCGCAAAATGCTCACCCAGGCCCTGGGCGAGGACAAGGCCAACGGCCTGATCGACCGGATCCTGCTGGGTGGCAACACCAGCGGCCTGGACAGCCTCAAGTGGATGGAGCCGCGGGCGGTAGCCGACGTGATCCGTTACGAGCACCCGCAGATCCAGGCGATCGTGGTGGCTTACCTCGATCCGGACCAGGCCGGTGAAGTGCTGGGCAACTTCGACCACAAGGTGCGGCTGGACATCATTTTGCGGGTGTCTTCGCTCAACACCGTGCAGCCGGCGGCCCTGAAAGAATTGAACCAGATTCTCGAGAAGCAGTTCTCGGGCAATTCCAATGCCTCGCGCACCACCCTGGGTGGCATCAAGCGCGCGGCGGACATCATGAACTTCCTCGACAGTTCGATCGAAGGTCAACTGATGGACTCGATCCGCGAGTTCGACGAAGATCTGTCCGGTCAGATCGAAGACCTCATGTTCGTGTTCAACAACCTGGCCGATGTCGACGACCGTGGCATCCAGGCGCTGTTGCGCGAGGTGTCCTCCGATGTGCTGGTCCTGGCGCTCAAGGGCTCGGACGAAGGCGTCAAGGAAAAGATTTTCAAGAACATGTCCAAACGGGCGGCCGAACTGTTGCGCGACGACCTCGAGGCCAAGGGCCCGGTGCGTGTCAGCGACGTGGAAACCGCGCAGAAAGAAATCCTCACCATCGCCCGCCGCATGGCCGAAGCCGGAGAGATCGTGCTCGGTGGCAAGGGCGGCGAAGAGATGATCTAAGGTCGTTATGTCTGCCAAGAGTGATGATTCACCCAGCGACCTGATCCGCGCCCGGGACGTCGGTGGTTTCGACGTCTGGTCGTTGCCCAGCTTCGATCCCCACGTGCCCGAGCCCGAGCCCGAGCCAGTGGAAGAGCTGCCGGAGATGGAAGAGGTGCCGCTGGAGGAAGTCCAGCCACTGACCCTCGAGGAAGTCGAGGGCATTCGCCAGGAGGCCTACAACGAAGGCTTTGCCATCGGCGAAAAGGAAGGCTTCCACAGCACCTCGCTCAAGGTCCGTCAGGAAGCTGATGTGGCCCTGACGGCCAAGCTGCGGGCGTTGGAATCACTGATGCTCAACCTGTTCGATCCCATCGCCGAGCAGGACACCCAGATTGAAAAGTCGCTGGTGGGGCTGGTGCAACACATCGCCAGGCAAGTCATTCAGCGTGAGCTGGCGATCGATTCGAGCCAGATCGAACACGTCATGCGCGAGGCCCTCAAGCTTCTGCCGTTGGGCGTGGGCAACGTGCGGCTGTACATCAATCCCCAGGATTTCGAGCTGGTCAAAGCCTTGCGCGAGCGTCATGAGGAAACCTGGCGCATCGTCGAAGACGAAGCCCTGTTGCCGGGCGGTTGCCGCGTGGAAACCGAGCACAGCCGCATTGATGCGACCGTCGAAACCCGTATCAGCCAGATCATGGCCAAGCTCTT
The DNA here is from genome assembly GCF_024749045.1 of Pseudomonas sp. B21-028. Lineage (NCBI taxonomy): Bacteria > Pseudomonadati > Pseudomonadota > Gammaproteobacteria > Pseudomonadales > Pseudomonadaceae > Pseudomonas > Pseudomonas sp. B21-028. The sequence continues at coordinate 1,776,315 of NZ_CP087184.1, forward strand.
CGATCAATTACACGAACAGGCCTTGCACCCGGCCGCTGCCGATCTGAGCCTGGAGTTGCCGGACGAACCCCCGGCCGTTTCGCCCGTCGATCCGGACGGTGCCGAGTTGATTGCTGCTGAGCCGGACGGCCGCGATGCGTCTTGAACGCACCAGCTTCGGCAAGCGCCTGGGCAGCTACGCCGAGGCCACCGAGCTGGCCGGCCAGCCGATTCTCGAAGGACGCCTGTTACGCATGGTCGGCCTGACCCTCGAAGCCGAGGGCCTGCGCGCCGCCATGGGCAGTCGCTGCCTGGTGATCAACGACGACAGTTACCACCCGGTACAGGTCGAGGCCGAGGTCATGGGCTTCGCCGGCAGTAAGGTATTCCTGATGCCGGTGGGCAGCGTGGCCGGCATTGCCCCCGGCGCGCGAGTGGTCCCCCTGGCCGATACCGGTCGCTTGCCCATGGGTATGAGCATGCTCGGCCGGGTGCTGGACGGGGCCGGGCGGGCCTTGGACGGCAAGGGCGGGATGAAGGCCGAAGACTGGGTGCCGATGGATGGCCCGACCATCAACCCCCTCAAGCGCGACCCCATCAGCGTACCGCTGGATGTGGGCATTCGTTGCATCAACGGTTTGCTGACGGTCGGGCGCGGCCAGCGGCTCGGCCTGTTCGCCGGTACCGGTGTGGGTAAGAGTGTGCTGTTGGGCATGATGACCCGCTTCACCGAAGCCGACATCATCGTGGTGGGGCTGATTGGCGAGCGGGGTCGCGAGGTGAAGGAGTTCATCGAGCACATTCTCGGTGAAGAAGGCCTCAAGCGTTCCGTCGTAGTGGCATCGCCGGCGGATGACGCGCCCCTGATGCGCCTGCGGGCCGCCATGTATTGCACCCGGATTGCCGAGTATTTCCGCGACAAGGGCAAGAATGTCCTGTTGCTGATGGATTCGCTTACCCGTTTTGCCCAGGCTCAGCGGGAAATCGCCCTGGCCATCGGTGAACCTCCGGCCACCAAGGGCTATCCGCCTTCCGTGTTCGCCAAGCTGCCGAAGCTGGTGGAGCGTGCCGGCAACGCCGAGAAGGGCGGCGGTTCGATCACCGCGTTCTACACCGTGCTGTCCGAGGGCGACGACCAGCAAGACCCCATCGCCGACTCGGCGCGAGGCGTGCTCGACGGCCACATCGTGTTGTCCCGGCGCCTGGCCGAAGAAGGTCATTACCCGGCCATCGACATCGAGGCATCCATCAGTCGGGTCATGCCGTCGGTCATCAGCGCCGAACATATGAAGCGTGCCCAACAGTTCAAGCAATACTGGTCGCGCTACCAGCAAAGCCGCGACCTGATTAGCGTCGGCGCCTATGTGCCCGGCGGCGACCGTGAAACCGATACGGCGATCAATCTCTATCCGGCGATGGCCGTTTACCTGCGCCAGAGCCTGAACGACAACATCGGCATGGGCGCCAGCGAAGCGCACCTGCAAACCATCTTCGCTCCGGTCGCCGGCGGGTAATCGGCCGTGGCCACGAGTCGTGCGGCGCGCCTGGCGCCGGTGGTGGACATGGCCGAAAAGGCCGAGAAAACCGCGGTCCAGCGGCTGGCCTATTTCCAGGGGCAGGTGGCCGTCGCCGAAAGCAAGTTGGCGGACCTCGAGAATTTCCGCCTCGAATACCAGGAGCAATGGATCGCTCGCGGCAGCCATGGCGTCTCCGGTCAGTGGCTGTTGGGTTACCAAGGCTTTCTGGCGCAGTTGGGGACCGCCATCGACCAGCAGCGCCAGAGCCTGGTCTGGCACCAGAACAACCTGGAAAGGGCCCGGCAGAGCTGGCAGGAAGCCTTTGCCCGGGTGGAGGGGCTGCGCAAACTGGTGCAGCGCTATATCGATGAGGCGAGGCAACTGGAAGACAAGCGCGAGCAAAAACTGCTGGATGAATTATCCCAACGCTTGCCACGCCAGGATTCGTTTTGATCATGAAGTCGGGATTTTGTCGGTTGGATGAGCCAAAACCTTGCTCAGTCCTTTACCAGATGCTAAACCTTGTACACGTATGTCCATGACAGGGAAGCCAACTATGTCAGTCGTTACCGAAGTATCCGATGATGGACAGAAGCTGACGATTTCGATCAAGGGTCGATTCGATTTCGGAAAGCATCAGGAGTTTCGTGAGTCTTATGAGAGGCTCAATACGAAGCCTGAGTCCATAGTGGTGGATTTGAAAGAGGCCACTTATCTCGACAGTTCCGCCTTGGGCATGCTCCTGCTATTGCGCGATCACGCGGGTGGCGACGAGTCAGATATTCGGATCGTGAACAGCAACAGCGATGTGAAGAAGATCCTTGGGATTTCCAACTTCGACAAGCTGTTTGATATCTATCCGAAAGAAGACAAAGCGGAAGAGAAGGACGGGCTGGGTCATCACCATCAGGATAAACTCAGATCGGGCAAAGTCTGATCGACAGCCATGTTTTCCGATCTCGAATCGCTGACGGTCCTGATTGCCGAAGACAGCGCCGCTGACCGACTGCTGCTCTCGACCATTGTCCGTCGCCAGGGGCATCACGTACTCACCGCTGCCGATGGCGCCGAAGCGGTCGACATCTATACGGAGCAACGTCCACAGCTGGTGCTGATGGATGCGATGATGCCGGTCATGGACGGATTCGAGGCCGCGCAGAAGATCAAGCTGTTGGCCGGCGAGCAGTTGGTGCCGATCATTTTCCTCACCTCATTGACCGAAAGCGAAGGCCTGGCCCGTTGCCTGGAGGCTGGCGGTGACGATTTCCTGGCCAAACCCTACAACCAGGTGATCCTGGCCGCCAAGATCAAGGCCATGGATCGTTTGCGCCGGTTGCAGGCCACGGTCGTGGAGCAGCGTGACCAGATTGCCCGGCACCACGATTACCTGCTCAACGAGCAGCGGGTCGCCAAGGCCGTATTCGACAAGATTGCCCATTCCGGCTGTCTGAGCGCGCCGAATATCCGCTACCTGCAATCGCCCTACGCCCTGTTCAACGGCGACTTGTTGCTGGCTGCGTTCAATCCGGCCGGCGACATGCACATCCTGCTGGGGGATTTCACCGGGCACGGCCTGCCGGCGGCGGTCGGGGCGATGCCGCTGGCGGAAGTGTTCTACGGGATGACCGCCAAAGGCTATGGCCTGGCGCAGATCCTGCGGGAAATGAACGCCAAGCTCAAACGCATCCTGCCGGTGGACATGTTCTGTTGCGCGACGCTGCTTTGCCTGGGCTTCCAGCGCTGCACGGTGGAAATCTGGAATGGCGGCATGCCCGATGGGTACCTGCATGACAGTCTCACTGGCGTGCGCACGCCATTGCCGGCGCGGCACTTGCCATTGGGCGTGCTCACGCCTCAACTGTTCGATGATCGTACCGAAGTGCATCCCATGGCGCTGGGTGACCGGGTCTTCCTGCTGTCCGACGGCGTGATCGATACCAGCGATGACGATGACCAGTTGTTCGGTGTGGAGCGGTTGCAGCAGGTATTTGCCGCCAACCGTGAGCCCGATTGTCTTTTTGAAGATATCCAGCAGGCCCTGCGGGACTTTCGTGGCGAGGCCCGCGACGATTTCAGCATGGTCGAAGTGCGGATGGTCGCGCCGACGCAACTCAATCCGCCACCACCGGTCTATTCCGATAGCGGCCAGTCCAGTCCGCTGGACTGGTCGGTGAGTTTCGAGTTTCGGGCCCAGACCCTCAAGCGCTTCAACCCGATGCCGTACTTGCTGCAATTGCTGCTTGAGGTGCATGGGCTCAGGGCTCAAAGTGGCGCGCTCTACAGCGTTCTATCGGAGCTCTACTCCAATGCCTTGGAGCATGGAGTGCTGGGGCTCGATTCGAGCATCAAGCGTGATGCCTCCGGCTTTGCGCGCTATTACATGGAGCGCAGCAGCCGACTGGATGAACTGGCCGCCGGTCACATCCGGGTACACTTGCATGTCACGCCCCACGGCGACGGTGGTCGCCTAGTGATCGAGGTTGAAGACAGCGGTGAGGGCTTCGATGTTGCCCGTGTGCTGGCCCAGCCGCTGAGCAGTGATCGGTTGTCGGGACGTGGTGTCAGCCTGGTGCGTCAGTTGAGCCACCAGGCCTGTTGGTCAGACGATGGTCGTAGTGTCCGCGCGGAGTTTTTCTGGGAGGCTCTGGCATAATCCGCGCCACTCTTGATCAGGGAGCGAACAAGTGAACGAGATTCATCTGGACCGCGACGTGCTCAGCACGTTGAAGGAAGTCATGGAGGAAGGGTATCTGGAGCTGCTGGATACGTTTCTCAACGACTCCGAGGCACGCTTGCGCGTGCTGCATGAAGCCCGCGACGCCGAAAAGCTGAGCGCCACCGCCCACAGTTTCAAGGGCAGCAGCAGCAACATGGGCGCCATCCGCCTGGCCGAACTGTGTGGTGAGCTGGAGCAGCGTGCCAAACAGCCCTCCCTGGGCGGCATCGAGAAGCTGGTCAGCGAAATCGACAGCGAATTCGCCCATGTCCGAAATCTCTGCCAGGAAGAGCGCGAAGGCTTTCACTGCTGAGTGATGACCTGTCAGGCGTCGCCACTGTCCGGACGTTGGCCCGCCCCTTGCATTGTCCAGTTCCGACTGTACCTATGATTTCAGTGCAGCGGAGACCTTTTTATGCCCGTTACGCCCAATACACTGCTTCAGGCCGCTGCGCAGGCCAAGCCGCAGGCCGCCGTCAATCCGCCGGCAGCGGCGCCGGACCTCGGCAATAGAGCCTCCAGCTTCGCCCAGGTCTTCGCCCAGCAAGCCCCCGTCAAATCCTCGTCGGCCCCTGAGCCTGCGATGAAGCCGGTGCGCGACAAGACCCCCGACAGCAGCGTCAAAAAGAACGCCAGCGATGAAACGGCTGCCGCCCCGGAGCCGGCCGTTGCCGATAGCGGCAAACCCTTGCCCGCCGACAAGCCGGTCAAGGCCGATGACACGGCAGACAATGACACCGATGCCGACAGCGAGACCGAGACCCCGGTAGCGGACGCGGCCCCTGCCGATACTGTCGTCGACCCGATGTTGCCGCCGGACGTGGCTGCGCCTGTGGTCCAGGCCGACGTGGTGCCTACGCCTGTGGTGGATGCCTCGACTGTGCCGCAGGTGGCGGCTGCGGTGGCGACTCCGGTCGTGCCGCTGGCCCCGGCCGCGCCGCCAGAGGACCCGAAGTTCGACCCCGAGGCCGACCCGCTCGACGCCTTGCCGGCATTGCGACTGGCAATGGAGCAGGGGGGTCACGTTTCCGCTACCAGCCAATCCAAGACCGCCGCCCCGGCTCCTCTCGACGGTGAGCCGACGTCAGCCCAGACCTTTGCCGCCGGCATGGCAAGCATGCTGACTGTGCAAGCTGACCAGAACAGTACCGGTCCTGGCAGCCAGGGCGGGGAAAAGGCATTCAGCGGGCTGATCGGCGAGGGCCTCAAGGATCTGGGCTCGGCTTCCAGTGACACCCGCGTGGATGATTTCGCCAACCGTCTGGCGGCCCTGACCCAGGCGGCTACGCCCAAGACCGCCAATGCGGTGCCGGTCAACCAGCCCATCGCCATGAATCAGAGTGGCTGGACCGAAGAAGTGGTCAACCGGGTGATGTATCTGTCGAGCGCCAATCTCAAGGCTGCCGACATCCAGCTGCAGCCCGCCGAGCTCGGTCGCCTGGACATCCGGGTAAACATGGTGCCGGATCAACAGACCCAGGTGACCTTCATGAGTGCCCACTCCGGCGTTCGCGAAGCCCTCGAAGGCCAGTTGCATCGCCTGCGGGACAGTTTCGCCCAGCAGGGCATGGGCCAGGTCGATGTCAACGTGTCCGATCAGTCCCGTGGTTCGCAGAACCCGGATCAGCAGGCGCAGCAGCAAGCCCAGGCCGGACGCACGTCATCCTCCGGCGGGCGGGTGGGTTCGGCAGATGAACCCCTGCCGGCCAGCGTCGCTGAGGTGGCGGCCGCTACCACCAGCGTCATCGGCACCAGCGCGGTCGATTACTACGCCTGATCGGCGAGGTAACCCCTTGTGGGAGCGAGCCTGCTCGCGATATCGGTAGACCAGTCACCCATAAAGTGTCTGAGCCACCGCTATCGCGAGCAGGCTCGCTCCCACAGGTGTTTTCGGGTGTTGCAAATTGCTTCTGGCATAACACTTGCTCCTGCCTTGCCATGCAACCGTAAACCCCCCGATTAGTGACGGATTATTGGCATGGCGAAGAGCGAAGCAGCAGCTGTAAAAGACCCCGCAACCAAAGGCAAACTCAAGATGATCATCCTGATCGTGGTGGGTTTGCTCCTGGCGATCGGTGTGTCCGTGGGGGCAACCTGGTATGTCATGCACAGTGCTCAGAGCAAGCCGGCGGCAGTGGTCGAGGCCGCGCCGGTGGGCAAGCAGCCAGCGATTTTCGAGCCCATGGCACCTGCCTTCGTCGCCAACTACACCCAGAATGGCCGTCAACGCTACATGCAGGTCAGCATCACCTTGCTGGGGCGCAACCAGGCTGATCTGGAAGCGCTGCGGGTGCACATGCCGCTGATCCGCAACAATCTGGTGATGCTGTTCTCCGGACAGAATTTCGACACCCTCGCCACCCCCGTCGGCCAGGAAATGCTCCGTCAGAAAGCCACGGCCAGCGTGCAGGAAGTGGCTCAGAAAGAGCTCGGCAAAGTGGTGATCGAACAGTTGCTCTTCACTAACTTCGTATTGCAGTAGGAACCCGCCATGGCCGTGCAGGACCTGTTGTCCCAGGACGAAATCGACGCGCTGTTGCACGGCGTCGATGACGGCCTGGTGCAGACCGAAAACGCTGCTGAACCGGGCAGCGTCAAAAGCTACGACCTGACCAGCCAGGATCGCATCGTTCGCGGACGCATGCCGACCCTGGAAATGATCAACGAACGTTTCGCCCGCTACACCCGCATCAGCATGTTCAACATGCTGCGTCGCTCCGCCGATGTAGCGGTCGGTGGCGTGCAGGTGATGAAGTTCGGGGAGTACGTGCACTCGCTGTATGTGCCCACCAGCCTCAATCTGGTGAAGATCAAGCCGTTGCGCGGCACCGCGCTGTTCATCCTCGATGCCAAGCTGGTATTCAAGCTGGTGGACAACTTCTTCGGCGGTGACGGTCGTCATGCCAAGATCGAGGGCCGTGAATTCACCCCGACCGAGCTGCGGGTCGTGCGCATGGTGCTGGAGCAGGCCTTTGTCGACCTGAAGGAAGCCTGGCAGGCGATCATGGAAGTGAACTTCGAGTACATCAACTCGGAAGTGAACCCGGCCATGGCCAACATCGTCGGTCCGAGCGAAGCCATCGTGGTCTCGACCTTCCACATCGAACTCGATGGTGGTGGCGGAGACCTGCACGTGACCATGCCGTACTCGATGATCGAGCCGGTGCGTGAAATGCTCGACGCCGGTTTCCAGTCCGACCTCGACGACCAGGACGAGCGCTGGATCAATGCGTTGCGCCAGGACGTGCTGGATGTCGACGTGCCGATCGGTGCGACGGTTGCCCGGCGTCAGTTGCGCCTGCGGGACATCCTGCACATGCAGCCGGGGGACATCATTCCTGTCGAAATGCCGGAAGACATGATCATGCGTGCCAATGGCGTACCGGCCTTCAAGGTCAAGATGGGCTCTCACAAAGGCAACCTGGCGTTGCAGGTGATCGAGCCGATCGAACGCCGCTGAGCAAGGTCGAACGCTTTAGTTTGTAGCTGAATTTTACGTTTTCAACTGATTTTTGCCCGCCGAGGACAAATGATGGCTAATGATATGAACAACCAGGACGACCAGTCGCTGGCTGATGAATGGGCCGCCGCCCTGGAAGAAGCCGGTGAAACCGGGCAGGACGACATCGACGCCTTGCTGGCCGCGGACACCGGTGCCCATGCGTCCAATCGCTTGCAGATGGAAGAGTTTGGCAGCGTGCCGAAAAGCAACGAGCAGGTGACGCTGGACGGGCCTAATCTGGACGTGATTCTCGACATCCCCGTGTCGATTTCCATGGAAGTGGGCAGCACCGACATCAACATCCGCAACCTGCTGCAACTCAACCAGGGCTCGGTGATCGAGCTCGATCGCCTGGCGGGTGAGCCGCTGGACGTGCTGGTCAACGGCACCCTGATCGCCCATGGCGAAGTAGTGGTGGTCAACGAGAAGTTCGGCATTCGCCTGACGGACGTGATCAGCCCGAGCGAACGCATCAAGAAGCTGCGCTGAGTGAAAGGTCTTTTCGCTACCGCCCTGATGTTGCCGTTGAGCGTGATGGCGGCCGAACCCGCGAGCACCGCGGCCATTGCGTCGACGGCCGGCAGTGGCCTGGCCGGACAACTGGCGCAGTTGGTGCTTGGCCTGTTGCTGGTGCTGGGGGTGATCTTTTTGCTGGCCTGGCTGCTGCGGCGCGTGCAGCAGGCGGGTCCCACCGGCAAGGGTCAGGTCATCGACATCGTCGGCTCCCGCGCGCTCGGCCCGCGGGACCGGCTGGTGCTGGTGCAGGTCGGCAACGAGCAGATCCTGCTGGGCCTGAGTCCGGGCACCATCACTGCGCTGCATGTCCTCAAGGAGCCGGTGCAGGTGCCTGCCACCGACCAGGCCACCCCCGAATTTGCCCAGCGCCTCATGGAACTGCTGGGTAAAGACCAGAAGGATAAGAAGTAATGCCGCTGCGCATTCTGTTGGTGCTGGCCCTGATGCTGGCCGCGCCGTTGGCGTTCGCCGCCGATCCGTTGTCGATCCCGGCGATCACCCTTGGTACCAATGCCCAAGGAGCCCAGGAATACTCGGTCAGCCTGCAGATCCTGTTGATCATGACTGCGCTGAGTTTCATCCCGGCGTTCGTCATGCTGATGACCAGTTTCACCCGGATCATCATCGTCTTTTCGATCCTGCGCCAGGCCCTGGGGTTGCAGCAGACGCCGTCGAACCAGATCCTCACCGGCATGGCGCTGTTCCTGACCATGTTCATCATGGCGCCGGTGTTCGACCGGGTGAACCAGGATGCGCTGCAACCTTACCTGGCGGAAAAAATCACCGCCCAGGACGCCGTGGCCAAGGCTGAAGTGCCGATCAAGGATTTCATGCTGGCCCAGACCCGCAGCAGCGACCTGGATTTGTTCATGCGCCTGTCCAAGCGCACCGACATCCCCAGTGCCGACCAGGCACCGCTGACCATCCTGGTACCGGCGTTCGTGACGTCCGAACTGAAAACCGCGTTCCAGATCGGTTTCATGATCTTCATCCCGTTCCTGATCATCGACCTGGTGGTCGCTAGCATATTGATGGCGATGGGTATGATGATGCTGTCGCCGCTGATCATTTCCCTGCCGTTCAAGATCATGCTGTTCGTGCTGGTGGATGGCTGGGCCTTGATCATCGGCACCCTGGCGGGCAGTTTCGGCGGTGTTTAGACCATTTGCAGGTAGGGCGATATGACTCCTGAAGTAGCGGTAGACCTGTTCCGCGAAGCGCTCTGGCTGACGACCGTGATGGTCGCCATCCTGGTGATTCCCAGCCTGTTGGTGGGCCTGTTGGTGGCGATGTTCCAGGCCGCGACCCAGATCAACGAACAGACCCTGAGCTTCCTGCCACGCCTGCTGGTCATGCTGGTGACGTTGATCGTTTCCGGGCCCTGGCTGGTGCAAACCTTCATGGAATACATCCTGCGGCTGTACGGCAGTATTCCGCAGTTGATCGGCTGACCGGATGTCGATGCTCGCGCTGACGGACACCCAGATCGGCTCCTGGGTGGCGGCTTTCGTCCTGCCGTTGTTTCGTGTCACTGCCGTGCTGATGAGCATGCCGGTCTTCGGTACGACCCTGGTGCCAAGGCGCGTGCGCTTGTATTTCGCCCTGGCTATCACGGTGGTCATCGCGCCAGGGTTGCCACCGATGCCGCCGGTTCATGCCCTGGACCTCAGTGCGCTGATGCTGGTGGCCGAGCAGATCCTCATCGGGTCCTTGCTGGGATTTTCGCTGCAGCTGTTTTTCCAGGCGTTCGTGGTGGCCGGGCAAATCATTTCGATCCAGATGGGCATGGCCTTCGCGTCCATGATCGACCCCACCAACGGCGTGAACACGGCGGTGATCGGTCAATTTCTGACGATGCTGGTGACGCTGCTGTTTCTCGCCATGAACGGACACCTGGTGGTGTTCGAGGTGCTGACCGAGAGCTTCACCACGATGCCGGTGGGCAGCGCGCTGCTGGTCAATCATTTCTGGGAGGTTGCCGGCAGGCTCGGCTGGGTCCTGGGGGCGGCGATGATATTGGTGTTGCCTGCGATCACGGCTTTGCTGGTGGTCAACATTGCATTTGGCGTGATGACCCGGGCGGCGCCGCAGTTGAACATTTTTTCCATCGGTTTTCCGCTGACCCTTGTGCTGGGTATGGTGATTTTCTGGGTCAGTCTGGGGGATATCCTCAATCAGTATCAGCCGCTGGCCACCCAGGCCTTGCAGCTGCTACGCGACATGGCACAGGCGCGCTGAAGCATGGCCGAGAGCGAGAGTGGCCAGGACAAGACAGAAGACCCCACGGAGAAGCGCAGGCGCGAGTCCCGGGAAAAGGGTGAGATCGCACGCTCCAAGGAGCTCAATACCCTTGTGGTGATGTTGGCCGGCACTGGTGGGCTCCTCATCTATGGGGGCGGATTGGCCCTGGATCTGCTGGAAATCATGCGCCTGAATTTCTCCCTGCCGCGTGAAGTGCTGCTCAGTCCGGGCGCCATGACGCAGTACCTGCTGCACTCGGGCAAGATCGCGATCGTGGCGATGCAGCCAATCCTGATCTTCTTGCTCCTGGCAGCTTTTATCGGGCCGATCTCTCTGGGGGGATGGCTGTTCGCAGCCGGTAGCCTGGCCCCCAAGTTCAGTCGGATGAATCCGTTGGCGGGCCTCAAGCGCATGTTTTCCATCTCGGCCCTGATGGAGCTGCTCAAGGCCTTTGGGAAGTTTCTGCTGGTCTTGTCCGTGGCTTTGACGGTGTTGCAGTCGGACATTGACGATGTGCTGCGCATCGCTCATGAGCCACTGGAACAGGCCATTATCCACAGCGTGCAACTGGTGGGCTGGAGCGCCTTGTGGATGGCTTGCGGCCTGATGCTGATCGCTGCGATCGATGTGCCGATCCAGCTGTACCAAAGCAAGCAGAAGCTGATGATGACCAAGCAGGAGGTTCGTGACGAACACAAGGATCAGGAGGGCAAGCCGGAGGTCAAGCAGCGGATTCGTCAGTTGCAACGCGAAGTGTCCCAGCGACGGATGATGGCGGCGATCCCGACGGCCGATGTGGTCATCACCAACCCGACCCACTACGCCGTAGCGCTCAAGTACGACCCGGACAAAGGCAACGCTCCGGTATTGCTGGCCAAGGGCAGCGATTTCCTGGCGCTGAAGATCCGTGAGATTGCCGTGGCCAATGAAGTGATGCTGCTGGAGTCGCCGGCCCTGGCGCGATCGATCTATTACTCCACCGAGCTCGACCAGGAAATTCCGGGCGGGCTGTACCTGGCGGTGGCCCAGGTGCTGGCCTATGTCTACCAGATCCGCCAGCACCGCGCCGGCAAGGGCAAGCGCCCCGATCCGCTCAAGGATTTGCCGATTCCGCCGGATCTGCGCCGCGATCCTGAATAAATCGTGCGCCAGGTCCTGCTACTGACAAACCCTGTGGGAGCGGGCTTGCTCGCGAAGGCGTCGTGCCAGTCATGCATCTATCAACTGATACACCGCCATCGCGAGCAAGCCCGCTCCCACAGGATTCGTGTTCTGGCTTGGAGGCTTGTATTCCAAGGTCTGGCAAAAGTTGGAAGGCTTCTTGCAATACCCCGTCTGCGCCTGTATCGGGCGTCAAAAGTTTGCTTCACAGGAACGGGGTATTTTGGTGGATCGCTCTCAGTTACTCAGCACCGCGCGCAGCAACGTCGTAGACCTCAGTCGGGGCAATCTGGGCGTCCCGCTGTTGCTGATGGTCATGCTCGCCATGATGATGCTGCCGGTGCCACCGTTCCTGCTGGACGTGTTCTTCACGTTCAACATCGCCCTATCGATCGTGGTGCTGCTGGTGTGCGTATATGCCCTGCGCCCGCTGGATTTCGCCGTGTTCCCGACCATTTTGCTGGTGGCCACGCTGTTGCGCCTGGCGCTGAACGTGGCGTCTACCCGCGTGGTCATGCTCCACGGTCAGGAAGGTCATGCCGCCGCCGGTAAGGTGATCCAGGCCTTCGGTGAGGTGGTGATCGGCGGTAACTACGTGGTCGGTATCGTGGTCTTCGCCATCCTGATGATCATCAACTTCGTGGTGGTCACCAAGGGTGCCGGGCGTATTTCCGAAGTGAGCGCGCGTTTCACCCTCGACGCCATGCCCGGCAAGCAGATGGCGATCGACGCCGATCTCAACGCCGGCCTGATCGATCAGAGCCAGGCCAAGCTCCGTCGTCTGGAAGTGGCCCAGGAGGCCGAGTTCTACGGCTCCATGGACGGTGCGAGCAAGTTCGTGCGCGGTGACGCCATCGCCGGCCTGTTGATCCTGTTCATCAACCTGATCGGCGGCATGGCTGTCGGTATCTTCCAGCATCAGATGAGTTTCGGTGATGCAGGCAAGGTTTACGCCTTGCTGACCATCGGTGACGGTTTGGTGGCGCAATTGCCATCACTGTTGTTATCCACAGCGGCGGCGATCATGGTGACCCGTGCTTCGGGCTCCGAAGACATGGGCAAGCAGATCAGCCGGCAGATGTTCGCATCGCCCAAGGCCCTGGCCGTGGCCGCCGGGCTGATGGCGGTGATGGGTCTGGTCCCGGGCATGCCGCACATTTCCTTCCTGAGCATGGCGGCCGTGGCGGCAGGCGGCGCCTATCTGTTCTGGAAGAAGCAGAACGTGCAGAAAGTCCAGGCATTGCAAGAGGTCAAGCGCCAGCAGGAACTGCTGCCATCGCCGGCCCGTGCCCTGGAGACCAAGGAGCTGGGCTGGGACGATGTGACCCCGATCGACATGATCGGCCTGGAAGTCGGCTATCGCCTGATTCCACTGGTGGATCGCAACCAGGGCGGCCAACTGCTGGCGCGGATCAAGGGGGTGCGCAAGAAGCTGTCCCAGGACCTGGGCTTCCTGATGCCCACCGTGCATATCCGCGACAACCTCGACCTGGCGCCCAGCGCCTATCGCCTGACGCTGATGGGGGTGATCCTGGCCGAAGCCGAGATCTACCCGGACCGCGAACTGGCGATCAATCCAGGTCAGGTCTATGGTTCGCTCAATGGCATTACCGCCAAGGACCCGGCTTTTGGTCTGGAGGCGGTGTGGATTGAAATCAGTCAGCGGGCCCAGGCCCAGTCCCTCGGTTACACCGTGGTGGACGCCAGTACGGTAGTTGCGACGCATTTGAACCAGATTTTGTACAAACACTCCAGCGAACTGATCGGCCACGAAGAAGTCCAGCAATTGCTGCAGGTGCTGGCCAAGGGGTCGCCGAAACTGGCCGAAGAACTGGTGCCGGGCGTGGTTTCGTTGTCGCAGTTGCTCAAGATCTTGCAGGCGCTGCTGGCCGAACAGGTGCCGGTACGCGACATCCGCAGTATTGCCGAAGCCATCGCCAACAACGCTTCCAAGAGTCAAGATACCGCCGCCATGGTGGCCGCGGTGCGGGTCGGCGTATCCCGTGCAATCGTCCAAAGCATTGTAGGCACTGAGTCGGAGCTGCCTGTGATCACGCTGGAGCCAAGGTTGGAACAGATATTGCTCAATAGTCTTCAGAAGGCAGGGCAAGGCTCGGAAGAGGGTGTTCTGCTGGAGCCAAGCATGGCCGAGAAGCTGCAACGTTCGTTGATCGAGGCAGCCCAGCGGCAAGAGATGCAAGGCCAACCGGTGATCCTGCTGGTGGCGGGTCCGATTCGTGCGATGCTCTCGCGATTCGGTCGCCTCGCGGTCCCGGGGCTGCATGTGCTGGCGTACCAGGAAATACCGGACAACAAGCAAGTGACCATTGTTGCGACAGTAGGGCCCAACGGCTGAGGTAGTGGGTTATGCAAGTGAAGCGTTTTTTCGCCGCCGATATGCGTCAGGCCATGAAACTGGTTCGTGACGAGCTGGGCGCCGAAGCAGCCATCATCGGCAACCGCCGGATCGCCGGTGGTGTCGAGTTGACGGCGGCTCTGGACTACAAGCTGTCTGCGCTGGCCCCGCGGGTTCCGAACATGGAACTTGAGGATGAGCTGCGCAAGACCCAATCGCGCATCGCCAGCGCCCAGGCCGAGTTGAGCCTGCGCAGCAGCGAAGGCGAGGCCGCGCCGGGCACCAATCGTCAATTGTTTGCCGGTCAGCCGTTGACCGCGGGCCTGCCACTGACCGCTGCCGAACCGCTGATCGAGCCGACCCCGGTTGAGCCGCGTCGTCCGGCGCCGGCGCCTGCCGCACCGGCTCCCGGTGTCGATCCGCGTGCGCTGGACTCGATGCGTTTCGAACTCAACAGCTTGCGCGAACTGATGGAAGTCCAGCTCGGCTCGCTGGCCTGGAACCAACTGCAAGGCAGCCGTCCGGCCCAGGCCAACCTGTGGCGCCGCCTGCAACGCATTGGCCTGTCCGGCCCGCTGGCCCGCGACCTGCTGGCGCTGATCAATGATATTCACGAGCCTCGCCAGGCCTGGCGCATGCTGCTGGCGCATCTGGCGCGGATGATCGCCACGCCGGAAGTCGAGCCGCTGGAAGAGGGCGGGGTGATTGCCATGGTCGGCCCGGCCGGCATGGGCAAGACCACCACCCTGGCCAAGCTCGCCGCCCGTTATGTGCTCAAGTACGGTGCCCAGAGCATTGCCCTGGTCAGCATGGACAGCTTCCGTATCGGCGCCCAGGAGCAACTCAAGACCCTGGGCCGGATTCTCAACGTGTCGGTGACCCATGTGGATCCGGGCCAATCCCTGGCCCAGGCGCTGGAGCCCCTGCTGCGCAAGCGCGTCGTACTGATCGATACCGCGGGCCTGCAAGCCAGCGATCCGGCCCTGCGCATGCAGCTTGAAAGCCTGGCCGGGCGCGGCATCAAGTCAAAAAATTATCTCGTGTTGGCAACCACCAGCCAGAAACAGGTTCTAACCGCCGCCTACCACAGCTACAAACGCTGCGGATTGGCCGGTTGCATCCTGACCAAGCTGGACGAAACGGCAAGCCTGGGCGAGGTATTGAGCCTGGCGATCGGTCACGATCTGCCGGTGGCGTACCTGACCGATGGGCCGCGGATCCCGGATGATTTGCATCTGCCGCGTCGCCACCAACTGGTCAGCCGTGCCGTGAGTGTGCAAATGCAGGACGAACCCAGCGAAGAAGCCATGGCTGACATGTTCGCTGATATCTACCACAGCCCGACCAAGCAGGTTGGCTGAGGTAATCATGAATATTTTTTGTACCTACATCGATGGTCTGCCAGGCAATGTTCCGTATGTGAACGCGCAGCCAGTAATGTGGCCTCCGTCTAAGTAAGACAGGTAAAGAACGAACATGGGCAGCATGCATCCCGTACAGGTGATCGCGGTGACCGGCGGCAAAGGTGGCGTCGGCAAGACTAACGTGTCAGTGAACTTGTCCCTGGCTCTGGCAGAGCTTGGCCGACGGGTCATGCTGCTGGACGCCGACCTGGGCCTGGCAAACGTCGACGTGCTGCTGGGGCTCACACCCAAACGCACGCTGGCGGACGTGATCGAAGGCCGCTGCGAACTGCGCGACGTGTTGTTGCAGGGGCCGGGCGGGATTCGCATCGTGCCGGCCGCCTCCGGCACCCAGAGCATGGTTCATCTGACCCCGGCCCAGCACGCCGGCCTGATCCAGGCATTCAGCGACATCGGCGACAACCTCGATGTGCTGGTGATCGACACGGCGGCGGGCATCGGTGATTCGGTCGTCAGCTTCGTGCGCGCCGCCCAGGAAGTGCTGCTGGTGGTCTGCGACGAGCCTACCTCCATCACCGACGCCTACGCCCTGATCAAGCTATTGAACCGCGATTACGGCATGAACCGCTTCCGCGTCCTGGCCAACATGGCCCAGAGCCCGCAGGAAGGGCGCAACCTGTTCGCCAAGTTGACCAAGGTCACCGATCGCTTCCTGGACGTTGCCCTGCAGTACGTTGGCGCCGTGCCGTACGACGAAAGCGTACGCAAGGCGGTCCAGAAGCAACGTGCCGTCTATGAAGCCTTTCCCCGTTCCAAATGCGCGCTGGCGTTCAAGGCAATCGCCCAGAAGGTCGATACCTGGCCACTGCCGGCCAACCCACGCGGGCACCTGGAATTTTTCGTCGAGCGTCTCGTGCAACAAACAGCAGGGCCCGTGTTATGACAGCCAGCGGTTACAACCACCTCTACAAGAAATCGGCACGGGACGCCCAATACGAGTTGATCGAGCGATACGCGCCCCTGGTCAAGCGCATCGCCTATCACTTGCTGGCGCGGTTGCCGGCCAGTGTCCAGGTCGAAGACCTGATCCAGGCAGGCATGATTGGCCTGCTCGAAGTGGCTAACAAATACGACGCGAGCAAGGGCGCCAGTTTCGAGACCTACGCCGGCATTCGCATTCGCGGCGCGATGCTCGACGAAGTCCGCAAGGGCGATTGGGCGCCCCGTTCGGTACACCGCAATACCCGCATGGTCAGTGACGCCATTCGCGCTATTGAAGCGAAAACCGGACGAGACGCTAAAGATCACGAAGTTGCGGCCGAACTCCAGTTGAGTCTCGATGATTATTACGGGATTTTGAACGATACCTTGGGCAGCCGTCTGTTCAGTTTCGACGACCTGTTGCAGGACGGCGATCATGAAGGGCTGCATGAGGATGGCGCGAGTACGCACATGGAGCCTGCGCGTGACCTGGAAGACGAACGTTTCCAGAGCGCGCTGGCCGATGCGATTGCCAATTTGCCGGAGCGTGAGCGACTGGTCTTGGCGCTGTACTACGACGAAGAGCTGAACCTCAAGGAAATCGGTGAGGTCCTGGGGGTCAGCGAATCGCGGGTCAGTCAGTTACACAGCCAGTGCGCCGCCCGTTTGCGGGGGCGTTTGGGGGAGTGGCGAGCGCGCTGACAGTCGGTGCGGGGAGGTTGCTGACAGGGTTTGCGTGGCACGTGTTGCGCAGTCTCGATCCGTTGCGTCCCGCACCGTTGTCGAATGCTGTACCGGATTGATTGAAATGGCGCGTTCAGGTGCTGTACGCGTTTAAGACTGCTTGGAGGTCGAATTGGACAAGAACATGAAAATCCTCATCGTTGATGACTTTTCAACGATGCGGCGGATCATAAAAAACCTGTTGCGTGACCTTGGGTTCACCAACACGGTCGAGGCCGACGATGGCACCACTGCCATCCCGGTTCTCAACAGCGGGAGCATCGACTTTCTGGTGACTGACTGGAACATGCCTGGCATGACCGGTATCGACTTGCTGCGCCATGTGCGCGCCGATGAAAAACTCAAGCACCTGCCGGTGCTGATGGTCACCGCCGAAGCCAAGCGCGAGCAGATCATCGAAGCGGCCCAAGCCGGTGTGAACGGCTATGTGGTCAAACCCTTCACGGCCCAGGCGTTGAAAGAAAAGATCGAAAAGATCTTCGAACGCATCGGTTAACGGCGCCACGGGGGAGCTATGGAGAATAATGAAGCTTCAATGGGCGATTTCGAATCGACCCTGAAAAAACATGCCCGCGAACTGGTCGACAGCCTTGAAAAAGGTCGTTTCGGCGATGCTGTCCAGATGATCCACGAGCTCAATCAGACCCGGGATCGTGGCCTGTACCAGGAAGTCGGCAAGCTCACCCGTGAGTTGCACAGCGCGATCGTCAACTTCCAGATCGATCCGAACATGCCCCAGGCCGAAGAGGTCTCGCAGATCACTGACGCGACCGAGCGGCTGTCCTACGTGGTCAAGCTGACCGAGGCTGCCGCCAACCGCACCATGGACCTGGTGGAAAGTGCCACGCCGCTGGTCAATGGCCTTGGCGATGAAGCCCAGGCCTTGAGCGTCGACTGGGGCCGTTTCATGCGTCGTGAAGTCGGCGCGGAAGAGTTCCGGGACCTGGCGCGTCGGGTCGACGGTTTTCTGACACGCAGCAGCGCCGATAACCGCTCTGTCGCGAGCAACCTCAACGATATTCTGCTGGCCCAGGACTATCAGGACCTGACCGGCCAGGTGATCAAGCGCGTCACCCAATTGGTCACCGAAGTCGAAAGCAATCTGCTCAAACTGGTGTTGATGGCCAGCCAGGTCGATCGCTTTGCGGGCATCGAACACGACCGTGAAGCGATACTTGCTGAAAAAGATCCACAAAAACATCTCTCTCAGGGTGAAGGTCCGCAAATTCATGCCGATAAAAGAGAAGACGTTATGTCCGGTCAGGACGATGTGGACGATTTGCTGTCCAGCCTTGGATTTTAGCCCTGTTTTAGGAGCACCCCATTAATGAGCTTCGGCGCCGATGAAGAGATCCTTCAGGATTTCCTGGTTGAGGCCGGCGAGATTCTAGAGCAACTGTCCGAGCAATTGGTCGAGCTGGAAAGCCGACCGGATGATGCGGATTTGCTCAATGCAATCTTTCGCGGTTTCCACACTGTAAAAGGAGGCGCCGGCTTCCTTCAGCTCAACGAGCTGGTGGAGTGCTGCCACATTGCCGAGAACGTGTTCGACATCCTGCGCAAGGGTGAGCGTCGCGTGGATTCGGAATTGATGGACGTGGTGCTCGAAGCGCTGGATGCGGTCAACAGCATGTTCAACGAGGTGCGTGACCGTTCGCCGATCACCGCCGCCACCCCTGAGTTGCTCGCCGCGCTGTCGCGCCTGGCCGAGCCGCAATCGGCTGACGAAGCCGCTCCAGTCGAGACCACGGTTGAAGAACCCGTTGCCGAGGAGCCGGTCGCCGAGGAATCGGGCGATATTACCGATAACGAATTCGAACAGCTGCTGGACTCCCTGAGTGCCGTCAAGGCCGAAGCTCAGGCCCAGGCCCAGGCTCCGGTAGCTGCCGCGCCCGCCGATGCCGGCGCGGCCAGCGATGAAATCACCGATGCGGAGTTCGAGTCACTGCTCGATCAACTGCACGGCAAGGGCCAGTTCGCCGTCGATGCGGTTGTCCCGCCACCAGCCCCTGCCGCGCCGAAAGCCGCGGGCGACAGCTCCGACATCACCGACGATGAATTCGAAGCCTTGCTCGATCAGCTGCACGGCAAGGGTACTTTTGCCGTTGACGCCCTGGAGTCGGCCATTGCCTCCACGCCTGCTCCGGGCAAGCCTGCCGCCGCAGCGGCCGGTAGCGACCTGATCACCGATCAGGAATTCGAATCGCTGCTCGACGATCTGCACGGCAAAGGCAAGTTCAGCGAAGTCGGCACGGCCTCTGTCGCGCCAGCTGCCGCACCGGCCGCCAAGGCCGCGCCAAAACCCGCCGCCAAGGCACCGGAACCCAAGGCCGAGACACCGGCCCCGGCACCCAAGCCTGCTGCAGCGGCCGCTGCGCCTGCGCCTGCCCGTACACCTGCGGCGGCGTCATCTGCGCCGACGGAAAAACCGACCAGTGAAGCCGAAACCACCGTTCGGGTCGACACTGCGCGCCTGGACGAGATCATGAACATGGTCGGCGAACTGGTGCTGGTGCGTAACCGTCTGGTACGCCTGGGCCTCAACAGCCAGGACGAAGCCATGTCCAAGGCCGTGTCGAACCTCGACGTGGTCACGGCCGATCTGCAGACCGCGGTCATGAAGACCCGGATGCAGCCGATCAAGAAAGTCTTCGGACGCTTCCCGCGCCTGGTACGTGACCTGGCTCGTCAGCTCAAGAAAGAAATCAACCTGGAACTGGTGGGTGAAGATACCGACCTCGACAAGAACCTCGTCGAGGCCCTGGCCGACCCGCTGGTCCACTTGGTGCGCAACGCGGTCGACCATGGCATCGAGTCGCCGGAAGAACGCGAAGCCGCGGGCAAGGTCCGTAGCGGCAAGGTGATCCTGGCCGCCGAGCAGGAGGGCGACCATATCCTGCTGTCGATCTCCGACGACGGCAAAGGCATGGACCCGGAAGTGTTGCGTGCCATCGCCGTCAAGCGCGGTGTGATGGACAAGGACGCTGCCGACCGCCTGAGCGATACCGAGTGCTACAACCTGATCTTCGCTCCCGGCTTCTCGACCAAAACCGAGATTTCCGACGTGTCGGGTCGTGGCGTGGGCATGGACGTGGTGAAAACCAAGATTTCCCAGCTCAACGGCTCGATCAACATCCACTCGGTCAAGGGCTCGGGCTCGAAGATCCTCATCAAGGTCCCGCTGACCCTGGCGATCATGCCGACCTTGATGGTGATGCTGGGCAACCAGGCGTTCGCTTTCCCACTGGTCAACGTCAACGAGATCTTCCACCTCGACCTGTCGCGTACCAACGTGGTGGACGGCCAGGAAGTGGTGATCGTGCGGGACAAGGCACTGCCATTGTTCTACCTCAAGCGCTGGTTGGTCAGCTCCGCGGCGCATGTGGAGCAGGGCGAGGGCCACGTGGTGATCCTTTCGGTAGGTACCCAGCGGATCGGCTTCGTTGTCGACCAGCTCGTGGGCCAGGAAGAAGTGGTCATCAAGCCATTGGGCAAAATGCTCCAGGGCACCCCGGGCATGTCCGGCGCCACCATCACCGGCGACGGCCGCATCGCGCTGATCCTCGATGTACCGAGCATGCTCAAGCGTTACGCCGCGCGGCGTATTTGATTCTGGAGGGGCGCGGCCCAGTGCCGTGCCTCGTCTAACGGAGTGTTTATGGTAGTTAAAGTCCTGGTGGTGGACGATTCGGGGTTCTTCCGCCGCCGCGTCTCGGAAATTCTCTCGGCGGACACGACGATTCAGGTCGTCGGTACCGCGACCAATGGCAAAGAGGCAATCGATCAGGCCCTGGCACTCAAGCCGGACGTGATCACCATGGACTATGAGATGCCAATGATGGATGGCATCACGGCGGTGCGGCATATCATGCAGCGCTGCCCGACCCCGGTATTGATGTTCTCGTCCCTGACCCACGAAGGTGCCCGTGTCACCCTCGACGCGCTGGATGCCGGGGCGGTGGATTTCCTGCCGAAGAACTTCGAGGACATCTCGCGCAACCCCGACAAGGTTCGGCAGTTGCTGTGCGAGAAGGTCCACAGCATTTCCCGCAGCAACCGCCGTGTGAGTGCCTACACACCACCGGCCCCCGCGCCCGTGGCTGCACCGAGTCCCGCGCCGTCGTCGGGCAGCTTCAATCCGCCCCCGGTACGCAGTGCCCCGGCCCCTGCGCCCACACGTCCGACTCCGGCCAGTGCGTCGTCGCCGGCACCTAAGCGCAAGGCCTACAAGCTGGTTGCCATCGGCACGTCCACGGGCGGTCCGGTGGCGCTGCAACGGGTCCTGACCCAGTTGCCGGCCAACTTCCCAGCCCCCATCGTGTTGATCCAGCACATGCCCGCGGCCTTCACCAAGGCGTTCGCCGAGCGCCTGGACAAGCTGTGCAATATCAGCGTCAAGGAAGCCGAGGACGGCGATATCCTGCGGCCGGGCCTGGCACTGCTGGCTCCGGGTGGCAAGCAGATGATGGTCGACGGTCGCGGCGCGGTGAAAATCCTGCCGGGCGACGAGCGCCTTAACTACAAGCCCTGTGTGGACATTACTTTCGGTTCCGCAGCCAAATCCTACGGTGACAAAGTTCTGGCGGTGGTGCTGACCGGTATGGGCGCCGACGGTCGCGAAGGCGCCCGTCTGCTCAAGCAGGGCGGCAGTGCTATCTGGGCCCAGGACGAAGCCAGTTGCGTGATCTATGGCATGCCGATGGCGATTGTCAAAGCGGACCTGGCCGATGCGGTGTACGGGCTGGACGACATCGGTAAATACCTGGTCGAGGCGTGTCTGTAATGGATGTCCTCAGCCTGATCGGCATCATCATGGCGTTCGTCGCCATCATTGGTGGCAACTATCTGGAAGGCGGTCATCTCGGCGCCCTGGCCAATGGCCCAGCGGCGCTGATCGTGCTCGGTGGCACCATCGGCGCCGCGCTGTTGCAATCGCCCATGAGTGCTTTCAAGCGTGCCATGCAGGTGCTGGTCTGGATTCTGTTTCCACCACGGGTCGACCTGGCCGGCGGCATCGACCGTGTCGTGAACTGGAGCCTGACTGCCCGCAAGGAAGGCCTGCTCGGCCTGGAAGGCGTGGCCGATGCCGAACCTGACAACTACTCGCGAAAAGGCCTGCAATTGCTGGTGGACGGCGCCGAGCCGGAAGCCATCCGCAGCATCCTGGAAGTGGATTTCTACACCCAGGAAAGCCGCGATATCGAAGCGGCCAAGGTTTTCGAAAGCATGGGCGGTTATGCGCCTACCATCGGCATCATCGGTGCGGTGATGGGCCTGATCCACGTGATGGGCAACCTGGCTGACCCCTCGCAATTGGGTAGCGGCATCGCCGTGGCGTTCGTGGCCACTATCTATGGCGTGGCCAGCGCCAACCTGGTGTTGTTGCCAATTGCCGCCAAACTCAAGTCTATTGCCTTGCGCCAGTCGCGTTATCGCGAAATGTTGCTGGAAGGAATCCTGTCGATCGCCGAAGGTGAAAATCCGCGCTCCATTGAATTGAAGCTCCAGGGCTTCATGGATTAATGGGAGTAATGGACCATGGCGCGTCGCCGGAATCATGAAGAGCACGTCAATCATGAACGTTGGTTGGTGTCCTACGCCGACTTCATCACATTGCTGTTCGCCTTTTTCGTGGTCATGTATTCGATCTCCTCGGTCAACGAGGGCAAATACAAGGTCATCTCCGAGGCGTTGATCGGCGTCTTTACCGACTCGGACCGCGCCCTCAAGCCAATTCCCATTGGCGACGAGCGGCCCAAGACGACCACGCCGGCCAAGCCGCTGGTCCGTGACGCCGAGCAGGTCGATGCCGGCATTGCCGGTGGCAGCGACCCGTTGAAAAGCATCGCCGACGACATCAGCGCGGCATTCGGCGACCTGATCAGCTCCAACCAGATGACCGTGCGCGGCAACGAGTTGTGGGTGGAGATCGAACTCAACTCCAGCCTGTTGTTCGGTAGCGGCGACGCCATGCCCAGCGACATGGCGTTCAACATCATCGACAAGGTGGCGGCGATCCTGAAGCCGTTCGATAACCCGATCCATGTGGAGGGGTTCACGGATGACCAGCCGATTCGCACCGCGCAGTATCCAACCAACTGGGAATTGTCTTCGGCCCGTTCCGCGAGCATCGTGCGCATGCTTGCGATGCAGGGTGTGAACCCCGGCCGCCTGGCGTCGGTGGGGTATGGCGAGTTCCAGCCGGTGGCCAACAACGCCACCGTCGAAGGTCGGGCGAAAAATCGGCGCGTGGTATTGGTGGTGTCGCGCAACCTTGATGTACGCCGCAGCCTGACCGGTACCGGCACGGCCAACGCAAAGCCGGACGCTGCATTGAAGCGGGCTGGCACACAAACTGCACCGACCCCGGTCAAGACACCGGGAAGACAGAGTGCCGTCAATTCTCCGTCACCCGCTTTATAACCGAGCTATTTCTCGGTCGAGCCTGTTTCGGCCGGGAGGAACGATCTGAATGAGAGTCTGGGCAGTTGCCAATCAAAAAGGTGGGGTGGGTAAAACCACCTCTTCCATCGCTTTAGCCGGATTACTGGCCGAGGCGGGCAAGCGTGTGGTCATCGTCGACCTGGACCCCCATGGCTCGATGACCAGCTATTTTGGCTACGATCCCGATAGCCTGGAGCACAGCAACTACGACTTGTTCCTGCACCGGGGCAATGTGCCTGAGGGACTGCCAGGACAATTGTTGCTGTCCACCAGCGACGAGCGGATTTCGCTGTTGCCGTCGAGCACCGCGCTGGCCACCCTGGAGCGGCAGTCGCCGGGGCAGGGCGGCTTGGGCCTGGTGATCGCCAAGAGTCTGGCGCAGCTGTGGCAGGATTTCGATTACGCGATCATCGACAGTCCGCCGCTGCTGGGTTTGCTGATGGTCAATGCCTTGGCGGCCAGCCAGCAACTGGTGATCCCGGTGCAGACCGAGCACCTGGCAGTCAAGGGGCTGGAGCGGATGGTCAACACCCTGGCGATGGTCAACCGCTCACGCAAACAGTCGCTGCCGTTCAGCATCGTGCCGACCTTGTTCGACCGTCGTACCCAGGCGTCCATGGGAACCTTGCGCGTATTGCGGGACATGTACCCGGATGAAATCTGGCAGGGCTACATCCCGGTCGACACGCGCTTGCGCGATGCCAGCCGCGCCGGTGTGACCCCTTCCCAGTTCGATGGCAAGAGCCGTGGCGTGCTGGCCTACCGGGCCTTGCTCAAACACCTGCTGGCCCAGCAACTTGTTCCTCAGCAGGTGGCCTGATTGAACGCCTCTAAACGCTCTGCAGGCTCAAGTCTGATGGCACTCATGCCGATAACGTTCATATGCGGTGCACTGTTTTCATGAACCGCCCGATCAAGACAACCTCGCGTCCGCAAATGGCCTTGCAGTCCTACCTGGATG
The DNA here is from genome assembly GCF_024749045.1 of Pseudomonas sp. B21-028. Classification (NCBI taxonomy): domain Bacteria; kingdom Pseudomonadati; phylum Pseudomonadota; class Gammaproteobacteria; order Pseudomonadales; family Pseudomonadaceae; genus Pseudomonas; species Pseudomonas sp. B21-028. The sequence continues at coordinate 1,800,797 of NZ_CP087184.1, forward strand.
GGCTGTTGCAGGAAGCGACCGAAGAATTTCCACCGGAACCGAGCGTGCCCGAGGCTTTGCCCGCGCCCGTCGAAGCCGAAGGTGTGCTGGATGAGTTTCAGGCGGCCGTGCTCGAGGAGCAGGCCCGTGATGCACGCAAGTCAGTGGTTGTCGCAGCGGTGGAGGCACCGTTCGCCAGGCCACCGGTGAAAGTCATGGAGGCGCCTGCGCCGGTGCTCGCGGCGGTTTCCACCGTTGCACCGTTGTTGCAGGGCCTGGTGACGCCAGTGGTGGAAGTCCATCTGCCGCCGAGCAACACGCCGCCGCCGGTAGAAACTGACGACCGCCCGGCCTGGGCCGCGGAGCCGTTCGAGTGTCTGTTGTTCGATGTGGCCGGGTTGACCCTGGCGGTGCCGCTGGTATGCCTGGGGTCGATTTACTCCCTGGCCGGGCACGAATTGACGCCGTTGTTTGGCCAGCCGGATTGGTTCCTCGGGATTCTGCCGAGCCAGGCCGGCAACCTGAAGGTACTGGATACCGCGCGCTGGGTGATGCCGGACCGTTATCGCGATGATTTTCGCCAGGGCCTGCAATACGTGATTTCGGTACAAGGTTACGAGTGGGGATTGGCGGTGCACCAGGTCAGCCGTTCGCTGCGCCTGGACCCGAACGAGATCAAGTGGCGCAGCCATCGAGGGCAACGGCCATGGCTGGCGGGTACGGTGATCGAGCATATGTGCGCCTTGCTGGACGTTTCCGAGCTGGCGGAGCTGATCGCCAGTGGCGGGGCAAAACACCTGGGCGGCACCAAGCCGGTCCAGAAACCGAAATAACACAGTCGGTGGCGCACAGCGTCACGGCGCAGAACACACCGCCACAGGCGGTTTTTCGAGGGGTCAGGGTATGAATGATAAGGCGTCGTCTCTCAAGGGTTCCGAAGATCCGATCCTGCAATGGGTCACCTTCAAACTCGATAACGAAACCTACGGCATCAACGTGATGCGCGTGCAGGAAGTGCTGCGCTATACCGAGATTGCCCCGGTGCCGGGTGCGCCAAGCTACGTGCTGGGTATCATCAACCTGCGTGGCAACGTGGTCACGGTGATCGACACCCGCCAGCGTTTTGGCCTGAACTCCACCGAGGTCAACGACAACACCCGTATCGTGATCATCGAGGCCGACAAGCAAGTGGTCGGGATCCTGGTCGACAGCGTTGCCGAAGTGGTTTACTTGCGTCAGTCGGAAATCGAAACCGCGCCTAACGTCGGTAACGAAGAATCGGCCAAGTTCATCCAGGGCGTCTGCAACAAGAACAACGAGTTGCTGATCCTGGTCGAACTGGAAAAAATGATGAGCGAAGAAGAGTGGTCGGAACTGGAGAGTATCTGATTGATTCTTGAGGTAGCAGTCATTGTCCTGTTCCTTTTCTGGGCAGGCACGCTGGCGATATTCCTGGCGTACATACGTAGCCAGCGGCAGATCGCCGCTCAGCAGGCCCAGGGCGATGCGCTGCGCGATCAGCGCATCAAGGACCTGGCCAAGCGTGTCGACGATTACCAGAACGGTACCGTGCGCATGGGTGAAGCCATCCATGAGCTGCGTGCCGTGCTCAGCCCGTTGCCGGACAAACTGGCCCAACTGGAACAGCGCGACCCCTCGAGCCTGTCCTTCGCCCAAGCCGCGCGGCTGGTGGGCATGGGCGCCAGTATCGACGAACTGACCCAGGCCTGCGGCTTGACCCAGGCCGAGGCGGAGTTGATGAGCAAGTTGCACAGGGGCTGATCATCGGTTCCAGTCAAGGATCAAAACGCCCTGGAACCTGTGGGAGCAAGCTTTGCTCCCACAGCCTTCTTCGCTGCAGCCATGTGGCGTGGAATCAGTAATCCTCCCCGCGCTCCGTCACATCCTTCTCGACACTCGGTGCGTGCGGGTCGAACCCCTTGGGGAATTTGCCCTTGAGTTTCCAGGCAAAGGCAATGATCTCGGCGATGGTGAGATATAACTCCTGCGGAATGCTCTCCCCCAACTCCAGCCGGGCCAGGAGCTTCACCAGTTCGGCATTCTCATAGATCGGCACTTCACTGTCCCGGGCGATCCGCAGGATTTCCTCGGCCAGGGCTTCGTCGCCCTTGGCGGTGAGGGTGGGGGCATGATGACCGTCGTATTTGAGGGCGATGGCCTGGCGTGGTTCGGTATGGGTTGTCATGCGGTTTCGTCCACCCAGCGTTGTTCGAGTCGGGTCTTGGGGCCTTTAGGCGGGATGCCGACATGGCAGTCCAGGTCTGCAACGTTCACGCCGCAGGTCACCAGGCGCTCGCGCAGTGCCGTCAGGTTGCGTTCGATCAGGTTCGCCGTGTAGGGCCGTTCCGCCCACAACTGGCTGGACAGGCTGCCGCTGAGCAATTGCGCCTGGACCTGCAGGGGCCCCAGCGGCTCCAGGTCGAATGCCAGCTCGACCCGCCAGAGCTGCTGTTTGGCTTCGTGTTCTTCCCGGCGCTCGTCGGGTTGCTCCCGGGGCGGGGTTTCCTCTCGCTGGAATTTGACCTGCAATGGCACGATGTCTTGCAAGTTGCGCATCGGGATTTCCAGTTGCCAGGTGCTCATCAACCGACCATCGTCGGTCAGGCCGGTTTGCTCCAGGCTCGACAGCTGATGGCTTTGCAGGCGCGACACGGCGGCAGCGGCGAGGCGCAGCAGGTGTTCCAGGTCGCCCTCACCGTCATGGCCCTTGAGCAGGCGCGAAGGTAGGGGAAAACCGGTGGGTTGCGGCTTGGCGCTGACCTGGCCGAGGGTACCGAGGGCGTTGCGCACGAAGCTGGGCAAGGCCTGGGCCAGGGTGTTGGCGGCGATGACTGCGCCGAGATTGGTGGACGCGGGCAGGGTCGTGGTCAGTTGAGCGATCAACTTCAGCAGGTCACCCTTGAGGTCCGCAGCCACGCTCGGAGGTTGTCCGGCCAGCAGTTTGCTTTCCAGGAATACACCGCTGGCAGCCAAGGCCTGGGCCAGGCCCTTGGGCGTGCTCAATTGCTGCACATCCGGCAGATTGGCCAGCAGGCGCGTCACCGCGGCACGTAACTCGACGCCGGTCTCATCCGTGGCGGGCAACGCCTGCAGGGCGCTGATCAGGCTGTCCAACGAGCCCTGGCGACTCACCTGGGTCACCAGTTGCTGGCTCACCGCCAGTTGTTCCTGGCGGTTGCTCAGCGGAATGAATTTCAACGTCTGGGCGTCTTGCACCTGGGCACTCAACAGCGTGCCGATACGCAGCGGCCGGGGGCTATCGATATCCAGGGTGCTGCCGGCCTGGGCGGTGTTGAGCAGGCTCACCAGCGACCGATACACCGCCGGTTGCCCCGGCAACTGCGGCAACGCCTGGCTGGTAACCACCTTGCCTTGCAGCAGGGTGCCGACCGGCAGCTGCGTGGTGTCGATCCGGGTCAGGGTCGCAACGCTGGAGGCTACGGCCTGTTGTACGGCGATCGCCAGGTTACTGGCGGACGGCTGGGTCACCGCCAGGCTGGTGCCTTGTGGCAACGGCTGGGCGCTGGTGGCCTGCACCGTGGTCTGCCGACCGCTTTCCAGGGTGACCTTGAGCAATAGCTGGAAAGTCTGGTCCGCCTGCTTGAGCGACAGCACTTCGGCATTGGCCGTCTGGCCGGCAGCGATCAGGCCTTCGACCGGCGTCAGCAATTTGAGCAGCTCGCCACCGACCGCCGGCGTACGTGTCGTTGCCGTGGGCTGGGGCAGCGGCTGGATGTTCATGTCGCCTGTCATCTGCGGTCTTACCCTGGAACTAATTGAGAACGCCCCTTGGGGGCATGGCATGTATAATGCCGCCCGTCTTTCAGGGCGTGGCGAAAACCTTGCAATTGTTTGACGCAGCTCTGTGGAACAGGCCATCAATGCATCTATGCTGCATCTCTTTAACGGCCGCTGCACCGCCGACTTAAACCGTATAAGGCCCGCGATCCCTTGACCAGTCCTCTCTTGCAAACTGTCGGCCTCGCCTGTGAGCGAGACTTGCGGCTGCTTTTCGAACACCTCGAATTGAGACTCTCGCCTGGCGATATGGTGCAAGTCAGTGGCCCCAACGGCAGCGGCAAGACCAGCCTGCTGCGGCTGTTGGCCGGGTTGATGCAGCCGACCGCCGGCCAGGTGTTGCTCAACGGCCAGCCCTTGCAGGACCAGCGTAGCGAGCTGGCCCGCAACCTGCTCTGGATCGGCCACGCCGCCGGGATCAAGGATCTGCTGACTCCCGAGGAAAACCTCAGTTGGCTTTGTGCACTGCATCGGCCCGCCGGCCGCGAGGCGATCTGGCAGGCGTTGGCCACGGTGGGGTTGCGCGGCTTCGAAGACGTGCCGTGCCATACCTTGTCCGCCGGTCAGCAGCGCCGCGTGGCCCTGGCCCGGCTGTACCTGGACAGCCCGCCGCTGTGGATTCTCGACGAACCCTTCACCGCCCTGGACAAGCAGGGCGTGGCGCAGCTCGAGGAACACCTGGCCAGGCATTGCGAGGGCGGAGGCACGGTGCTGTTGACCACCCACCACACCCTGGCCCGGATGCCGTCCGGTTATCGCAGCATTGATCTGGGGACCTGGGCCGTATGAGTGTCTTTGGCCTGCTGCTTGCCCGCGAGGCACGCCTGTTGTTCCGCCGTCCGGCCGAACTGGCCAACCCGCTGGTGTTCTTCGCGATCGTCATTGCGCTGTTTCCGCTGGCGGTTGGACCGGAGACTCAATTGTTGCAAACCTTGTCGCCAGGACTGGTCTGGGTAGCAGCGCTTTTGTCGGTCCTGCTCTCGCTGGACGGGCTTTTCCGCAGTGATTTCGAAGACGGTTCCCTGGAACAGTGGGTCCTTTCGTCGCACCCCCTGGCCCTTCTGGTTTTGGCCAAGGTACTGGCACACTGGGTTTTTTCCGGCCTGGCGCTGGTCTTGCTCTCGCCGTTGCTGGCGATGATGCTGGGGTTGCCCGCCGCGTGCATGCCGGTGCTGCTGGTTTCGCTGCTGCTGGGTACACCGGTGCTGAGCCTGCTCGGGGCGGTAGGGGCGGCGTTGACGGTGGGCTTGAAGCGCGGCGGCCTGTTGCTGGCGTTGTTGATCTTGCCGCTGTATATCCCGGTGTTGATTCTCGGCAGTGGCGCCTTGCAAGCCGCCTTGCAGGGCATGCCGGCGACCGGTTATCTGCTCTGGCTGGGAAGCCTGACTGCCCTGGCGATAACCCTGACACCCTTTGCAATAGCTGCTGGCCTGAAGATCAGCGTCGGCGAATAATAATGAGGCCTGGTCAAAAAACGACCACTTCCTGTGAAGTTAAGGCAGACCCGGCGGCGCGTGACAGCGCGCCGCAACCGTGATGGAAACAGCAATGAACTGGACCTGGTTTCATAAGCTCGGCTCACCCAAATGGTTCTACGGCATCAGCGGCAAATTATTGCCCTGGCTGAGCATCGCCGCACTGCTGCTGATTGGCATCGGCGTGGTCTGGGGCCTGGCGTTCGCGCCGCCGGATTATCAACAGGGCAACAGCTTCCGCATCATCTACATCCATGTGCCCACGGCGATGCTGGCCCAGTCCATCTACGTCATGCTGGCGGTGTGCGGCGTGGTCGGGCTGGTCTGGAAGATGAAGCTGGCCGACGTGGCCCTGCAATGCGCCGCGCCCATCGGCGCCTGGATGACCGCCGTGGCATTGGTCACCGGGGCCATCTGGGGCAAACCGACCTGGGGTTCGTGGTGGGTCTGGGATGCCCGCCTGACGTCGATGCTGATCCTGCTGTTCCTGTACTTCGGTCTTATTGCGCTGGGCAATGCCATCAGTAATCGTGAGAGCGCCGCCAAGGCCTGCGCGGTACTGGCGATCGTTGGCGTGATCAACATCCCGATCATCAAGTACTCGGTGGAGTGGTGGAACACCCTGCATCAGGGCGCGACATTCACCCTCACGGAAAAACCGGCGATGCCGGTGGAAATGTGGCTGCCGTTGCTGCTGACCGCCTTGGGTTTCTACTGTTTCTTCGGCGCGGTGCTGTTGCTGCGCATGCGCCTGGAAGTGCTCAAGCGCGAAGCCCGGGCCAGTTGGGTGAAGGCCGAAGTACAGAACAGCCTGGAGGCCGCTCGATGAGTTTCGCTTCATTCGGCGATTTCCTCGCCATGGGCCATCATGGCCTGTATGTCTGGTCGGCCTATGGCATCTGCCTGGCGGTGCTGGCCCTCAACGTGGCGGTGCCGATCCTGGCCCGCAAGCGGTATCTGCAACAAGAGGCGCGTCGTCTGCGCCGGGAGAACGGTCAGTGAATCCGCTGCGCAAAAAACGTCTTGTCATCATCCTGGCGATCCTGGTGGGGGTCGGTGCCGCGGTCGGCCTGGCCTTGAGCGCCCTGCAGCAAAATATCAACCTGTTCTACACCCCGACCCAGATCGCCAATGGCGAGGCGCCCAAGGACACCCGTATCCGGGCGGGCGGCATGGTGGAGAAGGGCTCCCTGGTACGTTCCGGGGATTCGCTGGACGTGAAATTCAACGTCACCGATTTCAACAAGACCGTGACCATCACTTATCGTGGCATCCTTCCGGACCTGTTCCGTGAAGGACAGGGCATCGTCGCCCTGGGCAAGCTCAACGCCGATGGCGTGGTGGTGGCCGACGAAGTGCTGGCCAAGCACGACGAAAAATACATGCCGCCGGAAGTGACCAAGGCTCTGAAAGACAGTGGTCAGTCGGCGCCCGCTCCCGTGAAGGAGGGCTGATCGATGAACACTGGCATCTTTATTCCCGAGCTGGGTCACCTGGCGATGATCCTGGCCCTGTGCCTGGCCCTGGTGCAGGCCGTGGTGCCGCTGCTCGGTGCCTGGCGCGGCGACCGCCTGTGGATGAGCCTGGCCCAGCCGGCGGCGTGGGGACAGTTCGCCTTCATGGTGTTCGCCTTCGGTTGCCTGACCTACGCCTTCATGACCGATGATTTTTCCGTGGCTTATGTCGCGAGCAACTCCAACAGCGCCTTGCCCTGGTACTACAAGTTCAGTGCGGTGTGGGGCGCCCATGAAGGGTCGCTGCTGCTCTGGGCCTTGATTCTCGCCGGCTGGACTTTCGCCGTCTCGGTGTTCTCCCGGCAGTTGCCCCAGGTGATGCTCGCCCGGGTGCTGGCGGTAATGGGCATGATCAGCACCGGTTTCCTGCTGTTCCTGATCGTTACGTCCAACCCGTTCGCGCGGATCCTGCCGCAGATGCCGATGGATGGCCGCGACCTCAATCCGCTGCTGCAGGACATCGGCCTGATCGTTCACCCGCCGATGCTCTACATGGGCTACGTCGGTTTTTCCGTGGCGTTTGCCTTTGCCATCGCCGCGCTGCTGGGCGGTCGCCTCGATGCCGCCTGGGCCCGCTGGTCACGTCCATGGACCATCGTCGCCTGGGCCTTCCTCGGTATCGGCATCACCCTCGGTTCGTGGTGGGCCTATTACGAGCTGGGCTGGGGCGGCTGGTGGTTCTGGGATCCGGTGGAAAACGCCTCGTTCATGCCTTGGCTGGTGGGCACCGCACTGATTCACTCCCTGGCGGTCACGGAAAAGCGCGGCGTATTCAAGAGCTGGACCGTGCTGCTGGCGATCGCCGCGTTCTCCCTGAGCCTGCTGGGAACCTTCCTGGTGCGTTCCGGCGTGCTGACGTCGGTGCATGCCTTTGCCTCGGACCCCGAGCGTGGGGTGTTCATCCTGATGTTCCTGCTGTTCGTGGTCGGCGGTTCACTGACGCTGTTCGCCTTGCGGGCACCCGTGGTCAAGAGTCAGGTTGGTTTCAACCTCTGGTCCCGGGAGACGCTGCTGCTGGGCAACAACCTGGTGCTGGTGGTGGCCGCGTCGATGATCCTGCTGGGAACGTTGTACCCGCTGGTGCTCGATGCGCTCTCCGGGGCCAAGCTGTCGGTCGGGCCGCCGTACTTCAATGCGCTGTTCATCCCGCTGATGGCGATCCTGATGGTGGTGATGGCCGTCGGCGTGCTGGTGCGCTGGAAAGACACGCCGGTCAAATGGCTGCTGGGCATGCTGACGCCGGTGCTGCTGGGCACCGCCGCCCTGGCCGTGGTGGCCGGGATCGCTTATGGCGACTTCAACTGGGCCGTGCTGGCGACCTTTGTGCTGGCCGCCTGGGTATTGCTGGCCGGTGTACGGGACATTTTCGACAAGACCCGTCACAAGGGCCTGGTCAAGGGCCTGCCAACCCTGACCCGCAGCTACTGGGGCATGCAGATCGCCCACCTGGGTATCGCCGTCTGTGCCCTGGGCGTGGTGCTATCGAGCCAGAACAGCGCCGAACGCGACCTGCGCCTGGCGCCGGGAGAGTCCATGGACCTGGGCGGGTACCAGTTTGTTTTCGAGGGGGCCAAGCATTTCGAAGGGCCGAACTTCACGTCCGATAAAGGCACCGTGCGGGTTATTCGTGACGGCCAGGAAGTGACGGTGCTGCATCCCGAGAAGCGCCTTTACACCGTACAGAACTCGGTGATGACCGAAGCCGGGATCGATGCCGGTTTCACCCGCGATCTCTATGTGGCATTGGGCGAGTCCCTGGGCGACGGCGCCTGGGCGGTGCGGGTACACGTCAAGCCGTTCGTGCGCTGGATCTGGTTCGGTGGTCTGTTGACCGGACTGGGCGGGGGGCTGGCGGCGCTGGATCGGCGTTATCGGGTCAAGGTGAAAACCCGGGTGCGCGAAGCCCTGGGCGTGACGGGAGCCACTGCATGAGACGTTGGTTGATGGTATTGCCGCTGGCGCTGTTCCTGGTGGTGGCGGTCTTTCTGTACCGGGGGCTTTTCCTGGACCCGTCCGAGTTGCCCTCGGCGATGATCGGCAAGCCGTTCCCGGAGTTCACCCTGCCGTCGGTGCAGGGCGACAAGACGCTGACCCGGGCCGACCTGCTGGGCAAGCCGGCGCTGGTCAACGTTTGGGGCACCTGGTGCATTTCCTGCCGGGTTGAGCATCCGGTGCTGAATAAACTGGCCGAGAAAGGCGTGGTGATCTACGGCGTCAATTACAAGGACGTCAACGTCGATGCCTTGAAATGGCTCGCCGAGTTCCACAACCCCTATCAGCTGGACATTCGTGATGAAGAAGGCTCCCTGGGCCTGAACCTGGGGGTCTACGGGGCTCCGGAAACCTTCTTCATCGACGCCAAGGGCGTGATCCGTGACAAGTTCGTCGGTGTGATCGACGAGCAGGTCTGGCGGGAGAAACTGGCTGGCAAATACCAGGCACTGGTGGACGAGGCCAAGCCATGAAGCGCTGGTTAGCCGCCGTCGTCCTGGGGTTGAGTCTCGCGGGCGTGGCCCATGCCGCCATCGACACCTACGAATTCGCCAACGAAGGCGAGCGCGAGCGGTTTCGCGAACTGACCAAGGAACTGCGCTGCCCCAAGTGCCAGAACCAGGACATCGCCGACTCCAATGCCCCGATTGCCGCCGACCTGCGCAAGGAAATCTTCCGCATGCTCGGCGAGGGCAAGGACAACCAGCAGATCATCGACTTCATGGTGGATCGCTACGGTGAGTTCGTGCGCTACAACCCGGCCCTGACCTCCAAGACCGCGCTGCTCTGGTTCGGCCCCGCCGGGTTGTTGCTCGGCGGCTTCGTCGTCATCGCGCTGATCGTGCGCCGCCGCCGGGTACAGCGCACCGCCGCCCCGGACACGCTTTCCGTCGAGGAGCGCCAGCGCCTCGACCAACTGTTGGATAACACCAAGCATGATTGATTTCTGGCTCGCCGCAGGTCTGCTTCTCCTGATTGCCCTGAGTTTCCTGTTGATCCCCGTGCTGCGGGTCCGTCGCGCCCAACGGGAGGAGGACCGAACCGCGCTCAATGTGGCGCTGTACCAGGAACGTGTCGCCGAGTTGCAGGCCGAGCAGGCGGAGGGTGTGCTCAATGCCGCGCAACTGGACACGGGCCGCGCCGAAGCCGCCCGGGAACTGCTCGCCGATACCGAGGGCGCCGAGGCGCCGCGCGAATCGCGCATGGGCAAGCCACTGCCGTTGCTTGCCGCCGTGCTGGTGCCGGTGTTGGGCCTGGGCTTGTACTTGCACTTCGGCGCGAGCGACAAGGTCGAACTGACCCGTGAATTCGCCCAGGCACCGCAATCGATGGAAGAAATGACCCAGCGCCTGGAGAGGGCGGTGGCGGCACAGCCGGATTCCGCCGAGGGCTTGTATTTCCTCGGGCGTACCTACATGGCCCAGGATCGGCCGGCGGATGCGGCGAAGATCTTCGAGCGCACCGTGGCGCTGGCGGGTCGGCAGCCCGAACTGCTGGGGCAATGGGCCCAGGCGCAGTATTTTGCCGATGGCAAGAAATGGTCGGACAAGGTCCAGGCCTTGACCGATGAGGCTCTGAAGCTCGATCCCAAGGAAGTCACCAGCTTGGGCCTGTTGGGCATCGCTGCGTTTGAAGGCGAGCGGTATCAGGACGCGATCGATTACTGGGGGCGCCTGCTGGCGCAACTGCCGGAGGGCGACAAATCCCGCGAGGCGCTGCAAGGCGGCATTGCCCGGGCCACCGAGAAGCTGCAAGCCAGCGGCGGCAAGGTGGCTCAGGCTCCGGCGGTCAAGGCCGGCGCATTGCTTAAGGTTCGTGTCGACCTGGCGCCTGCACTCAAGGCCAAGGTGCAGCCGGGCGATAGCGTATTCATCTTTGCCCGTGCCGTTTCCGGCCCGCCTGCGCCATTGGCGGCCAAGCGCCTGACAGTCGCCGACCTGCCCGTCAGCGTCGAGCTGGGGGACGCGGATGCGATGATGCCGCAACTGAAACTGTCGAACTTCCCTGAAGTCCAACTGGTGGCGCGTATCTCCCGGGCCGGGCAACCGACTTCCGGTGAGTGGATCGGCCGCAGCCAGCCCCTGGCCAGCAGCACCACGACGCCGCAACAACTGACCATCGACAGCCCGGACCAATGACAGGAATTTGCACCATGACCGCCATCGCTCGTATCACTCTGCTGACACTCGTTCTGGGGTTGAGCGCTTGTGCGGTCCATCGTCCGCCGGAGCCCTCGACGCCGCTGCCACCCATTCCGCCTTCGACGCCGACCACCAAACCGGTGCCGTCCACCGCGCCGGGCAAACCGGTCACCCCGAACAAACCGGCCAAGCCGTTGCCGCGCACGTCCGCCAGTTTCGCCCCACCGCCTGGGGGCAACAGCCACTGGGACGCCAAGCTCGGGGTCTATGTACTGGATAACCAGCCCAACACCTTTTACCGCCAGCGCACCTACTATCGCTGGAACAACGGCTGGAGCCGCTCCGTCAGCCCGAACGGGCCTTGGGAAGACACCACCATCGAAGGCGTACCAGGGGGCTTGGGGCGCCAGTTCCACTAGAGAGTGCTTGCTCCTCCGACCTGTAGGAGCTGCCGAAGGCTGCGATCTTTTCGCTCCGAGACTCAATTGTCCGGGGAAAGATCGCAGCCTCGCTTCGCTCGACAGCTCCTGCATCTCTCCTACAAGGTTCGACCTGTCATCCCCATCGTCGTAGAATGCGCGCCTTTGTGAGCTATCGGAGCACCTGACCATGACGACCACCCCGGCCGGCGACTACCTGGAAACCCTCTACGAAGGCTATGGCCAACGTTTCCGGATGGACAAGCTGCTGCACGAAGTGCGTACCGAACACCAGCACCTGGTGATTTTCGAAAACCCGCGCATGGGCCGGGTGATGGCGCTCGATGGCGTGATCCAGACCACCGAGGCCGATGAGTTCATCTACCACGAAATGCTCACCCACGTGCCCATCCTCGCCCACGGCAAGGCCAAGCGTGTGCTGATCATCGGTGGCGGTGATGGCGGCATGTTGCGTGAAGTCACCAAGCACCTGGGCGTCGAGCACATCACCATGGTGGAGATCGACGGCACCGTGGTGGACATGTGCAAGGAGTTCCTGCCCAACCATTCCAAAGGCGCCTACGACGATCCGCGACTGAACCTGGTGATCGACGACGGCATGCGCTTCGTTTCCAGCACCCAGGAGAAGTTCGACGTCATCATTTCCGACTCCACCGACCCGATCGGCCCGGGTGAAGTGTTGTTCTCGGAAAATTTCTACCAGGCTTGCCATCGCTGCCTGAACGACGGCGGCATCCTGGTGACCCAGAACGGCACGCCGTTCATGCAGCTGGGCGAAGTGCAGACCACCGCCGGCCGGCTGCGTGGCCTGTTTGCCGACTGGCACTTCTACCAGGCAGCCGTGCCGACCTACATCGGCGGCGCCATGACTTTCGCCTGGGGTTCGACCGACAGCGCTTACCGCAAACTCTCCCGTGAAACCCTGCACGAGCGGTTCATTGGCAGTGGCATCGTCACCCGTTACTACAACCCCGAGATTCATCTCGGTGCGTTTGCGATGCCGCAGTATGTGTTGCAGGCGATCAACAAGCCGAGTAACGACTGATTTGGTTGGGGCTTTTTGTGGCGAGGGGATTTATCCCCGCTGGGCTGCGAAGCAGCCCCACCAATTGCAACTCGGTGTGTCAGGTTGATTGAGTTGTTTGGAATGGGGCTGCTGTGCAGCCCAGCGGGGATAAATCCACTCGCCACAATCGGGTTCGGCCTCATGTTGGGGGCCGGCATTTTGTGTTTCCAGATATTCATTGAACGAATTTTTCACAAAATCTTGCGGACAATCCTCGCGCCGTTATTGCCGCCGGTTATTTAATGGCAATGCCGTAGCCGTTCGTGCAACATCTGCGCTCTTGCGCAACCCCCGGGCCAGGCTTTGGCCAGCGGAGGGTGCGCCTTTGTACTTTTTGTCACTCCAACTCCAATAGGGTCCTCAAACGACATGGCAATCCCGGACGCCCTGAGTCAGCAGCGAAGCACCCATCGCCTGCTGCAACCGACCGTCAAATCGCACCTGGCCTACACATTGCTCTGCGCCCTGGTGATGATGGTGATGTTCAGCCTGCTGCGTGTGGCGCTGCTGGTCTATAACCGCCAAATGATCCTCGATACACCGGCCTCGACTTTCGTTGAAGCCTTCGCCAATGGCCTGCGTTTTGACCTGCGCCTGGTGGTCTACCTCAGCATTCCGCTGCTGCTGGCGCTGTTCAGCGTCCGCGCCATGGCGGCCCGCGGCTTCTTTCGTTTCTGGCTGACCGTCACCTCCAGCATTGCGCTGTTCCTGGGCCTGATGGAGATGGACTTTTATCGTGAGTTCCACCAGCGCCTCAACGGCCTGGTCTTCCAATACGTGAAGGAAGATCCGAAAACCGTGATGAGCATGCTCTGGTACGGATTCCCGGTGGTGCGCTACCTGTTGGCCTGGGCCGGCGGCACCATCATCCTGAGCCTGGCGTTCAAGGGCGCGGACCGTGCAACCCGCCCGCGCGGCCCGTTCAGCGGCGGCAGCATCGGCACCCGCCAGATCGCCCCGTGGTACGGCCGGGTGGCGGTGTTCGTCGTCTGCCTGCTGGTGGCGGTGGCCGCGGCGCGTGGCACCTTGCGTCAAGGCCCGCCGCTGCGTTGGGGTGACGTCTATACCACCGATTCGAACTTCGCCAACCAGCTGGGCCTCAATGGCACGCTGTCGCTGGTGGCGGCGGCCAAGAGCCGCATGTCCGAAGACCGTGACAACATCTGGAAAGCCACCCTCGAGCAGCCACTGGCACAGCAGACCGTGCGTGACATGCTGGTATTGCCCGACGACAAGCTTGTGGATACCGCCACTGCTGCCGTGCGCCGCGATTACACGCCGCCAGCCGACAAGACCCTGCCGATCAAGAACGTGGTCGTGATCCTCATGGAAAGCATGGCCGGTCACTCGGTAGGCGCCCTGGGCGCACCGGGCAACATCACGCCTTACCTGGACAAGCTCTCCAAGGAAGGCCTGTTGTTCGACCGCTTCTTCTCCAACGGCACCCATACCCACCAGGGCATGTTCGCCACCATGGCGTGCTTCCCGAACCTGCCCGGCTTCGAATACCTGATGCAGACGCCGGAAGGCAGCCACAAGCTGTCGGGCCTGCCCCAGCTGCTCAGCGCCCGTGACTACGACGATGTGTATGTCTACAACGGCGATTTCGCCTGGGACAACCAGTCGGGTTTCTTCAGCAACCAGGGCATGACCAACTTCATCGGGCGAAACGACTTCGTCAACCCGGTGTTTTCCGATCCGACCTGGGGCGTGTCCGACCAGGACATGTTCGACCGTGGCCTGATCGAACTCAAGGCGCGGGAAAACGGCAAGCCGTTCTATGCCTTGCTGCAAACCCTGTCCAACCACACGCCGTATGCGTTGCCGACACCGCTGCCGGTAGAGCGGGTCACCGACCGCGGCAGCCTGAACGAACACCTGACCGCCATGCGCTACTCGGACTGGGCGCTGGGCCAGTTTTTCGAGAAGGCACGCAAGGAGCCTTACTTCAAGGAAACGTTGTTCGTTGTGGTTGGCGACCATGGTTTCGGTAACGAACGCCAGATCACCGAGATGGACCTGGGCCGCTTCAACGTGCCGATGTTGTTGATCGGTCCGGGTGTCCAGGAAAAATTCGGCCAGCGTAACCACACCGTGGGTACCCAGGTCGACATCGTCCCCACCATCATGGGGCGGATCGGCGGACAGGTGCGCCATCAGTGCTGGGGCCGTGACCTGTTGAACCTGCCACAGGGCGATACCGGTTTCGGTGTGATCAAGCCGTCGGGCAGTGATCAGACTACGGCGATCATCCAGGGCGACCGGATCCTGGTACTGCCCAAGGAAAAGGAAATGGGGCCGAAGATGTTCCGCTATGAACTGGGGGCCAACCCGCGTGCGGAAGTCATCCCGGACGCACCGGATAGCGCCCAGATGAAGCTCAAGCTTGAGTCTTTCCTGCAAACCGCCACCAAGAGCCTGCTGGATAACACCGCTGGTGTGTTGGATGGAAAGCCGGACTGATGATCGGCAAATAAAAAAGAGGCCTTGAAAAAGGCCTCTTTTTTTTGCCATTGATTTATATCTTGCCCAGTAACAGCAGTATCAACAGCACTACCAACACTACGCCGATGATGCCGGACGGGCCGTAACCCCAACTTCTGGAGTGCGGGAAGACCGGCAGGCCGCCGATCAGCAGGAGGATCAGGATAATGATGAGTATTGTGCCCATTGTTGATTTCCTTATTGGTCAGTTTTGGAGTGATACAACTTTCAACTGCCAGCACGCTGCATTAAATCCGGGCGGCTTAATAAGTCCGACCGTAACGTCCTGTAAAAAATTCAAAGTTTTTTGGTGCCTGAACGGCCGGGCCACAAAAGCATCCCCTCAATCAAAACCCTTTGTGGTTTGCCCCCGCCATTCAGCAATCTGATGGAGCGTGGGCACCGCTGGCTCCTTCGCTACACTCGGCCCATCTCTCCCGGAACAACAAGGCTGTTTCCTATGCAAAATCGCATGATGATCACCGGTGCCGGCTCGGGCCTGGGCCGCGAAATCGCGCTGCGCTGGGCCCGCGAAGGCTGGCGCCTGGCGTTGTCGGATGTCAGTGAGCCAGGCCTCCAGGAAACCCTCAGGCTGGTGCGCGATGCCGGCGCCGACGGCTTTGTCCAGCGCTGCGATGTGCGTGATTACAGTCAGCTGACGGCGTTCGCCCAGGCCTGCGAAGAAAAACTCGGCGGCATCGACATCATCGTCAACAACGCCGGCGTGGCCTCGGGCGGTTTCTTCAGTGAATTGTCGCTGGAGGACTGGGACTGGCAGATTGCGATCAACCTGATGGGGGTGGTCAAGGGTTGCAAGGCGTTCCTGCCGTTGCTGGAAAAGAGCCGCGGCAAGATCGTCAACATCGCTTCCATGGCGGCGCTGATGCAGGGGCCAGCGATGAGCAACTACAACGTCGCCAAGGCTGGCGTGGTGGCGTTGTCGGAAAGCCTGCTGGTCGAACTGGCGCAGCAGGAGATCGACGTGCATGTGGTGTGTCCGTCTTTCTTCCAGACCAACCTGCTGGACTCCTTCCGTGGTCCGACCCCGGCCATGAAGGTCCAAGTGGGCAAGTTGCTGGAAAGTTCGCCCATCACCGCCGCCGACATCGCAGACTACATCTTCCAGCAGGTCGCCCAGGGTGAGTTCATGATCCTGCCCCACGAACAGGGACGCATGGCCTGGGCGATGAAGCAGAAGAACCCGCGGTTGCTGTACGACGAAATGACCGTCATGGCCGACAAGATGCGCGCCAAGGCCCGACAGAACCCAACTTGACCTTGCTATGCGGTGTCCTCAGGATGGCGCCATCCGGCCTTCCTGATGGACACCTGCATGCTCAACTATCTGTGGTTCTTTCTCGCCGCGCTGTTCGAAATCGCGGGCTGCTACGCATTCTGGATGTGGTTGCGCCAGGGCAAGAGCGCCTGGTGGATCGCACCGGCATTGCTCAGCCTCACCCTGTTCGCCCTGTTGCTGACCCGCGTTGAAGCGACCTATGCCGGTCGTGCCTACGCCGCCTATGGCGGTATCTACATCATCGCCTCCATCGCCTGGCTGGCCGTGGTGGAGCGGGTGCGACCACTGGGGTCCGACTGGATCGGCGTGGCGCTGTGCATGCTGGGCGCCAGTGTGATTCTGTTCGGCCCTCGTTTCTCTGGGCCTTGAAAACGGCGTGGTCCGACCCGTTTTTGCAGGAAGTTTCCTTCAGTTCCCAGAGTCTTGTTTGTAGGGGTTTACTGAATTCTTGCCCGCGTCTTGTGAACAGGAAACAGGCCGGGCATGGTCAAGGTCCAGACCTTCTTAAGGACAAGAACCATGCTCGTACTCAGCCGTGCCGTGGGTGAACTGATTTCCATCGGTGATGATATTTCCGTTCGTGTGCTGTCGGTCAGCGGCACCACCGTGCGGTTTGGCGTGGAAGCGCCGCGGCACATCGATGTTCATCGCTTCGAGATATACGAAAAGATCCAGAGAAAGAAGAATCAGGTTGCCCGCAAGGCGTGATCAGTCAAACAGGTGCTTGGGCACGTCATGCTTGAGCATCAATTGACATTGCTCGCTCTCCGGATCGAAGACGATCATCGCCTGGCCCTTGGTCAAAGCCTGCCTGACCCGTAGCACACGGGTTTCCAGGGGCGTGTCGTCACCGTTGTCGGTGCCGTCGCGGGTCACGAAGTCCTCGATCAGGCGAGTGAGCGTGTCGACTTCGAGTTGGTCGTGGGGGATCAGCATGGGGGACCTCGGCTGGACAATGTCGCAGATGCTACGGCCTATGGGCCTTTGCGGCTAGCCTTGGATTGCGGTGGCTGTTCCAGCCCCATCGCGAGCAGGCTCGTTCCCACAGTGGATCTACGCCATGCGCCCCTGTGGGAGCGAGCCTGCTCGCGATGGCAACCTCCCGGACGGTGAGACCCTCTGTCAGTTACCCGAACGCTGGCCCACCAGGCTATCCACCGAAGGCACCCGGGTGTCGCTTTCCATCTGCGTATCGTGTTCGATCTGGTGGCTGAAGCGGTCCAGTGAACCCTGGGCCGGTTGCGCATCGCTGGCGAATACCGGCGGGCTGAGGATGTAGGCACCGAGCAACCGACTGAGGGCGGCCAGGCTGTCGATATGGGTGCGTTCGTAGCCATGGGTGGCATCGCAGCCGAAGGCCAGCAGGGCGGTGCGGATGTCGTGACCGGCAGTGACGGCCGAGTGGGCGTCGCTGAAGTAGTAGCGGAACAGATCGCGCCGTGCCGGCAGTTCGTTCTCCTTGGCCAGTTTCAGCAAATGCCGTGACAGGTGATAGTCGTAGGGCCCACCGGAGTCCTGCATCGCCACGCTCACGGCGTGTTCGCTGGAGTGCTGGCCGGGTGCGACCGGGGCGATGTCGATGCCGACGAACTCGCTGACATCCCAGGGCAGCGCGGCGGCCGCGCCACTGCCGGTTTCCTCGGTGATGGTGAACAATGGGTGGCAGTCGATCAGCAGCTCTTCGCCGCTGTCGACAATCGCCTTGAGCGCCGCCAGCAACGCCGCGACCCCGGCCTTGTCGTCCAGGTGACGGGCGCTGATGTGGCCGCTCTCGGTGAATTCCGGCAAGGGGTCGAAGGCGACGTAATCGCCGACGCCCACCCCCAGGGTTTCGCAGTCGGCACGGGTGGCGCAGTACGCGTCCAGGCGCAATTCGATGTGATCCCAACTGATGGGCATTTCATCCACGGCGGTGTTGAAGGCGTGCCCGGACGCCATCAAGGGCAACACGCTGCCGCGGATCACGCCGGTGTCGGTGAACAGGCTGACCCGGCTGCCTTCGGCAAACCGGCTGGACCAGCAGCCTACCGGCGCCAGGGTCAGGCGGCCGTTGTCCTTGATGGCCCGCACGGTGGCGCCAATGGTGTCCAGGTGGGCCGATACGGCCCGGTCGGGGCTGTTCTTGCGACCCTTGAGGGTGGCGCGGATCGTACCGCGACGGGTCATTTCGAAAGGTATACCCAACTCTTCGAGGCGTTCGGCGACATAGCGCACGATGGTGTCAGTGAAGCCGGTCGGGCTGGGGATGGCGAGCATTTCCAGCAGGACTTTTTGCAGGTATTCGAGATTCGGTTCGGGGATTTTGCTGATCATGGAAACTCCTCTCGGAACAGTTAAGTGGGTCCGATCGTTCCCACGCGGAGCGTGGGAACGATCGGTACACTGAGTGTCAGGCCACCCCCTGGCTATGGGGAAACAACAGGTCCACAAAGCGCTCGGCAGTGGGTTGTGGTTCGTGGTTGGCCAGGCCGGCGCGCTCGTTGGCTTCGATGAACACGTATCCGGGTTGATCAGCGGCCGGTACCAGCAGGTCGAGGCCGACCATGGGGATGTCCAGGGCGCGCGCCGCGCGTACCGCCGCATCGGCCAGGGTCGGATGAAGAATACCGGTGACATCTTCCAGGACGCCGCCCGTATGAAGGTTCGCGGTGCGTCGTACGAACAGATGCTCGCCGGCCGGCAGCACACTGTCGTAGTCATACCCCGCGGCACATAGCGTGCGCTGGGTTTCGGCGTCCATTGGAATCTTGCTTTCTCCTCCGGTGGCCGCTTGCCGTCGACGGCTCTGGGCCTCGATCAGGGCGCCGATGGTGTGCTGGCCGTCGCCGATGACTTCCGCGGGACGCCTGATCGCCGCGGCCACCACTTCGAAGTTGATCACCAGGATGCGTAGGTCGAGCCCTTCGTGAAAGCTTTCCAGCAACACTCGGCTGTCGAACTGCCGGGCCGCTTCGATGGCGCTCTGCACCTCTTCGATGGTGCGCAGGTCCACCGCCACGCCCTGGCCCTGTTCACCGTCCAGCGGCTTGACCACCACCCGTTCGTGTTCATCGAGAAACGCCAGGTTGTCGTCGGCATTGCCCGCCAACTGTTGCGCCGGCAGGTTCAGGCCGGCGTTCTTCAGCACTTTATGGGTCAGGCTCTTGTTCTGGCACAAGGTCATGCTGATGGCGCTGGTCAGGTCACTCAGGGATTCGCGACACCGTACCCGGCGGCTGCCATGGATCAGGGTGAACAACCCGCCTTCGGCATCGTTCACCTGCACTTCGATGCCCCGGCGGTGCGCCTCCTCGACGATGATCCGCGCATAAGGATTGAACTGGGCCTCGGGTCCTGGTCCCAGGAACAGCGGCTGATTGATGCCGTTCTTGCGCTTGATGGCGAAGGTCGAAAGGTTGCGGAAACCGAGCTTGGCGTAGAGATTCTTGGCCAGGCGATTGTCATGCAGCACCGACAGGTCGAGGTAACTCAAGCCACGGCTCATGAAGTGTTCGATGAGATGACGTACCAGCACTTCTCCGACACCGGGCCGTGAACACTGCGGGTCCACCGCCAGACACCAGAGGCTGCTGCCATTTTCCGGATCGTTGAAGGCTTTCTGGTGATTGAGGCCCATGACGCTGCCAATGACTGCGCCGCTGTCATCGTCTTCGGCCAGCCAGTAGACCGGCCCGCCCTGATGGCGCGGCGTCAAGCGCTGGGGATCGATCGGCAGCATGCCGCGGGCCTGGTAGAGCTGGTTGATGGCTTGCCAATCGGTGTCGTTCTGGGCCCGGCGAATCCGGAAGCCGCGAAACACCCGCGTGGCTTGCCGATAGTCGCTGAACCAAAGGCGCAGCGTGTCGGAAGGGTCGAGGAACAATTGCGCCGGCTCCAGCCCCAGCACTTGCTGGGGGGCCGCGACGTACAGGGCAATGTCACGTTCGCCGGGTTGTTCGTTGAGCAGTTCCTGGCCTAGGGTCGCCGGGTCCGGGAAGGTATGGCCGATCAGCAATCGGCCCCAACCACAATGCACCGCAATGGGATCGGCGCCCAATTCGCTGCCGTCTACCGCCAGGCGCGCCTGCAAGCGTTCATACGAAGGCGCCTGGCCGCGCAGCAGCCGTTGGTTGTGAAGCGTCGTGTGGGGTTTCATCGATCAGATTCCTTGCTCGCTGAGCCACAGGTTCAGCGCCGCCAGTTGCCACAGGCGGGAGCCGCGCAGCGGGGTAAGCTGGCCGTTGGGGTCGGTGAGCAAGCGGTCGAGCATGGCCGGGTTGAACAGGCCGCGATCCTGGCTCGGGTCCAGCAGCAGTTCGCGGACCCAGGCCAGGGTGTTGCCTTCCAGGTGCTTGAGGCCCGGCACCGGGAAATAGCCTTTCTTGCGATCGATCACTTCGCCGGGAATCACCCGCCGGGCGGCTTCCTTGAGGACTTGCTTGCCGCCATCGGGCAACTTGAATTTCGCCGGAACCCGGGCCGAGAGTTCCACCAGCCGGTAATCCAGGAACGGCGTGCGGGCTTCCAGGCCCCAAGCCATGGTCATGTTGTCGACACGCTTGACCGGGTCGTCCACCAGCATCACGGTGCTGTCCAGGCGCAAGGCTTTATCCACCGCCGCATCGGCGCCCGGTTGGGCAAAATGCTCTTTGACGAAGTCACCGGCGGCGTCGTTGGCCGTCAGCCATTTCGGCTGCACCGTGGCGGCGTATTCCTCGTAGCTGCGGTCGAAGAACGCCGCGCGATAGGCCGCGTAGGGATCGCTGGCGCCGTCCACCTGTGGATACCAGTGGTAACCGGCAAACAGCTCGTCGGCACCCTGGCCGCTTTGCACCACTTTGCAATGCTTGGCGACTTCCCGCGACAGCAGGTAAAAAGCGATGCAGTCATGGCTGACCATGGGCTCGCTCATGGCGCGGAAGGCCGCCGGCAGTTGCTCGATGATTTCTTTTTCGTCGATGCGCAGTTGGTGATGGCGGGTGCCGTAGTGCTTGGCGATCAGGTCCGAATACTGGAACTCGTCACCCCGTTCGCCGCCGGCATCCTGAAAACCGATGGAGAACGTGGACAGGTCGTCCACGCCGACTTCACGCAGCAAGCCCACCAGCATGCTCGAGTCCACGCCGCCGGAAAGCAGCACCCCCACATCCACGGCGGCTCGCTGGCGAATGGCAACGGCTTCTCGGGTGCTGTCGAGCACGCGGTCGATCCAGTCTTCCAGGTTCAGGTCCTGCTCATCGGGCCGTGGGCCGTAGGGCAAGGTCCACCAGGTTTTCTGCTCGCTGCTGCCATCGGCTTCAACCCGCATCCAGGTGGCAGGCGGCAGTTTTTCAATGCCGGCCAGCAGAGTACGGGGCGCCGGGACCACGGCGTGGAAATTCAGGTAGTGATTGAGGGCGACCGGGTCGAGCATCGGGCTGATGTCGCCGCCCTTGAGCAGCGCCGGCAACGCCGAGGCAAAGCGCAGGCGCTGGCCGGTACGGGAGAGGTACAAAGGCTTGACGCCGAGACGGTCGCGGGCGATGAACAGGCGCTTGGCATCGCGCTCCCAGATGGCAAAGGCGAACATGCCGTTGAGCTTGGGCAGCAGCGCTTCGCCCCAGGCGTGATAGCCCTTGAGCAACACTTCGGTGTCGCCACCGGAATAAAAGGCGTAGCCCAACGCTTCCAGTTCGGCTCGCAGTTCCGGGTAGTTGTAGATCGCGCCGTTGAAGGCCAGGGACAGGCCCAATTGATTGTCGATCATCGGCTGGGCCGAGGCATCGGACAAGTCCATGATTTTCAGGCGCCGATGGCCCAGGGCAATCGGGCCCTGGCTATGAAAACCCCACGCATCGGGGCCGCGAGGGGCCAGGTGATGGGTCATTCGTTCTACGGCCGCAAGGTCCGCAGGTTGTTGATCGAAACGTAACTCTCCAGCTAATCCGCACATAAGTCCTTACCGGTTTTTCCGTTGGGGAGGGGGCAAACGGTACACGCCGAAATGGCGGGTACCCTGGAACTGACCGATGGGATTGCCGTGAGTTTTAGATCGATGCGTTATAAGCCGATCGGCGGGCACGGCTTGGCAGGGGGGCGCAGGGACCCTGTGGGAGCGAGCCGGCTCGCGATGGCGGCGATACAGCCAACATTGATGCAAGCTGACTCATCGCTATCGCGAGCAGGCTCGCTCCCACAGGTGTTGACGGTGGATGTTCAGCTGCGTCAGGCCTTGCCGCGAATCAATGCCCGCAGGGCAAAGCGGTTCGGATGGCAGGCTTCGGCCACGCTGCGGGGCAGTGGCAGGGGTTCGTTGTCCAGCCAGGCGGCGATCAGTTCACCGGACAGCGGCGCGGTGATCAGGCCGCGGGAGCCGTGGCCGCTGTTGACGTACAGGCCATCGAGCCAGGGGCAAGGGCTGTCCGGGACCTGACGGGCATCTTTGCTCAGGGCGTGATACGCCTCGGTAAATGCCCGGCTGTCCGCCAACGGCCCGACAATCGGCAGATAGTCCGGGCTGGTGCAACGGAACGCCACACGGCCGTCGAGCTGCTCCGGATCCAGGATGCCGGCGTCCAGGCGGTTCACCAGGTCCAGAGAGATTTCTTCGAGCATTTGCAGGTTGCCGGCGTGTTCGGCGGCGGTGGGCGTCAAGTCATCGCTCTTGAAGTCGAAACTGGCGCCCAGGGTGTGTTCGCCCATTCGCGGCGGGGCCACGTAGCCTTCGGCGCAGACCACCGTGCGCAGGCCCTGGCTGCGGTCGGTCTGCGGCAGACGGGTGATTTGCCCGCGTATGCGCTTGAGGGGCAGGTCGGCGGCCGCTTCGAAACGCTTGATCTCGGCGGCGCTGGCGAGGATCGCCACCGGGGCGCTGGCCACGCAACGTTCGCCATCCCAGGCTTGCCACTGGCCATCGACGCGGCGCAGATCCAGCACTTCATGGTGAGGCAACACTTCGACCAACGGGCCTGAGGCCTGCCATCGGCACAGCGCCGGCGGATGTACCCAACCCCCTTCAGGGTAGAACAGACCGCCACAGGCCAGGCCGATACCGGACAGCGCCTCGGCTTCGGGTTGCTCCATTGTGTGCAGCAGATCGGCCGGGAACGCGGCGGCCAGTTGCGCCTGGCGCTCGGCTTCCTTGTGGTTGAAGGCCAACTGCAAGACACCGCAGCCGTCCCAGTCCATGCCCCGTTGCAGGTGTTCCAGCAAGCGCCGGGTGTAGCCGAAACCGCTGAGGATCATCTGCGACAACGCCGTGCCGTGGGCGGACAGCTTGAGGTACAACACCCCCTGGGGGTTGCCCGACGCTTCCTCGGCCAACCCGGCATGCCGCTCCAGCAAGGTGACCTGCCAGCCACGGGCCGCGAGGCTCGCCGCGCTGGCGCAACCGGCCAGCCCTCCGCCGATCACCAGGGCCCGGCGCTCGCCGGTGGGCGGTGCGGGGCGGGCGTACCAGGGTTTTGCCGGGAGGGGGGCGGGCTGTTCCTGTGATTCCGGCCAGCCGAGGAACACGCCCCGCAGGATTTCCCATTTATGCCCGATGCCCGGTGTGCGCTTCATCTTGAAGCCCGCCGCGTTTAACAATCGCCGCACCCAACCGGTGCTGGTGAAGGTGCTCAGGGTGGCCCCCGGCGCCGCCAGCCGGGCCAGTTCGGCGAACAGCTCGGCGGTCCACATGTCGGGGTTCTTGGCCGGTGCGAAGCCATCCAGGAACCAGGCATCGATGTGTCCGTCCAGTTGCGGCAGCTGCTCCAGGGCATCGCCGATCATCAAGGTCAACGTCACCCGTCCGCCCGCCAGCGTCAGGCGCTGGAAACCCTGATGGATCGCAACGTATTGCTCCAGTAACTGATCGGCCTGAAGCTTGAGTGACGGCCACAGGGCGAGGGCCCGGCGCAGGTCTGGAGGGCTCAAGGGGTATTTTTCGACACTGACAAAATGCAGTCGCGCTCCGGTGGGCGCGCATTGCTCGAACAACTGCCAGGCACAGAGGAAATTCAACCCGGTGCCGAACCCGGTCTCACCGATCACCAGCCGCCCATTGTCCGGCAGCGCGGCGAAGCGCTCGGCCAGGTTGTTCTGTTCAAGGAACACATAGCGGGTTTCTTCCAGACCCGACTGGTCGGAGAAATACACATCGTCGAACACCCGGGAACGGGGCAGACCCTGGTCATCCCAGTCGAGTTGGGCGTGGTGCTGTACGGGGGGCATGGCAGGCTCGGTGAAATCCGGGACGCTATTCTAGCCCGAGGCTGGGTCACTGCGCAGGAGCTCCTACACACCGCGGCATCCAATCCGCTAGTCTTGGCCCAATCCCAGGAAGGAGCTGCCTATGTTCGAATCCGCCGAAATCGGTCACGCCATCGATAAAGACACCTTTGAGGCCGAAGTGCCGGCACTGCGTGAAGCACTGCTCGAAGCCCAGTTCGAGTTGCATCAGCAGAGCCGTTTCCCGGTCATTGTGCTGATCAACGGTATCGAGGGCGCGGGCAAGGGCGAGACGGTGAAGTTGCTCAACGAGTGGATGGACCCGCGGCTGATCGAAGTGCGCACGTTCGACCAGCAGACCGACGAAGAACTGGCCCGGCCACCCGCCTGGCGTTACTGGCGGATGCTGCCGGCCAAGGGGCGCATGGGGATTTTCTTCGGCAACTGGTACAGCCAGATGCTCCAGGGCCGGGTTCACGGCGAGTTCAAGGACCCTCGGCTCGATCAGGCGATCAATGCCGCCGAGCGCCTGGAAAAAATGCTCTGCGATGAAGGCGCACTGATCTTCAAATTCTGGTTTCATCTGTCCAAGAAGCAGATGAAAGCGCGGCTCAAGGGGCTCAAGGATGATCCGTTGCACAGTTGGCGCATCAGTCCGCTGGACTGGCAGCAATCCCAGACCTACGACAAGTTCGTCAAGTACGGCGAGCGGGTGCTGCGCCGGACCAGTCGCGATTACGCGCCGTGGCATGTGATCGAGGGCGTGGACACCTGTTACCGCAGTCTCACCGTGGGCAGGATCCTGCTCGAAGGCATGCGCCAGGCGCTGGACCGGCCGAAGATCAAGCCGGAAAAGGTCAGCGTGGCACCGCTGCCAGCGCTGGATGATCAGATCACCCTGATCGACAGCCTGGACATGACCCTGCGGCTGGACAAGGACGACTATGAGGAACAACTGATCACCGAGCAGGCCCGGTTTGCCGGCTTGCTGCGGGACAAACGCATGCGCCGGCACGCCCTGGTGGCCGTGTTCGAAGGCAATGATGCGGCGGGCAAGGGCGGAGCGATCCGGCGGGTCGCGGCGGCGCTCGATCCGCGCCAGTACAGCATCGTGCCGATTGCCGCGCCCACCGAAGAAGAGCGGGCCCATCCCTACATGTGGCGATTCTGGCGGCATATTCCGGCGCGGGGCAAATTCACCGTATTCGACCGTTCCTGGTATGGGCGGGTGTTGGTGGAACGGGTCGAAGGCTTCTGCAGTCGGGCCGACTGGCTGCGGGCTTATGGCGAGATCAATGATTTTGAAGAGCAGATTGCCGACGCCGGCGTGGTGGTGGTCAAGTTCTGGCTGGCCATCGACAAGGAGACTCAGCTCGAGCGCTTCCAGGAGCGCGAGGAAATCCCCTTCAAGCGCTTCAAGATCACCGAGGACGACTGGCGCAACCGTGACAAGTGGGACGCCTACCGGTCGGCGGTGTGCGACATGGTCGACCGCACCAGTACCGAAATATCGCCCTGGACCCTGGTGGAGGCCAATGACAAGCGCTGGGCCCGGGTCAAGGTGTTGCGCACCCTCAATGAGGCGCTGGAGGCGGCGTTCAAGCGCAGCGGGAAGTAACTGGCGATGAGGTCGCATATGCGGGGTGAATGATTGTCGCAGTCGGTTATGCGGTGGATTTATGCTCGATCCATTCTTGACCGCCTACAGCAATGAGGAACAGCCATGCGTGAAGTAGTGATCGTCGACAGCGTACGGACCGGCCTGGCCAAGTCGTTTCGCGGCAAGTTCAACATGACCCGCCCGGACGACATGGCGGCCCATTGCGTCAACGCACTGTTGACGCGCAATGACATCGACCCGGCCAGTGTCGAAGACTGCATTGTCGGTGCCGGCTCCAACGAGGGGGCACAGGGCTACAACATCGGCCGTAATGTGGCGGTGCTTTCCCACCTGGGCATCGGCACCGCCGGCATGACCCTCAACCGCTTCTGTTCCTCGGGCCTGCAAGCCATCGCTATTGCCGCCAACCAGATCGCCTCCGGGTGCAGCGAGATCATCGTCGCCGGGGTGTGGAATCCATCAGCCTGACGATGAAAAGCGTCAATACCGACAACTTGATCAACCCGCTGCTTCAGGAGCAGATACCCGGGATCTATTTCCCCATGGGCCAGACCGCCGAGATCGTCGCCCGCCGTTACCAGGTCAGCCGCGAGGCGCAGGACCGCTATGCCTTGCAGAGCCAGCAACGCCTTGCCCGGGCCCAGGCGGCAGGGCTGTTCGAAGACGAGATCGTACCGATGGCGGTCAAGTACAAGGTGGAGGATAAAAATACCGGTGCCGTGCAGATGCTTGATGGCGTGGTCGACCGTGACGATTGCAACCGCCCGGACACCACCTACGAAAGCCTGGCCGGCCTGAAGCCGGTGTTCGCCGAAGACGGTTCGGTGACGGCGGGCAACTCATCGCAACTGTCCGATGGCGCCTCGATGACTTTGGTGATGAGCCTGGAAAAGGCCCTGGCGCTGGGGCTCAAGCCCAAGGCGTTTTTCCGCGGCTTCACTGTGGCCGGTTGCGCGCCGGACGAAATGGGCATCGGTCCGGTGTTCTCGGTGCCGAAACTGCTCAAGGCCAAGGGATTGCGGGTCGCTGATATTGATATGTGGGAGCTCAACGAGGCGTTCGCGTCCCAGTGCCTGTACAGCCGTGATCGCCTGGAAATCGACAATGAGAAATACAATGTCAATGGCGGCTCGATTGCCATCGGCCATCCATTCGGCATGACCGGCTCGCGCCAGGTCGGCCATCTGGTGCGAGAGCTGCAACGGCGCAAGTTGCGCTACGGCATCGTCACCATGTGCGTGGGCGGCGGGATGGGGGCGACAGGGTTGTTCGAGGCGGTGCGTTAAACACGAAGCCGAGGAAAGACACTATTTGTGGCGAGGGGATTTATCCCCGCTGGGCTGCGTAGCAGCCCCAAAACCAGGCGACTCGGTGTATCAGGTAGATTGAGTCAGCTGTGATAGGGCTGCTACGCAGCCCAGCGGGATAAACTCCTCACCCCAGATAAATCCCCTCGTCGCAGGCTGAGCGGTGGTTCAGCTGGCGATCTCAAGCGCCTTCTGCATCCGCTCGATATACGCCGCGACTTCTTGCTCCGCGGCCTCGCGGTTGGCAAACGGTCCTTCCTGGGTGCCTTCCCGGGTACTGAAATAGAATTCACCGTTTATCCGGCAGATCCGGTCACTGGGAAAGACCATCGCAGGGGCGAGGTCCTGGGCGCGTTTGCCAAGCATGGGGGCTCCAAGAAACGTAGAAATCGGTTGAGTGAAGTTTATTCGTTGGCATCAAATGGCGCTTGGCCAGCCGATAGGCGGCAATGTGCCACCTTCCCTTTCCGCGAACGACCTTTGAACTGTTAGTGCGTAACTGTCCCTGTGTCGCCGAGCCATCTCCCACTAGAATAGTCGCTCTTTTCTTGAGCCTCGGGGATTGCATGCACATTTCGTCCGGTCGCTGGGTCTATGGCCTGTTTCTCGCCCTGTTGACCGCCCTGTTGTGGGGAATCCTGCCGATCAAGCTCAAGCAGGTGTTGCAGGTGATGGACCCGGTCACCGTGACCTGGTTTCGCTTGCTGGTGTCCGGCGGCTTGCTGTTCATTTATCTGGCTGCCACCCGACGCCTGCCCAGCCGCAAGGTGCTCGGTCCGCGGGGTGGCTGGTTGGTGGCGATGGCGGTGCTGGGGCTGGTGGGCAACTATGTGCTGTACCTGATGGGCCTGAATCGCTTGAGCCCCGGCACCGCGCAGCTGGTGGTGCAGATGGGACCGATCCTGCTGCTGGTCGCCAGCCTCTTTGTGTTCAAGGAACGTTTCAGCCTGGGGCAGGGGATTGGCCTGCTGGTGCTGCTGATCGGCTTCACGCTGTTTTTCAACCAGCGCCTCGCCGAGTTGCTGACCTCCCTGAGCCAATACACCACCGGGGTCTTGATGGTGTTGCTGGCGTCGGCGGTCTGGACGTTCTACGCCTTGGGCCAGAAGCAGTTGTTGACGGTGTGGAATTCGTTACAGGTGATGATGGTGATCTACCTGTTCTGCGCGTTGCTGCTCACGCCGTGGGTCCATCCGCTGGAAGCGCTGCAGCTGAGCCCGCTGCAAGGCTGGCTGTTGTTTGCCTGCTGCCTCAACACCCTGATTGCCTACGGCGCATTTGCCGAAGCCCTGGCCCACTGGGAAGCCTCACGGGTCAGCGCGACCCTGGCGATCACGCCGCTGGTGACCTTCGCGGCGGTGGCCGTGGCTGCGTGGTGGTGGCCCGACTATGTGCATGCCGAGCAGATCAATCTGTTGGGGTATGGCGGGGCGGTGCTGGTGGTGGTGGGGTCGGCGCTGGTGGCGTTGGGGCCTTCGCTGATGGCCGGGCTGAGGGCCCGGCGTGAGCGGTTGGCTTTAGGGCGATAGCGGCCTTATCGCGAGCAGGCTCGCTCCCACAAGGAGCCCCGGTCGACCCCAGGATTTGAATACCCTGAAGATCCCCTGTGGGAGCGAGCCTGCTCGCGAAGGCTCGCTCCCTGTCAACCAGGACTCAGCCCTGGCTACCGGCTTCCAGCATGTTTTCCGGCCGCACCCAGGCATCGAACTCCTCATCGGTCAGGTAGCCCAGCTGCAACGCTGCCTCGCGCAGGGTCAGCCCTTCGCTGTAGGCCTTCTTGGCGATCTCGGCGGACTTGTCGTAGCCGATATGCGGGTTCAACGCCGTCACCAGCATCAACCCGCGCTCCAGGTGCGCCGCCATCTGCTCGCCATCGGGTTGGAGCCCGGCGATGCAGTGTTGCTGGAAGTTGCTGCAGCCGTCGGCCAGCAGCCGGATCGATTGCAGCAGGTTGTGGATGATCACCGGCTTGAACACGTTCAGTTGCAGATGGCCCTGGCTGGCGGCAAAGCCGATGGTCACGTCATTGCCCATGACCTGGCAAGCCAGCATCGACAAGGCTTCGCACTGGGTCGGGTTGACCTTGCCGGGCATGATGGAACTGCCTGGCTCGTTGGCCGGCAATTTCACTTCGGCGAAGCCGGCTCGCGGCCCGGAGCCCAGCAGGCGCAGGTCATTGGCGATTTTCATCAAGGTCACGGCCAGGGTTTTCAGCGCGCCGGACAGCGTGGTCAGGGGCTCGTGCCCCGCCAGCGCTGCAAACTTGTTCGGCGCGGTGACGAACGGCAGACCGGACAGCGCTGCCAGTTCTGCGGCAATCGCTTCGCCGAAACCGTGGGGCGAATTGAGCCCGGTGCCGACCGCCGTGCCGCCCTGGGCCAGTTCGCAGACCGCCGGCAACGCGGCACGGATCGCCCGTTCGGCATAGTCGAGCTGGGCAATGAAGGCTGACAGTTCCTGGCCAAAGGTGATCGGCGTGGCATCCATCATGTGGGTGCGGCCGGTCTTGACCAGTTTCATGTGGCGCGCCGCCAGTTCCGCCAGTCCGCCGGACAATTCGCTGACGGCCGGCAACAATTGCTGATGGACGGCCTGGGCGGCGGCGATGTGCATGGCCGTGGGGAAGCAGTCGTTGGAACTCTGGGAGCGGTTGACGTGATCGTTCGGGTGCACCGGGGTCTTGCCGCCGCGGGGGTTGCCCGCCAGCTCGTTGGCGCGCCCGGCGATCACTTCGTTGACGTTCATGTTGCTCTGGGTGCCGCTACCGGTCTGCCAGACCACCAGCGGGAATTGATCGTCGTGCTGGCCGGCCAGTACTTCATCGGCGGCTTGTTCGATCAGCCGGGCGATGTCGGCGGGCAAGTCGCCATTGCGGTCGTTGACCCGCGCGGCGGCTTTCTTGATCAGCGCCAGGGCATGCAGCACCGACAGCGGCATACGTTCGTTACCGATGGCGAAGTTGATCATGGAACGCTGAGTCTGGGCGCCCCAGTAGGCGTCCTCCGGGACTTCAACCTGGCCAAGGCTGTCGGTTTCGATACGGCTCATTGGGTCAAACTCCTGATAGGTCTGAATGCGCAGTTTAGGCCCTGTCGGGCGGTACCGGTTCCGTCCGTCAATCGGGACTGATAAGCACCGGGGTTGAGGCCTGGCGTTTGTTAGGCGCAGAATGGTCGCCCTTGGGGTTCTACCTCGCCAGTTAGATAAGGAAACTCGATGACCCGTCTTCGCGCCATCTGTACCGCAGTTGCTCTGGTGTGTGCCAGCGGCCCTGTTCTCGCCGATACCGCCAGTCACAATGCCAGCGCCGAAGCGTTCCTGACCCTGGCACACGCTGACAAACTGGGCACCCCGGTGTACATGCAGGTGCAACAGATGTTCGCCCAGCGCTTCGAACAGACCAAGGCTCCCGAGTCGAAGAAAGCCACTCTGGAAACCTATCAGGCCAAGGCCAACACCGCGCTTGACCAGGCCATCGGCTGGAACAAGCTCAAACCGGACATGGTCAAGCTCTACACTACCAACTTCAGCGAGTCGGAGCTCAAGGATCTGGTGGCTTTCTACCAGTCGCCCCTGGGCAAGAAAGTCCTGGAGAAAATGCCCCAGCTGACCCAGCAGTCGGCCCAACTGACCCAGGCCAAGCTGGAAAGCGCCGTGCCGGTGGTGAACAAGCTACTGGCGGACATGACCGCCGAGCTCGAGCCGAAATCCGCTGCGCCTGCACCAGCCAAGAAAAAGCCGTAAGCGGAGCCAGGTATGAGCATGCAACAACGCATCGAATCAACGCTCGGCCTCCTGCAGCCCGAGCACCTGCAAGTGCTGGATGAAAGCCACATGCACAGCCGTGGGCTACAGACCCACTTCAAGGCAGTGGTGGTGAGCCGACAGTTCGAGGGGCTCAATCGGGTCAAGCGCCACCAGAAGGTCTACGGCACGCTGGGTGAGCTGATGGGCGAATTCCATGCGTTGGCGCTGCACACCTACACCCCCGAGGAGTGGGCACAGATCGACGCCGCCCCGGCTTCGCCGACCTGTGCTGGTGGCAGCAAGCACTGATTGACGGGAGTCGTGTGCTTTTGTGGCGAGGGGATTTATCTGCGGTGAGAGGATTTATCTGTGGTGAGGGGATTTATCTGTGGCGAGGGGATTTATCCCCGTTGGGCTGCGAAGCAGCCCTAAATCCAGCCACCCGATGTATCAGCTCCGATTGAGTCGTTGCCGTTGGGCCTGCTTCGCAGTCCAGCGGGGATAAATCCCCTCGCCACAGAGATTTGTATCAAGCCGGGGCATCCCAGTCCTGCAATGCCAATGTTTTTTGCTAGAATCCGCACCGCGCCCTGCAAGGGCGCGTTTTTTTGCATCCGGTTCACCCCTTACGAGGGTAGCCACCTGGAGAAATACCCATGACACAACCCATTGTCGTGGCGGCACTGTATAAGTTCGTCACCCTGGAAGACTACGTCGAGCTGCGTGAGCCCTTGCTCAAGGCGATGCTCGATAACGGTATCAAAGGCACCCTGCTGATCGCCGAAGAAGGCATCAACGGCACGGTCTCCGGCACCCGCGAAGGCATCGACGGTTTGCTGGCCTGGCTCAAGAACGACCCGCGCATGATCGACATCGATCACAAGGAGTCGTACTGCGACGAGCAGCCGTTCTACCGCACCAAGGTCAAGCTCAAGAAGGAAATCGTCACCCTCGGCGTCGAGGGCGTGGATCCGAACAAGCAGGTCGGCACCTATGTCGAACCCCAGGACTGGAACGCGCTGATCAGCGATCCGGAAGTGTTGCTGATCGATACCCGCAACGATTACGAAGTGTCCATCGGGACCTTCGAAGGCGCAATTGATCCCAAGACCACCAGCTTTCGCGAATTCCCCGACTACATCAAGGCCAACTTCGACCCGGCCAGGCACAAGAAGGTCGCGATGTTCTGCACCGGCGGCATCCGCTGTGAGAAAGCTTCCAGCTACATGCTCAGCCAGGGCTTCGACGAAGTTTTCCACCTCAAGGGTGGCATCCTGAAATACCTCGAAGAGGTTCCCCGGGAGGAAACCAAATGGCGCGGCGACTGCTTCGTGTTCGATAACCGTGTGACCGTTCGCCACGATCTCAGCGAAGGCGACTACGATCAATGTCATGCGTGCCGTACACCGGTGAGCGTGGAAGATCGCGCTTCGGAGCACTATGTGCCGGGCATCAGTTGCCCGCATTGCTGGGACAAGCTGAGCGAGAAGACCCGCCGCAGTGCCATCGACCGGCAAAAGCAGATCGAATTGGCCAAGGCTCGCAACATGCCGCACCCGATCGGCTACAACTACAAGCAATCATCCTCCGAGGCCTGAATCATGCCGCCACGCCTGCTGTATGTCATGGACCCGATGTGTTCCTGGTGCTGGGGCTTCGCGCCGGTGGCCGAAGCACTGGTCGAGCAGGCGCGGGCCCAGGGCGTGGAGCTGCATCTGGTGGTGGGCGGTTTGCGCACGGGCAGCGGTTCGGCCCTGGAGCCCACTACCCGGCGTTACATCCTTGAGCACTGGCAGGCTGTCACCCAGGCCACGGGCCAGCCGTTCAAGCTGGAGGGCGCGTTGCCGGACGGTTTCGTCTATGACACCGAGCCGGCCTGCCGGGCGGTGGTGACGGCCCGTAGCCTGGCGCCGGACTTGGCCTGGAAGCTGCTGAAACTGATCCAGCAAGCTTTTTATGTGCAAGGTCGCGACGTGACCCATGCCAGCGTTCTGGTGGAACTGGCCGAACAGGCCGGCCTGCCACGCATCGAGTTTGCCGCGGCATTCGACAGCGCCGAGCAACATGCGGCCACTGCGGCGGATTTCACCTGGGTGCAGGATCTCGGCATTGCCGGGTTCCCCACGCTACTGGCCGAGCGCGACGGCCAATTGGCCCTGCTTACCAACGGTTACCAGCCCTTGAGTCAACTGTCTCCATTGCTTGGCCGCTGGCTGGAGCGGGCGGCCTGTGCCTGATCTGCCGGATGGCGACTCGGAGCCACAGCGCGTCGATCGATTGAGCTGGGCGGAAATCCGTCGCCTGGCCCTCAAACATAAGAAAGCCCTGTGGATAGCCAACGGCGTGGCCGTGCTGGCGACGCTGTGCAGCGTGCCGATCCCCTTGCTGTTGCCATTGTTGGTGGACGAAGTATTGCTGGGGCGTGGCGACGCCGCCTTGAAGGTGATGAACCACGCCTTGCCGACGGCTTGGCAAAGTGCGGCCGGCTATATCGGGCTGATGCTGCTGGTGACCCTGACCCTTCGATGCGGGGCGTTGCTGTTCAACGTGCTACAGGCACGCTTGTTTGCCAGGCTCGCCAAAGACATTGTCTATCGCATCCGTATCCGCCTGATCGAGCGTCTCAAGCGTATTTCCCTGGGGGAATACGAGAGCCTGGGCAGCGGCACCGTGGCCGCTCATCTGGTCACCGACCTGGACACCCTCGATAAATTCGTTGGCGAAACCCTCAGCCGTTTCCTGGTAGCGATGCTGACGCTGGTGGGCACCGCCGGCATCCTGATGTGGATGCACTGGAAACTGGCGCTGCTGATCCTGTTGTTCAATCCATTGGTGATCTATGCCACGGTGCAGTTGGGCAAGCGGGTCAAGCACCTCAAAAAACTTGAGAACGACAGCACCTCGCGCTTCACCCAGGCCTTGACCGAAACCCTGGACGCGATCCAGGAAGTGCGTGCCGGTAACCGCCAGGGCTTTTTCCTTGGACGCCTGGGCCAGCGCGCCCGGGAGGTGCGCGACTATGCGGTCAATTCCCAGTGGAAAAGCGATGCGTCGGGCCGCGCCAGCGGCTTGCTGTTCCAGTTCGGCATCGACATTTTCCGTGCGGCGGCGATGCTCACCGTGCTGTTTTCCGACCTGTCCATTGGCCAGATGCTGGCGGTGTTCAGCTACCTCTGGTTCATGATCGGTCCCGTGGAACAGCTGTTGAATCTTCAGTACGCCTATTACGCGGCCGGAGGCGCGTTGAGCCGGATCAACGAGCTCCTGGCCCGGGCCGACGAACCGCAGTACACCGGCGGTGTCGACCCGTTCAAGGGCCACGATACCGTGGGCATCGACATCCAGGGCTTGAGCTTCGGTTATGGCGAAGAGCTGGTACTCGACCAGTTGAACCTGTCCATCTCCCCCGGCGAAAAGGTCGCCATCGTTGGCGCCAGCGGTGGCGGCAAGAGCACCCTGGTGCAGCTGTTGTTGGGCCTGTACACGCCGCAGTCGGGCAGCATCCGGTTTGGCGGCGCCACGCAGCAGGAGATCGGCCTGGACACCATCCGCGAAAATGTCGCGGTGGTGCTGCAACATCCTGCTTTGTTCAACGACACGGTGCGGGCCAACCTCTCCATGGGCCGCGACTGCAGTGACGAGGCCTGCTGGCGGGCATTGACCATCGCCCAGCTCGATGCCACGGTGCGCGCGTTGCCCCAGGGGCTGGAGAGCGTGGTCGGGCGTTCCGGGGTGCGGCTGTCCGGCGGGCAGCGTCAACG
Organism: Pseudomonas sp. B21-028; assembly: GCF_024749045.1. NCBI lineage: Bacteria > Pseudomonadati > Pseudomonadota > Gammaproteobacteria > Pseudomonadales > Pseudomonadaceae > Pseudomonas > Pseudomonas sp. B21-028. Next base: position 1,835,609 of record NZ_CP087184.1, read on the forward strand.
TCTGGCCATTGCCCGCATGGTTTTGGCCGAGCCGCGGGTGGTGATCCTTGACGAAGCGACCTCCGCGCTGGACGCCGCCACCGAGTACAACCTTCATCAAGCCCTGTCGCGTTTCCTGAACGGGCGCACCACGCTGATCATCGCCCACCGGTTATCCGCCGTGAAACAGGCGGATCGGGTATTGGTGTTCGACGGGGGGCAAATCGCCGAAGACGGCGACCATTTGCAGTTGATTGCCGAGGGTGGACTGTACGCTCGACTCTACGGTCATTTGCAACAGATACAGCAGCCTTGAGTTTCCTGTGATTTTCTGCGCTTAGTATCCAAAAAAATCAGCCAAACGCCCCCGATTTCTTCGAATTTCCACCCAAAGCCTGTCGATCCTTCGATCCAGTCGTTCCAAGGATCGAAAACTGGCCTAGGCTCTGGAATCAGAAGCGGATTTCTCCCGGGTGCTCATTGGTAATGCCTGTGCAAGGGACCTCATGAAGCAAAAGCGGACTCTCGGAACGCCTCGGTTGTTGGGCATCGTCTGGCCCTTCATTGCCGTTGTGCTATTTCAGGCATTGCTTGGAGGTGTCAGCCTCTATGTATTGTCGGCGGTTCGCGGCTATGTCGCGGGGGAAAGCCTCTGGTCCAAGGGGCAGAAAGACGCCATTTACTACCTCAATCTCTATGCCGACAGCCGTGATGAGACAATCTTCCGCAAATACCAGCAAGCCATTGCCGTGCCCGAGGGCGGACATGATCTGCGGGTGGCGCTGGATCGTCAGCCACCGGACCTGGAAGCGGCACGGGCGGGCATCCTTCAAGGAGGAAACCACCCGGACGACGTGTCCAGCCTGATCTGGCTCTATCTGAATTTCCGTCATTTCAGTTACCTGGAAGAGGCCATCGATCTGTGGACGGTGGGCGACGGCTATCTGATCGAGCTGGATAACGTCGCCCGGCAGATGCACGACAGCATTACCGAGGGGACCGCTTCAGAGACCGATATCCGCGGCTGGAAGGCTCGGATCTTTGCCATCAACGACTCCGTGACCCCGGCCGCCAAGGCTTTCAGCGACGCTCTGGGCGAGGGCTCGCGCTTTATCCTGCGCCTGTTGCTGGTGACCAACTTCGCCACTGCTCTGGGGCTGATCGTGCTGGCCTTGTTGCGTACCCACAAGTTGCTGGCCCAGCGACAGGTGTTCGCCAACGCCTTGCAACTGGAGAAGGAGCGGGCGCAGATCACCTTGCAATCCATCGGCGATGGGGTCATCACCACCGATGTCGAAGGCGCCATTGCCTACATGAATCCCGCCGCCGAGGCGATGACCCACTGGAAAGCCGAGCATGCCACCGGCCTGCCCCTGGCCGCGCTGTTCAATCTGCTCGACGACAATGCCCAGACCGAAGGCCTGACGCTGATCGAACACATCCTCAGCGGGCGGCTCGGTGGCGGTAGCGAACATTCCAAACTGATCCAGCGCCTGGATGGCAGCACGGTGTCGGTGACGCTGGTGGGGGCGCCAATCCGCCATGCGGGCAAGGTCAGCGGCGCCGTATTGGTCCTGCACGACATGACCCAGGAGCGCCAGTACATTGCCAACCTGTCATGGCAGGCCACCCATGATGCGCTGACTGGCCTGGCGAACCGCCGGGAATTCGAATACCGGCTCGAGCAGGCCCTGCATAACCTGGCGCGCCAGGCCGGGCGCCATGCCTTGATGTTCCTCGACCTGGACCAGTTCAAACTGGTCAACGACACCTGCGGCCACGCGGCGGGTGACGAATTGTTGCGGCACATCTGCGCATTGCTGCAATCGGGACTGCGAGAAAACGACACCCTGGCCCGGCTGGGCGGGGATGAGTTCGGTATCTTGCTGGAAAATTGTTCGCCGGAGGCCGCCGAGAAAATCGCCGAAGGGCTGCGCCAGACCGTGCAGAACCTGCACTTTGTCTGGAAAGGCCGGCCGTTCGTGACCACCGTGAGCATCGGTCTGGTGCACATTGCCCAGAATCCGACGACCCTGGAGGCGTCCCTGCGCGCCGCCGACATGGCCTGCTACATGGCCAAGGAAAAGGGGCGCAACCGAGTCCAGGTCTACCATGCCGATGATTCGGAGTTGTCCCTGCGTTTCGGTGAGATGGCCTGGGTCCAGCGCTTGCACATGGCCCTGGAGGAAAACCGCTTCTGCCTCTATGCCCAGGAAATTGCCGCGCTGGGGCCGGGCGACCATGGCGGCGGGCACATTGAGATCCTGTTGCGCCTGCACGATGAAGCCGGCCGGATGATTCTGCCGGACAGCTTCATCCCTGCGGCGGAGCGCTATGGCCTGATGACGTCCCTGGACCGTTGGGTGGTGGAGAACGTCTTCAAGATCATCCGCCAGTGCCTGAACGATTCGCGGCAGGGCCCCATGGCCATGTGTGCGATCAATCTGTCAGGCACGACTATCGGAGACCAGGCATTCCTCGACTTCCTGCGTAAACAGTTCGCGGCGTATTCGATTCCGCCGGAAATGATTTGTTTTGAAATTACAGAGACCAGCGCTATTTCGAATTTGGGCAGTGCCATTCGCTTTATCAATGAACTCAAGAGCTTGGGTTGTTACTTTTCGCTGGATGACTTTTGCGCCGGAATGTCTTCATTCGCTTACCTGAAACATTTACCTGTAGACTTCCTGAAGATCGACGGGAGTTTCGTAAAGGATATGCTGGACGACCCGATTAACCGTGCAATGGTCGAGGTGATCAACCACATCGGCCACGTCATGGGTAAGCGCACCATTGCCGAGTTTGTGGAAACTGCCCAGATCGAGCAGGCATTGCTGGAGATTGGAGTGGATTACGCTCAGGGGTATGTCATCGAGCGCCCGCAGTTGTTTACCTGTGACACCTTGCAATGCAGGCCGGCCCGGCCCCAGCCATTGTTATTCAAGGCCCCCGGCACGTTCCGCTGAGCCTCTTGTTGATCCGGAAAAAAATCACAATCAAAAGGAGCCCGACAGTGATCGACACATTCAACCGAACAGGCCCGCTCATGGACGCCAAAAGCTATCCACAATGGGCACAGCAGCTCATTGCCGATTGCGGCGAGAGCAAGCGCCGGGTTGTCGAACACGAGCTGTATCAACGCATGCGCGACAACAAGCTCAGCGCCAAGACCATGCGCCACTACCTCATCGGTGGTTGGCCGGTTGTTGAACAGTTCGCCTTATACATGGCACAGAACCTCACCAAGACCCGCTTTGCCCGCCATCCCGGCGAGGACATGGCCCGTCGTTGGCTGATGCGCAATATCCGTGTCGAACTCAACCACGCCGACTACTGGGTGAACTGGAGCGCCGCCCACGGTGTGACGCTGGAGGATCTGCAGGCACAGCAGGTACCGCCCGAACTCCATGCCTTGAGCCATTGGTGCTGGCATACCAGCTCTTCTGACTCGCTGATCGTGGCAATCGCAGCGACCAACTATGCCATTGAAGGCGCGACCGGGGAGTGGTCGGCGCTGGTGTGTTCCAATGGCATCTACGCGGCGGCCTTCGCCGAGGAAGACCGCAAGCGCGCCATGAAATGGCTGAAGATGCACGCCCAGTACGATGACGCCCACCCGTGGGAAGCGCTGGAAATCATCTGTACGCTGGGGGGCATGAATCCGAGCCAGGCCTTGCAGACCGAACTGCGCCAGGCCGTGTGCAAAAGCTACGACTACATGTACCTGTTTCTTGAGCGTTGCATGCAGCTGGAACAGTCGGAGGCGGCCGGAAAATCGGCATCCCCCCGCGAGCGCCTGGCACTGGCCGGGAGCTGATGCCTAGCTGACCGATGTGGGAGCGAGCTGCTCGCAAAGCGGTCCGGTAGCCAACGGGGAGGTTGGCTGCCGGATCGCTATCGCGAGCAGGCTCGCTCCCACACTCGGCCTGGCATGCCAATCTTGATTCAACCCGCCATCGCCAACCGGTTCCGTCCTTCGCGTTTGGCCACATACAACGCGCTGTCGACCCGGCGCAGCAGACTTTCCATGGACTCACCCGGCAGCAGCGTCGCGCAGCCGAGGCTGACCGTCAGCTCGATCCTGACGCCGGCAGCGAAATAATCCTGCAACTGGGCCGCATAGCGCAGTCGCTCGCCAATCGTGGCAGCGGCTTCCCGGCTGGTATTGGAAAGCAGGATCAGAAACTCCTCGCCGCCGAACCTGAACACCATATCCACGTTGCGCAATTGATCCTTGATCGACTCGGCAACGGCCTTGAGTACCTCATCGCCGGCGCCATGGCCGTAGGTGTCATTGATGCGCTTGAAGTGATCGATGTCGAGCATCAGCAGCGACAACGGCTGCATATGACGCCTGGCCATGTCGATTTCCCGCTCCATGACCTGGTCCATGGCGATGCGGTTGCCGGTTCCGGTCAATGGATCGCGCAGGGCGCTCTGGGTGGCGGCGCGGTAGAGCAGGGCGTTGCGCAGTGGAAACAACAGGGTGGACATCACTGACTCGAGATCACTCTGCTCCGCGTCGCTGAAGCGCTGATTGCGACGGAACACCAACTCACCCAGATGTTCGTCTTCATGGCTGAGGTTGTAACTGAGCAGATGATGCCCGCGTTGACCGAATTCCAGCCGCAGGTCGCTGGGCTTGTGCTGATAGGCCAGCGCATCCAGTGGCACCAGTCGTTGAACTTCACGGAAAAACAGGCCCAGGATCCGCTGTGGTTCCAGGCTGGTCTGCAATTGCTGACTCAATTGCTGACGCAGCTGCGAAAGGCTGGCGGACCGTGCGACGAGCGGTGACGGTTGACCGAAGCCCAGGCGCTGCAGTTTGGCGCTGTCGAAATCAATCGCGTTGGTCTGGATGGGCGTTTTCATTTGGCGTGAGCCCCTAAGCAGAATCTGTCCTGGCAGGCTGGATGAGGTGGCTTTGGGCTGGGTATCGTACTGGCCCGTCAATCCCGTAGGACGCTGATTTGAGTCTAGTCTGCTTTCCCTGGCTGACGCAGGCCTCGTATCAACCTCCGTTACCCGCCGGACATGGCGTGTTTAGAAGGGGTTAGAGCGAAAGTCGTGCCAGTGCGTTCACTTTTATAAAAGCCATTGAAAATCAATGAAGTGAAAACACCTCGCGCATGGCACGCCGATTTCGCGCGACATGGGTTTGGCGGTTCGCCTGGCTCGGCGTTGAAGCGGGTGAGCATCGCGACGGTAAACCGCCGCGATGTGAGGGGCGGTGCCTACTGTGCGTTGAACGCTTGGCCGTTGACGCCCTTGCTGTCCGGCCCCATCAAATACAGATAGACCGGCATGATCTCTTCTGGCGTCGGATTATTGAGCGGGTTTTCCCCAGGATAGGCCTGGGCGCGCATGCTGGTACGGGTGGCGCCGGGGTTGATGCTGTTGGCACGCATCGGCGCGACGGTATCGACTTCGTCGGCCAGGGTCTGCATCAGCCCCTCGGTGGCAAACTTGGACACGCCATAAGCGCCCCAGTATGCCCGACCCTTGCGACCCACGCTGCTGGACGTGAACACCACGGACGCATCCGTGGACAGCTTGAGCAGCGGCAGCAAGGTGCTGGTGAGCATGAACATGGCGTTGACGTTCACCTGCATCACCCGCATGAAATTTTCGCCGGACAGTTGTTCCAGCGGCGTGCGCGGGCCGATGATCGAGGCGTTGTGCAGCAGGCCGTCCAAATGACCGAACTCGGTTTCAATCATGGCCGCCAGTTCGTCGTACTGATGGGGCAGGGCGGTTTCGAGATTGAAGGGGATCACCGCCGGCTGAGGATGGCCGGCCGCTTCGATTTCATCGTAGACCTGGGTCAGGTTGGCTTCGGTCTTGCCCAGCAGCAGCACGGTGGCGCCATGGGCGGCGTAGGCCTTGGCGGCAGCCGCGCCGATGCCACGACCGGCACCTGTCACCAGGATGACCCGGCCGTTGAGCAGGTCGGGGCGGGCGGAATAATCAAACATAAAAAACCTCACGAAACATAACGATGCGTGGTGATGCACGGTGTGGCGACGGGACTTGATCTGTGGCGAGGGGATTTATCCCCGCTGGGTCGCGAAGCGACCCCCTGCGTATTACTTGATACACCGCAGTGACAGATATTTCTTGGAGGCGCTTCGCACCTCAGCGGGGATAAATCCCCTCTCCACAAAAAAAAATCTACTTATATTGCCTTGCCACACGGAGTCGTCGGCTCAGCAACTGCACAACGCATTATCCAGCACTTCGCGCAACGCCAACGGGTGATCGATTACCACGTCCGCGCCCCAGTGCTTGGGGTTGTCGTCCGGGTGGATGTAGCCGTAGGTCACCGCGCAGGTCTTGGTGCCGGCGCTACGCCCGGACTCGATGTCCCGCAGGTCGTCGCCGACGAACAGCACGCTGGCCGGGTCCAGGTCGAGCATCTTGCACGCCAGGATCAATGGCTCCGGATCCGGCTTGCTGTTTTTCACGTGATCCGGGCAGATCAGCACCTTCGAGCGCTCGGCCAGGCCCAGTTGCTGCATGATGGGCTCGGCGAAGCGCACCGGTTTGTTGGTGACCACGCCCCAGATCAGGTTGGCGGCTTCGATATCGGCCAGAACCTCGGCCATACCGTCGAACAGATGGCTGTGCACCGCGCAACCCTTGAGGTAGCGATCGAGGAATTCCTGGCGCAGCTCCTCGAAGCCCGGTGATTCCGGGTCCATGGAAAAGGTCACCGCGACCATCGCACGGGCGCCGCCGGAAATTTCGTCACGGATGTGCTGCGTGTTCATCGGTGGCAGGCCACGGTCGGCGCGCATGGCCTGGCAGATGGCGATGAAGTCCGGCGCGGTGTCGAGCAGCGTGCCGTCCATGTCGAAGAGAACTGCTTTGAGACGCATCGACTTATTCCTCGCGCAGGGTCTGGATCATGTAGTTGACGTCAACGTCGGCGGCCAGCTTGTAGTGCTTGGTCAGCGGGTTGTAGGTCAGGCCGATGATGTCCTTGACGGTCAGACCCGCCGCGCGGCTCCAGGCGCCCAGCTCGGAGGGGCGGATGAACTTCTTGAAGTCGTGGGTGCCCCGAGGCAGCAGCTTCATGATGTATTCAGCGCCGATGATGGCGAACAGGTATGCCTTCGGGTTGCGGTTGATGGTGGAGAAGAACACCTGGCCGCCGGGCTTGACCATGCGGAAGCAGGCGCGGATGACCGAGGATGGGTCCGGCACGTGTTCGAGCATTTCAAGGCAGGTGACCACGTCGAACTGAGCGGGCATTTCCTCGGCCAGGGCTTCGGCGGTGATCTGCCGGTACTCCACGCTGACGCCGGACTCCAGTTGGTGCAGCTGCGCCACCGCCAGCGGCGCCTCGCCCATGTCGATGCCCATCACCGTTGCCCCGCGCTGGGCCATGGCTTCGCTGAGAATGCCGCCGCCGCAGCCGACGTCGAGCACTTTCTTGCCGGCCAGGTTGACCCGCTCGTCGATCCAGTTGACCCGCAGCGGGTTGATATCGTGCAGCGGCTTGAACTCGCTTTCGCGGTCCCACCAGCGGTGAGCCAGGGCTTCGAATTTGGCGATTTCGGCGTGGTCGACGTTGCTCATGTGCAGATCCTCGAAAAACTTGAAAAAATCAGTGGCCCCGAGCCGTGGCTCAAGAGGCAGGGTTATTCGTCGTGACCGCTGATGCGGCGACCCCAGGCCTGGGCCGTGGCGGTCAGTTGCGGTTCATCCAGGCGGGTCAGCCGGCCGTCTTCAAGCAACGGCTTGCCGGCCACCCACAGGTGTTTCACGCAATCGCGGCCGGTGGCGTAGATCAGCTGCGACACCGGGTCGTAGATCGGTTGCTGGGCCAGTCCCGACAGGTCGAAGGCCACCAGGTCGGCGGCCTTGCCGACTTCCAGGGAGCCGACGGTGGCCTCGATGCCCAGCGCCCGGGCGCCATTGAGCGTGGCCATGCGCAGCGCCCGATGGGCATCCAGGGCTGTGGCCGAGCCGGCGACAGCCTTGGCCAACAGGGCGGCGGTGCGGGTTTCCCCCAGCAGGTCCAGGTCGTTGTTGCTCGCCGCGCCATCGGTGCCGACCGCTACATTGACGCCGGCCTGCCACAAGCGCTCCACCGGGCAGAAACCACTGGCCAGCTTCAGGTTCGATTCCGGGCAATGGATCACGCTGCAATTGCTTTCTACCAGCAAGGCCAGGTCTTCATCGCTGATCTGAGTCATGTGCACAGCCTGAAAACGCGGCCCCAGCAGGCCAAGCCGCCCCAGGCGAGCCATTGGCCGCTCAGCGGTGTTCTCCACAGCCTGCTGCACTTCGAAGGCGGTTTCGTGAACGTGCATATGAATGGCCGCGTCCAGCTCTTCGGCAATCACACGGATTTTCTCCAGGTTCTCATCGCCCACGGTGTAGGGCGCATGCGGGCCGAATGCGACTTTGATCCGCGGATGGTGCTTGAGGTCGCCGAATAATTCGATGCCCTGACGAATGGCGTCGTCGGCACTGGCGGCCCCGGGAATCGGGAAATCGAGGATCGGAATGGCGATTTGCGCGCGGATGCCGCTGTTATGGACGCGTTCGCTGGCAACCTTGGGGTAGAAATACATGTCAGAGAAACAGGTGATGCCGCCCTTGATCTGCTCGGCGATCGCCAGGTCGGTGCCGTCGCGCACGAAGTCCTCATCGACCCATTTGCCCTCGGCCGGCCAGATATGCTGTTCGAGCCAGGTCATCAGGGGCAGGTCGTCGGCCAGGCCGCGGAACAGCGTCATCGCCGCATGGCCGTGGGCGTTGATGAGGCCCGGGCTGAGCAGCATGCCCGGCAGCTCGCGAACCTGGGCAGCCTCACATTTCAGGGCTTCGGCCCGTGGGCCGATGAACACGATGCAACCGTCGCGGATACCCAGGCCATGATCCTTGAGTACCACACCGGCGGGTTCGACAGGCACCAACCAGGTCGGCAGCAATAGTAAGTCGAGCGCAACGGCAGGCTTGGGCATCGTGGATCGGTTCCATGGGTTATAAAGGATGGCGAAGTATACCCGAGCGTCATCACGCAGGGATCGCTATAATCGGCGGCTTTGTTCAAGAGTGCGGAGTGTAGGATGCGCGATCAACTGTTGGCTGCGGAGAAGGTGAAGGCCATCGATTGGCGGGATGGCGCCCTGTACCTGCTGGATCAGCGTGTTTTGCCGTTCGAGGAAAACTGGATCGCCTACACCAGCGCGGCTGGCGTGGCCGAGGCGATTCGTACGATGGTGGTGCGCGGCGCGCCGGCCATCGGCATCAGCGCGGCTTATGGCGTAGTGCTGGCCGCCCGGGCGAGGGTGGCCGAGGGCGGGGACTGGGGAGCGGCGCTGGAAGCTGACTTCACGTTGCTGGCCGAGTCCCGGCCGACGGCGGTGAACCTGTTCTGGGCCCTCGACCGGATGCGTGACCGCCTGGCGCGCTTGAAAGAGCATGCCGAGCCGCTGGCCGCCCTTGAGGCCGAAGCGATCGCCATTCACGAAAGTGACCGTGAAGCCAACCTGACCATGGCCCAACTTGGCGTCGACCTGATCCGCAAGCACCAGGGCAATGCCCAGGCCATCCTGACTCATTGCAACACCGGTGCCCTGGCCACCGGTGGCTTCGGCACGGCCCTGGGGGTGATTCGCGGTGCATTCATCGAGGGGATGGTCGAGCGGGTCTACGCCGACGAAACCCGTCCATGGCTGCAGGGCTCGCGCCTCACCGCGTGGGAGTTGGCCAACGAGGGCATCCCGGTGACCCTCAACGCCGACTCCGCTGCCGCCCACATCATGAAGACCAAGGGCGTGACCTGGGTGATCGTCGGCGCCGACCGCATCACCGCCAACGGTGACGTGGCGAACAAGATCGGCACCTATCAACTGGCGGTTTGCGCGATGCACCACGGCGTGCGCTTCATGGTGGTGGCGCCGAGCTCGACGATCGACATGAGCCTGGCCAGCGGCGAGGACATCCCGATCGAAGAGCGCGACGGGCGCGAACTGCTGGAAGTCGGCGGCAAGCGGGTCGGCGCTGATGTGGAAGCGTTCAACCCGGTGTTCGACGTCACGCCGGCGGACCTGATCGATGCCATCGTCACCGAGAAGGGTATCGTCGAGCGTCCGGATACCGCGAAGATGGCACAATTGATGTGTCGCAAGCGCCTGCATTGAGACAGTGTTTGTCTGGTGCATTGCCATCGCGAGCAGGCTCGCTCCCACAGGGAATTGTGGTGTGCCAGTAACCCTGGGCATACAAAGCACTCCCGTGGGAGCGAGCCTGCTCGCGATGAGGCCCTTGAAACCTGCGAATCTTCTTGCATTTGAGTGCAATTTCTCCAGCCGCAGCGCTTCTAAGCCCCTCTCGTCCCATTTCAGCCTGTCACCGGTCAACTAACTATGCTCCATGCGCATCAGGGGGATAGGTGCGTGGCGGCTCTTGTGATAACATCCGGCGGTTTCCAGGGCCGCTTCACGAAGCGGTCTTTACTGCGCAGATCCATGGCATAACTCGTTGATTTGTCGTAAGTCGCTGCACGGCACTTGTCCTGTAGCGGCGAGCTTCGTTCGTCCCGTCTGGATGTGACGAGGTTTCACCAGAAAAAGGAATCAGGCTTCTCATGGGCGAACTGGCCAAAGAAATCCTCCCGGTCAATATCGAAGACGAGCTGAAACAGTCCTACCTCGACTACGCAATGAGCGTGATCGTCGGGCGGGCGCTGCCGGATGCGCGCGATGGCTTGAAGCCCGTGCACCGGCGCGTGTTGTTCGCGATGAGCGAGCTGGGCAACGACTTCAACAAGCCGTACAAGAAATCCGCCCGTGTCGTCGGTGACGTGATCGGTAAGTATCACCCCCACGGCGACACTGCCGTGTACGACACCATCGTCCGGATGGCGCAGCCATTTTCCCTGCGCTACCTGCTGGTAGACGGCCAGGGCAACTTCGGCTCCGTGGACGGCGACAACGCCGCGGCCATGCGATACACCGAAGTGCGCATGACCAAGCTCGCCCACGAGCTGCTGGCCGACCTGCACAAGGAAACCGTGGACTGGGTGCCGAACTACGACGGCACCGAAATGATCCCGGCGGTCATGCCGACCCGTATTCCGAACCTGCTGGTCAACGGTTCCAGCGGTATCGCCGTGGGCATGGCGACCAACATCCCGCCGCACAACCTCGGTGAAGTCATCGACGGTTGCCTGGCCCTCATCGACAACCCCGAGCTGAACGTCGATGAGCTGATGCAATACATCCCCGGTCCGGACTTCCCGACCGCCGCGATCATCAACGGTCGTGCCGGTATCATCGAGGCCTATCGCACCGGTCGCGGCCGCATCTATATGCGCGCCCGCTCGACGGTCGAGGACATCGACAAGGTCGGTGGCCGCCAGCAGATCGTCATCACCGAACTCCCATACCAGCTGAACAAGGCCCGTCTGATCGAGAAGATCGCCGAGCTGGTCAAGGAGAAGAAGCTCGAAGGCATCACCGAGCTGCGGGACGAGTCCGACAAGGACGGTATGCGCGTCGTGATCGAGCTGCGCCGTGGCGAAGTGCCCGAGGTGATCCTCAACAACCTCTACGCCCAGACCCAGCTGCAAAGCGTGTTCGGTATCAACATTGTCGCGTTGATCGATGGCCGTCCGCGGATCCTGAACCTCAAGGACCTGCTGGAAGCCTTCGTGCGTCACCGTCGCGAAGTGGTCACCCGCCGCACCGTGTTCGAACTGCGCAAGGCCCGTGAGCGTGGTCACATCTTGGAAGGCCAAGCCGTTGCCTTGTCGAACATCGACCCGGTCATCGCCCTGATCAAGGCCTCGCCGACGCCGTCGGAAGCCAAGGAAGCGCTGATCAGCACGCCTTGGGAATCCAGCGCGGTGATGACCATGGTCGAGCGTGCCGGCGCCGATTCCTGCCGTCCGGAGAACCTCGATCCGCAATACGGCCTGCGCGACGGCAAGTACTTCCTGTCCCCGGAACAGGCGCAAGCCATCCTGGAGCTGCGCCTGCACCGCCTGACCGGCCTGGAACACGAGAAGCTGCTGGCCGAGTACCAGGAGATCCTCAACCAGATCGGCGAGTTGATCCGCATCCTCAACAGCGCCACGCGCCTGATGGAAGTGATCCGCGAAGAACTGGAAGTGATCCGCGCCGAATACGGCGACGTGCGCCGCACCGAGATCCTCGATGCGCGCCTGGACCTGACCCTGGGCGACATGATCCCGGAAGAAGAACGCGTGGTGACCATTTCCCACGGCGGCTACGCCAAGACCCAGCCGCTGGCGGCCTACCAGGCCCAGCGTCGCGGCGGCAAAGGCAAGTCGGCTACTGGCGTCAAGGACGAGGACTATATCGCCCACCTGCTGGTTGCCAACAGCCACACCACGCTGCTGCTGTTCTCCAGCAAGGGCAAGGTGTACTGGCTCAAGACCTACGAAATCCCCGAGGCGTCCCGCGCCGCACGTGGTCGTCCGCTGGTCAACCTGCTGCCGCTGGACGACGGTGAGTACATCACCACCATGTTGCCGGTCGAGGAATACACCGAAGGCCACTACATATTCATGGCGACCGCCAACGGCACCGTCAAGAAGACCCCGCTGGAATCCTTCAGCCGCCAGCGCAGCGTGGGCCTGATCGCCCTGGAGCTGGACGAAGGCGACGTGCTGATTTCCGCCGCCATCACCGACGGCGAGCGTGAGGTCATGCTGTTCTCCGACGGTGGCAAGGTTACCCGCTTCAAGGAGTCCGACGTTCGCGCCATGGGCCGTACCGCCCGCGGTGTGCGCGGCATGCGCCTGCCGGAAGGCCAGAAGCTGATTTCCATGCTGATTCCCGAAGAAGGCAGCCAGATCCTCACCGCTTCGGCGCGTGGTTATGGCAAGCGTACCGCCATCAGCGAGTTCCCAGAGTACAAGCGCGGCGGCCAGGGCGTGATCGCCATGGTCAGCAACGAGCGTAACGGCCGTCTGGTCGGCGCGGTCCAGGTGCTCGATGGCGAAGAGATCATGCTGATCTCCGACCAGGGCACCCTGGTGCGTACGCGGGTCGACGAAGTGTCGAGCCTGGGCCGTAACACCCAGGGCGTGACGCTGATCAAGCTGGCCAGCGATGAAACGCTGGTGGGGCTTGAGCGGGTGCAGGAGCCGTCTGAAGTCGAAGGCGAAGAGCTGGAAGGCGAGGATGATGGCGTGGCGTTCGACGGTACCCTGGGTGCCGATGTCGACGACATGACCGGCGAGGATCAATCGCTCGACGCTGCCGCAGACGAAGAAGAACCGCAGGAATAAGCGGACACGCAGGGGGCGGATGAAGATTCGCCCCCTTGTTGTTTGTCCCTTTTGAAAATTTGCGAGACTGTGCATGACAGCTCAACTGTGGGAGCGAGCTGTGGGAGCAAGGCTTGCCCGCGATAGCGATTGATCAGTCGACATTCATGTTGAATGCAAGTCTGTAATCGCGGGCAAGCCTTGCTCCCACAATGGGCACCCGCTGATACCGTATTAATGTGTGACCACCAGATCAGAGCGAGATTGGATGTGAGCAAGAGAGCCTATAACTTCTGTGCCGGCCCGGCGGCGCTTCCTGAAGCGGTCCTGAAGCGTGCCCAGGGTGAACTTCTCGACTGGCATGGCAAGGGCCTGTCCGTCATGGAAATGAGCCATCGCAGCGATGAGTTCGTGTCCATTGCCACCAAGGCCGAACAGGACCTGCGCGATCTGCTGAACATCCCGTCCAACTACAAGGTGTTGTTCCTGCAGGGCGGCGCGAGCCAGCAATTTGCCCAGATCCCGTTGAACCTGCTGCCGGAAAGCGGCAAGGCCGACTACATCGACACCGGTATCTGGTCGCAGAAAGCCATTGAAGAGGCCTCGCGTTATGGCCACGTCAACGTTGCCGCCACCGCCAAGCCCTACGACTATTTCGCCATTCCCGGCCAGAACGAGTGGAACCTGTCCAAGGACGCGGCCTACGTTCATTACGCACCGAACGAAACCATCGGCGGCCTGGAATTCAACTGGATCCCGGAAACCGGCGACGTGCCCTTGGTGGCCGACATGTCTTCGGACATCCTTTCGCGCCCCGTGGATATCTCCCGTTTCGGCATGATCTACGCTGGCGCCCAGAAGAACATCGGCCCGAGCGGTATCCTGGTCAGCATCATTCGTGAAGACCTGCTTGGGCATGCCCGTTCCGTGTGCCCGACCATGCTCAACTACAAGGTCGCGGCCGACAACGGCTCGATGTACAACACGCCGCCGACCCTGGCCTGGTACCTGTCGGGCCTGGTATTCGAGTGGCTGAAAGAGCAGGGCGGTGTCGAAGCCATCGGCAAGCTCAATGAAGTGAAGCAGCGCACGCTCTACGACTTCATCGATGCCAGCGGCCTCTACAGCAACCCGATCAACAAGACCGACCGCTCCTGGATGAACGTGCCGTTCCGGCTGGCCGACGACCGTCTCGACAAACCGTTCCTGGCGGGCGCCGACGAGCGCGGGCTGCTGAACCTCAAGGGCCATCGCTCGGTCGGTGGCATGCGCGCCTCCATCTACAACGCCGTGGACATCAATGCGGTCAACGCACTGATCGCCTACATGGCAGAGTTCGAGAAGGAACACGGCTGATGTCAGAGCAAGAACTCAAGGCGCTGCGCCTGCGCATCGATGCCCTGGACGAAAAAGTCCTGGAGCTGATCAGCGAGCGCGCGCGCTGCGCCCAGGAAGTCGCTCGGGTGAAAATGGCCTCCCTTGCCGAGGGTGAAGTGCCGGTGTTCTATCGCCCCGAGCGTGAAGCTCAGGTGCTCAAGCGGGTCATGGAGCGCAACAAGGGCCCGCTGAGCAACGAAGAAATGGCGCGGCTGTTCCGCGAAGTCATGTCGTCGTGCCTGGCTCTCGAGCAACCGTTGAAAGTGGCGTACCTGGGCCCTGAGGGGACCTTCACCCAGGCCGCCGCCATGAAGCACTTCGGCCATGCTGTGATCAGCAAGCCGATGGCGGCCATCGACGAGGTCTTCCGCGAAGTCGCGGCCGGCGCGGTGAATTTTGGCGTGGTGCCGGTGGAAAACTCCACCGAAGGCGCGGTCAACCACACGCTGGACAGCTTCCTCGAGCATGACATGGTGATCTGTGGCGAAGTCGAGCTGCGCATCCACCATCACCTGCTGGTGGGCGAGAACACCAAGACCGACAGCATCAGCCGGATCTATTCCCACGCCCAATCCCTGGCCCAGTGCCGCAAGTGGCTGGACGCCCATTATCCAAATGTCGAGCGCGTGGCGGTATCGAGCAACGCCGAGGCGGCCAAGCGGGTCAAGGGGGAGTGGAACTCGGCGGCGATCGCCGGCGACATGGCGGCCGGCCTCTACGGGCTGACCCGCCTGGCTGAGAAAATCGAGGATCGTCCGGACAACTCCACGCGATTCCTGATGATCGGTAACCAGGAAGTGCCACCGACCGGTGACGACAAGACCTCAATCATCGTTTCCATGAGCAACAAACCCGGTGCGCTCCATGAACTGCTGGTGCCGTTCCACGACAATGGCATCGATCTGACCCGGATCGAGACTCGTCCGTCGCGCAGCGGTAAATGGACCTACGTATTCTTCATCGACTTCGTCGGCCACCACCGCGATCCGCTGGTAAAAGGTGTGCTGGAGAAAATCAGTCAGGAAGCAGTGGCACTCAAGGTGCTGGGTTCCTACCCCAAGGCAGTTCTTTAAGGGCGGATAGCAAATGAGTGGCAACTTCCTCGCCCTGGCACAGCCAGGCGTGCAACAACTTTCGCCTTACGTTCCGGGCAAGCCCGTGGACGAACTGGCTCGCGAGCTGGATCTGGATCCGGCCAGCATCGTCAAACTGGCAAGCAACGAGAACCCGCTGGGTGCCGGTCCCAAGGCGCTGGCGGCGATCCGTGACGAACTGGCCGAGCTGACCCGTTATCCCGATGGCAATGGCTTTGCCTTGAAAAGCCTGCTGGCCGAGCGCTGTGGTGTCGAGCTGAACCAGGTGACCCTGGGCAACGGCTCCAACGACATTCTCGAACTGGTGGCACGTGCTTACCTGGCGCCGGGCCTCAATGCGGTATTCAGCGAGCATGCGTTTGCGGTCTATCCGATCGCCACCCAGGCGGTCGGTGCCGACGCCCACGTGGTTCCGGCCAAGGACTGGGGGCACGATCTGCCGGCCATGCTGGCGGCCATCGATGCCAATACCCGGGTGGTGTTCATCGCCAACCCGAACAACCCGACCGGTACCTGGTTCGATGCCCAGGCCCTGGACGACTTCCTGCAGGACGTCCCGGAGCACGTGCTGGTGGTGCTGGACGAGGCGTACATCGAATATGCCGAAGGCAGCGACCTGCCCGATGGCCTGGACTTCCTCGCGGCGTATCCGAATCTGCTGGTTTCGCGCACGTTTTCCAAGGCCTATGGCCTGGCATCGCTGCGGGTCGGCTACGGCCTGTCTACCGCCGTGGTGGCCGATGTGCTGAACCGCGTGCGCCAGCCGTTCAACGTCAACAGCTTTGCCCTGGCCGCTGCCTGCGCTGCGCTCCAGGATGAAGAGTACCTGGCGCAGAGCCGTCGCCTGAACGAGGCTGGCATGCAGCAGCTGGAGGCCGGCTTCCGTGAGCTGGGCCTGGGCTGGATTCCGTCGAAAGGCAACTTCATCTGCGTCGACCTGGGTCGTGTTGCTGCGCCTGTATTCCAGGGCTTGTTGCGTGAAGGCGTGATCGTGCGTCCGGTGGCCAATTACGGCATGCCGAACCATCTGCGCGTCACCGTCGGCCTGCAAGCGGAAAACAGCCGTTTCCTCGAGGCGTTGAGCAAGGTCCTGGCTCGTGGTTGATGTCACTTCACTGCAACCTGCTGCACCTATGATCGGTCGCCTGGTGGTGGTCGGTCTGGGACTGATCGGTGGTTCGTTCGCCAAGGGCTTGCGCGAAAGCGGCCTGTGCCGCGAGGTGGTCGGCGTCGACCTGGATCCGCAGTCGCGCAAGCTGGCGGTGGAGCTGGGCGTGGTGGACCGCTGCGAAGATGACTTGGCGGCTGCGTGCCAGGGCGCTGACGTGATTCAGTTGGCAGTGCCGATCCTGGCCATGGAAAAACTCCTGGCGCGGCTGGCGACCATGGACCTGGGGCAGGCGATCCTGACCGATGTCGGCAGTGCCAAGGGCAACGTCGTGCGCGCGGCCACCGAAGCCTTTGGCGGGATGCCGGCGCGCTTCGTGCCGGGTCATCCGATTGCCGGTTCCGAGCAGAGCGGTGTGGAAGCTTCCAACGCCGGGCTGTTTCGCCGTCACAAGGTCATATTGACGCCGCTGGAGCAGACCGATCCGGCTGCGCTGGCGATGGTGGACCGCTTGTGGCGCGAGTTGGGTGCCGATGTCGAGCACATGCAGGTCGGGCGTCACGACGAAGTCCTGGCCGCCACCAGTCATTTGCCGCACCTGTTGGCGTTCGGTCTGGTGGATTCATTGGCCAAACGCAATGAAAATCTTGAGATCTTCCGTTACGCTGCCGGCGGTTTCCGCGATTTCACGAGAATCGCCGGTAGTGACCCGGTCATGTGGCACGACATCTTCCTCGCCAACCGCGAAGCTGTCCTGCGCACACTCGATACATTTCGCAGCGACCTCGACGCTTTGCGCGACGCGGTCGATGCAGGGGACGGGCACCAATTGCTGGGCGTTTTCACACGCGCCAGGGTGGCCCGCGAGCATTTCAGTAAAATCCTGGCCCGTCGGGCCTATGTGGACGCTATGAATTCCAACGATCTGATTTTCCTGGCACAACCTGGTGGCTCCCTGAGCGGGCGTATTCGTGTACCGGGCGATAAATCGATTTCCCACCGCTCGATCATGCTCGGCTCCCTGGCCGAAGGCGTGACCGAGGTGGAAGGCTTCCTCGAGGGCGAAGACGCCCTGGCGACGCTGCAAGCGTTCCGCGACATGGGGGTGGTCATCGAAGGGCCGCACCACGGCCGCGTGACGATCCACGGTGTCGGCTTGCATGGTCTCAAGCCTGCGCCGGGCCCGATCTACCTGGGTAACTCCGGCACTTCGATGCGCCTGTTGTCCGGTCTGCTGGCCGCGCAGGAGTTCGACAGCACCCTGACCGGCGACGCGTCGCTGTCCAAACGGCCAATGAACCGCGTGGCCAACCCGCTGCGGGAAATGGGCGCGGTCATCGAGACGGCCGCCGAAGGTCGTCCGCCGATGGTCATCCGTGGTGGCAACAAGCTCAAGGGCCTGACCTACACCATGCCGATGGCCAGCGCCCAGGTAAAATCCTGCCTGCTGTTGGCCGGTCTCTATGCCGAAGGCAAGACCACCGTCACCGAGCCGGCGCCGACCCGCGATCACACGGAGCGCATGCTGCGCGGCTTCGGTTATCCGGTCACGGTCAACGGGGCTACCGCGTCCGTTGAGTCGGGCAGCAAGTTGACCGCGACCCACATCGAAGTGCCGGGCGATATCTCTTCGTCGGCGTTCTTCCTGGTGGCCGCATCCATCGCCGAAGGCTCCGAGCTGGTGCTCGAGCACGTCGGCATCAACCCGACCCGTACGGGCGTGATCGATATCCTGCGCCTGATGGGCGCCGACATCACCCTGGAGAACCAGCGTGAAGTGGGCGGCGAGCCGGTGGCGGACCTTCGCGTCAGAGCGGCTAAACTCAAGGGTATCGAGATTCCCGAGGCGCTGGTTCCCCTGGCGATCGACGAGTTCCCGGTGCTGTTCGTGGCTGCCGCCTGTGCAGAAGGACGGACGGTGCTGACCGGCGCCGAAGAGCTGCGGGTCAAGGAGTCGGACCGTATCCAGGTGATGGCGGATGGCTTGCTGGCGCTGGGCGTCAAATGCGAGCCGACGCCGGACGGCATCATCATCGACGGCGGCCAGATCGGCGGCGGCGAAGTTCATGGTCACGGTGACCATCGCATCGCCATGGCCTTCAGTGTTGCCTCCCTGCGGGCGAACGCGCCGATTCGCATCCATGACTGCGCCAACGTCGCGACATCGTTCCCGAACTTCCTGGCGCTGTGCGAGCAGGTCGGCATTCGAGTGGCAAAAGAGGCACAGTCGTGAACATCAAGGCACCGGTCATCACCATCGATGGCCCGAGCGGCTCGGGCAAGGGCACCGTCGCCGGGATCCTCGCCAGGCAACTGGGCTGGAACCTGCTCGATTCGGGGGCCCTGTATCGCCTGCTGGCATTTGCGGCCAGCAACCATGGCGTGGACCTGACCAACGAAGAGTTGCTCAAGGCCCTGGCTGCGCACCTGGATGTGCAGTTCATTGCGGCGACCGACGGTCAATTGCAGCGAATCGTCCTGGAAGGCGACGAAGTCAGTGACGTCATCCGCACTGAAACCGTTGGTGCCGGGGCGTCCCAGGTCGCCGCGCTGCCGGCGGTGCGCGAAGCGTTGCTACAGCGCCAGCGCGCATTCCAGGAGCCGCCGGGGCTGGTGGCCGATGGTCGCGACATGGGCACGGTTGTCTTTCCGGACGCACCATTGAAGATTTTCCTCACCGCCAGCGCGGAGGAGAGGGCTCGTCGCCGATATTTGCAGTTGAAGGGCAAAGGCGAGGATGTTAGTCTGTCGAGTCTGCTAGATGAGATCCGTGCACGTGATGAACGTGACACCCAGCGCGCAGTAGCCCCGCTCAAGCCGGCGGCTGACGCGATACAGCTGGATTCCACGGAGTTGTCCATCGATCAGGTGTTGCAACGCATCATGAGCGAGATCGCCATTCGCGATATCGCCGGGTGACAGGAAGCTCCGCAGGGGACCAGTCATAGTCCTGCGGTGCTTCTTCTATATGAAACTAACCCACATCGTCTGGGGTGTGGAGGCGGGCGTATTCTTCGCCCTAATCAACAGGAATTAAAATGAGCGAAAGCTTTGCGGAACTCTTTGAAGAAAGCCTGAAAACCCTGAACCTTCAGGCAGGCTCCATCATCACCGGTGTTATCGTTGATATCGATTACCAAGCTCGCTGGGTAACCGTTCACGCTGGTCTGAAGTCTGAAGCACTCATCCCGCTTGAGCAGTTCTACAACGATGCTGGCGAGCTGAACATCAACGTCGGTGACGAAGTTCACGTTGCTCTGGACTCGGTTGAAGATGGCTTTGGTGAAACCAAGCTGTCCCGTGAAAAAGCCAAGCGCGCTGAATGCTGGATCGTTCTGGAAGCGGCTTTCGCAGCTGAGGAAGTGGTCAAGGGCGTTATCAACGGTAAGGTTAAAGGCGGCTTCACTGTCGACGTTAACGGCATCCGTGCGTTCCTGCCAGGTTCCCTGGTTGACGTCCGTCCAGTGCGCGATACCACGCACCTGGAAGGCAAAGAGCTGGAATTCAAGGTCATCAAGCTGGACCAGAAGCGCAACAACGTTGTCGTTTCCCGTCGCAGTGTCCTGGAAGCCGAAAACTCCGCCGAGCGCGAAGCTCTGCTGGAATCGCTGCAGGAAGGCCAACAGGTCAAGGGTATCGTCAAGAACCTCACCGATTACGGCGCATTCGTCGATCTGGGTGGCGTCGATGGCTTGCTGCACATCACCGACATGGCCTGGAAGCGTATCAAGCATCCTTCGGAAATCGTCAACGTTGGCGACGAGATCGATGTCAAGGTTCTGAAGTACGATCGCGAGCGCAATCGTGTTTCCCTGGGCCTGAAGCAACTGGGTGAAGATCCATGGGTCGCTATCAAAGCCCGTTACCCAGAAAGCACCCGCGTCACCGCTCGTGTTACCAACCTCACCGACTACGGCTGCTTCGCTGAGCTGGAAGAAGGCGTTGAAGGCCTGGTACACGTTTCGGAAATGGACTGGACCAACAAGAACATCCACCCTTCGAAAGTCGTACAAGTCGGCGACGAAGTGGAAGTCATGGTTCTGGACATCGACGAAGAGCGTCGTCGTATCTCCCTGGGTATCAAGCAGTGCAAGTCCAACCCATGGGAAGACTTCTCTGGCCAGTTCAACAAGGGCGACAAGATCTCCGGCACCATCAAGTCGATCACCGATTTCGGTATCTTCATTGGTCTGGACGGCGGCATCGACGGCCTGGTTCACCTGTCCGACATCTCCTGGAACGAAGTGGGCGAAGAAGCCGTACGCCGCTTCAAGAAGGGCGACGAGCTGGACACCGTTATCCTGTCGGTTGACCCAGAGCGCGAGCGCATCTCCCTGGGTATCAAGCAGCTGGAAAGCGATCCGTTCTCCGAGTACGTCCAAGAGAACGACAAAGGCGCAATCGTTAAGGGCATCGTGAAAGAAGTTGACGCCAAAGGCGCCATCATCACCCTGGCCGACGATATCGAAGCGACTCTGAAAGCCTCCGAAATCAGCCGTGACCGCGTTGAAGACGCACGTAACGTTCTGAAAGAAGGCGAAGAAGTAGAAGCCAAGATCATCAGCGTTGATCGCAAGAGCCGTGTAATCCAGCTCTCGATCAAGTCGAAAGACGTTGAAGACGAGAAAGAAGCCATCCAGAGCCTGCGCGACAAGCCAGTTGCCTCGGATGCTCCAGTAGCCACCACCCTGGGTGACCTGCTGCGTGCTGCACAAGCGGAAAAACAGAACTAAGTTCTGATTTTCTGTAAAAAAAGGGCGACTTCGGTCGCCCTTTTTTGTGCCTGCGATTCCATTCATTTCTACGTTCCGCCTGGGCATGACTCGCCAAGGGGGGCATGACGAAACCAATTCCTTGATAGAGCGGTCTCTTTTGTTAAGTGGATCAATTATCTATATAGCAATCAGGGGTTGTTTTGGAACTGGATGGCCTCTTGCCTATAGGACTTGAATGAACAGACTCTTTCTTGTGTTGGTGGTATTGACGCTGGCAGGTTGCTCCACAAGTGCCAAGACCCACGCAGTACGCGGTGTCAGTGGCATTGAGATCGACTGCTCAGGGTTGGGCTCCGGTTGGGATAAGTGTCATAAGCGGGCTGCCAGGGAGTGCAAGGGCGCGGGTTATAAAGTGATTACCCGATCCGACGACGCGAAAGATGAGGACTCGTATCCCTTTGGTTTCAATCCTGCGGGTTATCTGACGCGGACGATGTTGGTCATGTGTCGATAGCCTGAGGAAGGTCCCGCCATCTGTGCGGGAAGAGCAACAGGGGAATGAAGAAGAATGTCAATACTTGGGCTGTTCAAATCCCTTCGACCATGCTAAAACCTTTTCAAGCGATTTTCCTAGCTGCTTGAAAAAGAAGGGAAAAATATGACGAAGTCGGAGTTGATCGAACGTATTGTCACCCATCAAGGGCTACTCTCATCCAAGGATGTGGAGCTGGCTATCAAGACCATGCTCGAACAAATGTCCCAATGCCTGGCGACCGGAGATCGTATCGAGATCCGTGGCTTCGGCAGTTTTTCCCTGCATTATCGTGCTCCGCGGGTCGGGCGTAATCCTAAGACCGGTCAGTCCGTGAGCCTTGACGGCAAATTCGTACCTCATTTCAAGCCGGGCAAGGAGCTCAGGGATCGCGTGAATGAGGAGGAGGGGGACGAGTTTTGACAGCGCATCAAAAATAAAGAGGTGTTCATGGGGAACTTTAAGCGTCTGGCGCTTGTCGCAGTAACACTGCTTGTGGCTGCGGTCATTGTCCTTTTCGTGCTCGAAAATAATCAGCCTGTTAGTCTGCTGTTTTTCGGCTGGTCGGCTCCGCAGCTTCCAGTTTCGGTTTTCGTGCTGCTGGCGCTGCTGATGGGTATGGTATTCGGTCCGTTGCTAACGTGGTTCGTTGGGGGGCGGCGACGGCTGAAATAATGGAGTGTGGGAGCCTGGTAGTCTTGGAGTAAGGATCGCTGCCAATAATTTTTATGACTACGGGTGTTCTTGTTTGTGCTTAATTTAATTCAGTTTGCTCTGCTGCTTATCGGGACTTTGCCTGCTGTCCTGTCTCTTCGTGCGTTCAGTTTGTTCGCAAGCGTGATGTCAGACATAGGAGGCGAGGCCCTGCATGCAAAATGACCGTGGTGAAGTGCGTGGCTCTGATGAGATAGATCTGATAGAGCTTGTGCGCGGGCTTTGGGCTCAGAAGTGGTTGATCTTGGGTGTGACGCTGTTGGTTACTATTGGCGCCGCCGCTTACGCATTTTTTAGTAAGCCAGTTTACGAAGCAAAGCTTTTCATTATGCCGCCTACTCAGAATGGAATTGCTGAGTTGAATTATGGGCGTGGCAAGAGTACTGATCTCGATACCTATTCCATTAAATATGTCTATGATGTGTTTGCTCGGAATCTTCAGGCGGAGTCTATTCGCCAAAAATTCTTCAATGAAATTTATCTTCCTTCTCTTGATGAGTCCCGGCGAAAGGGAGCGCTTGATCGTGTATATGAGCGTTTCTCTCGAGAGCTGGTGGTCAAGGGGCCGGGTAAGGATACTCCTGATCGCTTCTCGGTAACCGTTCAAGGCGGCGATCCTGTCCGGGCGACAGAATGGGCTAAGGCCTATGTCGAGCGCGCTAGTGAGGCCGCCGAGTCGGAGCTTATCAAGAACGTTAGAACGGAGGCTTCGGTAAGAGCGCGCAATATCGAGCAGCGGATCGTTAGCTTGCGTGAAACCGCGCAGCGGCTGCGTGAGGATCGGATTCAGCAACTGCGTGAGGCACTAAAGATTGCCGAAGCGATTGGTTTGACAACTCCGACCATAAACTCTTCTGCTGCAGTCGATATTACCGTAGATACAGGTAGCAAGATGGATTATCAGCGAGGCAGCAAGGCACTGACGGCGGAAGTCAATGCGCTGGAGTCGAGGACTTCTGATGATGCATTTATATCAGATCTGCGATCACTGCAAATGCGCTATAACTTTTATCGTAAGTTGAATATTGATCCTGAGCGTCTTTCGGTTTATCGGCAGGATGGTAGTGTTGAGGTGCCAGAGAGTCCGATTAAACCAAGAAAAAGCTTGATTTTGTTTCTGGGCATCATTGTGGGTGGTCTGTTGGGCGGTTTCATAGCCTTGATCCGAATTGTTGTTATTCGAAATAAGGAGCAACAGCAGACCGTTAGGCTGGGATGATCAGTAACGATTAGATATTCCTTGGTAACAGTTCGTCACCGAACACGCTTCTTGAGCCCGTCTTTATAAAGGTATCTTTGTAAGGGTGGGCTTTTTGTTGATGGGAGAATAAACCTATCGGTAGAAAGGAGCATGGTGTTCCGCGTAGGTTTTCAGGCTGTCAGTAAGATTGATGGATGTCTCATTCAAGCGTCAGGGCGGTGCAAGGACTTGCTGAAGGCGCAACGGGGGGCTTGATGATGATATCATAATGGTGGCGCGCGTTGGGTTGACTAATGAAAAAACCCAGTGAAAGGGGGTTAGGCGCTCGCAAATGTGCAATCCAGAAAGCCATTTTATTACGTAACGGGCATAATGGCGATCTGTGGTGGTGATGATCATGTGCTAGTGGTGTCGGTGACAAGCCATTGCTGCGCTGAGATGAGCGTTGAGCTCAAGTAACTGTACCTGCTGGGGCGCCTCTACCATTTGCGAGATCTGGTAGCAATAGGAAGAAATGAGGTGACAGCGTTCAGCGCCCGTTCCATGGGTTGGGATAGGCTTTGACGGCCGATAACGGCTAAGCCTGGATCAGGCCTCTAACAATTAGTGATTTTGATAAGTTAAATGGAGAGTTGGATGTCGAGCATAAAGCAGGCGAGCGTCGCCAAATTCAAAGAAAAAAAGGCCGTTATCGGTATCGTCGGTCTTGGATACGTCGGCCTGCCTTTGATGCTACGTTACAATGCTATTGGATTTAAAGTGATTGGGCTCGACATCGACAGTTCAAAAGTCAATTTATTGAACTCAAGTAAAAGCTACATTGAACACATTCCAAGCGAAAAAATTGAGGTCGCTCGCCAAAGTGGATTTGAGGCGACGATTGATTTCACTCGTGTGTCTGAGTGTGATGCGCTCATTCTCTGTGTGCCTACACCGTTAAACAAGTATCGCGAGCCGGATATGAGTTTCGTGATAAATACCACTGATGCAATCAAGCCATACCTAAGGGCGGGGCAGGTCGTTTCTCTTGAAAGTACTACTTATCCAGGCACGACAGAAGAAGAGCTGTTACCACGTGTACAAGAGAAGGGGTTGCGCGTAGGAGAGGAGATTTTTCTGGTTTATTCCCCGGAGCGCGAAGATCCGGGGAATCCAAACTTTGAGACCCGTACAATTCCGAAGGTCATTGGTGGCCACACGCCCCAATGTCTTGAGGTAGGTGTTGCTCTTTATGAACATGCAATCGACCAAGTCGTGCAGGTAAGCTCGACCAAAGCCGCCGAGATGACCAAGCTCCTGGAAAATATTCACCGTGCAGTCAACATTGGCTTGGTGAATGAGATGAAGGTGGTCGCGGACCGCATGGGTATCGATATTTTCGAAGTGGTCGATGCAGCTGCAACCAAGCCATTTGGCTTTACCGCCTATTATCCAGGCCCAGGTCTCGGCGGCCATTGCATCCCAATTGATCCGTTTTACCTGACTTGGAAGGCTCGTGAGTATGGTTTGCACACGCGCTTCATCGAGCTTTCGGGTGAGGTTAATCAAGCGATGCCGGAATACGTTCTAAGCAAATTGATGGATGGTTTGAATGAGCGTGCCAAGCCTCTAAAAGGCAGTAGAGTTCTAGTGCTTGGTATCGCTTATAAGAAAAATGTGGATGATATGCGTGAGTCTCCATCCGTTGAAATTATGGAACTGATCGAGGCCAAGGGAGGTATTGTCGGCTATAGTGATCCGCATGTTTTGAAATTTCCGAAAATGCGCGAACACCATTTTGATCTTTCTAGTGAGCCTCTGACCGCTGAAGTTCTAAGGGCTTATGATGCTGTCATCTTGGCTACAGATCACGATAAATTCGATTATGAGCTTATTGGTCAGCACGCTCAGTTGATAATCGATAGTCGTGGTAAATACCGCGCCCCTCAATCGAATATTATCAAAGCCTGATGACAGGAGAGTTTTAGATGAAACGTTTTGCTCTAATCGGCGCTGCTGGTTATATTGCGCCACGTCATATGCGTGCTATCAAGGATACTGATAATACTTTGGTTTCAGCCTATGATATCAATGACTCGGTAGGCATCATCGACAGCATTTCGCCGCAAAGCGAATTCTTCACCGAGTTCGAGTTCTTTCTTGATCACGCCCACTGCCTCAAGCGCGATCCGGCGACCGCCTTGGACTACGTTTCGATCTGCTCGCCCAATTACCTGCATCACCCGCATATTGCCGCCGGCCTGCGCCTGGGCTGTGACGTGATCTGCGAAAAGCCGCTGGTACCGTCCCCGCAGCAACTGGACCAATTGGCCCTGATCGAGCAGGAAACCGGCAAGCGGCTGTTCAACATTCTGCAACTGCGCCATCATCAGGCAATCATTGCCCTGAAGGACAAGGTTGCCCGCGAGAACAACCCGCACAAGTATGAAGTCGACTTGACTTACATCACTTCCCGCGGCAAGTGGTACCTGCAAAGTTGGAAAGGGGACCCGCGCAAATCGTTCGGCGTAGCCACCAACATCGGCGTGCACTTCTACGACATGCTGCATTTCATTTTCGGCAAGCTGCAGCGTAACGTCGTGCACTTCACTTCCGAACACAAGGCAGCAGGTTATCTGGAGTACGAAAAAGCACGCGTACGCTGGTTCCTGTCGGTCGACGCCAACGACCTGCCGGAATCGGTGAAGGGCAAAAAGCCGACTTACCGTTCGATTACCGTCAACGGCGAGGAAATGGAGTTCTCCGAGGGGTTCACTGACCTGCACACCACCAGCTATGAGGAAATCCTGGCTGGTCGTGGCTATGGCATCGAGGATGCTCGCCACTGCGTAGAGACGGTCAATACCATTCGCAGTGCGGCCGTCGTCGCGGCAGTGGACAGCGAAGCGCATCCGTTCGTCCAGGCTCTTTCTCGCTGACAGAACGAGGTAGCACGGGTGGCCTTGCGCCACCTGTTTTCATATTTCCCAAGCAGGATCTCGAGCCAGGGTGTCGAACGATAATTTCAACAAGCCAAACGAAGCGGGTGCGATGCGCCACGCGCGCAGTATTCGTTTCGATATTCAGGGTTTGCGTGCAGTCGCGGTTTTGGCGGTCATGCTTTATCACACCAATAGTGATTGGCTGAAAGCCGGCTATGTTGGCGTCGACATTTTTTTTGTCATCTCTGGCTTCATCATAACGGCATTGTTGACCGAGCGAAGCGATAAGGTCGATCTCGTTTCATTCTATGCCAGCCGTATCAAACGCATTCTACCGGCGTATTTCGTCATGTTGGTGGTGGTGTGCACGCTATCCGCGATTTTGTTTCTGCCTGATGACTTCGCATTCTTTCTCGCCAGCCTGAAGTCCTCGGCGCTGTTTACCAGCAACCAGTACTTCGCTGACTTCGGCAGTTATTTCGCGCCGCGGGCCGATGAGTTGCCGCTTTTGCATACCTGGTCCTTGGCCATCGAGATGCAGTTCTACCTGTTCTTCCCGGTGATGGTCATTTGCTTGCCGAAGCAATGGCGTCTCATGGCATTTGCCTTACTAGCCGCCAGCCTATTTGTCTGGAGCGGCTACCGTGTATTGGGTGAATCGCAAGATGGGTTGTACTTTGCCCTGTCGGCACGGATTCCCGAGTTCATGGTCGGTGCCATCGTTGCCTTGCTGATGCGCCAGCGCGAGCTACCCGTATTACTTGCAAGCGTATTCGGTGGGCTGGGAGCAACCCTGCTTGCTTGGGCGGTGCTGGCTATCGATAAGCAACACTTCCCAGGCTTCTGGTCCATCCTGCCTTGTATCGGGGCAGGGCTACTCATCTCCGCCCGGCGTGGTTTGGTCAACGCATTGCTGGCCACTCGACCGATGGTCTGGCTCGGCGGCATTTCCTATTCGTTATATCTGTGGCATTGGCCGGTGCTGGCGTTCATTCGCTACTACACAGGGCAGTACGAGCTAACGGCCGCTTGGTTGCCGGCTTTCGTGGTCAGCTCTGTACTGCTGGCATGGCTTTCCTATCGCTTGGTCGAAACACCCGCCAGAAACGCTTCTGGCATGATGCGCCAGGTGCCCAAGTGGGCTGTAGCCGGTGCAGTGGTCGTGCTGGTGGTGTGGGGCGGGCAACGTGTGAACGCCTCGCTGGTCGCTCCTCTGCCTGTGGAGCTCACCCGTTATGCTGCTCCAGAACTGATTTGCCATGGCACCCAGGTGGGCGCGTGCAAGCGAGGCAAGGCAGATGCCGAAGTGTCCGTCCTGGTAATTGGCGATAGTCATGCTGCCCAGTTGAACTACTTCTTCGACCGGGTGGGGGAAGAGCAGGGTGTTGCTTACCGCGTGATCACTGCCAGCAGTTGCGTGCCTATCCCCGGCTTCGACTTTGAACGCCTGCCAGCCTGGGCGCAAAAACCTTGTCGCGCGCAGATCGAGGCCGTCGCCCGTGAGTTGCCAAAGGTGGAGCGGGTAATCGTCGCAGGTATGTGGCAGTACCAGATGCAGAGCCAAACATTCGCCAAGGCGTTTGCTGAGTTTCTCGTCAATACTGCGGGAGCCCATAAACGCATCGTGGTACTTGCCCAGGTGCCAATGTTTGAAACAGACGTACAGCGGGTAAGGCGCTTTACCGAGATTGGCCTGTCGGCGCCATTGAGATTCAATCGCGAGTGGCAAGTTGCCAACCAGCAAGTTCAGGCCATTGTCGACCGGACGCCTGGCGTGCGTTTCCTGGACTTTTCCAACAGCAGCTTCTTTGCCGCTGCGCCTTATCAGCAAGGCTTGCTCATCTACCGTGACAGCCACCACCTCAACGAGGTAGGTGCAAGTCGTTATGGGCACTATGCTGCCGAGCAATTGCAGCGTGCTTTCGATCAACCTCAGTCCAATGTGAGTCTGAAGCAATGAACTACTATCAGCACCCAAGCGCGATTGTCGATGAGGGCGCGCAGATCGGTGAAAACTCCCGTGTCTGGCACTTTGTCCATGTTTGCGGGGGGGCCCGGATCGGTGCCGGCGTTTCGCTCGGCCAGAATGTGTTTGTGGGGAACAAGGTTGTGATCGGCGACCGCTGCAAGGTCCAGAACAATGTATCAGTCTACGATAATGTCACGCTGGAGGAGGGCGTGTTCTGTGGCCCCAGCATGGTCTTCACCAATGTCTATAACCCTCGTTCGCTGATCGAGCGCAAGGACCAATACCTCGATACGCTGGTAAAAAAGGGCGCTACGCTTGGCGCCAATTGCACCATCGTCTGCGGCGTCACCATTGGTGAATATGCCTTCGTCGGTGCTGGCGCTGTCATCAACAAGGATGTACCAGCCTATGCATTGATGGTGGGCGTACCTGCACGGCAGATTGGCTGGATGAGCGAATTTGGCGAGCAACTGCAGTTGAACGAGCAGGGCGAGGCCTTCTGTTCGCATACGGGGGCGCGTTACGTGCTGAACGGAAAACTTTTGAACAAGATGGATGCCTGAGCATGATTGAATTCATTGACCTGAAAAGCCAGCAAGCACGTATCAAGGACAAGATAGACGCCGGCATCCAGCGTGTCTTGAGCCACGGCCAGTACATTCTTGGCCCAGAAGTGCAGGATCTGGAGGGTCGCCTGGCCGCCTTTGTCGGCGCCACGTTTTGCATCAGTTGCGCCAACGGCACCGACGCTCTGCAGATCGTGCAGATGGCCCTGGGCATTGGCCCTGGCGACGAGGTGATCACTCCGGGCTTCACCTACATTGCTACTGCCGAAACAGCCGCCCTGCTGGGGGCCAAGCCTGTATATGTGGACATCGACCCACGTACCTACAACCTTGATCCGCAGTTGCTCGAAGCGGCGATTACGCCGCGTACGAAGGCGATTATTCCAGTATCGCTGTATGGGCAATGTGCTGACTTTGATGCGATCAACGCTATTGCTGCCAAATACGGCATTCCGGTGATCGAGGACGCGGCGCAGAGCTTTGGCGCTTCGTACAAAGGCAAGCGCTCGTGCAACCTTACGACCGTTTCCTGCACCAGCTTCTTCCCTAGTAAGCCGTTGGGTTGCTATGGTGATGGTGGCGCGATCTTTACCAATGATGAAGCGTTGGCCACCGTTATTCGCCAGATTGCCCGGCACGGTCAGGATCGCCGTTATCACCACATCCGGGTTGGGGTGAACAGCCGGCTGGATACCCTGCAAGCAGCTATTCTGCTGCCTAAGCTTGAAATCTTCGAAGAGGAGATTGCGCTGCGTCAGCAAGTGGCGGGTTGGTACGATGTGGCCCTCAAACAGGCGGGCGTCGAGACTACCCCTTTCATCGATGCAAGCAATATCAGCGCCTACGCGCAATATACTGTGCAAGTGGACGATCGGGATGCGTTGCAGAAACGACTGCAGGCCGCCGGCGTTCCGACTACCGTGCATTATCCGATCCCACTGAACAAGCAACCTGCAGTGGCGGACGAAGCATCGTCGTTGCCAGTTGGTGACAAGGTTGCCACTCGCGTGATGAGTCTGCCTATGCATCCCTATCTGGACAAGTCTTCCATCGATACCATTTGTGCTGCGTTGACGAGCTGACGGATGTGCATACTCGCTCGGGTCGACAGGTCTGTCCTGCTGAATACCGTTTTGGTTATCTCCCGCTTTGCCGTTGCTCTGTGGGTAAACACTCATTACATATTTTTTCTCCATGAGTATATGGGCGCAGCCAACAAGTCTATCAATGTCGGGCTCTATCTGTTGATTCTGGCGTTTGCCTGCGGGGCTGTGTGGCGGAGGGATTCGCAGGCTCGGCGATTCTCCGTGCTTATCTCCTCCCCGTTCAAGATATCTTGGAGTGTGAGGCGATGAGCGCAATCTTCATCAAACGCGTGGCGCGAGTACTGGTGGGCACGCTTGGCGCTCAACTGATTACCATCGGCGTCACCCTGCTGCTGGTTCGCCTGTATTCCCCAGCCGAAATGGGCGCTTTTAGTGCCTGGCTTTCGTTCGCTACCATCTTTGCGGTGATGGTCACCGGGCGATATGAGTTGGCAATTTTCGCCACTAAAGCGGAAGGTGATTTTCATGCCGTGATCAAGCTCGTATTGCTACTCGTCCTGTCAATTTCCATTTTGGTAGCTGGCAGTCTCGTGCTGGCAGTGCCTTTTATGGATTCACTGCCAGCCGTACTGAAAGATTATT
Source organism: Pseudomonas sp. B21-028 (assembly GCF_024749045.1). Taxonomy (NCBI): domain Bacteria; kingdom Pseudomonadati; phylum Pseudomonadota; class Gammaproteobacteria; order Pseudomonadales; family Pseudomonadaceae; genus Pseudomonas; species Pseudomonas sp. B21-028. Next base: position 1,866,725 of record NZ_CP087184.1, read on the forward strand.
GGTTGGCCCTGGCAATCGTTTCGTTGGGCTTAGGCGCAAACAAACTGGTCTTGTCTCTCCTTACCTTCCAGCAGTCCTTCAACAGGCTGGGGGGCGCGCGCGTCAGCCTTGCTGCCTGCATCGCGGTCGCCCAAGTGTCCGCGGCTTATTTATCAGGCGGTGTCTCGGGTCTTATTTACGGTCAATTGTTCGGCGTCATCGTTGCCACGGCGCTGGCAGCTATCTGGGTTGGTAAGCCGTTGATCGTAGCCTGTGCCGTGACGCCTTGGCGTACGGTGAGGCAAAACGCGGTGAAGTACATAAACTTCCCCAAGTATTCCTTGCCGGCAGATCTGATCAATACGGTCGCCAGCCAGATTCCGATCGTGCTGTTGGCAGCGAAGTTCGGCGGGGAGAGTGCGGGCTGGTTCGCTTTAACACTGAAGATCATGGGCGCTCCTATTTCCCTGCTAGCCGCCTCGGTACTTGATGTCTTCAAGGAGCAAGCTGCCCGTGACTATCGAGAAGCGGGAAACTGCCGTGGCATCTTCATCAAGACCTTCAAGCTACTCGCAGTACTGGCGCTCCCCCCCTTCGTAGCTTTCTGGTTCGTAGGTGAGTGGGCGTTCGGTTTCATATTCGGCGACGCCTGGGCTGAATCAGGGCGCTATGCGGTGGTGATGATTCCGCTGTTCTACATGCGGTTCGTCGTCAGCCCCCTAAGCTACACGATCTATATCGCGCAGCGGCAGAATCTGGACCTGGTGTGGCAACTGACCCTGTTGGCCTTGACGTTTATCTGTTTCACCCTGCCGGATACCGTGGATTCGGTGCTGTGGTTCTACTCCATGGGCTATGCAATCATGTATTTCATTTATTTCTGGATGTCCTTCTACTGCACCAAGGGAGATGCCAAGTGATCGTTGTTGTTGATTATGGTGTAGGGAACATCGCTTCGGTCTTGAACATGCTGAAGCGAGTGGGCGCTAAAGCCAAGGCATCGAACAGCCGTGAGGATATCGAACAGGCGGACAAACTCATCCTACCAGGAGTGGGCGCTTTCGACGCTGGCATGCAGACACTGCGCAAAAGCGGCCTGATCGAGGTGTTGAATGAGCAGGTGCTGCGCAAGCAAAAGCCGGTAATGGGTGTATGCCTCGGCAGCCAGATGCTCGGCAATGGCTCTGAGGAGGGCTGCGAGCCTGGCCTTGGCTGGATCGACATGGACATTGTCCGCTTCGAGAAGCGTGAAGGGCGCAAGGTGCCGCACATGGGTTGGAACGAAGTTGCTCCTCAGTTGCAGCACCCAATTCTGACGGGTATCAACCAGCAGAGCCGTTTCTATTTTGTCCACAGTTATTACATGTTGCCGCGACATGCGGAGAACACTTTGCTGACCGCTAACTACGACCAACAGTTTACCGCCGCAGTGGTCAAGGACAATATTTTGGGATTCCAATTCCATCCGGAAAAAAGCCACAAATTTGGTATGCAATTATTCAAGAATTTCGTGGAGTTGGTCTGATGGTCAGGAAGCGCGTAATTCCCTGCTTGTTGCTTAAGGATCGCGGCCTGGTCAAAACCGTGAAATTCAAAGAACCGAAGTACATCGGCGACCCCATTAATGCCATCCGGATCTTCAACGAGAAGGAAGTCGATGAGCTGGTGTTGCTCGATATTGAAGCTTCGAAACTCAACCGTGAGCCCAACTACGAATTGATCGCCGAGGTAGCGGGTGAGTGTTTCATGCCCATTTGCTATGGGGGTGGGATCAAAACTCTGGAGCATGCAGAGAAAGTGTTTGCCCTCGGTATCGAGAAAATTTCCATTAACACGGCTGCATTCGCCGACATTTCGCTGATCCGGCAAATCGCCAACAAGTTCGGGTCGCAAAGTGTCGTGGGGGCCATGGATTGCCGGAAGGGCTTCTGGGGCGGGTATTCTGTATACTCGGAAAATGGTACGAAAGATACCAAGCATTCTCCGGTCGAATGGGCCCAAGCGCTTGAGGCGGCAGGGATTGGCGAAATCTTCCTGAATTCAGTCGACCGTGACGGCACACAAAAGGGCTTTGATGGTGCGCTGGTAGAAAGCGTTGTTTCGGAGGTGCACGTACCTGTCATCGCTTGTGGTGGTGCAGGTTCCACGGCGGATCTGATCGAGCTTTTTGACCGTACTGGCATTTCTGCCGTGGCGGCAGGCAGCCTTTTTGTTTTCCACGGTAAGCATCGCGCCGTACTGATCAGCTATCCAGATATCAACATGTTGAGTGCTGGATAAGCAAAACTGAGATTTCTCAAGGCAGCGTCTATTGGAGGCCCTTGGGCTTTACAGGCTCTTCGCTGCTTTGATTGTCATACAAATCGAGCCTACTGCTGGGTTGCCCAGTCAGGCAGGCCGACGAAGACGTTTTGGAGGTGGGTAGTGGTAAAGGTCTGTTCGCGCTGTGTCATGGATACATCCGACTCTGAAATCGTGTTCGACGATGCGGGAGTGTGCAATCACTGCCACAAGTTCGACAATGTTCAATCCAAGCAACTGTTCGCTGATGCTAGCGGCGAACAGCGCCTCCAGAAGATCGTCGATCAGATCAAGAACGAGGGGACCGGAAAAGAGTACGACTGCATCATTGGTCTTAGCGGCGGTGTGGACAGCTCCTACTTGGCCCTGAGGGTTAAGGACTTCGGGTTACGTCCCCTTGTGGTGCATGTGGATGCAGGCTGGAATAGCGAGCTGGCTGTCAGTAACATCGAAAAAGTTATCAAGTATTGCGGGTATGACCTGCATACCCATGTGATGAACTGGGAAGACGTTCGCGATCTGCAATTGTCTTATATGAAGGCCGCCGTTGCTAACCAAGACGTGCCGCAAGATCACGCATATTTTTCTAGTATGTACCATTTTGCCGTGCAGAATAATATCAAATATATCTTGAGTGGTGGGAACCTCGCGACTGAAGCAGTGTTTCCTGATACCTGGCATGGTAGTGCGATGGACGCTATCAATCTCAAGGCAATTCATAAGAAATATGGTGAGCGGCCTTTGCAAGATTACAAAACTATCAGTTTTTTGGAGTATTACCTCTGGTATCCCTTCGTCAAAGGTATGCGGACTGTACGCCCGCTTAATTACATGAATTATGACAAGTCTAAGGCGGAATTATATTTGCAGGAGACGATTGGCTATCGCTCCTATGCCCATAAACATGGAGAGTCTATTTTTACGAAGCTGTTTCAAAATTATTATCTTCCCAAAAAGTTTGGTTATGATAAGCGAAAGTTGCATTATTCCAGTATGATCCTCTCTGGTCAGCTGACTCGTAAAGAAGCTCTTGAGAGGCTGGCGCAACCATTGTATGCCGTTGATGAGCTGCAGTATGATATCGAGTATTTTTGTAAAAAAATGCGAATATCTACTTCGGAATTTGAAGTGTTAATGAATGCGCCTATACATGATTACTCTGATTTTCATAATTGGGATTCGCGCCAAAGTTGCATGAAAAAATTTCAGGGAGTAGTTCAGCGGATTCTGGGTAGACGCATAAATGTTTACTCTTGAGTCGAAGGATAAATAACATGGCTCGAATTGCTCATGTGTCATCCGTCCACTCTCGCTACGATGTGCGTATCTTTCAAAAGCAATGCAGAACTCTTGTCGAAGAGGGGTATGAAGTATATTTTCTCGTTGCGGATGGCAAGGGTGATGAGGTCAAGGACGGCGTTAATTTTATTGATGTCGGAAGGTTGCAGGGGCGCATAAATAGAGTTTTTAAGACGACTAAAATTATTCGCAAAAGGGCAGTGGGACTTAATGCTGATGTCTATCATTTGCACGATCCTGAGCTCATCCCCGCCGGGCTGAGATTGAAAGCGCTTGGGAAAAGGGTCGTTTTCGACGCGCATGAAGATGTTCCCAAACAGATATTGGGTAAGCCTTATTTAAATAAAATTTCAAGGGTTCTTATATCGAAAGTCTTTTCCGCTTACGAAGTATGGGCATGTCGAAAACTGGATGCAGTTCTGGCGGCGACGCCCTACATACGCGATAAATTTTCGGCTATCGGTGTTCGTACACTTGACATCAATAATTACCCCATTATAGGGGAGCTGTCGAGTGGCGAGGTGGACTGGTCAAATAAAAAGGCGCAAGTAGTTTATATTGGCGGCCTTGGGGAAATTCGCGGTATTCGGGAGATCGTCAAAGCGATAGGGTTAGCCTCGCCCAGTGTATCCCTTTCAATTGGTGGCGTTTTCACTGAGCCTGGCTTTGAGTCGGCAGTTAAGACCGAACCAGGGTGGCGCAAGGTTGTCCATCTCGGATGGCTGGAACGCCAAGGTGTTAAAGAGGTACTCGATAGTTCAGTGGCGGGCCTCGTGACACTTCATCCTGCTCCGAACTATTTGGATGCGTTGCCAGTAAAAATGTTCGAGTATATGGCTGTTGGGCTGCCAGTGATTGCCTCTAATTTTCCTCTCTGGCGAAATATTATTGACTCTAGTAAGTGTGGCGTTTGTGTTGATCCATTAAATCCTCAGGAGATAGCCAGGACAATCGACTATCTGGTCGCGCACCCTGCGGAAGCGGAAGAAATGGGGCGGAATGGTCAGCGAGCTGTTCTTGAAGAGTATAACTGGGGCGTCGAGGCAAAAAAACTTTGCCTATTTTACTCCGATTTGTTAAGAGGTTAAGCAGTTAATGAAGATTTTGACAATTATTGGAGCGCGCCCCCAGTTTATTAAGGCAAGTGTCGTTTCTCATTTCATTTCCACGTTGTCGGGAGTTGAAGAAATTGTCGTTCATACGGGGCAGCATTTTGACTCTAATATGTCTGATGTGTTCTTTCATGAGCTGGGTATGAGTGCTCCGGCCTATTATCTAGATATTCATGGTGGCAGTCACGGTGATATGACTGGGCGGATGCTGATTGAAGTTGAAAAGGTTTTGCTTCTCGAACACCCTGATATTGTACTTGTGTACGGCGACACCAACTCCACATTAGCGGGAGCGTTGGCGGCCGTGAAGTTGCATATTCCCGTCGCGCATGTGGAAGCCGGGCTGCGATCTTTCAATATGGCGATGCCTGAGGAAGTGAACCGGATTCTGACCGATAGGGTTTCTCGTTGGATGTTTACCCCTACCACAACGGCGGCAGAGCATCTAACAAAAGAAGGTGTGAGTACAGCCAACATAGTTCCAGTCGGAGACGTCATGTACGACGTCGCGAAATTCCATGGCGGACGTGTCGACGCCCGTGGGCGCGTAATGTCTAAGCTCGACCTCAAAGAAGCCGGCTTTGTACTGGCGACAGTTCACCGAGCAGAAAATACCGATGATTCCGCTCGGCTTACCTCGATCGTCGAAGCATTCCGTGACCTGTCTACCGATTTACCGATCGTGTGGCCAGTGCATCCGCGAACCAGAGCGGTTTTGGATAAACGTGGACAATTGGATGATATGCCTAAGAATCTGCATCTGATCGACCCAGTTGGTTATTTGGATATGGTTCAGCTCGAGAAGCACGCCGCACTTATTGCCACTGACTCAGGCGGAGTTCAGAAAGAGGCATTCTTCTATGGCGTCCCCTGCGTCACGTTGCGGGATGAAACTGAGTGGACGGAGTTGGTCGAAGCCGGATGGAATCGACTGGTATCATCGAAGTCGTCGCAAGAAGTTGCAGCAGCTATCCGTGCTGCGGTGGGCACTAAAGGCCAAGCTGTCCAGCCTTACGGTGAAGGCAATGCGGCAGAACTGATCGTACGGCGCCTTGTTGAGGATCTTTCGGCATGAAGAATGTCTGGATTTTTAACCACTACGCGCAAGAACCAGGTGGCGCAGGTGGCACGCGTCACTATCAACTGGCGAAAAATTTGCCTGCCTATGGTTGGAAGGCTTCAATTATCGCTGCCAGTGTAGAGCATCAGTCTGGCCGACAGCGTCTTGACGTTTCTGAAGCCGTCAGGCTTGATGAGTATGCTGGCATTCCGTTTCTGTGGCTAAAAACGTCTGAGTACAAGGGCAATGGTACCGCGCGAATGCGCAACATGCTCGAATACACTTGGCAGGTTGTTAAGCCTGGTAGGCTTTCCGCCCTGAACAAACCTGATGTCATCATTGGATCTAGCGTTCATCCTTTTGCAGCAGCCGCTGGAGCCATTCTTGCTTGGCGACATAATGTGCCTTTCGTATTCGAAGTGCGGGATCTGTGGCCGGAAACGCTGATCGATATGGGGCGGTTGGGACGCAACAGCATGATCGCTCGGACGCTTCGTGTTTTGGAGAAGTGGCTTTATAAGCGTGCGAAGCGGATTGTTGTGCTGCTGCCCAAGGCGCATGAATACATAGTGCCTATGGGCATTGATGCGAAGAAGATCGCCTGGATTCCCAACGGCGTCGATCTCCAGGATTTTCCTCGTCCAGAGGATAAGGTGGCCGGAGATGGGTTCACGCTTATGTATTTCGGAGCTCATGGTCCAGCCAATGGATTGGATAATGTTCTACGTGCGCAACACATCATCGAAGAAAATCCCGAAATGTCGCATGTTCAGCTACGGATTATTGGCAATGGCCCGTGCAAGGCCGAATTGATTGCCTTGGCTGGAGAGCTGGGCCTCAAACGCGTCAGTTTTGAAGACCCTGTTCCCAAGCGCGAGATACCGGCGTTGGCCGCGCAGGCGGACGCGTTTGTTTTCAACCTGATTAACGCTCCAGTGTTCAAATACGGAATCAGTTCAAACAAATTGTTTGATTTCATGGCTGGCCAGCGTCCGGTTCTGTTCTGCTGTGATGCGGGCAACAACCCCATCGAAGATTCTGGTTCCGGATTTACGGTCGAGCCAGGCAACCCCAAGGCGCTAGCTGACGCGGTCACCAGGCTGTCCAGTCTGACGACTGCCGAGCGAATGGCCATGGGGAATGCGGGAAGGCACTACGTAGAAGTCGAGCATGGTTTCGACAAGCTTGCAGGAAGTTTGGCGCATTGTTTGAATGAAGCCTGTGAGACCAGCAGATGAAGAGAGTCGTTGATTTTGCCGGAGCCCTTATGGGCTTGATCATTTTGTCACCGATTATAGTAGTCGTGGCAATATTGATAAAGCACAAGCTGGGAGGGCCCGTGTTATTCCGGCAGGTTCGCCCCGGACGTGAGGGTAAGCCTTTTAAGATGATCAAATTCCGCACCATGCGTGATGCTTACGACCACAATAATGTTCCGCTGCCCGATGCACAGCGTATGACCCCGTTCGGTAGTTTCCTACGTTCCAGCAGTCTGGACGAATTGCCGGAGCTGTGGAACGTACTTAAAGGCGACATGAGCCTCGTAGGACCTAGACCGCTGTTGATGGAATATCTTCCGCTCTATAACGAGCGACAATACCTTCGGCATAGAGTAAGGCCAGGCGTTACCGGTTGGGCACAGATCAATGGGCGAAACGCTTTAAGCTGGCCGGAGAAGTTCGAACTGGATGTCTGGTATGTGGAAAATCGTTCTTTTTGGCTAGATCTGCAAATCATCGCGTTGACGGTTAAGAAAGTTATGAAGAAAGATGGTATTAGCGCTAGTGGAGAGGCCACTATGTCAAAGTTCACGGGCAATAAGTAATGAAAAAACTTGCAATCCTTGGTGCAAGTGGGCATGGGAAAGTGGTCGCCGATACCGCTGAATATTGCGGGTGGGAAGATATTACTTTCTTCGATGATGCATGGCCTTCCGTCACTAGTATTGGCGTTTGGGCTGTGATTGGTACTTGCAGCCAGTTACTTGAGCGGGTCCGTGAGTTTGACGGGATAATTGTAGCTATTGGTAATAATGCTGTTCGCCAGACCAAGCAGGCTGCACTCACTCAGCGTGGCGCTATTTTACTGACGCTGATCCATCCTTCCGCTTATGTCAGCTGCCACGCGACGGTAGGGGCGGGTACCGTGATATTTGCTGGAGCTGTTCTCAATGCCGGTGCCAGAGTGGGGCTGGGCGGGATTCTGAATACAGGGTGTAGTGTCGATCACGACTGCGTTCTAGGTGATTTCGTTCATATCAGCCCTGGTGCCCGGCTCGCCGGTGGGGTCGTGGCAGGAGATCGCAGCTGGGTAGGCATAGGTGCGTGCGTAAAGCAAATGCTGACCATCGGTGCCGCCGGGGTAGTGGGGGCCGGGGCTGCTGTCGTGGCAGATGTGGCAGAGGGTCTGACAGTGGTTGGCGTTCCGGCGCGGGTTCTAAAATAATTCCACCAATTTTGGCCATGCAACGGTAGACTTTGTAGCCATATGCATTCTCGCCAGTTTGATGAATCAGGATTAGTCAATGTTGAATACCCCCTTTTCTCCATGGCCATCTTTCTCTGAAGAAGAGGCAAACTGTGCTCGCGATATCATTCTGTCCAACAAGGTAAATTATTGGACCGGGGAGGAGTGCCGCCAATTTGAACGAGAGTTTGCCGATTGGGCCGAGACTGATTATGCGGTCGCAGTGGCCAATGGTACGGTAGCGCTCGACTTGGCGCTGCAGGCGCTGGATATTGGCGCTGGTGATGAAGTAATTGTGACTTCCCGAACCTTTTTGGCCTCTGTTTCCTGCATCGTTAATGCCGGTGCCATCCCTGTGTTTGCGGATGTAAATGCGGATTCGCAGAATATTGATGCGTCAACCATCAAGGCAGTCCTGTCTCCTCGTACCAAAGCCATCATCTGCGTTCACCTTGCCGGATGGCCTTGTGATATGGATCCCATCATGGCCTTGGCGACTGAGCACGGGGTCCGAGTAATTGAGGACTGTGCACAGGCGCATGGTGCCCGATATAAAGGCAAGGCGATCGGGTCGATAGGCCATATCGGTGCTTGGTCGTTCTGTCAGGACAAGATCATGACTACTGCCGGTGAAGGTGGCATGGTTACGACGAATGATCGTGAACTTTGGGCCAAGATGTGGTCGTTCAAGGATCATGGAAAGAGCTGGGAAGCCGTGTATGAGCGACAGCATGCCCCAGGATTCCGTTGGCTGCACGAGAGCTTTGGCACCAACTGGAGAATGCTGGAGGTACAAGGCGGAATTGGCAGGATTCAGCTGAAACGGATGCCTCAATGGCATCAGTCGCGGTTGGCTAACGCTCGCCGTATCTGGGATTGCGCCAAGGCTTTGCCGGGGTTGCGTGTTCCTGAAATTCCCAGCGACAGCGTGCATGCAGCGTACAAGTGTTATGTCTTCGTAGAGTCGGATCAACTCGCAGACGGGTGGGATCGGGACCGGATTCTTGGCGAGATCAGCGCTCGCGGCGTGCCTTGCTTTTCGGGTTCATGTTCAGAGGTCTATTTGGAGAAGGCTTTCGACAATACGCCCTGGCGACCCGAGGAGAGCTTGCCAGTGGCAGCGCGACTTGGAGAAACAAGCCTGATGTTCTTGGTTCATCCTACGCTGACGGACGCCGAAATGGCCAAAACTTGCGACGTCTTGACAATGGTCATGCGCCACGCCGCTGGAAAATGCAATCTATCCAGATGATCCGTTACTCGTCAAGGTTGTTGAAGGTAAAGAGTTTTTCGCGTGTTCGGCAATTGCTTCGAGAGTTGATAAATGGATACTCACCCAAGGGGAAATCGTGGATTGTATATATCAGCAACGACTGAGGGATGGGTAGTTTTTAAATCTCAGGCCTTTATAAAGTTCTTTAGTTAACACTCTACGCTCAACTGCTACGTCAACAAGCTGGCAGTTGATAAATGGTGGAAGTACCTATGAGAGGAGTCGCGGCAAAACACCTCGGCCCCGAGCCACGCGGGAAGCATTGTCAGGGAAACCGGCAGACAGCAGCTGAGCCGCGAATTATGTGCGCTGGGTACCAACGCTAGCTAAGGGTACAACGAACAGCTTTGATGCAAACGTTGTGTGAGGAACGGATGCTTGGCCATGACTTAACTTCTCGCACAGGTCTCATTCGCCAGGATACACACAGGCATGTATAACTGATGATTATTAAGCCGCCCTTTTTAATGATTGTGCAATATCTGTTTGCCTTGTTATTTCCAGGGACTATTCTGTATTATGTCGCTGTTACAAGCCATGTAATGCCTCCTCTTGTTAGTGGCTACTTTGGTGCAATTTGCGTTCTGTCATTGCTCATACTGTTTCCATTAAGCGTTTGGAATGTACTGCGAGGTGGGAGAGTGGAGCGCGTAGCGTTTTCATATATGCTGTTTTTATTGTTTTTCACCGCAATTGTCATTTGGAATGGGCTGTTTGGTGATTCTAGCGTTATGACTTGGCATCTGGTTTCAGTTCTGCAAAGTTTGACGGTATTTATGTTGTGTAAAAGAGTCTTCTCGTATTCTGTAGGAACTTCTCGCATTATTTTGCTTTGTTGGTTGGCAGCTTCTATATGCATGCTTACATTTACCGTAGATGGCCGATTCATGCTTCGAGCAATGGCCGATGACGTTGGTCAGATTCCTAGCTATCAAACGTTTGCGCTTTGCTATTTCATTGCAACAGTATTCATTGTTGGGTCTGTAACAAATCGTCAGCTACGCATGGGTGTTCATGTTGTTGCGTTAGCCTGTTTATATATCAACTCTGCCAGGAGTGAGTTTGCTGGTTACGTTTTTTTTGCCTTGCTGTTGGAGTTTCTTTCTTACAGGAAGAAGCTCACTCCAGTTATTATTGGTGCAGTGGTTATAGGTTTGCTTTCTGTCATGCTGGCTACTGGTGGTGTTGTCATTCCGGAGAGCAGAATTGCAACTTTGGTTAACTTGGAAGAGGATAATTCGAACAGCGAGCGGGATAGAATGGCTCGCGAAGGTATGGAAAAAATATTTAATAGCCCTATAGTTGGCGCGTACGGCGAATATGAAGAAGGCGGATATATTCATAATGTAATGTCGGTATGGCAAGAAACAGGTGTCGTTGGTGGGTTATTCTTTACTCTATTGGCTTTCCTTCCGCTCATTCAGGGGTGTGTAAATTATATTTTTGGTAGCTCAACGCACCACTCAAATATTGCTATTTCACTGCTCGCAACATCAATACTGCTTTTGATTGTAGGGAAGTACTTTACATACTTGATGCTTCCCGCGGCGTTGGCTATCTACGCGGCCTCTAAGCCTGGGAATCTTCGCGATCAAGCGAGTCTAAGCTCTGTACGAAAATAGCTCGTGATTACCGCAGGAGCACGCCAGTTAAGCCATCAAAAAGCTATGTTGCGATGGTATGCTGCCCGCGGTCCTTGCGGCAGCTATTTTCGTTAAAAGCGAAAGATCCACGCAGAGATGAATTTTAGTTTTGCACGTGCAATATATACCAAGTGCCAATGGCATAAAGAATTTTTGATCAAAACATGGGCGACCGATGAAATGTAGAGACTTTCTTATTTCTGCAGAAGTAGTCGCCACTCTTTGGCGACTCCTTTCATTCGTAGATTAATGCCGCCAGCATACTTACGATTGTATGCGTCCGGTCAAGTCATCTATCCAACCCCGCAACGCGAGGACATGGTGTGCACTTAAATTTAAGTGGGCACCCAGTTCTAGCCTTTTAAGCGGGTATATCATGCAGCCAATACGCCGTTTCTATTCCAGATCCTTCAAGGCTCAGGTCATTCAAGAGTGTGCCCAGCCCGGCGCCTCGATTGACAGCATCGCCCTCAGCCATAACCTTAACGCAAACCTCGTCCACAAATGGATTCGAGTGCAAGCGCAGCAAAGCACGGCGCTCCAATTCACGTTTAAGCTATCGCCTATCTTTATCTTCGCAACGCTAATGTGCAACGTTGGTCTGGTAATCGCATAGCTCAGGTCTATGGCAAACATCACAACGAAAACCGTTATAATGGTCCGTATCTGCCGAGCCAAAAAACAAAACAATTATTGCTATATAAAAAATTTTTTGACGCCGTTCGTCACATATTTAGAGCTGCGACAAGCAGAAGCTACAACAAGAGTCGGATGGGCTGTTGGTATCAATAAATGAAACCTCTAGTCGTGACTGCGTCACATACTTGAAAGACATGCCATATGCGCAGTCGATGGCCGATTACGAAGCATTGCTGCCGTAGAACTGGACACCAGAGATACTACGGTAAACTAAAGTCTTACGCTGGATGGTGGGGTTTATGGATCGCGTTCGTCGGCATTCTCCTAAGCCTGCTAGCGCTACAGACGGCTCGGGTGTCATCCAGGCTGCTTTGGGTCTGGTTGATTCTGCTAGATGTCGTTATTGTCGATGCAACTGTTACTTTATTACGACTTCTGCTACGAAGCGAAAAATCTACGAGGCTCATCGGATCCATGCTTATCAGTTTGCCTCCCACCAATATGGTCGGCATCTACCGGTGACGGCGGCGGTGGCGTCGATTAATATGTTCTGGTTGTTGCCGCTGGCAGCATGTGTCGTATTATGGAATGTGGATAGAATGTTGGCTTTAATCATTGCCTACGTGCCTTCGGTACTGCTGGCCGTCAGCATCTCATGCTGGCGTGTTGAGAAGGCATGATTTAAAGGTAAAAATTCGCATTTTTTGTTTATGGGGTGTCCATCGTTCGATGACGGAGCCGCGTCCATTGAGATCGGATTGGGTTTAGGAGAGGCCGTGGTGCATGAAGGATTTATGGGTAAATTAAGAACAGCGTTGCTGGGATTGCCAAGACGCCACAAGCGGGCGATTCAGGTAGCTACAGACGTAATCCTAGTCTGGGTCGCGCTATGGCTCGCATTTGTGGTTCGTCTCGGAGTCGAGGCGTTAGCCACTCCGATCGAAACGCACCTTTGGCTTTTCGTATCCGCCCCGCTGGTCGCCATTCCGATTTTCATCCGTTTCGGCATGTACCGCGCCGTCATGCGTTACTTCGGCAACGACGCATTGATTACCATTTGTAAAGCGGTCAGCCTTTCTGCCCTGCTGTTATCCTTGGTGGTGTATTGGTACAGCAACCATAAAACGGTCGTACCCCGCTCGATCATCTTCAATTACTGGTGGTTGAGCCTGATCATGATTGGCGGCCTTCGGCTGATGATGCGTCAGTATTTCCTGGGAGACTGGTTCACTGCTGCCCAGCATGTCCCGTTTACCAACCGTAACGACGGCTTGCCCAAGGTTGCTATTTATGGGGCCGGGGCCGCGGGAAACCAACTGGTGGCAGCGTTGCGCATGGGGCGGGTAATGCGGCCAGTCGCGTTCATTGACGATGACAACAGCATCGCAGACCGTGTCATCGCCGGGCTTCAGGTCTACGAGCCCAAGCAGATTCAAAAGATGATCGATGCAACGGGGGCGCAGGAAATCCTACTGGCAATACCTTCGTCGTCTCGTGGTCGTCGTCGAGAGATCTTGACCTTGCTTGAGGGGTTCCCGCTGCATGTACGTAGTGTCCCGGGTTTCATGGACCTGGCCAGTGGCCGCGTCAAGGTTGATGACATTCAGGAAGTAGATATCGCGGACTTGCTCGGACGTGACCCGGTACCTGCGCAACCTGATTTGCTCGAGCATTGCATCACCGGGCAGTCGGTTCTGGTCACCGGGGCAGGCGGGTCAATCGGTTCGGAGCTCTGCCGGCAGATCCTGGCCCTCAAACCCACCACACTACTGTTGTATGAACATAGCGAGTTCAACCTTTACAGCATTTTGTCCGAACTTGAACCACGGACTACTCGGGAGTCCCTGTCTGTTCGTTTACTGCCCATATTGGGTTCGGTACGGGATCAGGCCAAGCTATTGGATGTGATGAAGACCTGGAATGTCGATACGGTCTATCACGCTGCTGCTTATAAACATGTCCCCATGGTCGAGCACAATATTGCCGAGGGCGTTCTGAACAATGTGATCGGAACGTTGAACACCGCCCAGGCTGCATTGCAGGCAGGTGTATCGAACTTCGTCTTGATCTCCACTGATAAAGCCGTACGCCCCACCAACGTGATGGGCAGTACCAAGCGGCTCGCGGAGTTGACGTTGCAGGCCCTCAGTCGTGAGCTGGCGCCCGTATTGTTCGGCGACAACGCCAATGTATCTCGAGTTAACAAGACTCGTTTTACCATGGTCAGGTTCGGCAACGTGTTGGGATCGTCCGGTTCGGTTATCCCCTTGTTCCATAAACAAATCAAATCCGGCGGGCCGTTGACCGTTACACACCCGAAGATCACGCGTTATTTCATGACGATTCCCGAGGCAGCACAGTTAGTGATTCAGGCAGGCTCGATGGGGCTGGGTGGCGATGTGTTCGTTCTCGATATGGGCGAACCGGTAAGAATTGTCGAACTGGCGGAGAAAATGATTCACTTGTCTGGCTTGAGTGTCCGCTCGGAGAAGAATCCCCACGGCGACATTTCAATCAAGTTCACGGGCCTACGGCCCGGTGAGAAGCTTTACGAGGAGTTGCTGATTGGTGACAACGTTGTTGCCACCCAGCATCCCATGATCATGAGTGCCAATGAAGATCATCTTCCCTGGGATGTGCTCAAGGCCAGGCTGGCTGAGCTGCTGGCCGCGATTGAGCACGATGACTACACCCGGGTCCGCCAATTGCTTCGGGATACTGTCAGCGGGTATGCCCCGGACGGTGAGATTGTCGACTGGATCTACCAGCAACGACGCCTTGAGCCCTGATTATTACATAACCTGTAACGTACACATTTTTGACAGCGATTCATCATCGCCTAAGTTTGAGAGGCAGCTTCGGAAAAGCTGCTTCTCTCTTAACGATGTCATGGAGCGTCACTTATGCGTACAGGCTATTTCTACTCCCTGGTCTTTGCCCTGCTGACCAGCGCCTCTATTGCCGCCATTGCTGCACCTTCAGCCAAACCCGAGACACCGACACCGCCACAAGCGATGGACATCTCGGCGAAGCCGCAAGACGCCAGAGTGAACCTTAACGAGGCGGATGCCCCTACGATGCAGCGCGAGCTGGCGGGTATAGGCGAGGCCAAGGCGAAGGCGATTGTTGCATACAGGGAAGCAAATGGAGCGTTCTCCTCGGTCGAGGAATTGCTGGAGGTCAAGGGAATTGGCAAGGCGATCCTGGACAGGAATCTCGACAAGCTGGAAGTGAATTGAAGTGAGATAGCGAGGAAGGCCGGTCAAATGACTGGCCTTTTGCATTCTGGCGGATACGAAACCAAGGCGACGATTCGACGTCGATCCGACAAAACGTGGAACTTGGCACAGATCATGATTACTCACTACCAACCGATTGTTGAACAATCCTGAGACATTGAACATGAACACGGGACTTTCCCTCGCCGACCAGATCACCCTGGAGCTACGCGCCGACATCATCGGAGGCTGCTTGCTACCTGGCATGGCCTTGGTAGAAAACGATCTGGTCTCGGCCTACAACGCCTCGCGCAACACCATCCGCGAGGCATTGCATCGCTTGGGGCAGGAGGGGTTGACCCGTTATGTGCGCAATAAAGGGGTGATGGTCCGCAGGTTGGGCGGTGACGATGTGCGGGATCTGTTCAAGGTTCGTCGCACCCTGGAGCTTCAGGCGATCCTTAACAGTCAGCCATTGGGCGTGTATCGATCCAACCGGATGCACGAGGCGCTCGAGGCGGCCGAGCTGGCCCGGGAGCGTGAGGACTGGCGCGCGGTGGGGACCCACAGCCTGGCGTTTCATCAACATGTCGTCGGGTTGATGGGTAGCCCTTTACTCGACGAGTTTTTCACCAGCGTGGTTGCGCAGTTGCGCCTGGCGTTTTTCTCGGCGCCTGATGAACCACGTTTCCAGGCGCCCTGGCTGGCCCGCGACCGGCAGATCCATGACTGGCTGGCTGAAGGCGACAAACAGGCGGCGCATGAAGCGATGAGCCTCTATCTCGACGATTCCGAGCAAATGCTTCTGCAGTTGCTGACTCCCGTCAATAAACACTGATCAAGGACCTGCGCCATGTATAAAGACTACCCAGCCGCCTATCAAGTCAGCAAAGGCTCAGCCTTGCAGGTGGACAAGCCCTTCTACGACCGGATCCGCACCCAGCAGGACAAACGCACGCTGATCGAGCAATTCGAAGTGCCGATCCGCACAGGCCGTGCCTGGCATGTGCCGGCCGGACACGTGTTTCGCGTCACCACCCCGGTAGGTCCGCAGGTAGGCGATTTCAACGTCTGGAACGCTCATGATCCACGGGAGCGTTTATGGGCGGCCCGCACTCGTCAGCTTCAGGGCGCCCACGTAAGTACCCATGATCGGTTGTGGTCGAACCTGCCGTTTTTGCGGCCGCTGGTGACCATCACCGATGACAGCCTGGCCGGTTACGGCATCGATGAGCATGGCGGACGGCTGCATGACCTGCTGGGTACACGCTGTGATCCGTATGTGAACAGGATGCTGACCGGTGAGGATTTCCATCATCACTGCCATTCGAACCTGACCCGCGCGGTATTGCCTCATGGTCTTACGGAGTTCGACGTGCACGATGTGTTGAATATTTTCCAGTGCACCGGGCTCAACCATGACGACATGTACTTCATGAAGGCCTGTCCGGCGCAGAAGGGCGATTACCTGGAGTTTTTTGCCGAGATCGATCTGCTCTGCGCCTTGTCCACTTGCCCTGGCGGTGACCTGTCGTTGGCAATGTGGGGACCGGATGCTCAGGATCCGCTCAGCGTCTGCCGTCCCCTGGGGGTGGAGATCTATCGGTTGGAGGATGCGTTGCTCGAAGGCTGGAGCCAGCCCGAGCGGGCGGCCTACAAGGGGTTGCATGGCTTGCAGATTGCCAAGGCGGAATGGGAAAAGTAACACTTTCCTTTGTGGCGAGGGGATTTAGCGAAACTTCGCACCGTCCCGCTAAATCCCCTCGCCACAGGAAGCGGTGCGCAGCTCAAGCCATCAACGATCCTTGGCCTCCTTCGCATCCATCTCCGCATTCCTCTCGGCCACGCGCTTGCGTTGCTCGTCAGTCAGTTCGACCTTGTTGGCGGTGTCGCGCAGCATCATCAGGCCTCCGACGATCGAGCCGATTGCAACTATCAAAATCAGCCAGGCATACCAGGGCATAGGACTCTCCTTGAGGGCGGGCCAGTGGGTGTCGTTCACCCAATCCACGCCTATCACTTATGAGCGAGGGTTGCTCGCAGTGGTTCAATACTACCCCTGTTCTGGCTAATAGCGCGGTCAGCTTGGAGCTCGGCCATCGCTCCTTCCACACACGGCGCGGCGCCGCACGACGGAGAAGTCCCATGAATGTCCCGGACGGGTGTCATTGCTGCTGGCTGTCGCGCTGCTTATCTATCTGACGTGTGACCCGACTCGTCCCCGGTCCATTGTGACCGAGGCGGGGGATATTGTTGTTGGGAGGTGAGGCTGATGCGCCAATCTAATCGGGCGCCACAGGGTTAGGTGTAGCTTCAGCTTTGCTCACTCTCATATCGATCCAGGGTGTCACTGGCAATCTCGCGTCCCAACGCGATCAACTCCGGCGCCTTGTAGAACTCGAAGAACCGGCACACCCGTTTCGGCACGTTGATCAGTACATCGGGCGGATACCCAGCGATTTTGTATTGGGCCAGCGAGGTCTGCATCACTTCGAAACTCTGGTTGATCAAGTCCAACAACGAGGCCGGGCCGACGTTGTCGATGATGAACGAACCGGTAGCGGACTTCGGTGCGCCTTCAGCCTCGGGCGCGGCAGCCGGTTGCTGGCCTTCGGGTTCTACGGATTCGAGCCACGGGTTGATTTCGCCGGCTTCGGCCTTCAACGCTTCCTGCTCCAGCAGTAACAATTGCTCGGCCTGCTTGCGCCTAAATGGCAATTTCGACCCCAGGGAACTGATGAGATTGTCGAATCGGCTCCTGAACGCGGCGGGACGTGGGATCACCGGCAATCTGTACTGTCGCTGGTTCGTGGCATTGAGATTGACTGCGATGATCAGGTCACAGTGGCTGGACACCACTGGCACGATCGGCAGCGGATTGAGCAGGCCGCCATCCACCAGCATGCGGTTGCCTTGCATCACTGGCGTGAACAGGCTGGGAATCGCCGCCGAGGCGCGCATCGCCTGATGCAGGCAACCCTCCTGGAACCAGATTTCCTGTTGGTTGGTCAGGTCCGTGGCCACTGCAGTGTAAGGGATGCGCAGGTCTTCGATATTGAGTTCGCCGACGATCTTGCGGATCTGCCCGAAGACTTTTTCACCGCGGATCGCACCGAGGCGAAAACTGACATCCACCAGCCGCAGGACATCCAGGTAATCCAGGCTTTCGATCCAGTTGCGGTAATCCCTGAGCTTGCCGGCAGCGTAGATCCCACCCACCACAGCACCCATCGAGCAACCGGCGATGCAGGCAATGTCGTAGCCGCGTCGTTCGATTTCCTCGATCACCCCGATATGGGCGTAGCCCCGGGCGCCGCCCGAACCCAATACCAATGCGACACGTTTTGTCATGACCCGGCCTCTTGTCGAACAGACTTCAACAATGCACTTATCGAGGGCCCGGCTCAATCGTTGTGGCACAGGCGTCGTTTTTTGACACGCTGGTGTGACATTTTTGTATGCTCGCCCACACTTGAATTAAGGCGCTCGGCTCAAGGCACTTTTCGCCTTTGCGACCGTCTTACCAGCACGACTGTTTGACCTGACTGAGGTGTAATGATGAAAGCCCGGAACTGCCTGCCCCTAGTAGCATCCCTGATGGTTCTGGCCCTGGCCGGTTGCGCAGGCAAAACAGCTTATCGTGACAGCTGCGGTAGCCAGCTCGATGCTGCCTGGCATGAACTGGACCTCGCCAAGGCCGAAGGCTTTGCCGGTACTGTCAGTTACTCCAAGGCCCTGTCGCTGCTGACCGGTGCCAAGACCCAGCAACAGTTCGAAGCGTTCGAAGGCTGCTCCAGGAAAGCCGAGAAGGCGCGTTTCTACATCCGCGAGTCCCGCGCGGGACGATAAAAAAGCAGCGGCAAGTTGTAAGCGACAAGCTGCAAGAGAGAAGCAGGCGACACGCCTCTACTTGCAGCTTGAAGCTTGAGGCTTGCATCTGCGTACGGAGTACGACCCCCATGATTGATCGGCTGGTGGCCCGGATCCTCGGCCTGGAAGTCCGCCTGCTGGCCTGTCAGGCCCGCTTGAATGCCCACACAGACAGCGAAGCGCTGCATGATCTGCGGACCACGGTTCGCCGTTTGCGCAGCCTGCTTCGCCCGTTGCGCGGCCTGCCAGGTGTCGAACAACTGGAAACAGCTGCTTCGGCGGTCGGTACCCTGACCACGCCGTTACGTGACAGGGAAGTGTTGGCGGCCTACCTTGAGCAGCACGGCAACACCGATGCGGCGCAACGGCGCCAGCTGCAGATGGCCGAAGCTTATCCGGCCGTGGCCGCCAGCCGCGAGTTGGCGCAGCTGTTGATGATTCTCGATGCCTATCCGCGCTTTATTCGCGCTGCCCAGCGTCAGGGCCTGCTCAAGGGATTGCGCAAACGCATTGAAAAGCGCCTGGACAAACAATGGAAAAAACTCGGTGAAGCGTTGCGTGACCCGGCCCATGATCGTCACCGGTTGCGGCTGCTGATCAAGCGCGTGCGCTATGCGATCGAAGCCTACCCGGAACTCGACCGCTTGCCGGAAGCAGCCATGCCACGACTCAAGTCCGCCCAAGGCGCCCTCGGCGATTGGCACGACTGCTGGCAATGGCTGGCCCGGGCCGAACAGGAGCATGACCTGCAACCCTGTGTGCCGATCTGGCGCACCACCATGACCCAGGCCGAAGCCAAGGCTGACAAGGTCCTCGATAAGCTGATCGCGAGCTGCTTCGAGAAATCCTGAAAACACCACGCCCTATCCCTCTGTGGGAGCGAGCCTGCTCGCGATAGCGTCGGGTCAGCTTGCATCCATGTGACTGACCCTCCGCCATCGCGAGCAGGCTCGCTCCCACAAATGGTCTGTGCGTAGATTCCAGCGCGGCGGCCTATCTGTCAGCCTCTTTGGCCGGAATGAGCGCTGTGTCGTTTATCCCGGCTGGTTAAGATTCCTTCATCCTTCTCCCATGCTTTCGAGGTTGCCATGCGCTTTTCCGATTTGATCGATGCCGTGCGCCGTCAGCCAGACGCCGTGACCATCGCGCCTGAATGGGGCCAGGGACGCGCCACTTTTGGTGGGTTGGTGGCGGCGCTGCAGTATGAGGCGATGCGTGCGCGAGTGCCGGCGGACCGTCCGGTGCGTTCGCTGGCGATCACCTTCGTTGGCCCGGTCGAACCGGACGTGCCCGTCAGTTTTGAAGTCGAGGTGCTGCGTGAAGGCAAGGCGGTCAGCCAGGTGCAGGGGCGCGCGGTGCAGAACGGCCAGGTGGTGACGGTGGTGCAAGGCAGCTTCGGTGCATCGCGCTCCTCCGTGGTGGCGGTGCAGGCCGATCCCGCGCCTGAATTCAAAGGCGTCGAGCAATGCCAGGAGCTGCCTTACATCAAGGGCGGCACGCCGGAATTCATGCGGCACCTGGCGATGTGCTGGAGTGTCGGCGGCCTGCCGTTCACCGGCAATAAGTCCCGCAGCATGGGCGGCTGGGTACGGTTGCGTGGGGATGTAAAGGAAGAGCCGCTCAATGAAGCCCATATCCTCGCACTGGTGGATGCCTGGCCGCCCGCGCTGCTGCCTCACCTGACACAAATGGCGCCGGGTAGCACGCTGACCTGGACCATCGAATTCGTCCAGCCGGTGCTGGCGCTCACGACGTTGGACTGGTGCAAGTACCTGGCCGAGATCGAGTATGCCCAGGACGGCTACGGTCACGTCGCCGCGAAGTTCTGGAGCGCCGATGGCCGCCTGATCGCCATGAGCCGGCAGACGGTGACGATTTTCGGCTGAGGTACGTGGGCGCTCAGTGAGGGTGGCGCAGCAGTCCCAGCGAGGCGAATACTGCGATGATGCCAATGCTGATGTCCGCCAGGTTCAGGTTGAGCGTGCCCGAGATGATCAGCAGCGATGCGATGATGAGCAAGGGCACGGCGATCAAGTGCAACGCCGGGTACGCCGGGTTGAAGGCGTGCCATTGCCAGCCTTTAAGGGTGGGGTGACGTTTGTGCATGATGCTGCTCCTTATGCCTGACATCTGTTGATACAAGAATAGGCATGGCGGGGCAGGGCGGCGAATCGCGGTTGGCTATGGGAGCGATAGTGTCAGTTTTCGGATGAAGCAATCGCGGGCAAGCCTTGCTCCCACAGGTTCATGTGTGTCCTTTATGGGATGAGGCTTGCCTCTCCACAGGTCCACATTTCCCTTGTGGGATAAGGCTTGCCTCTCCAGAGGTCCACATTTCCTTTGTGGAATAAGGCTTGCCTCCCCACAGGTCCACATTCCCTTTGTGGGAGCAAGGCTTGCCCGCGACGACGGTTTCAGAGCCTGAGTTGTCCAATCGCCTTGCTCAGCTCGCCCGCCAGGGTCGCCAGTTCATGACTGGTGGTGGCCGAATCCACGGTCTGGCGCACGGTGTTTTCGGTCACGTCGCGGATGCCCACCACCGCCCGGTTCATTTCTTCCGCCACCTGGCTTTGCTGCTCGGCCGCGACGGCGATCTGGGTGTTGCTCTCGCGCATCTGGGCCACCGCCCCGGTGATCTGCGCCAGTGCCTCGCCGGCCTCGCGGGCCTGTTGTACGCAATCGTCGGCCTTGTAGGAGCTTTCCTGCATGAAGTCCACCGCGTCCTGGGTGCCCGCCTGCAGGGCCGACACCATGGTGGTGATTTCATCCGTGGAGACTTGCACCCGTTTGGCGAGGTTGCGTACCTCGTCGGCCACCACGGCAAACCCCCGACCCATTTCCCCGGCCCGCGCCGCTTCGATGGCGGCGTTGAGGGCCAGCAGGTTGGTTTGCTCCGCGATGCTGTGGATCACACTGACCACGCTGTTGATCTTCTGACTGTCTTCGGCCAGGCGCTGGATCATTTCGGCGGTCTGCTGCACCCCGGAAGAAAGGCCGGTGATTGACTGCTCCACCCGATTGACCACCTCGCGGCCATTGCCGGCCAGGGTGTCGGCGGCTTTCGACAGGTCGCGAGTGGCGCCGGCATGTTGGGCGATGTGATACACCGTGGCGGACATCTCGTTGATCGCCGTCGCCGCCTGATCGGTTTCACTCTGCTGCCCAAGCATCCCGTGGCGAACCTCGCTCATGCTCGAGGCCAATCGTGCCGCGCCACTGTCCAGTTGGCGGGCGGTGCTGGCCACGGTATCGACCACCCGCTGATAGCCGGCTTGCATGGCGTTGAATGCGGCGGCCATCTGACCCACTTCATCCTCGCAGGACAGGGGCACGCGGGCGGACAGATCGCCGGTTTTCTCCACATGCAGCATCACGTCCTTCAGGGTGTTGAGCTGGCTTAACAGAAAGCGGATCAACAATTGCGAAGCGCCCAGCATGGCCAGCATCAACACGAACACCGCCATGGCGTATTGGCTGAAACGCTCGCCGAATACCTGGCCCAGGCTTGCACCCTGGGCCAGGACGGCGAGCTGTTGGCCGTCGCCGCGCTGGATGATTTCAGCGCCCAACAACGGTTGATTGCCCACCAGCGGTTTGGGATCCAGATCGACCCAGCCCCGCGCCTGCGCCAGTGAAGGTAATGACTGATCGTTGAACGTGGGCGCTTGGCCTTGCTGGAAAGCCAGCAGGTGATCGGCCTTGGGCAGCGCTTGCCCGACCGGCCAGGCACTGAGCAGACGCGCCTGGGCATGGGTCTTCTCCCGGGCCGCCTGATTGCGAGCTTGTTGTTCAAGCTGCACCGCGTAGAGCACGAGCAGCAAGGTGGTCACGAAGGCGACCGCGTTGACCGCCCAGAATTTGTATTTCAGCGAGATATTGCTAAGCCAGGCACCCATGGAAGGTCTTCTCTGATAGCGGAAACAGTTTTGGCAAGGTGCCATTATTCTGCCGCTATTTCGGCGACTGGAGTTTTGATGTGGGTCAACAGAGCCGATGGCTGACCGGATTCCCTGTGGGAGCGAGCCTGCTCGCGATAGCGGAGTGTCAGCCACTGACTTGCAAGCTGACACACCGCTATCGCGAGCAGGCTCGCTCCCACAAGGGATCTGGGCTCAGGAGATCGTGGGCAACCCGAAAAACGCCCGCGCACATGCCGTGCTATGAGACGCCAGGTCTTCCTGGGTTTCGCCCCGATGCAAGGCGATTTCCCGCAAGACTTCCGTCAGGTAGGCCGGCTCGTTGCGACCGTTCTTGGGTTTGGGACGCAGGGTGCGGGGCAGGAGGTAGGGAGCATCGCTTTCGAGCATCAGCCGGCCGCGAGGGATCTCGCGTACCAGCGGATGCAAATGCGTGCCGCGGCGTTCATCGCAGATCCAGCCGGTGATACCGATGTGCAGGTCCAGGTCGAGGTAGTTGAACAACGCTTTCTTCTCGCCGGTAAAGCAATGCACCACCGCGGCCGGCAGACGGTCGCGGAAATCCCGCAGGATCTCCAGCAAGCGCTGGTCGGCGTCGCGTTCGTGAAGAAAGACCGGAAGTTGCAGTTCCGCCGCCAGGGCGAGGTGTTCTTCCAGGACTTTCTCCTGTTGTGGGCGAGGGGAGAAGTCCCGGTTGAAATCCAGTCCGCATTCTCCCACGGCACGGACGCGGCTTTGCTTGAGCAGGTCCTTGAGATGCCGGGCGCTGTCGGCGGTCCAGTCGCTGGCGCTGTGGGGGTGGATGCCGGCGGTGGAGAACAGGCGGTCACCGCTCTCATCCAGCTGTTGGCATAGCTCCAGCGCCTGTTCGCTGCCTTCGATGCTGGTGCCGGTCAGGACCAGTTGGCAGACCCCAGCTTCATAGGCGCGCTCAAGCACCGCCTGGTGTTTACCGGCGAAACTGGGGTTGGTCAGGTTGACGCCGATATCGATGAGTTGCATGGTGCTACCTCGGCCCAAAGGCCGGAAAGCATATCAGAGCTGTAGATTTATAAGAAAAGCCAAGAACTACAATGAGTTGAGGCTGTCTGTTGAGGCCACGAGACAGGTCGGGTTGGTATAAACGCCGTCACTGTGCCAGTCTTTCGCACTTTTCAGCGCCCCAGGTGCTCTGTTTCTGTCGACCCAAGCCTCTTTTTTACAGATGGCGGGGTCGCGGTATTCCTTCCGGAGAGTGGATGACACGTCCCCAGGTGTTGCTACTGCTGTGTTGTTCGCTGTTGCTGCCGATGCCGGCCGAGGCACGCCTGCCTGGGCCGGTGCAGGCAGTGGCGCCGGGTACGGTGCGTGACTTGGCGCAGATCCGCAGCAGTCGCGTACTGAAAGTATTGGTCAACCAAAGCCGCAACAGTTCCGGGGAAGTCCAGGGGCAACCCATCGGCGTCGAATACCATCGGTTGCGGGCGTTCGAACAATACCTCAACGGCCATGCCCGGGATGGCCAGGAAATCACCCTCAAAATCATTCCCAAGGCCAAGGACCAACTGCTCGGTGCCTTGCAGCGCGGAGAGGGCGACCTTGTGGCGCCGGGGGAGTTGCTCGAGCCCCTGGCCAGTCATGCGGTCAGTGCCAGCGATCCAATCCGCAGCGGCGTGCCGCTGATGCTGGTGGGCATCAAAGGGGAGAAACGCTACACGCGGGTGGAGCAGCTGTCCGGCAAGACCCTGGCCTTGCCCACCGGCAGTGCGGCGGGGGACGCGGTGGGCCAGATCAATCAGAAGCTGGCGCTGCTCAAGTTATCGCCGGTGAAGATCGAATGGGTCGACCCCACCCTGGCGGTGGAGGATGTACTGGAAATGGTCCAGGGCGGAATTTTCCATCTGACCATTGTCGAGCAACCTATCGCCGAGCGCTGGGGCAAGATCCTGCCCAAGCTGCGCTTCGACCGGCAGCTGTTGATCGGTGAGCCGGATAACGAGCACTGGTTCGTTCGCCGCGACGCCGCCATGCTGCGGGCGAGCATCAACGGCTTCCTGACGACCTACAAGACACCGTCCAACGAGGACGCCGCTTTCCTGCGCATCTACCGCCGTTTATACCAAGTCCATTATCCGCTGGGCCGGGCCGACCGCCAGCGGCTGGAGAAGCTGCGTCCGGTGTTGCAAAAATACGCCGAGGCCCAGGGTATGGACTGGCTCAACCTGGCGGCCCTGGCCTTCAAGGAGTCCGCCCTGCAACCCCGCGCCCGCAGCGGTAGCGGCCCCACCGGGCTGATGCAGATCACTCCGGCGGCGGCCAATCGGGTCGGGGTTGGCAACATCCAGAACCTGGACGCCAATGTCCAGGCCGGCGCCAAATACCTGGCCATGATCCGCCGCAAGTTTTTCTCCAGCCCCAAACTCAACGAGCGCGAACGCATGGCTTTTGTGCTGGCCGCCTACAACATGGGGCCCGAGCGCGTCCAGGGCATGCGTGCCGAGGCCCGGCGGCGAGGATTGAATCCCAACCAATGGTTTTTCCAGGTCGAACGCATTGCCATGGAGCAGGTAGGAATGGGCGCCGTCAGCTACGTTAATAGTGTGAACAAATACTATCTGGCGTTTGATCGGGAGCGGGAGTCGCTGGAGCCGAAGGACAAGGTTGCATTGCGCAAGTGATCGAATAAATAGATTTGTATGGCGGAGTTTTTGCGCTTTTCATATGGATTTAACTGATTAATATGGCGACCAACCCACACATTCCAAGGAATAAACCTATGAGCTCCTTCATCAACAAAATCCTGTTTACCCGTGCCGGCTACGGCCTGACCGTCCTGCGCATCGCGGTCGGTGTCATTTTCGCTGCTCACGGCTCGCAGAAACTCTTCGGTCTGTTCGGTGGCTACGGGCTGGCGGGGACCGCGCAGTGGATGGAAAGCGTCGGCCTGACACCCGGCTACGTGATGGCCATGTTGGCCGGTGGCACCGAGTTTTTTGCCGGGCTGGCCTTGATCGTGGGCTTGCTGGCTCGCCCAGCGGCATTGGGGCTGGCCTTCCTGTCCCTGGTGGCCATTTTCTCCGTGCACATTGGCAACGGCCTGTTCATGGCGAACAATGGTTATGAATTTGCCCTGGCGTTGCTGGCCGCGAGCATTGCGGTGTTGATCGAGGGGGCAGGCAAGCTGTCGATCGATCGGGCCATCGCTGGCTGATCACCGAGCCAAACCATCGAAGGCCCGTCTGGTACGGGCCTTTTTTGTGGCTGCAGATTCTTGACACTGGCCCGTCGGCTTCTCTAGGATGCTGCTCATGCGCCGATTTAAACAGCTACTTGCGGGGCGCCAGATGACTCATCCAGTCATCGTCAGAAGCTTGGAACAGGCTTCGAAATACCGCTAAAGCGCTGGTTCGGTGTTGCCTCTCACCTGCCATGCAGACTTTTTGAGGCAGAGACACGACACAATGAACGCACCCAGCCCCCTTGTACGTCTTGCGCCGATTACGGCGAGCCTTCTGCAGCGCAATCCAAAAATCCTTTTGGGCGGTACCCATCAGCCAACGCTGTTGCGTTATCTCGACGGCTGGCCGCGGCGCAGCCACGGGCCCGCTGCGTTCCTGATCCAGTTTGTTGAAGATGGCGAATCCCTGGCACGTTTCGCCAGCGACAGCTTCGACCTGGCGGTCATTCAATCCCCCAGTGCGGCGGATGCTCCTGAAATGATCCGGCAATTGACCCGTGTGGCGCGGCAAGGGCTGATCACCCGGCGTTGAGGTTGTCCGCCTTGGCCATCGCCTTGATTCCATTGGCGTGCATGCAGTTGAACACTATTCGGCTGCGGGTCGACCAGTCGGTGTTGATGATATGGAAGCGCTGGATATAACTGTTGCTGTCCCTGGACTCGAACCACTCATCTATCTTCTCGCTGAAGTCGTCGGGAAGATGAAAGGGCAGCACGTATTTGGCGCATTGTATCGAGCGCAATACGAAGTCGGGTTTCTCCCTGGCGGATTGCTCATCCATGAAGGTCTTCAAGGCCTCGGTGGTGTTCAGGTTCTGACCGCTCCATTGATGCTTCACGCCTTTCCAGTACTTCGCCCTGACGCGGTGATTGTAGGCAATGACCACTGTTCTCTCCGGACGATGGGTCCATATATCTTCCAGCGTTGAACGCCGCCAGTTGCGGGGGACCAGCCGTTGTCCGATTTTCGAATCGATCAGGCTGTGCAGCTCCTGGTGGACGGCTCGGTTGAAATGCTTGAATTTATGAAAGTTCAAAATGACGATTTCCTTTGCCCTCGCGGCCTTGTGGTCGGGGTCATCGTAAAAATCATTCAACGGCGCCAGAACGTCACCGCCCACCGTGCGTCCGGAGGAGGTGAGGTGAAACAGTTGAAAGCGCTTGTCGCTGCCGATGGGGGCGTCGGCGGAAAACACCACGCGCAGGTCGAGCACGCGAAAACCCGCCAGGATCTGTTCGATGACCGGTACGTCCTGGGTCTTTTCCTGAGGCAACGTAGGGGTGGGGGCTTTTTTGTCCGCGCCGGAGTCATGGGTGCCGGGCAGAATCAGTTCGTCGATACGCAGTTTGTATAACTGGGGAGTGTTGTACATCCAGCAGTCCAATCCATGGTGGGTAGCCTTCATGATTATTCATCCTTGAATAATGTTCTGAGCGAAAGGCGCGAGGCAGCGCGCGCCATTCATTCTGCGCAGCGCTGTCATCTTGTCAAAGGATCAAGTTTGCTGGGATGTTTCGAGGCGGACGGGCTTTATCAGCGGATCATGGATACGTGATATCCACGACATAGACCAGCTTCTCGCCTGTCGGTGTCTGCACCCTGACTTCAGCGTCCAGCGCCTTGCCAATCAGTGCCCGCGCCAGCGGCGAATCGATGCTGATCAGGTTCTGCTTCAAATCCAGCTCGTCGGGCCCGACGATGCGATAGCGGGCCTCGTTACCGTCCTCGTCCTCGACCGTGACCCATGCACCGAAATACACCTTGTTGGGGTCGCTGGGTTTGTCACTGACGACTTTGAGTGCTTCGAGGCGCTTGGTGAGGAAGCGGACGCGGCTGTCGATTTCCCGCAGCATTTTCTTGCCGTAGGTGTACTCGGCATTTTCCGAACGATCACCCTGGGCCGCCGCCTCGCTGACAGCCTGGGTCACCTGGGGGCGGCGCACATGCCAAAGCTCATGGAATTCGGCGCGCATCCGCGCCTCGCCCTCGGGGGTGATCAGCGCGGTGCCAGCGGTGCGAGGTGGGCGATAACGGCTCATGGCAACTTCTTGTGGTGGTAGAGACGGAAGTCTATCAACCCTCGCGCAACACTGTCAGCGGGCTGGCGTTGAGCGCCCGCCGGGTGCCGAACACTCCCGCTGCGCCGATCAGCAACGCGCCTGCCAGCGGCAACACCAGCAACCATGGATGCGGATGCCAGGGCAAGTCGAAGGCAAAGCGGTAGAGCACCAGGCTGACCAGTTCCGACCCCAGGGCCGCCAGCAACCCGCTGACCGCACCCAACAGACCGAACTCGATGCGTCGGGCCTTGACCAGCAAGGGACGTTCGGCCCCCAGGGCTCGCAGTAACGCGCCTTGGCGAATCCGTTCATCAAGAGTGGCCTGCAGGCCGGAGAACAGCACGGCCATGCCCGCCGCCAGCACAAACAGCAGCACGTACTCCACGGCCAGGGTCACCTGGGCCAGAATGCTGCGCAGTTGTTGCAGCAAGGCTTCGACCTGCAGGATCGTCACCGCCGGGAAGGCCCGGGACAGATCGACAATCTGCTGGTCGTGACCGGCGGCCAGATAGAAGCTGGTGAGGTAAGTGGCCGGCAGGTCCTTCAGGGTGCCGGGTTGGAAGATCATGAAGAAGTTGGGCTGGAAGTTGTCCCAGTTGATCTCCCGCAGGCTGGTGACCTTCGCTTCGCGATTGACGCCCCCGACACTGAACACCAGCCGGTCGCCCAGTTTGATCTGCAGGTTCTCGGCCACTTTGCCTTCCACCGACACCCCCGGTATATCGTCTGGTGGCTGCTGCGGCCACCAGTTCCCGGCGGTGACGACGTTTCCTTCCGGCAGGTCCGCGGCCCAGGTCAGACTCAGGTCGCGCTGCAGTGCCCGGTCCCCGGCCGAGTCCTTGGTGACGAACTCCCTGGCCGGTTCGCCATTGATGCTGATGAGGCGTCCCGGTACCACGGGATAGAGCGGGGCCGAATGCGCCGACAACTGCAACAGCTTGTCGGTGAAGGCCTGCTTGTCATTGGGCAGGATGTTCAGGGCGAAGTAGTTGGGGGCATTTTTCGGCAGCTGGTTCTGCCAGGTATCCAGCAACTCGCCGCGCAACAGTGCGATCAACGCCATGGACAACAGGATCAGGCCGAATGCCAATGCCTGGCCGGCCGCGGCCAGGGGATGGCGCAACAGCTGGCCGAGCCCCAGCCGCCAGGGCAGGGACGCGCGGGCGAGCATCCGGCGCAGGCTCTGAAGCAGCAGCAACAGCAGGCCGCCGAGCACCAGTGCGGCGACGACACCGCCGCCGAGCAGGGCGAAGGTCAGCACCAGGTCCAGGCTCAGGCGCCACATGATCAGGCCAAGAGCGCCCAGCGCGGCCCCATAGACCACCCAGGTACTGGAAGGAATGGGCAGCATGTCCCGGCGCAATACGCGCAACGGTGGCACCCGCCCCAACGCGGCCAGGGGCGGCAGGGCGAACCCCGCGAGCGCCACCAGCCCGGTGCCGACCCCGGCGATTGCCGGTAGCAGACCGCCGGGCGGTACCGTGGCGGGTAGCAGGTCATGCAGCAAGGCGAACAGTCCCAGTTGAGCGATCCAGCCGAGCAGGGCGCCGCTGAGGCTCGCCAGCAGTCCCAGTACCGTCAGTTGCAGGCTGAACAGCACCATGGTTTCTCGTCGTGACAGGCCCAGGCAGCGCAGCAGTGCACTGGCATCGAAGCGCCGGGTAGCGAAACGGTTGGCGGAGAGCGCGACTGCGACGCCGGACAACAGCACCGCCACCAGGCTGGCCATGTTCAGATAGCGCTCGGCTTTGCCCAGGGCGCCACCGATCTGCCGGTTGCCGTCGCGGGCATCCTGCAGGCGCTGGTTGGCTTCCAGGCCCGGCTTGATCAGGTCGCGATAGGTTTGCAGGGCGGACGCCGGGCCTCGCCAGAGATCGCGATAGCTGACGCGGCTGCCGGGCTGCACCACGCCGGTGGCTTCCAGATCCTTGAGGTTGATCATGACCCGGGGCGTGAGGCTGTAGAAATTGCCGGCGCGATCCGGCTCGTAAGTCAGCACCCGACTCAGGCGCAAGGTGGTATTGCCGACGTCGATGCTGTCGCCGATCTTCAGGTCCAGTGCCGTCAGCAGCCGGGCTTCGACCCATGCCTCGCCCGGGTTCGGTCGTCCGCCGGGCTCTTCCGGGGCGAAGGGGGAAGGGGCGCTCTTCAGCTCGCCGCGCAGCGGGTAGAGATCGTCGACAGCCTTGACGCTGGAGAGCTGGATGCCGTTGTCGGTGGCGACGACGCTGGAGAACTCCACCACAAGGGCATGCTCCAGGCCCAGCTCGGTGCCGCTGCGGATCTGCTCGTGGCGGGCAGGCGAGCTGCCTTCAAGCAACAGGTCCGCGCCGAGGAATTCGGTGGCGCGCAGCATCATCGCGCCGTTGAGCCGGGCGCCGAAGTAGCCGATGGCGGTGCTGGCCGCCACGGCGACCAACAAGGCGAAGAACAACACACGCAACTCGCCGGCGCGGGCGTCGCGCAGCAATTGACGGACTGCGAGACTGAACAGGCGCAACAGCGGCAAGCGTGCCATCAAGGCTCCAGGGGCGCGACCATCTGGCCGGCTTCAAGTCGGATCAAGCGCCGGCAACGATGGGCCAGGCGTTCGTCATGGGTGACCAGCACCAGGGTCGTGCCGCTTTCCTTGTTCAGTTCGAACAAGAGATCGCTGATGCGCTCGCCGGTGTGGCTGTCAAGGTTACCGGTGGGTTCGTCGGCGAAGAGCACGTCGGGCTCGGCGGCGAAGGCACGGGCAATTGCCACGCGCTGCTGTTCGCCACCGGAGAGCTGGCGTGGCGAGTGGGTCAGGCGCTGGCCCAGGCCGACCCGTTGCAACAGCTCGGTGGCGCGTTCGCGGGCATCCTTGCGACCGTCCAGCTCCAGCGGCAGCATGACGTTTTCCAGCGCATTGAGGCTGTCGAGCAGTTGGAACGACTGGAAGACGAAGCCGACGTGCTCGGCGCGGATCCGCGCCCGCTGGTCTTCATCCAATGTACCGAGGGACTGCCCGGCGAGGGTCACTTCACCGCTGCTGGGCAGGTCCAGGCCGGCCAGCAGGCCCAGGAGGGTGGATTTGCCGGAACCGGACGCACCGACAATGGCCAGGCTGTCGCCCTTGTTCAGTTCCAGGCTGAGTTCGTGCAGGATGGTCAGTTCACCTTCCGCGCTGGGAACCACTTTGCTAAGGTCCTTCGCGGTGAGAATGCTTGAGCCCATGGAGAATCCGATGCGTGTGTGGTTTTTGAGTGCCGGCCTGGCCTTGATGTGCATGGTCCAGAACGCAGCGGCGGGTACAGTCCTGATCGTTGGCGATAGTATCAGCGCGGCTTTCGGCCTGGATACCCGGCAAGGCTGGGTGTCGTTGCTCGAGCAACGGCTCAAAACCGAGGGTTTTGACGACAAAGTGGTCAATGCGTCCATCAGTGGCGACACCAGCGCGGGAGGCCAGGCGCGGCTGCCGGCGCTGCTTGCAGCCCATAAGCCGGACCTGGTGATCCTGGAGTTGGGCGGCAACGATGGCTTGCGCGGACAGCCGCCAACACAATTGCAACAAAACCTTGCAGCGATGATCGACAGCGCCCGCGCCAGCGGTGCGAAGGTGCTGCTGCTGGGCATGCAACTGCCGCCCAACTACGGCCGGCGCTACACCGATGCCTTCGCCAAGGTCTACAGCACCCTGGCCGATGAGAAAAAAGTGCCGTTGGTGCCGTTTTTCCTCCAGGACGTCGGTGGGGTTCCGGGGATGATGCAGGGCGACGGATTGCACCCGTCCGTCGCGGCCCAGGGCAAGTTGCTGGAAAATGTCTGGCCGACACTGAAACCGCTGCTTTGACGCTTTTCTACAGGCGGTCTTTCGGCTAATGTGGCGCCCCCGATTTGGAGCCCCCGATGCCGCGTCCCGCCTGGTCCCTGTTTGCCTACCAACTGATCGAGCCTGACGAACAGCTGGACCTGTTCGCCTGCCAGGAAGTGCGGGTGCATCTGGTGACCCGGCAACTGGAGCTCGGTGGCTCGGCGGACCGCACGCTCTGCGGCAGCCTGCTGCCGGCCCAGCCGCGCTGGTCTGCCGTCGATCGGCGGATATTCCAGGATCATCGCCTGTGCTCGCTGTGCCGGGCGATCCTCGAGTCCCAGAAGCGCGGTACCTCACCGATCTGGCCGGAGCTGCGGTTCGAGTTGTAATCGCCAGGATTCAAGGCATGCCCTTGTGGGGAACTGTGGGAGCAAGGCCTGCCCTAATGCCAGTCAGTTAAGCCACAAACTGTGGGAGCAAAGCTTGCTCGCGATTGTGGTAAGTCAGTTAGCAACAATGTTGACTGGTCTGTCGCTATCGCGAGCAAGCTTGGCTCCCACAGGGGCATATCTAGTTCCATATTGCTGCATATCGGACGCGCCATCGCCGCTCTCCCCGTAATACCGGGCTGCGGTGTACAATCGCTGTTTTCATACCCTCTATTCGATCTGCGAAGGATGTCCCGGATGTTGCTGCGCTTGCCTGCCGTCGCCCGCTGCCTGTCTCTTGCCGCCCTGTGTATGGCGGGGCCCGTTGCTGCACTGGAGCTGCCTCTGCCGCCGCCGGGTGAGGA
The DNA here is from genome assembly GCF_024749045.1 of Pseudomonas sp. B21-028. Taxonomy (NCBI): domain Bacteria; kingdom Pseudomonadati; phylum Pseudomonadota; class Gammaproteobacteria; order Pseudomonadales; family Pseudomonadaceae; genus Pseudomonas; species Pseudomonas sp. B21-028. Next base: position 1,899,351 of record NZ_CP087184.1, read on the forward strand.
CATCGTCGGCCAGGTGCAAGTGATCAAGGCCAAATACGAAGACACCTTCGCCGACCTGGGCACGACCTATGACCTGGGCTACGCCGAGATGGTCGCCGCCAACCCGGGCGTCGACCCCTGGTTGCCGGGAGCCGGCACGGAGATTGTGTTGCCGACCCGCTTCATCCTGCCGTCAGGTCCGCGCGAAGGCATCGTGATCAACCTTGCCGAGTACCGCCTCTACTACTTCCCCAAGGGCAAGAACGTGGTCTACACCTTCCCGCTGGGGATCGGTCGTGAGGGCTGGGGTTCGCCAATCGCCCACACGAGCATCATTGCCAAGACGCCGAACCCGAGTTGGACCCCGCCAGCGTCGATCAGGGCCGAGCATGCCGCTGACGGCGACCCGTTGCCAAGCGTGGTCCCGGCGGGACCCGATAACCCGTTGGGACCATTCAAATTCACTCTGGGCACCCCGGGCTACCTGATCCATGGCTCGAACAAGAAATTCGGCATCGGCACGCGTACCAGTCATGGTTGCTTCCGTATGTTCAACAACAACGTACTGGAGATGGCCGGCATGGTACCGGTGGGTACGTCGGTGCGCATCATCAACGACCCCTACAAACTGGGCTTGAGCGGTGGAAAGGTCTACCTGGAAGCTCATACACCGTTGGACGACAAGGGCAACCCGTCGGTGGTGGACAAGCACACCGCGGTGATCAATGCGATGCTCAAGCGTGAAGACATTACCAGCAATCTGCGCATGGACTGGAACGTGGTACGTGACGTGGTGGCCGCCGAAGATGGCCTGCCGGTCGAGATCGCCGTTCCGAATGCTTCGACGCCGATGGTGTCGAGCGCACCGATCGACTTGCAGCAGTAAGGTTCTGTTTCGGCCCGCCGGCGTTTTGCGATGCCGGCGGGTTTTTTATTGCCCGGGGAAACGCGAGCAATAAAAAAGCCGACCCAAAAAATGGGTCGGCTCGATAACAATCCCGAAGGACTATTACTTGCGGCTGGATTTTTCCAGCATGCGCAGAGCGCGCTCGTTAGCTTCGTCAGCAGTCTGTTGTGCTTTTTGAGCAGCAGCCAGAGCTTCATCAGCTTTACGGTAAGCTTCGTCTGCACGAGCTTGGGCGCGAGCTGCTGCGTCTTCGGTAGCAGTCAGACGTGCTTCGGTTTCTTTCGATGCGCTGCTGCAACCGGTAGCCAGAACTGCGGCCAGGGCCAGAGCAGAGAATTTCAGAACGTTGTTCATCGTGTTCCCCTTCAAGGACTTTCTATTTAGTGACTGTCTCCTCAGAGTGAGGAGTTAGCCGGCGTACATACTACCCATTACTTGTAGTAAGTAAACTGACGTAGCGCAAGAAGCAAAAAAATTGTAGGCGGTGATTCTTTTTCGAGCAACTTTTCTTGCTGTTGTTTAAAAAATATACAGCGCCAAGCCCTTGAATGGAGCGCGCCAGCGCACAAAAGTTCCGCTGGCGAGAGGAACTCTTGCGGGGTCGCTAAAGTCGCTGTTTATTGATTCGTCTACACTTTTGTTCATTTTTTGCGCAGCATCCCGGGCATCTTTATTGGTAGGACTGGTGACTTTAACTACGCACGCTCGTCTCAAGACTCAACAACTGGCGATGTTCAGCTATTGCGCCTTCGCTGACTTCAGCGCAACGGTGGCGTTCAAGTCGCTAAATCCGACGAGGCTACCCTCCAATGACAGGTGTGCCTTGAGCATTTGCGTCATTGGTGCCTACTATTCACGACGTGCTCGGGTTTGAGTGATTGATTTTTTGCGCTCGGTGACCGTTCAGGCACGGGGTGGCGTAGATGTTCCTTCGCCGGAAAAACATCGGTAAGGTAGGGGTCAGCATTCAGACCCGCGAGGAGTAGTGATGAGCGAGGCGTTGTCCATCCACCATGACCAGGCTGGTCATCAGTTCGAGACCACTGTGGACGGTCATCGTGCCTATCTGACCTATATGGACCTGGGCAAACAGACCCTGGACATCTATCGGACGTTCGTGCCCAACGCCCTGCGCGGCAGAGGGATTGCGGCGGCACTGACCGAAAAGGCGTTGCAGTACGCCGAAGACATGGGCTACACGGTGATCCCGTCCTGCTCCTACGTGGAGCGCTACATGGAACGTCACCAGCGGCACGCGGCGAAGCTCTGACGCAACGGATTCCACAATAAAAAACGCCGGGTTTGAAAGCCCGGCGTTTTTTATTGTGCGGTGAAAGGGGCGATCAGCCGCGCTGACGCTTTGGCAGCACATCCTTGAGTTTGGCGTGCATGCTGCGCAGGGTGTTCTCGGTCGCGCTCCAGTCGATGCAGGCATCGGTGATGGAGACGCCGTACTGCAAGTCGGCGAGGTCTTTCGGGATCGCCTGGCAGCCCCAGTTCAGGTGGCTCTCGACCATCAGGCCGATAATCGACTGATTGCCTTCCAGAATCTGATTGGCCACGTTCTCCATCACCAGGGGTTGCAGTGCCGGGTCCTTGTTGGAGTTGGCGTGGCTGCAGTCGACCATGATGTTCGGCTTGATCTTCGCCTTGTTCAGCGCCTGTTCGCACAGGGCAACACTGACCGAGTCGTAGTTGGGCTTGCCGTTGCCGCCGCGCAGCACCACGTGACCGTAGGCGTTGCCCTTGGTGGTGACGATCGACACGCCGCCTTCCTGGTTGATGCCGAGGAAGCGGTGAGGGCTGGAAACCGATTGCAGGGCGTTGATGGCGACGGTGAGGCCGCCGTCAGTGCCATTCTTGAAGCCCACGGCCGAAGACAGGCCGGAGGCCATCTCGCGGTGGGTCTGGGATTCGGTGGTGCGCGCGCCGATGGCGGACCAGCTGATCAGGTCCTGCAGGTATTGCGGGGAGATCGGGTCCAGGGCTTCGGTCGCGGTGGGCAGGCCCATTTCGGCCAGGTCCAGCAGCAGTTGGCGACCGATGTGCAGACCGTCCTGGATCTTGAACGAGTCATCCAGGTACGGGTCGTTGATCAGGCCTTTCCAGCCGACGGTGGTCCGGGGTTTCTCGAAATATACCCGCATGACCAGATACAGTGTGTCGGAAACTTCCGCCGCCAGCACTTTCAGGCGCTCGGCGTATTCGTGGGCGGCCTTGATGTCATGGATCGAGCAGGGCCCGATAACCACGAACAGGCGATGGTCGGTGCCGTCGAGAATGTTGCGGATGACTTCCCGCCCCTTGGTCACGGTGCGCAGGGCAGCGTCGCTCAGGGGGATATCGCGCTTGAGCTGGTCAGGCGTGATGAGGGTCTCGTTGGAGGCGACGTTAAGGTCATTGATCGGTAAATCAGCCATCGTGTTACTCGTCAGGTCACGGGTGCCGGCCGCCAGCGATCCCCGCGCGGCGGTGCACAGCGGATTTAAGCGCGTCGGGGAGCCGAACCTTAGCGCGTTACGAGGCTCCTCGACAATGGGCAGGGGCTGGTTTCAAGGGGATTTATCCCGGCTTTTGTGGGAGCAAGGCTTGCCCTAATGCCAGTCAGTTAAGGATCAAACGGCGCAACGCCTGTGGGAGCAAAGCTTGCTCGCGATTGCGGTAAGTCCGTCAGCATCAATGTTGACTGGTCCAGCGCTATCGCGAGCAAGCTTTGCTCCCACGAGTCTGTGGCTTAACTGACTGGCATTAAGGCTTGCCCGCGATGAAGGCGCCTCGGTTCCAAGGTAAACCGCGTAGACTTCATCGCGGGCAAGCCTTGCTTCCACAGCTTTACCAAAGGAGTCGCAAAGATGCAGGCAGGCGTAAAACCCCGGATCGGGATGATTGGTACCGGGGCCATCGGCGGGTTCTACGGGGTGATGCTGGCGCGCGCCGGCTTTGATGTGCACTTTTTATTGCGCAGCGAATTCGGCGCGGTGGCCGAGCACGGCTTGCGTATCGACAGCGCGGTCCACGGGCCCTTGAGCCTCGATCCGGTCCAGGTGTATCGCAGCGCGGCGGACATGCCGCGCTGCGACTGGCTGCTGGTCGGTGCCAAGACCACCAGCAATGCCGACCTGGCCCCGGCCATCGTCCAGGCGGCGGCTGACGGTGCGAAGGTCCTGCTGCTGCAGAACGGCCTCGATGTCGAGGAGGCGCTGCGTCCTTTGCTGCCCGAGTCGTTGCATCTGCTGGGCGGCTTGTGCCTGATCTGTGTACACCGCGTCGGCCCGGGCGTCATCGCCCACCAGGCCCTCGGCTCGGTCAGCATCGGTTATCACAGCGGCCCTTGCCGGGATCAGGCTGAACGCATGGCGGTTGTCGACGCGGCGGCCGGGCTGTTCCGGGCCGCCGGCGTGGAGGCCCAGGCAATGCCCGACCTGCAACAGGCGCGCTGGCAGAAACTGGTGTGGAACGTGCCCTATAACGGTCTTTCGGTGTTGCTGGGGGCCAGTACCACGCCGCTGATGGCCGACAATCACAGCCGTGGGCTGATCCAGGCGCTGATGGCCGAGGTGGTGCGCGGCGCCCAGGCCTGCGGTCATCACATTGCACCGGACTACGCCGGGTATTTGTTCGCGATGACCGAGAAAATGCCCGATTACTGGCCGAGCATGTATCACGATTATTCCCATAAGCGTGTGCTGGAACTGGAAGCGATCTACAGCCGGCCATTGGCGTCGGCGAAAGCGGCGGGGTGTGAGCTGCCGAAAATCGAGGCCTTGTACCAGGCGTTGGCGTTCATGGATCGGCGCAACCGCTGAACGAGCGAAGGGGGGATGACATGGCAAGCAACATCGATGACAAACTGGTGCTGGCGATTTCGTCGCGGGCGCTGTTCGACCTGAGCGAAAGCCACAAGGTGTATCTGTCGAGCGGCGTCGAGGCCTATCGGCAGTATCAGATCGAACATGAAGACGAAGTCCTCGAACCCGGCGATGCGTTCGCCCTCGTGCAGAAGTTGCTGAGCCTCAACCAGCATCTGGGGCGTGCCCGGGTCGAGGTAATTCTGGTGTCGCGCAACAGCGCCGACACGGGTCTGCGGGTGTTCAACTCGATTCACCACTATGGCTTGGCAATCTCCCGCGCCGCGTTTGTCGGCGGGCGCAGTCCTTATCCTTACCTCAAGGCATTCGGCTGTGATCTTTTCCTGTCCACCCATGCCGAAGACGTGCGCAGTGCCCTCGACGCCGGCTTTGCGGCAGCCACCATCCTGTCGGGCGGTGCCAGCCGCGCCGCCAGTGAGGAGCTGCGTATCGCTTTTGATGGCGATGCGGTGCTGTTTTCCGATGAGTCGGAGCGCATCTATCAGACCGGTGGTCTTGAGGCGTTCCAGGCCAGCGAGCGGCAATCAGCTCGCGAGCCGTTGCGGGGCGGCCCGTTCAAGGGCTTCCTGGCGGCGCTCAATGCCCTGCAGCGGGAGTTCCCTGAGGATGCCTGCCCGATCCGCACGGCGCTGGTGACCGCCCGTTCGGCGCCGGCCCACGAGCGGGTCATCCGGACCTTGCGCGAGTGGGACATCCGTCTGGACGAATCGCTGTTCCTCGGTGGCCTGACCAAGTCGGCGTTCCTCGAAGCTTTTGCCGCCGATGTGTTTTTCGACGACCAGACGGGCCATTGCGAACTGGCTCGCGAGGTGGTCGCCACCGGTCACGTGCCCCACGGCATCAGTAACGAAGTGAAGCCCTGACGGCCTGATACCGATCAGTAATCCCCTCGCCACAGGTGCCGGGTGCAGTTCGAACTGACTGGCACTGTCCCGTTTTTCTGGGCCCGTCGCACTCTTCAAGGCACTGCTAAGCTGAATCCATCTCCGCCATTCTGGCACGCGAGGAGGTCACATGATTCGCTCGATGCTGTACGCCACAGACTTGGGACTCTACGCCCCTTATGTGATGCAGCATGCCTTGGCGTTGGCACGGACGTTTGAAGCCGAGTTGTATGTAGTGCATGCGGTAGAACCGATGGGGCTGTTCGCCGAATCGGTGTTACAAAGCTATCTCGACGAGCAGGCGCTGAACGAATTTCATCGACAGGGTCTGAATACGGTGATGGCCAATATCGAACAGCGGGTTCTCGACAGTTTCCGGGAGGAGCTGGGGGAGGGGCAGCAGGATTTGAAGCTGATCAGGTCGGTCAGGGTGTTTCAGGGCGATCCTTCCCAGGTCATTCTGGAACAGGCCGCGAAACTCTCTGTCGATTTGCTGATCGTAGGCAGTCACTGCCAGGGGGCCAGTGGTGAAGCGCCCCTGGGCAGGACCGCCGCCCGGGTTTTGCAGTTGGCTCGGGTGCCGGTCTATCTGGTGCCGCTGGTGCAGCGTCGGCGCCAGGGGGAAGCTTGAGGCTAAATGATGGCCTTTTTATAAAAAGTTCTAGATTTATTGTCTCGACCATCCATATAGTTATATACCGCCGCTGATGCCCGTGGCGTCCAACTGCTTTGAGGGATACATATGAAGCTTCAACAACTGCGCTACATCTGGGAAGTGGCGCACCACGACCTCAACGTTTCCGCTACCGCACAAAGCCTCTACACGTCACAACCTGGCATCAGCAAGCAAATCCGCCTATTGGAAGACGAGCTGGGCGTCGAAGTCTTCGCCCGTAGCGGCAAGCACCTGACCCGCGTGACGCCGGCCGGTGAGCGCATCATCACCACGGCCGGCGAGATTCTGCGCAAGGTCGAAAGTATCAAGCAGATCGCCCAGGAATTTTCCAACGAGAAAAAAGGCACCTTGTCGATCGCCACCACCCACACCCAGGCGCGCTATGCACTGCCTCCGGTGATCAGCAACTTCATCAAGCAATACCCGGACGTGGCGCTGCACATGCACCAGGGCTCGCCGATGCAGATTGCCGAGATGGCTGCCGATGGTACGGTGGATTTTGCCATCGCCACCGAAGCCCTGGAGTTGTTCGGCGACCTGGTGATGATGCCTTGCTATCGCTGGAACCGTTGCGTGGCCGTGCCCCAGGGGCATCCGTTGACCAAGCTGCCCAAATTGACCCTGGAAGCCTTGGCCGAATACCCCATCGTGACCTACGTGTTCGGTTTCACGGGCCGTTCGAAACTCGACGAGGCCTTCAGCCATCGCGGTCTGACGCCGAAAGTGGTGTTCACTGCCGCCGACGCCGACGTGATCAAGACCTACGTGCGCCTCGGCCTGGGCGTGGGCATCGTGGCGAAAATGGCTGTCGATGCCAAGCTCGACAGCGACCTGGTGGTGTTGGATGCCAGCGAGTTGTTCGAATCCAGCGTCACCAAGATCGGCTTCCGTCGTGGCACCTTCCTGCGGGGTTTCATGTGCGATTTCATCGAGAAGTTCGCGCCGCACCTGACCCGGGAGGTTATGGCCAAGGCCATTCAGTGCCACAACAAGCAGGAGCTCGAAGAGCTGTTCGAGGGTGTTGAGCTGCCTGTGCACTGACGCCGACTAGATCGCCTCGGTGACCGCGAACTGTTGCCGGGCGCCCGCTACGACGATCTCCACTTCATCCCCTTCGAACTTGCCCAGCAAGCCTCGGCCCAACGGTGAGCGAGGGGTGATGACGGTGATCGGTTGCCCCACCAGGGACACTTTCAATCCCGCGGCGTCCGGCCCCAGGAACAGCCATTGCTGGCGACCGTCTTCATCCTCCAGGCCGATCAGGCTACCCACCTGGATGCCGCGCTGCGCGTCATAGGGCCTGAGAATCAGGTTCTGGCAGAGGGCGAGGGCCTGGCGGATTTCTTCCACGCGCCTGGCTTGTCCGGCAGCGAGGTAGGAGGCTTCGAGGCCCAGGGTGTCGTATTTATTCTCGGCGATGTTTTCTTCGTGGGTCGCGGTTTCGTAGGCGGTCTGCGCGGCGCGCTCGGCGATGTCGAGATCGACCTTGAGTTTGTCGAGGATCAACTGGTGGACGGTCTGTTTGTTCATGATCAGTCGCAGAATTGCAAAACGTTGGCGCGGGTCTTCTCGCTCGGCGCGTTCCGGTCCTGTTCCAGCCAGAACTGGCACTTGGGGTTGGACTGATTGCGCGGGTTGCTGCGGGCCTGGTCGAGGGCTTGCCGTTGTTCATTGCGCTGAAGGTTCTGCTGGTATTGCTCGAACATGGGATTCTGCGGTTCGGGAGGCGGTAGCACGACCGGCGGTTGCGCCAGTTGGTGCACGGCAGCGGCCACCGGGGCGAGTTGTTCACCCAGGACGAATTTAGACAACAGCCAGCCTGTCAGCACAATGGCGAGGAACCCCAGCCACAGGCCCAAGGCGATGCTGACGGTCAATTGCAAGGCGGTGAGACGCGGGGCGGGAGGGTGATCGGGCATGGTTGTTTCCTGGCAAGAACACGGGCAGGTGACGATTGTCGCATGAAGATTAATCGCCGTCGGCTCTTCTGCATCATCGGTTTATTCGGGACAATCGAAGCTTTGCCACAGGGAATCGGGAATGGCCGTGCGTTGGGATATTTTTTGCACCGTCGTCGATAACTTTGGCGACATCGGCGTCACCTGGCGCCTGGCCCGGCAATTGGTGGCCGAGCACCAATGCGCGGTCCGGCTATGGGTCGATGACCTGCGAGCCTTCGAACGGCTATGTCCGGAAATCGATGTCACGCTGGCCGAGCAATGGCAACAAGGCGTGGATGTACGCCATTGGCCCAAGGACTGGCCAGGCGCCGACGCCGCCGATGTGGTGATCGCCGCGTTTGCCTGCCAGTTGCCGGGCGCCTACATGGACGCCATGGCGGAGCGCCAGACCACGCCACTGTGGATGAATCTGGACTACCTGAGTGCCGAGGACTGGGTGATCGGCTGCCACGGGTTGCCGTCGGTCAAATACAGGCATGTCCAGAAGTATTTCTTTTTCCCCGGCTTCCGCGAGGGGACCGGCGGCTTGCTGCGTGAGTCTGGCCTGCTGGAGAGGCGTCGGCAGTTTCAACAGGATGTCGCGGCGCAACGGACGTTCCTGCAAGGGTTGGGCGTCGAGCGGGCACCGGATGCGCGGTTGATTTCGCTGTTTGCCTACGAAAATGCCGGGCTGGCCAGCTGGTTCAATGCGATGGCCGGCGATGCCCGGCCGTCCCATGTGCTGGTTCCCGAAGGGCGGGTGCTGGGGGATGTCGAGCGTTGGCTCGGGGTTGCCGATCTCAAGGTCGGTGCGTTGCATCGACGCGGAGCCCTGACGGTACAGGTGCTGCCGTTCGTCCGACAGGATCAATACGATCAGTTGCTCTGGTGCTGCGATTTCAATGCCGTGCGGGGCGAAGACTCTTTCGTGCGTGCCCAATGGGCAGGTCGACCATTCCTCTGGCATATCTACCAGCAGGAAGAAGACGTTCATCTGGAAAAACTCGACGCATTCCTCAGGCTGTACACCCAGGGCCTTCCAGAGCCGGCCGCAAAAGCGATGAGCGGTCTCTGGCGGACATGGAATGCCGGCCAGGACATGTCCGGACACTGGGAAAACGCCTGCGAACAGCAAGCGGCGCTGGCTGAACATGCCCATGCGTGGTGTCTGGCACAGGCCTCGCGACCCGATCTTGCCGCGGCGCTGGTGAAGTTTTATGGAAATTGGATATGATACGCGGCCTAGATTTTTGTCATTCCCATCCAAATTCGGATATTCGCAATGAAAACTGGTAAAGAACTCAAACCCGGTACCGTGATTCGTATCGACAACGATCCTTGGCTGGTTCAGAAAGCTGAATTCACCAAGTCGGGTCGTAACAGCGCGATCATGAAGACCAAGCTGAAGAACCTGCTGACCGGTTACAAGACCGAAACCGTTTACGGTGCGGACGACAAACTGGACGACGTGATCCTCGACCGCAAAGAAGCGACCCTGTCCTTCATCAGCGGCGACTCCTACACGTTCATGGACACCACTGACTACACCATGTACGAGCTGAACGCCGAAGACATCGAAAGCGTTCTGCCATTCGTGGAAGAAGGCATGACCGACGTCTGCGAAGCCGTGTTCTTCGAAGGCCGTCTGGTTTCCGTAGAGCTGCCGACCACCATCGTGCGTCAGGTTGACTACACCGAAGGTTCCGCGCGCGGCGACACTTCCGGTAAGGTGATGAAGCCTGCCAAACTGAAGAACGGTACCGAACTGTCGGTTGCTGACTTCATCGAGATCGGCGACATGATCGAGATCGATACCCGCGAAGGCGGTTCCTACAAAGGCCGCGCTAAATAAGCGAAGTCTTGTGTATGAAAAAGCCCGACCATTGAGTCGGGCTTTTTCATTTCTGCGAAGGCCTGTCAGGCCTTGCGTCACCTTTCATTTCAGGTGTTGTTTCAACTCTTCAGACACTTGCAACATCGCCGAACGCACCGCCGGCACCTGGCTGACCACGTTGAGCAAGCCATAGTCGTGAATCATGCCGTTGTAGCGTACCGCCGTGACCGGCACGCCGGCCGCATCCAGTTTACGTGCGTAGGCTTCACCTTCATCACGCAGCACATCGGCTTCGGCGGTCTGCACCAGCGCGGGCGGCAGGCCCTTGAGTTGTGCGGTGCTGGCCCGCAGCGGCGAAGCGTAGATCTCGTTACGTTGTCCGGCATCGGTGGTGTAGTTGTCCCAGAACCATTTCATCATGTTCTTGCTGAGGAAATGTCCCTCGGCGAATTGGTTGTAGGACGCGGTCTCGAAGTTCGCATCGGTCACCGGCCATAACAGCGCCTGAAAGCGGATTGCCGGCGTGCCCTTGTCCTTGGCCATCAAGGCCACGACGGCTGCCATGTTGCCGCCGACACTATTACCCGCCACGGCCAGGCGTTTGCCGTCGACATTGATCTGCTTGCCGTGCTCGGCTACCCACTTGGTCGCGGCATAGGCCTGGTTGATCGCCACTGGGTAATGCGCCTCGGGGGAGGGCGTGTAGTTGACGAATACCGCCACGGCTCCGGATCCCGCCACCAGGTCCCGAACCAGGCGTTCATGGGTCGGGAAATCTCCCAGAACCCAGCCACCGCCGTGGAAGAACATGAACACGGGCAACTCACCCTTGACCCCGGCCGGGCGAACGATGGTCAGGCTGATCGACTGGCCATCGACCTGGATGGTCTTCTCGCTGATATCCGCCTTGGGCAAGGTCAGTTTCACCCCCGCTTGGGCACCAACCAGCACCGCGCGGGCATCCTTCGGCGACAGTTGTTCCAGGGGCTTGCCGGTGCCGGCATTCAATGCGTCGAGAAACTTCTGGGTGTTGTGCTCGACGATGCCATCGGCGAAGGCGCTGCTGACGCCAAGTGCGAGAAGGGTACCGGTCAGGGCCTTGGTGAACGTGTTCATGGGGAATCTCCTTGGGTTCGGTCCGGATCGGTGGGTTAAACGGTCACATGCAGGCGAACATCAACGTTGCCGCGGGTGGCGTTGGAGTACGGGCAGACCTGGTGAGCCGCGTCCACCAGGCTTTGCGCGTCGGTCTGGTCCAGGCCGGGCAAGCTGATGTGCAGGTCGATGTCGAGGCCGAAACCGCCGGGAATCTGACCGATGCCGACATGGGCGGTGATCGAGGCATCGTCCGGGATCTTGCGCTTGCTTTGGCCGGCGACGAATTTCAGGGCGCCGATGAAGCAGGCCGAGTAGCCGGCGGCAAACAGTTGTTCCGGGTTGGTCGCCGCACCGCCGGCACCGCCGAGTTCTTTCGGGGTGGCGAGTTTGACGTCGAGGATGTTGTCGCTGGAGATCGCACGACCATCACGGCCGCCGGTGGAGGTTGCGATTGCGGTGTAGAGAGTTTGCATGATGAGAGCCTCGTTTTTGGGTTTTCGTTTGCGCTAAATGTTTGCGCGCTAAGTAGGTGTGAGGCGAATATAGTTCGCTAATATTTTGCGCGCAATATAAATTTTCGATCAGTTTTCCATTCTTCAAGCCCGATAGTCAGGAAAGCCTTGAGTTAGAGCTGTTTGGTCGGGATAATTTTTTTAGCGGAGGCTGGAGCGACGCCATCGCGAGCAGGCTCGCTCCCACAGGGATCCGTGGTGGACGCGATTTCTGTGGACACTCAGAACCAGTGTGGGAGCGAGCCTGCTCGCGATAGCGGAGTGGCTGTCACAAAGATATTGAATGTGCCGCCGCCATCGCGGGCAAGCCCGGCTCCCACAGGGTCTGGTGGCGTATGCAAAGGCTGCATACACCCCAAATCCAGTGTGGGAGCGAGCTTGCTCGCGATAGCGGTGGGTCAGTCGAAGAGGGGGGATGGGTTACAGACTGTCCTGCAAGTGGCTGCGCAGTGCTTGCAGGTCCAGTTGCAGCTTTTTCAGCTGTTCCAGTGTCTGGCCGCTGGCGGCGAGGATGCACTGGGGGATATCGAGGGCTTTTTCATGGAGTGCGCGGCCCTGTTCGGTGAGCTCGACAATCACCACGCGTTCATCTTCACGGCTGCGGGTGCGGCTCAGCAGGCCTTCAGCTTCCAGGCGCTTGAGTAGCGGCGTCAGCGAGCCGGGGTCGGTGAGCAAGCGCGTGCTGATTTCACCGACGGTCAAGCCGTCTTTTTCCCACAACACCATCATTGCCAGATACTGCGGATAGGTCAGGCCCAAGGCTTGCAGCAACGGCTTGTAGACCTTGGTCATCATCAGCGACGTGGAATGCAGGGCAAAGCAGACCTGATTGTCGAGCAACAGGGCTTCGCAGGGTTCGGGGGTGTCGCGTTGGGGGCTCATGGCAAAACCTTCAATCGATAATCCAATGAATCTAGCGTGCGAACCTTTAAGGCGCCAGATAATTCTGACGCTCTGATCAGATGTTACGTTCCCCCACTGGCGCCGACTGCGTAGGATAGACGCCCTGATGAAGGGGGAATCGTCTGTGATCGAAGTTGCATTGTATTTGGTGTTGGGGGCCGCGTTGGGCACCTTGGGGGATTATTCGGTATTGGCGGTGGGCTGATTGCGATTCCTGTGTTGGGCGTATGGTTCGGTCTGGACCAGCAGCTCGCCCAAGGGACCGCCCTGGTGATGGTGGTTCCCAATGTGATGCTCGCGCTGTGGCGTTATCACCAGCGCAATCGCATCGAGTTGCGTCACGTGCTGCCACTGGCTTCCACGGGCTTCTGCTTTGCCTGGCTCGGCTCGATCTGGGCCGTCGGGGTCGACGCCGAAAGCATGCGAATCGGCTTCGTCGCGTTCCTGGTCGCCCTGGCGGCCTATAACCTGGTCCGTATGTTTACCGCCACCGCACCGGCTTCGGCGCAGATGCGTCACGGCTGGCCATGGCTGGGCGTGCTGGGGGCGGCCTCCGGGACCATGGGCGGTCTGTTCGGTGTCGGCGGTGCTGTCGTTGCGACGCCGATCCTGACCAGTCTGTTTGGTACCAGCCAAGTGGTCGCCCAAGGGCTATCGCTGTCGCTGGCCTTGCCCAGTACCGGCGTCACCCTGGCCACCTATGCGTTCCACCATCAAGTGGACTGGTCGATCGGCTTGCCACTGGCCGTCGGCGGTTTGCTGAGTATCAGTTGGGGCGTGAAGGTCGCCCACGCCATGCCGGAGCGGCTGTTGCGCGGGCTGTTCTGCGGGTTCCTGGTGCTGTGCGCGGTGCTGCTCGCCTTTAAAGTTTGAAGCCTTCGACGATGTGCTCGGCCAGGCACTCGGTGATGGGCGATGGATTGTGCAGGTTGCGGATCAGCATGATGCTGGCTTCAGGCAGCTCCGGCAGGTTTTCGGTCTCGCCGAGCACGCGCATGTCCGGTGTCAGCAGGCTCTCCAGTTGCGCGGTGATCGCCAGTCCCGCGCCCACCACCGCCATGAGGGCCGACAGGCTGGAACTGTTGTAGGCCACGCGATATTCGCGGCCCATGGCATCCAGCGCATTGCAGGCCCATTGTCGGCAGAAGCAATCGCTATTGAACATCGCCAGTGGCAGCGGTGTTTTCTCATGGGCGCTGAAACACGCGGCTTCGGCCCAGACAAAGCGCTCCTTGCGCAATAACTGGCCGATTTCATCTCCCGGTTTACGGGTAACGATGGACAAGTCCAGGTCCTGTCGCAGCAGCAACTGCTTGGACGACTCGCAGTGCACTTCAATTTCGATCAGCGGATAGAACTGGGCGAAGCGCTGCAAGATGCCAGGCAGGAAGCGCATCACGTAGTCATCCGGCGTGCCGATGCGCACGGTGCCGACCATATGCGGTTCACGCAGGGTGTTGAACACCTCGCTGTGCAGCTTGAGGATGCGCCGGGCATACCCCAGCAGCACCTGGCCTTCGGCGGTGAGCTTGACCTGGCGCCCGTCACGCTCGAATAACCGTCGCTGCAATACATCTTCCTCGAGACGCTTCATCTGCATGCTGACGGCGGACTGGGTGCGGTTGACCAATTCACCGGCGCGGGTAAAACCGCCCTGGTCGGCGATGGCGACGAAGGTCCGCAGCACTTCCGTATCGATGCTCGGGTAACTCGACAATTGATCAATCTCCGAGATGTATTGCATAAGAAACATTCGTTGGATTGATCTTAGCCTTGGCGCGAGACTTGAACCACCCCCAACGGAGGACATCACGATGAAAGGTCAGAAAGGATACGTATCGATAGACAGGCATTCATTCCATTTTTCCCTCAGCGATCTGCTGCGCAAGTTTAGCCGCTGGTATGAATTGCACCACGAGCGCGAATTACTCGCCGGTCTGAGCGACGAGGCGCTCAAGGACATCGGCGTTAGCCGTGCAGATGTAGAACAGGAAGTGGTTCGGCCATTCTGGGATGACCCAATGCACAAATGAGCCATCCCTCCCTACACAAACCGATAACTGGTGAGGTAGGTTGCGAGCAGAGAAGGAGATCTCCATGCCCGCGACTGTATCCTTTACCCTCAAACAGGCCCGGCGTCTGGCGTTGGCCGCCCAGGGATTCAATGGGCGGCTGCCGCCGGCTTCGGTGCAACCCTCGCGTCTCAACCGCCTGATCGAACGCCTCGGCGTGCTGCAGATCGATTCGGTCAATGCCCTGGTACGTTCGCATTACCTCCCGCTGTTTTCCCGCCTCGGTCACTACAACCCCGATTTGCTCGATCAAGCAGCCTGGAGCCAGGGGCGGCGTCGCACCTTGTTCGAATACTGGGGGCATGAAGCGTCGTTGTTGCCCCTGTCGATGTATCCGCTGATGCGCTGGCGCATGGCTCGCGCGGCCCGTGGTGAAGGCATCTATCAACAATTGGCGCGGTTCGGCCGTGAGCGGCAGGATGTCATCCATCGCGTCCTGGCGGCGGTCCGGGACCAGGGCGCCCTGGGCGCCGGGAGTCTGTCCACACGTGCGGAAAAGGCCGGTCCCTGGTGGGACTGGAGTGCCGAGAAGCACGCGTTGGAGTGGCTGTTCGCCGCGGGTGAAGTCACGGTGGCCGGGCGGCGCGGTTTCGAGCGGCTCTACGACTTGCCAGAGCGGGTACTTCCGGCATCGGTCCTGGAGCAATCGGTTCCGGACGAAGCCCAGGCCCAACGCGCCTTGCTGCTGCATGCCGCCGGGGCACTGGGTGTCGGCACCGAAAAAGACCTGCGTGACTATTTCCGCCTCGATCCGGCCGACAGCCGTGCGCGCCTGGCCGAGCTGGAGGAAACCGGTGAGCTGTGGCGCTGCCAGGTGCAAGGCTGGAAGCAACCGGCCTGGTGCCTGCCGGACGGGAAAATTCCCCGCAACGTGACGACCAGCGCCTTGCTCTCACCGTTCGATTCGCTGGTCTGGGAGCGCAATCGTACCGAACGGCTGTTCGACTTCCGTTATCGACTGGAAATCTACACCCGGTCCATAAGCGAGTGTATGGCTACTACGTGTTGCCGTTCCTGCATAACGAACGCATTGCCGCTCGGGTGGACCTGCGGGCGGAACGGGCCCATGGCCGGTTGGCGGTGCACGCGGTGCATGAGGAGCAGCCGGGGCTGGACGAGGAGGGGATACAGGTGTTGGCGATGAACCTGCGGCGCATGGCCGACTGGTTGGGGTTGGAGCGGGTTCAGCTCAATTGCCAGCGGGCGAGTGGGGTTCGGTTGGCGGGGGCGTTGGCCGAAATCTCGGGTGATTGATCCGGCCCCATCGCGAGCAGGCTCGCTCCCACATTGACCGTGCTGTTCACAAATGTTGTGTTCACCGAATCACCTGTGGGAGCGAGCCTGCTCGCGATGGTTTGAAAGACGCTAGCGCCGAACCTGCTTCAACGTCTCGGCAATCAAGAACGCCAGTTCCAGCGACTGGTCGGCATTCATCCGCGGATCGCAATGGGTGTGATAGCGGTCCGACAGCCCATCTTCGGTAATCGGCCGCGCGCCGCCGATGCACTCGGTGACGTTCTGCCCGGTCATCTCGATGTGAATGCCGCCGGCATAAGTGCCTTCGGCTTCGTGGACCTGGAAGAACTGTTTCACTTCGCCGAGGATCTGTGCGAAGTCCCGGGTCTTGTAGCCGCTGCTGGCCTTGATGGTGTTGCCGTGCATGGGGTCGGAACTCCACAGCACCTGCTTGCCCTCGCGTTGCACGGCTCGCAGCAGTTGTGGCAGGTGATCGCCGACCTTGTTCGCGCCCATCCGCGCAATCAGGTTCAGCCGGCCCGGGTCGTTGTCCGGGTTCAGTACGTCGATCAGGCGGATCAGGTCGTCGGGGTTCATGCTCGGGCCGACCTTGACTCCGATCGGGTTGTTCACGCCGCGCAGGAATTCGACATGGGCGCCGTCCAGCTGACGGGTGCGGTCGCCGATCCATAACATGTGGGCCGAGCAGTCGTAGTAATCGTTGGTCAGGCTGTCACGGCGCACGAACGCTTCTTCGTAGTTGAGCAGCAGCGCTTCGTGAGCGGTGAAGAAGCTGGTTTCGCGCAGTTGCGGCGAGCTGTCCATGCCGCAGGCGCGCATGAATGCCAGGGTTTCGTCGATGCGGTCGGCCAGGTGGCTGTATTTTTCCGCCAGGGCCGAGTTGGCGATGAAGTCCAGGTTCCACTTGTGCACCTGGTGCAGGTCCGCAAACCCGCCCTGGGCGAAAGCCCGCAGCAGGTTCAAGGTGGCGGTGGACTGATGGTAGGACTGCAGCAGGCGTTCCGGGTCCGGCACGCGACTCTGCTCGTCGAAGCCGATGCCATTGACGATGTCGCCCCGGTAGGCCGGCAGGGTGACGCCGTCGATGGTTTCATCGTTGGCCGAACGCGGTTTGGCGAACTGCCCGGCCATGCGTCCGACCTTGACCACCGGGCAACCGGCGGCAAAGGTCATGACAATTGCCATCTGCAGCAGGACCTTGAAGGTGTCGCGAATCTTCGCCGCCGAGAACTCCGCGAAGCTTTCGGCGCAGTCGCCGCCTTGCAGCAAAAAGGCCCGGCCCTGAGTGACTTCGGCGAACTGGCGGCGCAGTTCCCGGGCTTCCCCGGCAAACACCAGCGGTGGGTAGCTGGCGAGGGTCTGCTCGACTTGTAGCAGGTGCGCCGCGTCGGGGTAGCGGGGTTGTTGCTGGATCGGCAGGGCGCGCCAGCTGTCAGGGCTCCAGGGTTGGCTCATCGTGATCTCTAGGTGGTTGACGCTCGGACGGCCATGTTATCAGCAAAGTTATCAGCAAATTAGTGCGTGACCTGTTCCCGTCGCTTGGTCGACAATCGCGCTTTTGCCGCCGCCCGCCCGGCAACCATCAGGAGATGAAATGACAGAGGAGCGCGTCGAGCATCTGCTCGCCGAGGTGCACGACGAGTTCGGCATGATCCGGGTCTTCGAAGTGGCCGATTACCGGTTTCTCGAATTCGGCGATGCCATCGAGCAGAGCTGCGTGTTCACGGCCGACCCCAGCTGGCTCGAATATGACTACACCCGCGCGATGCTGATCGGTGCGTTGTGCCACGAACAGCCGGAAAGCGCGCTGTTCCTGGGCTTGGGCGCCGGTACGCTGACCCAGGCCTGCCTCCGGTTCCTGCCGCTGGAAGACGTCGAGGCCATCGAACTGCGCCCCGATGTGCCGCGCCTGGCCATCGAATACCTGGGGCTGGATGATGATCCACGGCTGTACATCCGTGTCGGCGATGCCTTGGAGTTGTTGGAAACCGCAGAACCTGCGGACCTGATCTTCGTCGACCTCTACACCGATGTCGGCCCCGGCGTCGGCCACTTGGCCTGGGGGTTTCTGGAAGACTGTCAGAAGCGCCTGAACCCCGGCGGCTGGCTGGTGATCAACCAGTGGGCCACCGACGACGGCAAGCCGCTGGGCGCGGCGTTGTTGCGTGGCCTGTACCACCGTCATTACTGGGAGCTGCCGGTCAAGGAGGGCAATGTGATCCTGATCGTGCCGGCGGACCTGGAACAGGCAATGGACATGGAAGGACTGATCGCTCGTGCCGAAGCGTTGGCGCCACGGCTGGGCTATTCGTTGCTGCCGTTGATCAAGGCTATCCGCCCGGCAACCTGAGGCAGTTGGAGAACCCTGTGGCGAGGGGATTTATCCCCGCTCGGCTGCGAAGCAGGCGCCCGACGTCAAACTTTATAGGTCTGCTTTGCAGCCCAGCGGGGATAAATCCCCTCGCCACATTCCCAGATGAAACGTTTTAGCTGCCCTAAAAAAATCTCCCTTTTCAGGCGAATTCCGGTATAGTGCGCGCCGGCCTTTAGCCGGGCCGCGTCAAGGTAGCGCAATTTCGAAGCCAGCTTCGATTGCATGTCCACACAACGGATGCTTCCACGACGTTCTTTTTCATTCATTCGTTTTCGCAAATCCCCGCCGACAAAGCTGCCAGGGCGACTCTTGAGTCTCAACACGGCATGTGCAGCTTTGGAGCATGGGTCTTTGCGGATGCACTTAGAGGCAGACCCATGACCCAGGAAATCGGCGGCTTCGCCGCTCTTGAACTTCATCCCAATATTGTCGCTGCAGTAGTCGCTACCGGCTATGAAGAGCCTTCGGCCATTCAGCAGCAGTCGATCCCGATCATTCTCGCCGGTCACGATATGATTGGTCAGGCGCAAACCGGTACGGGTAAGACCGCCGCGTTCGCCTTGCCTATCCTGCACCGCATTGATCCGTCCAAGCGCGAGCCGCAAGCTCTGATCCTGGCCCCAACCCGTGAGTTGGCGCTGCAAGTTGCAACTGCTTTCGAAACCTACGCCAAGCAAATGCCGGGCGTAACGGTTGTGGCTGTCTACGGCGGCGCGCCGATGGGCCCACAATTGAAAGCCATCCGTAATGGCGCACAGATCGTTGTCGCCACACCGGGCCGTCTGTGCGACCACCTGCGTCGCGACGAAAAAGTCCTGGCTACCGTGAACCACCTGGTTCTCGACGAAGCCGACGAAATGCTCAAGCTGGGCTTCATGGACGACCTGGAAGTGATCTTCAAGGCCATGCCGGAAACCCGTCAGACCGTACTGTTCTCGGCCACCCTGCCGCAGTCGATCCGTGCGATCGCCGAGCGTCACCTGAAGGACCCGAAACACGTCAAGATCCAGAGCAAGACCCAGACCGTCACCGCGATCGAACAGGCCCACCTGTTGGTTCACGCCGACCAGAAGACCTCCGCTGTCCTCAGCTTGCTGGAAGTGGAAGACTTCGACGCCCTGATCATGTTCGTGCGCACCAAGCAAGCGACCCTGGACCTGGCCAGCGCCCTGGAAGCCAAAGGCTACAAAGCTGCTGCGCTGAACGGTGACATTGCCCAGAACCAGCGCGAGCGCGTGATCGATTCCCTCAAGGATGGCCGCCTGGACATCGTTGTGGCGACCGACGTGGCTGCCCGTGGTCTGGACGTTCCGCGCATCACCCACGTGTTCAACGTGGACATGCCGTACGACCCTGAA
Organism: Pseudomonas sp. B21-028; assembly: GCF_024749045.1. Lineage (NCBI taxonomy): Bacteria > Pseudomonadati > Pseudomonadota > Gammaproteobacteria > Pseudomonadales > Pseudomonadaceae > Pseudomonas > Pseudomonas sp. B21-028. The sequence goes on from NZ_CP087184.1 coordinate 1,919,014, forward strand.
TCCTACGTTCACCGTATCGGCCGTACCGGTCGTGCCGGTCGCGAAGGTCGCGCACTGTTGCTGGTGACTCCGCGCGAGCGCCGCATGTTGCAGGTGATCGAGCGTGTCACCGGGCAGAAGGTGGCTGAAGTTCGCCTGCCGGACGCCCAGGCCGTTCTCGATGCCCGCATCAAGAAGCTGACCAACAGCCTGTCGCCGCTGGTGGCTGACGCCGAATCGACCCACGGTGATCTGCTCGATCGCCTGACTGCCGACATCGGTTGCAGCCCACGTGCCCTGGCCGCCGCCCTGCTGCGCAAGGCCACCAATGGTCAGGCGCTGAACCTGGCTGCCATCGAGAAGGAACGTCCCCTGGTGCCGAACAACGCGCCACGTGGCGATCGTCCCGAGCGTAGCGGTGACCGTCCGGACCGTGGCGACCGTGAGCGTCGTGCACCGATCCCGCTGGCCGAAGGCCGTGCCCGTTGCCGTACCGCGCTGGGTGCCCGTGACGGCATCGCCGCCAAGAACCTGCTGGGCGCGATCCTCAACGAGGGTGGCCTGGCCCGTGAAGCCATCGGTCGCATCCAGGTGCGTGACAGCTTCAGCCTGGTGGAACTGCCGGAAGATGGTCTGGAGAAATTGCTGACCAAGCTCAAGGACACTCGCGTAGCCGGCAAGCAACTCAAGCTGCGTCGCTATCGCGAAGACTGATCGACCCTTGGGTTGATTGATCGAGCATGAAAAATCCCCGACTGGTTCGGGGATTTTTTATGTCTGTCGTTTGGTGTTCGGTCGGTTGATAGTGTTGTCCCTTTCGCGAGCAGGCTCGCTCCCACATGGGATCTCTGCGGCCACCCCAAACCCTGTGGGAGCGAGCCTGCTCGCGAAGAGCACGACTCGGTCCATCGATCAATCGAACCGGTAGATGTCCATCCCCAGCGTTCCCATCGTGAACCCCTCATGGGTCACGCTGAACCTGGCGCCGGCACCCCGGGCGAAATACAGCGGCAGAAGGTGCTCGTCGCTGGGGTGGCTGCGCACGGCATTGGGGGCCTGGCGGCGGTAATCATGCAGGGCGGCCTCGTCGTCGGCCGCCAGTTTCTCCACGATCCAGTCGCGAAAATCCTTCGCCCAGGGCTCGATGCTCTCGGGGCCTGCGTTCCAGTCGAGGTCGCGCAGGTTGTGGGTGATACTGCCGGAGCCGATCAACAGGATGCCCTGCTGGCGCAGGCTCGCAAGCGCCTGGCCGACTCGTGTCTGCAACGCGGGCCCCTGGTCGCTGGGCAGGGAAACCTGCACCACCGGGATGTCGGCCTGGGGATACATCAAGGACAGCGGCACCCAGACGCCATGGTCCGATGGCCGCTGGGCGTCGAGCCGTGCCGGCAGGTGCGCGGCGTTGAGCAGGTCCTTCACTTGGGCGGCCAGTTCCGGATCGCCCGGCGCGGGATATTGCACCTGATACAAAGCCGGCGGGAAGCCGCCGAAGTCGTGCCAGGTGCGTGGTTGCGGATTGGCGCTGACCAACAGTTCGCTGCTTTCCCAATGGGCGGACACAATGACGATGGCGGTGGGCCTGGGCAATTGCGCGGCCAGGCGAGCCAGCGCCGGACCGCTGTCGCCGGGCTCGAGGGCGAGCATCGGTGAGCCGTGGGAGATAAACAGGCTGGGCAGCATGGACGAGCTCCTGAGCGTTAAGATGTGAACATCTTCTGTCAGGTCAATGATCCAAATCTAATATAAGTTTTAACCTGTTTTGATCGAATTTTTGGAGAGAATCATGGAGCCCGAGTTTTGGCATAAGCGTTGGTCAACCAATCAGATCGGTTTTCATTCCTTGGAGGTGAACCCCTACCTGCAACGTTTCTGGCCACAAATGGGCTTGGCGCAGGGCAGCCGGGTGCTGGTGCCGTTGTGTGGCAAAACCCTGGATCTGCTGTGGCTCGCCCATCAAGGGCATTTGGTATTGGGGGTGGAGCTGTCGGAAAAAGCCATCACCGATTTTTTCGATGAGCATCAGTTGAAGCCGAGTGTGAGCGAGGAGGGGGCTTTCAAGGTGTTTCGTGCCGGGGACATCGAAATCCGCTGCGGTGATTTTTTTGCCTTGAGCCCGGAAGATCTGCTCGGTTGCACGGCGCTTTACGATCGCGCGGCATTGATTGCCTTGCCTGCGCAGATGCGTGAGCGGTACACGGCGCACCTGCAAAACCTTCTGCCAAGCTGCGCCGGGTTGCTGATCACCCTTGAATACAACCAGGCTGAAATGCCCGGCCCGCCATTTTCCGTGAATGATGATGAAGTGCGGCGGCTGCTGGGGAATCACTGGCAGCTGGAGGTGTTGCAGGAGGAGGATGTGCTGGAGGAAAGCTGGAAGTTCGTTCAGTCTGGGGTGACCAGGCTGGATGAGCGGGTTTATCGGATTTCCAAGGCTTGAGGGTGACGGAGTCCGTCCGGCCCTATCGCGACCAGGCTCGCTCCCACATTTGCTCGGCAGTGACTGTGAATGTCTTGTTCACCGAAGATCTCCTGTGGGAGCGAGCCTGCTCGCGATAGGGCCTGACAGCACTACAAGAAAAAGCCCGCATCGCTGCGGGCTTTTTCGTGCTGTTCGAACCGATCAGCCGCGGCGACGCAGTGCGTCGATACGCTCTTCCAGCGGCGGGTGGCTCATGAACATGCGAGCCAGGCCCTGCTTGATGCCACCGTTGATACCAAAGGCATTCAGGGTGTCGGGCATGTGTACCGGCAGGCCTTGCTCGGCACGCAAGCGTTGCAGGGCGCCGATCATGGCGCTGGTGCCGGCCAGGCGTGCGCCGGCGTCGTCAGCGCGGAATTCGCGTTTGCGCGAGAACCACATGACGATGGCGCTGGCGAGGATGCCCAGGACCAATTCGGCGAAGATGGTCGCCACGTAGTAGGCGATGCCCTGGCCTTCTTCGTTCTTGAAGATCACCTTGTCGACGAAGTTGCCGATGATGCGGGCAAAGAACATCACGAAGGTGTTCACCACGCCCTGGATCAGGGCCAGGGTCACCATGTCGCCGTTGGCGACGTGGCCGATTTCGTGGGCCAGCACGGCCTTGACTTCATCCGGGGAGAACCGCTCGAGCAGGCCCTGGCTGACGGCGACCAGCGCGTCGTTCTTGTTCCAGCCCGTGGCGAAAGCGTTGGCCTCATAGGCCGGGAAAATCCCGACTTCCGGCATCTTGATGCCGGCTTCACGGGACAGCTGCTCGACGGTTTGCAGCAGCCATTGCTCGTGACGCGTGCGCGGCTGGCTGATGATCTGCGTGCTGGTACTCATCTTCGCCATCCACTTGGAGATGAACAGCGAGAACAGGGAACCGGCGAAGCCGAACACCGCACAGAAGATCAGCAGCTGATTGAGGTTGAGATCAACCCCGTTGGCCGCCATGAACCCGTTGAAGCCGAAAAGGCTCAGGGTGATGCTGGCAATCAGCACGACCGCCAGGTTAGTGGCCAAGAACAGCAGGATGCGCATCATGGTGGTAGCAATCTCCTCATGCTAAAGATGTAGCGTTATGCGGGGTATATAAGGTGCTGCCGCAGGCTATTCAACTCGGCGACTATTTCAAACTGTGTCCTACAGCCGTCCCAAATGAATGAAAGACTTTTCTGAAAGTGACTGTGGAAAAGCCTGACGCCGCCCTTGCCCCGTGAACGTTGGGCCGCGTCGTCCGTCCGCTGTTCAGGATTCAGTGTAGAAGGCCTGCCAGGGCCAACGGGACGGATATGTTGCTGAATCAAACAGCGCGCGAGGCGGGGCGCCTCGCGCGCTACGGCTTACTGTCGGTAGGACTTGAGGAAATTGCCGATCCGGCCAATGGCCTGCTCCAGATCGTCGACCCGCGGCAGGGTCACGACACGGAAATGGTCCGGCCACGGCCAGTTGAACGCCGTACCTTGGACGATCAGCAGTTTTTCCGACAGCAACAGGTCCAGCACGAATTTTTCATCGTTGTGGATCGGGCAGATCTTCGGGTCGATCCGCGGGAAGGCATACAGCGCGCCCATCGGCTTGACGCAGCTGACGCCGGGAATGTCGTTGAGCAGTTCCCAGGTGCGATTGCGCTGTTCCAGCAGCCGGCCGGGCGGCAGGACCAGGTCATTGATGCTCTGATAGCCGCCCAGCGCCGTCTGGATCGCATGCTGGCTTGGCACGTTGGCGCACAGGCGCATGTTGGCCAGCATGTCGATGCCTTCGATGTAGCTCTGGGCGTGATGCTTGGGCCCGGAGATGGCAATCCAGCCGGAGCGGAAACCCGCCACCCGGTAGGACTTGGACAAGCCATTGAAGGTCAGGCACAGCAGGTCCGGCGCCAGGGACGCGGTGCAGATGTGCACCGCGTCGTCGTACAGGATCTTGTCGTAGATCTCGTCGGAAAACACCACGAGGTTGTGCTGGCGGGCCAGTTCGAGCATGCCCAGCAGCACTTCCCTGGAGTAGACCGCACCGGTCGGGTTGTTCGGGTTGATGATGACCAGCGCCTTGGTGTTCGGCGTGATCTTGGCCTTGATATCCGCCAGGTCCGGGAACCAGTTGGCCTGCTCATCGCACAGGTAATGCACCGGGTTGCCGCCGGACAGGCTCACGGCGGCGGTCCACAGGGGATAATCCGGCGCCGGTACCAGCACTTCGTCGCCGTTGTTGAGCAGGGCCTGCATGGACATCACGATCAGCTCGGAGACCCCGTTGCCCAGGTAGATGTCTTCGATACCGACGCCTTCGACCTGCTTCTGCTGGTAGTACTGCATCACGGCCTTGCGCGCGCTGAACAGGCCCTTGGAGTCGCTGTAGCCTTGGGCGGTCGGCAGGTTGCGGATGACGTCCTGGAGGATTTCATCGGGCGCTTCGAAACCAAAGGGCGCCGGGTTGCCGATGTTCAGCTTGAGGATGCGATGGCCTTCCTCTTCCAGGCGTTTGGCGTGCTTGAGCACCGGGCCGCGAATGTCGTAGCAGACGTTGGCGAGCTTGTTCGATTTGCTGACCTGCATGGCGATGTGTTCCCGAAGATGAACGATCCAGGCGGCGTATGGACGGCCGTGCTGGTGATCCTGCGTCTATGGCGAGCCTGACGCGGCATGGCGTCACAATCCGTTTGAATACCCATGACGCGACTGCCAGACTGGCGCTGACGAGGCGCAATCATACGTGCCGCCCGACCCGCGGAAAAGCGTCGGATCGGGCTTTTTCAATTGCCGAGGTGGGACGATGGAAAAGTTGGAGAAAACCCTTGAGGAATGGCGCGCCATGCTCGACCCGGAGCAGTACAACGTCTGTCGGTTGAAAGGCACCGAACGGCCGTTCTCGGGTAAATACAACGGCACCAAGACCGATGGTGTCTACCACTGCATCTGCTGCAACGAGCCGCTGTTCGATTCGCAGACCAAATTCGATTCCGGTTGCGGCTGGCCGAGTTTCTACGCGCCCATCGAGGGTAGCGCGGTGGTGGAGGTGCGAGATGTCAGCCACGGCATGATCCGCACCGAAGTGGTCTGCGCCAAGTGCGACGCCCACCTGGGCCATGTATTTCCCGATGGCCCACCACCCACGGGCTTGCGTTATTGCATCAATTCGGTGTGCCTGGATCTCGTTCCCCGCGAATAGATCTGTGGCGAGGGGATTTATCCCCGCTGGTTGCGCAGCAACCCCAAGGAAGGACGCATATCAGCCTGGTCCTTCAGAAAGACGCCTGTTGGGGCTGCTGCGCAGCCCAGCGGGGATAAATCCCCTCGCCACAGATTTGTGTCAGGACCTGTGGAGGTGTCTGGATAATTAAATTGCACACAATTGAATTGCTCGCTATCTTGTACGTCAGTCCCATTCCAACGGAGCCTTGCCATGAGTGACAACCTGCTGAGCATTCCCTGCACCACTATCAAGGGTGAGCAAAAGACCCTGGCCGATTTCGCCGGCAAGGCCGTGCTGGTGGTCAACACCGCCAGTCAGTGCGGTTTCACCCCGCAGTACAAGGGGCTTGAGCAGTTGTGGCAGACCTACAAGGACCAGGGCCTGGTGGTATTGGGCTTTCCCTGCAATCAGTTCGGCAAGCAGGAGCCGGGTAATGAAGGGGCGATTTCCGAGTTTTGCGAGCTGAACTTCGGCGTGAGTTTTCCGTTGTTCAAGAAGGTCGAAGTCAACGGCGCCAACGCCCATCCGCTGTTTGTCCAGCTCAAGCAACGGGCGCCCGGCGTGCTGGGGTCCAAGGGCATCAAGTGGAATTTCACCAAATTCCTGGTCGGCAAGGATGGTCAGGTGGTCAAGCGTTTCGCCCCCACCACCAAACCCCAGGACCTGACCCATGAGATCGAAGCCCTGCTCAAATGAATGACCTGCCCGTCGATTCGCTGAAGCTCGACAGCCAGTTGTGCTTCAAGCTGTACGCCGCTTCGCGGGCGGTGATCCGGGGCTACAAGCCGATGCTCGACCAGCTCGGCCTGACCTACCCGCAATACCTGGCGATGCTGGTGTTGTGGGAATGGCAGGACATCGCGCCGGAACAACCCACGGTCAAGGCCCTGGGCGAACGGCTGCTGCTGGATTCTGGCACATTGACTCCGCTGCTCAAGCGCCTGGAGCAACTGGACCTGGTCCAGCGCCAGCGTTCGGCCCGGGACGAGCGGGAGGTGCACCTGAGCCTGTCGCCGGCGGGGCGGGCGTTGCGCGAGCAGGTCGGTCCCCTCAAGGCCCGTCTGCTGTGCGACAGCGGCATTGATCTCGACCGCCTGGGGGATTTGCGTCACGGTCTCGATCATCTGCTGGGGCAGATCAAAGCGCTGACGTAGTCGGCACCCATTGATCCAGCATCGCCGCCAGTTCTTCGCGGCGGAATGGCTTGGACAGGTAATCGGTCATGCCGGCACCCCGGCAGCGTTCCCGTTCCTCGGGCATGGCGTTGGCCGTCAGCGCGACAATCGGCAGGTCCGGCCAGCGACCGCTGCGACGAATCTGCCGGCTGGCTTCGTAGCCGTCCATCACCGGCATGTTGCAGTCCATCAACACCAGGTCGAAAGTGCGCTGTTCCAGTTGATCCAGGGCCTCGGCGCCATGGGCGGCGACAATCACTTCGCAGCCGAGCTTGACCAGCATGCCCTTGGCAACCAATTGGTTGACCGGATTGTCCTCCACCAGCAGCACCCGCGCGCGTCTGGACGGTGGCAGGGCTTCGATCTGCGTGTCATTGATGATGGTCGTCTCGCTTTGCAGGGCGCGACGCAAGATCTGATACAGCGCATGACGCGCCAGTGGCCGGGCCTGTTGAAGCAGGGGAGCCAGGGCAGCAGCCTGTTCGCTGGGCATGAAGCTGCCGTAGGCGGTGACGAGCAGGATCGGTGCGTTGAAAGTTGGCCGCAAGTTGAACAGGCACTCAGGGCAGTCGGTAATCAGGACATCAGGCTGGAGACCCAGCAGGTTGTCATCCACGGAGCGTCTCAGGTAGTCCAACCCCCAACTGGGCAGCAGCATGTCCAGCAGTTCGGCCAGCCCACTGCTGTTGGCGGTAATGGCGACGATATTGCCACGCAAGGGTTCGACCGGCACTGCCGGGGTATGGCAAGGCAAGGGAAGGTCGGCGCAGAACTGGCTGCCGAAACCGGCTTCGGAGCTGATCGTCAAGCGGCCCTGCATGGCTTCGCAAAGGTTGTTGGTCAGCGCCAGACCCAGCCCGGTGCCACCGAACTGGCGGGTAATCCCGGCACCGGCCTGGGTGAAGGGCTGGAAGATTCTCGCCTGGGCGTCCTGGGGAATGCCGATGCCGGTATCGCAGACCTCGATCCGCACTCCGCCTTCATAAGCGCTCAATCGCACATCGACCCGGCCGAAGCGGGTGAACTTGAGGGCGTTGGACAGCAGGTTGCTGACGATCTGGCGCACACGGGTCGGGTCACCGAGCACTTGTGCCGGGAATTGCGGATCAATCAGGCATGCCAGTTCGACGCTGGGGGCGGCGTTCTGCGAAAGCAGGTTGGCCGTGTCTTCGATCAGGGAACCGAGATCGAACGGGATGCGCTCGAGTTCCAGCTGGCCGGCATCGAATTTCGACAGGTCGAGAATGTCGTTGAGCAGCTCGACCAACACTTTGCCGGAGTCATGGGCGATCGATAGTTGCTGCTGTTGTTCGGCGGTCAGGGGGCCGTCCAGGGACAGGGCGATCATGCCCAGCAGGCCGTTCAGTGGTGTGCGGATTTCATGACTCATGCTGGCCAAAAAGGCGGAGCGTGCTTCGGCCATGTCCAGGGCGGTACGCCTGGCTACTTCCAGTTCTTCGTTGGACTGGCTGAGTCGGGCGTTGATGGCCTTGAGTTCGGCGGTGCGAGCCGAGACGATGTTTTCCAGCTGCGCCAGGTACTCGGTAAGGCGATTCTCGGCCATGCGCCGCTGCTGGATTTCGGTGGAGATATTTTCGAACTGCTGGTTGGCGACCGACACCAGTACGCCGATTTCATCGTATTGGTGGCCGGAAGGGCACTCCAGGCTGCTCTGTTCGTTACTGCCCGGGTCGCGGCTGCTCAGCTCGCGGATGACCCGTACCAGGGGTTTGGTCAGCATCACGTAGAACAAGGCCAATAACAGGCCGGTCAGGATCAGGCTGCGGGCGAACCCGTTGAGCAACGTGATCTCCGCCCGACGCAGAAAGCGACTGCCGAACGCATAGGTGTCGACGTCCAGTCGCAGCACGCCCAGGGATTCGTTGGGCAGATGGTCCAGGTAGAGCCGGTCTTCGAACCGGCGCTGGGCGCCAAACAGAAAATCGCTGATGAAACGGTAACTGTTCTGCAGCTCGGGTCGTTTGACATTGGCCAGCACGGTATTGTTGTTATCGACCAGCTCGGCGCCGATGATGGCGGGCGAGCGCAACAGGCCCAGGGCCAACTCCTGGGCCAGTTCGGCGTCGATGTTGTAGGCGATGCGCGAGGCCGGGTTGTGGCTGATTTCCAGCAACGACAGGATCTCGCGGTTGATCGACGCGTCTTCGCTGGCATAATCGATGCCTATCTGCATCAGGCTGAGCAAGGTGCCCAGCACGAAGCCCACCAGGACAGTCAGTCGGGCCTGTTTGTATGACAGCCGTTGGGTGAATCTGATGTCCATGGAATGGTGAACCACTTACGTTTCCCTTCGCCGGTCAAGCATAGCTGATCATCTCTGGATACCGGCGCGACCGGTGTGTGCTGGATGGGTTGAACCATCCTTGAGAACGGCGTTTCGGCGCAGCAGCGCCATCATTACTGTGAATTTGTCCGAGGAGAAGACGTGGACGCCCGATTGAATGCTTTTCTTGAGCGCGCCGATGCCGTGCTGGCTCGCATCGAGCCCCTGTTGCCCGCTCCCCGACCCGCCATCGACTGGACCGTGACCCTGGCTGCCCGCTGGCAGCGCGACGGGCGGGGCGGCTACCTCCTGCCATTGCAGGTCAGCCTCGACATGCGCTTGTCGGACCTGATCGGTGTTGAGCGCCAGGTCGAACAACTGGGTCGCAACACCCGGCAGTTCATCGACGGCATGCCGGCCAACCATGCGTTGCTCTGGGGCTCGCGAGGGACTGGCAAGTCGTCCCTGGTGCGTGCCTTGCTGGCCGAGCATGCCGGCGATGGCCTGCGGTTGATCGAGATCGAGCGCGATCACCTGGCCGACCTGCCTCGGGTGGTCGAGCAGATCGCCAAGCTGCCCCAGCGCTTCGTGCTGTTCTGCGATGACCTGTCGTTCGAGTCCGGTGAGGGCGATTACCGCGTGCTTAAAAGTGTGCTGGACGGGTCCCTCGAACAGGCGCCGCACAACGTGTTGTTGTATGCCACGTCGAACCGTCGTCACCTGGTGCCGGAGAAGGAAAGCGACAACGAGAACTGGAAACGGGTCGACGGCGAGCTTCACCCCAGCGAAGCCGTGGAGGACAAGATCGCGTTGTCCGACCGTTTCGGGTTGTGGCTGTCGTTCTATCCGTTTACCCAGGAGCATTACCTCAACGTGGTGGAACACTGGATCGGCGAGCTGGCGGCGAAGGCCGGGCTGGCCTGGCAGCGTGACGAGGCGCTGGACGTGCTGGCGGTACGCTGGGCCACCGGGCGTGGCAACCGCAATGGCCGTTGCGCCTATCAGTTTGCCCGTTATTGGGTAGGCCTGAAACTCCTGGAGCACAAGGCATGATCGATTTGAAGAGCACGGACATGGGCCTTGACGGCTACGGCTTGCTATCGGCACAGCTGGAGTCCCTGTTGGCGGATGAGCGCGATTTCATTGCCAACGCCGCGCAGTTCTCGGCTTTCCTGTTCAGTCAGCTGGACGACTTGAACTGGGCCGGTTTTTACCTCAATCGCAACGAAGAACTGGTGCTGGGGCCGTTCCAGGGCCAGATCGCCTGTGTGCGGATTCCTTTCGGGCGAGGTGTCTGCGGCGTCGCGGCGGCGACCGGCCAGACCCAGCGTGTTGAGGATGTCCATGCCTTCCCCGGCCACATTGCCTGCGACAGCGCGTCGAACAGCGAATTGGTGGTGCCGCTGGTCAAGGACGGACGACTGATTGGCGTGCTCGACCTGGACAGCCCGAAACTGGCGCGCTTCAGCGAACATGACCAGGCCGGCATCGAGCAATTGGCGCAGATTTTCCTGCGTCTGACCGATTGCTGAACGGGCAGGAACCGTGGGAGCAAGGCTTGCCCGCGATGGCGGCGGCATGGTCGGCATTGCCTTTCAACTGAGCCACCGCTTCGCGAGCAGGCTCGCTCCCGCAGGAAAGGCGGTCAGCATGACCGCAATCCTGCCTGGACCAACAGGCTGTCCGTGTCGACGTCATCGATCTGGCGCGGGTCGAGAAACTGGTTGGCATAGTCCAGGTAGACCTGTTCATCGATGAACAGCCCGAACAGCTCGGGGTCGATATGGGCTTCACGGCACATGGTGGCCATGATGCCCAGGGCTTCGCTCAGTTTCTTGGCTTTCTTGTAGGGGCGGTCGGCCGCTGTCAGTGCTTCGAAAATGTCCGCAATCGCCATCATGCGCGCCGGCAGACTCATTTGCTCGCGTTTGAGCCGCTTGGGATAGCCGGTACCGTCCATTTTCTCATGATGACCGCCGGCGATTTCCGCCACATTGTCCAGGTGGCTGGGGAAGGGCAACTGGCTGAGCATCAGGATCGTTTGCACCATGTGGTGATTGATGACGTAACGCTCTTCACGGGTCAGCGTGCCCCGCCTGACGTTGAGGTTGTAGAGTTCGCCGCGGTTGTATTTCCATTGCGGGACATCCAGCTGGAAGCCCCACGGGTTGTCTGTCGGAATCACTTCGGCTTCGTGGCGCTCGAACAGATGCTCGGGCTTGTCGGCCAGTAACGGTTCCGCCACCGGCAGCGTTGGCCTGGCCGTGCGCGCCTGGCGCTGGTTTTCCTCCCAGGAAACCCCCAGGCGATCATCGAGGGTCCGGATCCACTGGCGTTGGGCAATGCGTTGCAGGCGTTGCAGATCGGCGTCGGCCATGGCTTCTGAGCCCAGGTTGCAGCGAGCGACAAAGGCAAAGTCATCGTCGAGGCCGGCCAGTGTCGCATCCCGTGACTGCGCCAGCGAAGACGGCTCGCCCCCCATCGCCAGGGCCTGCCAGTAATCGATCCAGGCGTCGCGCTTCAGCACTTCGAAGCGGGTGCGGATTTCGTGGATGCGGTCGTTCAGGGTCTCCAGTTTGGTGGCTTTATCCACCACGTACTCGGGGGTGGTGACTTTTCCACAATCATGCAGCCAGGCGGCGATGTGCAAGGCCTCCCACTCATCTTCCGTCGGTTGGTAGCCCGCGAACGCCGGTGCCTGGCTGTTGGCGGCGGCCTGGGCGAGCATCAGCGTCAGGGCCGGGACTCGCTGGCAATGGCCGCCGGTGTAAGGGCTCTTGGCATCGATTGCACCGGCCAGCAGTTGAATGAACGAATCCAGCAATTGTTTTTGCCTGGCCTGCAGGCGCTGGCTTTCGATGCTCACGGTGGCGGCACCGGACACGGCCTGCAGGAACGCGATGCGGTCCGGTTGCAGTTTTTCCAGGTCGGCTTCGGTGCCGCTATCGCTGATCAGCAACACCAGGATGCCCACGGTTTCCTGGTGACGGTTACGCAGGTGGATGCCGATCAGATGGATCCGAGGAGAGTCCAATGCCCGCAGGACGCCTTGCAGGTCTCCCGCCTGCTCGAAACCCAGGGAAGTGACCAGGTTATCCGAGGCAGCCAATTGCCGGAGCCAGGGAGGGCTGTCGTGGCCAGTCAGGACATGACCTTGCAATTCGAAGGCGCCCAGGTCCTGCGGAGTTTGCTCGATCACCAACCCATAGGGCTTTACCCGGTCGCTGTCGTTCTCGCGCAGGTAGATCAGGCCGGCCTGGGCCTGGCCGATATTCACCGTCTCGAACAACACCCGCTCCAGCAGCGGAACGAAGCGGGTCTCGGCGCGCAGGCTGGCGGTGATTTCGAAGAAGCTTGCCAGGGTCTCTTTCATTCGGGCCATCGACAAGCCCAGCTGATCGACCTCCAGCACCAGGGAGCGACGGGACATCGGGTAATGGAAGTCGAAGCTGCGAATGGCGTCGGCCTCTTGCACCAGCGCGTCCAAAGGCTTGACCAGTATCCTGGAGGTCAACCAGCCCAGGGGCAGGCACAGCAGCAGGGTGGCCAGGGTAATCAGCGCGCCTTGCCAGCGCATGCGATAGGCATCGGCCAGCAGTTCATCTTCCGGGACCAGCAACGCCAGTTCCAGACCCTGGGGACCGCCTTCCTGCATGTGGCTGCGGGAAACGATCCATTGACGTCCGGCCGCCTCGAGGCGCGAGACATCACCGCTTTCGTCCAGCGCGGCGGCGATAGCCGGATTGAGGTCGCGGGCCTTGATCAGGCGTGCCGAGCGGCTGTCGGTTAGCAACCGATTGCTGTCGGGGTAGCCCACCGCGTTGCCAAGTGGATCGAGCAGCACGATCTCGGTGCCGGGGGTGACCTTGTGCTTGGCGAGGGTCTGTGACAGGGCCGCCAGGGTCAGGTCGGCACCGATGACCGCCTGATCGCCGCTACGCCGGGCGAGGGTGGTGCCGATGTCGTGGGTGGAGAAGAACACGTAGGGTTCGGTGGTGATCTGGCCGGCGGTTTCCAGTGCACTGCGAAACCAGCTTCGGCGTCGTGGATCGAAGGTATCGTCGGGGTTGTCCTCGCGGCTGATGAGCGCCAGCGTCTGGTCGTAGAACAATGATTGGGAGCGAACCCGGCCCTCAGGGTTTGCGCGCTCCATGGTCCAGACCTGATAGAACGCATTGGCGGGTGCTTTCAGGGCGGTCTTCTGTGCCTCGGTGCGCAGCGGCCTGACCATCAGGAAGTCGCCCTTGCTATCGCCCAGGTACAACGACGCCAGGTTCGGGTTGTCCCGCAGCGCCTGGCTGAAGGGACCGAGCAGGGCCAGGCGCTGGTCCAGGTTGGAAGCCTGTGTCGCTGGATAGTCGGCCAGCAGACTCAACACATGCCGGATCGGTTCGTAGGTGTCGTACAGGTCCAGGCGCACGTCCTGTTCAATCCGGTTGAATAGCTTTTCACTGCTGGACAGGATGATCTGCGTCGTCTGCCGGTAGTTGAAGACACCCAGCACCACACCGGTCAGCAGCAGGAGCAGTGTAAACATCACGCTGATGTGGACGTGCAGGGGGAACCGGCGTTGTTCCGGACGCGGCGCGCTGGGCATTGCAATCACTCCAGGAGTCAGGCGTTCTCAATGGTTTTGCACCGCGTCGTGCATTGAAGCGGGCCAGGCAAGGCGCGGAGGGGAACACCATTGAGAACGCCCCTGGTGCGCACTGCTGAGCCACCAGCATAGTAAACACCAGTTTATTTTGCCTTGGCGATCTCTGTTTCCAGGACCCGCTCCAGCTCGGTCATGGCGCGTTCGAGGGCCATGGTGCATTGGTCAATCCGGTCCCGTGACTGCTCTTCATGACAGGCCTGCTCCAGTGCCTCGCATCGCTGGATCAGCAAGGACGACTGCACGATTCGAGCGGCACCCTTTATCTTGTGCGCCGCTTCGGTCAGCGCCTGGCGGTTCCCGCTGCGGGCGATACCGAGCAGTGCCTTGCGGTCCGAGCTGTTGCTGCTGAGCAGTTCTTCCAGCAGCCGCTGGGTGTACAAGGGATTGCCGCCAGTCAGCGCTTGCAGGTTCTGTACATTGAAAACGTTTGAGCGGGCGATGGGCTTGATGGCCTTCATCCATTGGCTCAAGGCGCTCAGGCTGATCGGTTTGAACAGGCAATCGTCCATGCCCGCGGCCTGGCAACGTTGTTTTTCCTCGGGTTGCGCATTGGCGGTGAAGCCCAGGATGGTGCAGGGTGGCAGTCGGTGTTCGGACTCGTGCTTGCGAATCGCCCCGGCCAGATCGTAACCGCTCATGATGGGCATGTTGCAATCGGCAATGACCAGGTCGAAGTCCTCTTCAAGCCAGGTATCGAGCCCTTCGGCCCCGTCATGGGCGACACGGTAGTGATGGCCGAGATACTCCAGTTGTTGCGACATCAACAAGCGATTGGCCGAATGGTCGTCCACCACCAGAACGCTCAGGGCGGTCGTGGCGGTTTCTATCGCCGGTTCAGAAGGTGCCTCAGCCGTTACCGAGGGCAGGACAGTCAGCTTCAGACAGACCCGGACCTGGGTGCCGGCGCCCGGTTGGCTGTCCAGGTGCAGGCTACCGCCCATCATCCGGCACAGGTTGCGACTGATCACCAGTCCCAGCCCGGCACCCTTTCGGGCCATCCGGCCGGTGTTGTCGGCCTGGGCAAAGGGTTCGAACAGACGTTGCAGGTCGGTGGGCTTGATACCGATGCCGCTGTCGCTGACCTCCAGCTGCATGTGCAGGGCATCGTCCCGGGTGGATCGAGTCAGCCTGACCTCGACCTTTACCCAGCCCTGTTCGGTGAATTTGAGCGCATTGCTGATCAGGTTCGAAAGCACCTGCTTGAACCGCAGGGGATCGACCAGCACATCCGGATTGTCGTCCGCCGGTTCGAACTGCAATGACAGCGCGAGACTCTTCTGTCGCGCCACGCCTTCGAACACCCGTATGACCGACTGCAGCATCGCCCTGAGATTGACCCGTTCGGGTGCCAGGCTCAGGTGACCCGATTCGATGCGGGCGATGTCCAGGATGTCGCCTATCAGTTCCAGCATGCCGGAGGCCGATTCGTAGGCCACTGCGATGGTCGAGCGATCCACGTGTCCCTTTTCGGCGTGCTTCAGCGCCAGTTCAAGCATGCCGATCACCGCGTTCATGGGAGTACGGATTTCATGGCTCATGGTTGCGAGGAAGGTGCTCTTGGCCCGGTTCGCATCATCGGCCCGCTCCTTGGCGGCGCGCAGCTCATCGAAGAGCTGTCGTCGTTCACTGATGTCGATCCAGCCACCGATGATGCCCTGTACCTGCGCGGCGGAGTTTCGGTAAGGCAGGATCCAGTGATAAATCGTCAGTTTCCTGTCCCCGATGTGCAGCGGTCGGTCCACGATCAATGCAGTGCCTTCGGCCATGACGCGCTGATAGTCGGCCTGGTATTCCTGGGCCTCGAAGGCGTTGCTCATCGACCCGGGCATCACGTCCTTGCCGATGACGTCTTCGCGTTTTACATCGAACACTTCCAGGTAGCTGTCGTTGCAGCTTTGCAGCACGCCGTTGCGATCCCTTACGTAAATGGGGTGAGGGGTGCCGTTGACCAGTGAGCGCATGAATTCGAGCTGGTCGTTCAGCGCCAGTTCGGCCCTTTGCCGTTGGCGGATCTGTCTCTGCATGTAGGCGTTCCAGGCCAATGAGATCAGCAATAGCAGGCCGACGCCCGCGGCGATCTGGAAGAACAGGCGATTGTAGGTGCGCCAGGTGTGTTCCGATGCCGAGACGTAGCCTCGCCAGCGGTTGTTGATCACGCCCAGTTCGTCGGGGTCGATGCTGGTCAAGGCTTTGTCGAGAATGGCGTTCAACTCGGTGGCGTTCTTGGCGGTGGCCAGGGCAAACATGGCCTGTTGGGTGCCGACAGTGCTGCTGATCTGCAGCGTGTCCCGGAACGAGTGCGACGAGAGAAAGTAATTGGCCATGACCAGGGCGTTCACGCTGCCGTCGGCCTGGCCCTGGGCGAGCAGTTCAACGGCGTGCGCGGGGTCGTTGGTTTCGACGATCCTGATATCCGGATACCGCTTGTGCAACCACTCGATGACCGGGTTGCCCTTGGCCACCGCCAGGGTCCTGGTGCCGAACTGGTCGAGTGTGGCAGGTGTGTCAGACTGCTTTCGGGTCAGCAGGACGAACGAGCTGTCGACGTAGGGGCGGCTGAATTTCACCTGCTGCTGCCGTTCGCCGCTCGGCACAAGTGCCGCAATCAGGTCGGCCTGACCGTTCAAGACAGCGGCGATAGCATCGCTGTCGTTGCGCTTATGCTGAATTTCCAGGCGCAAACCGGTACGCAGACGGATCAGCTCCAGCAGATCGGCACTGATCCCGCGAAAATCGCCGTCCGAATCAAAGAAAGTGAACGGGGTGAATGTTTCGTTCACGGCCACCCGAATCACCGGATGCCCGGTCAGCCAGCGTCGTTCCCGTTCGGTCAGTTGGATTCTGTGTTCCGTGAGGTAGAGGTCGGCGCCTGCACTCCAGCGTTTGGAGATCGCGGCTTGCTCGGCGATCGGGGTCTGGCTCAGCGTGGCGTTGATGATCTCCAGCAATCGGGTGTCGTGACGTCGCAGTGCGAAACCGAACCCGTAGGATTCATGTTTGCCGAAGCTGGCCATGCGGATGTTGCTCAAATAACCCTTGTTGATCATGTAATGGGTGGAAATGGTATCGCCGAGGAATACATCGGCCTGGCCGAAGGCAACGGCGTTTATGGCGTTCTGGTAGGACGGATAGGTGGTGATGCGCGCCTTGGGGTAGAGTTTTTCGATGTCCTCCAGGGGCAGGTAGTGATAGACCATGCTTAGCCGCAAACCCTCGAGATCCTCGCTCAGGGAGCGGTTTTCATTGGTTCGGGTGACGAGAACGGGCTGATCCACGGCATAGGGGGTC
This sequence comes from Pseudomonas sp. B21-028, assembly GCF_024749045.1. Lineage (NCBI taxonomy): Bacteria > Pseudomonadati > Pseudomonadota > Gammaproteobacteria > Pseudomonadales > Pseudomonadaceae > Pseudomonas > Pseudomonas sp. B21-028. The sequence goes on from NZ_CP087184.1 coordinate 1,936,053, forward strand.
GACAGGACAAGGTCGGGGTCGCGGGCTTCGAAACCGTTGGCGCTTCCCAGCAGGTCGATTTGCCCTTGCTTGAGCGCCGCAATCGCTGCCTCGCGGGAGCCGAATCGCAGGACTTTGATCGGCAGGCCAGTTGCGTCGGCGATGAGCCCGGCGTAGTCGGCGGTCATGCCTTCATAGTCGCGCCCGCTGGTGGAGAGATCGAAAGGCGGGTAATCCGGTGCGGAGGTCCCCAGCACCAACTCTTTTCGCCCCAATAGCCACGCACGCTGAGCATCATCCAGGCTGATCTCGGGGTGAGCAGTGGAGCGTCCCAGCAGCGTGTAGTGCTGGGGTACACCCGGCGCCGCAGCGAGAAATCCTGCATATAATCCTGCCATCAATAGCAGGAAGCATCCTTTCATACATCTGAACATCCTGTTTATTCTCACACCAATGCGTTTCGTTTCGCCATTTCAATCAGTTCTACCAGGGACTTGACCTTCAGTTTTTGCATCAACCGCTTTTTATAGGTGCTCACGGTTTTATTGCTTAGAAACATCCCTTTGGCTATTTCCTTGTTGGTGCGGCCCTGGGCGAAAAGTTGCAACACCATCAATTCCCGATCATTGACGTTCTTGAAAAGATCCAACTCTATACTGCGCGGATCATCCGGGCGCACCGGGTTCAGTGCCTGGCTGGGAAAATAGTTGTAGCCGGATAATACGGCCTTGATTGCACTGACAAGTTCGCTGAGGTCTTCCTGCTTGCAAACGTAACCGGAGGCTCCAGACTGCATGCACCGGATGCCGAACAGTGTCGGTGACTGTGCCGTGAGCACCAGCGTTTTGAGCGGGGTGGTCATGGCATTGAAGCGCGAGAGGATCTCCAGCCCGTCCAGTTTGGGAATGCTGATGTCCAGGATCACCAGGTCCGGCATGCACTCGCGCACCATTTGCATCGCATCGACACCATTGTCGGTTTCTCCTACGACTTTATAACCTTCGTGCTCCAGAAGCATGCGAACGGCGAGGCGAATGACCGGATGATCGTCGACAATGAAAACGGAGTTCATGAATAAAGTCCCTTGCGAGCTTAATAAAGCGCGCACCTTAGCCCAGTTACAGTCATGGTCGTACGAGGAGACGGGTGTACATATTCAATTTCAGAAGTTTCCTACAAAAAAAGAAGCGGGGTACTACGAGGTAATTGGGTTTTTAGTAGGTAACAGGCATGAGAAAGGCGCGTTTTTATTAACGGACTAAAGATTGGGAGAGTGTTTTAGAGCGGAGCTTTTTACAAGCAGGCCGAAAGTATGTTGTCAATGCTGTGTAACTTATGTTGCAAACCCGTTGTTGGAGTGAAGCCTGTCCGCGAAAGCGGCGTGTCAGCTGACATGAAGGCAAACTGATCCGGCGCTATCGCGAGCAGCCTCGCTTCCACAGGGGGTCACTGGCGGGTACGGCCTGTCATCTCCTGTGCCATTTCGCTGGCATAACTGTCGGTCATCCCGGCGATGAAATCGATCATCCGCAGGAACGCAGCATGCAAAGGGCCATTAGGGTCAGGTGCATTGTTCCCCAGCAGGTCGAGAATACGGCGATTTTTGAATGAAGGTGCGCGCCCCCCATGTTGTTCCAGGGCCGCACCGCAGAAGCCGTTGAGCAGGATTTCAAGCGTGGTGTATGCACCGATCTCATTCAGGGTCTTGCGCTTGTCCTGGAATATTTTCTTGCGCGCCATGTCCTTGGCATTCAACACGCAACGCTTGGCCGGGCCGTGCATATGCTCCACCAGGTCACCTGGTAGCGTGCCGGCCAGTAATGCTTCCTGTTGCTCGACGAACGCGCGGGCGGCGGCATTGGTCAGGTGTTCGATGGCCTTGCCCCGCAGGATCGCCAGTTTGCGGCGCCGGGAATCCAGTGGTCCGAGCTGGCGGTAGGTGTCCGGAATATCATCGCCCACCAGGTCCAGGAGCAGCGACTCCACCTGGGAGTAGTCCAGCAGCTCCATTTCCACGCCATCTTCCAGGTCGATCAGCGCGTAGCAGATGTCATCGGCGGCCTCCATCAGGTACACCAGCGGATGCCGTGCCCAGCGCTGATCCTCAAGCTGTGGCAGACCGAGCTTGTGGGCAATCTGTTCCAGCAATGGCAACTCGCTCTGGTAGCAGCCGAACTTGTGCTTCTTGTAGCCCAGGGAGTCGGCGTGACGGGCGGTCCAGGGGTATTTCAGGTAGGTACCGAGGGTGGCATAAGTCAGTCGGGTGCCTCCATCGAACTGATGGTATTCAAGTTGGGTGAGGACCCGGAACCCTTGGGCGTTGCCTTCGAAATTGAGAAAGTCGCTGCGTTCGGCCTCGCTCATGGCGTCGAGCCAGCCGCGCCCTGCCGCCTGCTGGAACCAATAGCGGATAGCGTCTTCGCCGGAGTGACCGAAAGGTGGGTTGCCGATATCGTGGGCCAGGCAGGCCGATTGCACCACCATCCCCAGATCGCTCGGTTCGCACCAGTCGGGCAGGGCGCTACGGATGGTTTCCCCCACGCGCATGCCCAGGGAACGACCGACGCAACTGACTTCCAGCGAATGGGTCAGGCGCGTGTGGATGTGGTCGTTGCTGGAAACCGGGTGCACCTGCGTCTTGCGTCCGAGGCGACGGAAGGCCCCGGAAAAGATAATGCGGTCATGGTCCTTGTGAAAAGGGCTGCGGCCCAGCTCTTCCGGGCTGTGCACGGGTTTTCCGAGGCGTTCGCGAGTCAGCAGGGTATGCCAATCCAAGGCCGGTTGCTCCGTTGAGGTAGAGGTTCTGGTGTCCTGTATCACAAATACTGTTCTTTGACTCGTCGCGGCGCCTTGCCTGACGACAACAGCCACTCGTCAAAAAAGAACGTATTTGCGAAACAGGAACACTAGCTTCCCGGTTCGTGAACCGTCCCGCAAGCCCGTCAGGGCTTGCGTACGTTGCGGGCCAGCTTGAACAGCGGCACCAGCGTCGTTGCCAGCCGGATCAGGCGAACCAAGCCACTGCTGCGTCCGCTGCGGGTGCGCTTGCCACCGATGAAGCCGAGCAAGGACACGGCCGCCATCCCCCAGAGTGGCGCATGCTTGATGCCGAAGCCTTCATGCCAGCTCTGGCCAAGGCCGCGCACCCGTTGCAGGGGTTGCAGCAGCTGGCGCGTTTCCTGACGGATTTCCTGACGATGCATTTCCATGCGCAGGCGCACCAGCGCCTTGCGCATTTCCTGCCGGGTCCGGGCTTGAGGAATGTCTGGCAGGCTCATGGCAACAGACGCTCCCGGTCGTTGGTCAATTCTTCGAGTGTGGCATGGAAAGGGGTCGATTCATCGTAGATCGCGGCCCGGAGTCGAAGGCCGCAGAACAACGCGGCCAACAGATAGAACAGGCACAGGCCGATGATGCCCGCGAGGCGATAGGTGTCCCACACCAGGATCAGTACCAGGGTCGAGAGGCCTACCAGGAGCAGCAAGGCAAACACCAGGGCCAGGCCGGCGAACAGCAGCAGGCTGACAGTCCGGGCTTTCTGCTCCTGCAGTTCCATGCCGAACAGTTCGACGTGGCTGTGCAGCAGCCCCAGGAACGCTGCGCCCAGGCGACGCGCTGACGAGGCTGTACCCGATTCGGACGAGCTGGAGTCGTTGATATCCATATCAGCGCCGTGTCGCCAGCAGGCCGATCAGAAAGCCCACGCCAGCAGCGATGCCGACGGACTGCCAAGGGTTGGCCTGGACATATTCCTCGGTGGCGGTGACCGCAGCCTGGCCACGTTCGCGCATGGAGTCTTCGGTCAGCTTGAGGGTATCGCGGGCACGCAGGAGTGTTTCGTGGATCTGGCTGCGCAGCTCATCGGCCTGGTCGCCCGCCAGCGTCGCGGTGTGATCCAGCAGCCGTTCGGTGTCGCTGACCAGCGTCTGAAAATCTTCCATCAGGATTTCTTGAGCAGTCTTTGCCTGGGTTCTGGCCATGGGTGAATCTCCGTAAGTGACGTCTGAAGCGTTCGAGTGTGAGCCTTGCCGGAAGGTTCAGTGAAAGTGGCTGGTACAACTTTTGCTCGGTTTTGGCTCAAGGTTTTGCCATGTACTGGTGCGTTGTCCCGCGCCGCTGCGCTGAGGCTGGGCGCAGCCCGCAAAACCTTAACCCAAATAATCAAAACCCGCGAAGCGCCTCGCAACGGAACATCGCATCGTCATTTTTAGCGCACCAAAGCGGTTCGTCGGCCTCGGGCCGGAAGGCGGGCCGTTTCAACTTGGTGCGTTGGCAAGTCGGGCGAACCGCTTTGGTGCTTCTTTTCAACTTTTTCAGGTCTGCCAACACCATGGAAAATATGCAAAGCGCCGTGGACAGTCTGGTCCACAGCTCCAACACCCTGTTCATTCTGCTAGGTGCGGTCATGGTCCTGGCCATGCACGCCGGCTTTGCGTTCTTGGAGGTTGGAACTGTCCGGCTGAAAAACCAGGTTAATGCGCTGTCGAAAATCCTTAGCGATTTTGCCGTTTCGACCCTGGCCTATTTCTTCATAGGCTACTGGATTTCCTATGGCGTGACGTTCCTGCAACCGGCCGCCGTGCTGAGCACCGATCACGGCTACAGCCTGGTGAAGTTCTTTTTCCTGTTGACTTTCGCCGCCGCCATTCCGGCGATTATCTCCGGCGGTATTGCCGAACGTGCACGCTTTGCGCCGCAGTTGTGCGCCACGGTGTTGATCGTGGCCTTCGTGTATCCCTTCTTCGAGGGCGTGGTCTGGAATGGCAATTTCGGCCTGCAAGCCTGGTTGCAAGCCCGCTTCGGTGCCGGTTTCCATGACTTTGCCGGTTCCGTGGTGGTGCATGCCATGGGCGGTTGGCTGGCGCTGGCGGCCGTGCTGCTGCTCGGGCCTCGTAACGGTCGTTACCGGGAGGGACGTCTGGTGGCGTTCGCGCCGTCGAGCATTCCATTCCTGGCCTTGGGTTCGTGGATCCTGATTGTCGGCTGGTTCGGTTTCAACGTGATGAGCGCCCAGACCCTGCCGGGGGTGAGTGGATTGGTGGCGGTCAATTCGTTGATGGCCATGGTCGGCGGTACCGTGGCGGCATTGATCGTTGGACGCAACGACCCCGGCTTCCTGCACAACGGTCCGCTGGCCGGGCTGGTCGCGGTCTGTGCCGGTTCCGATCTGATGCACCCTGTAGGCGCGCTGGCGACCGGGGCCATTGCGGGCGCCTTGTTTGTCTGGTGCTTCACCGCGGCCCAAGGCAAGTGGAAGATCGACGATGTGCTCGGTGTCTGGCCTTTGCATGGGTTGTGCGGCGTCTGGGGCGGCATTGCCTGCGGCATCTTTGGCCAGGACTTCCTGGGTGGCCTGGGCGGTGTCAGCCTGGTCAGCCAACTGATCGGTACTGCTCTGGGCGTCGTCGTCGCGCTGGGCGGCGGGTTCGCGGTCTACGGTGCAATCAAGGCGCTGCTGGGACTGCGCCTGACCCAGGAAGAGGAGTATTACGGCGCTGACCTGTCGATCCACAAGATCGGCGCGGTCAGTCAGGACTGAGTCGTCACGTGTTCTTGTCCTGGTTACCGGGATAAAAACCGTGCAGCAGGCGATAGCGATCGTGACGGACCTGGTCCACATGCTGTCGGACCTGCTGTTCCGGCAGCCCAAGCATGATCAGGGCGTGGGAGGCCAGCATCAGGCTCGACTCCAGTAACTCCGGGACCACCTCGCTGGCTCCGGCGGCCTGCAACTCGGCCAGTTGGCTGTCGTCGCGGGTGCGCACCAGGATCGGTACCTGGGCGTTGACCCGCCGGGCTGCCCTGAGCACGGCCAGGGCGATGTCCGTCTTGTCGACCGCGATCACCAGCAATCGGGCGCGGTTCAGCCCCACGGCAACCAACAGGTCCCCTCGTCTCGAATCCCCGTAATGCACGCTGCTTTCCCCGACGGTGGCTTCCTGGATGATGACCGGGTCGTCATCCAGGGCGACGAAAGCCTGGCCTTCGCGGCGCAGAAACCGTCCAATGGATTGGCCGACGCGTCCGTACCCACAAATGACGACGTGATTCGTCAGATCCGCGTTCAGCGCGTTGATCTGGTCCAGTTGCGCCGCTTCGTTGGGCTTGTGGTGCAGGCGGGCGGCGACGTTCGGCGCGGCCCGCAGCAAAAGTGGTGTGAGCAGCATTGAACAGAACGTCGCCGCCAGCAGCAGCCCACCGATGTCGGCGGGCATGAGGCGGTTCTGTTGCATCAGCGCCATCAGGGCGAAACAGAATTCGCCGCCCTGGGCCAGGGCCAGGCCGCTGCGCCAGGCGGTCTCACCGTCGCTGCCGCGCCATTTCACCAGGGCAGCGACCACGCAGCCCTTGATGAGCATCAACCCCAGGGTCAACCCGAGGATCAGCAAGCCGTCATCGACGAACAGCCGCAGATCGATCAGCATGCCGATACTGACGAAGAACAACCCCAGCAGAATGTCGCGGAACGGGCGAATATCGGCTTCGATCTGGTGGCGGTAATGACTTTCCCCCAGCAGCATGCCCGCCAGGAAGGCCCCCAGGGCCGGTGAGAGGCCGAGCAGATGGGTCAGCCACGCGGTCAGCAACACGATCACCAGGGCCAGCAGCACGAACAGTTCGGCGGAGCGGGACGCGGCGACTTCATGGAACAGGCGTGGCAGCAGCAGGCGGCTGGCCAGCAGCAAGCCGCCGAACAGAACCAGTGTCTTGCCCAGCGTCACGGGCAATGCCCAATACCACGCCTGCGAACTGGTGCCGGCGAACACCGGCACCAGGGTCAGTAACAGCACCGCGACAACATCCTGGAACAGCAGTACGCCGATGGCGTTCTGCCCATGGCTGCTGAAGATTTCCCCAAGGCTGGTCAACTCCTTGCTGACAATGGCCGTCGACGACAACGCCAGCCCGGCTCCGAGCAGCAACGCGGCCAATACCGGAGCGCCGCAAAGCACCAGCAACACACCCAGGAGCGCTCCCGAACACACCACCTGGAGGCTGCCGAGGCCGAACACCACGCGGCGTAACTCAAACATCCTGGAGAGGGAGAATTCCAACCCCAACGAAAACAACAGGAATACCACCCCGAGTTCGGCCAGGTCCGGCAGTTCCTCGCTGTCATTCACCCAGTCCAGGGCGGTGGGACCTATGGCCAACCCGACGCACAGGTAACCCAACACCGGCGGCAGGCGCAATCGCCTGAACAGGGCGATGACCACCAGTGACGAGGCGAGAATGATCAGCAGGTTGGCAAACAAGGGACACTCCGTTTCAAGGCTTGGTACACAGCGTAGAAGGGGAAAGCTGACCAGGGTTGTCGAAAAGGCATTTGCGTTCAGTGATTTGCATCAGCGTTTTGCTGATGCAATGCCCGGCTCGACGGTTTCCGAGGGCGCGCCTAGAATGACCGTCTATCTTTTGTGGGTCTAGCTGCCATGCCTCCTGAATGCCAACTGTTCGGTACCCTGGGTTGTCATCTCTGCGAAGTCGCCGAAGGGGTGCTGATGCCATTCGTTGAGCACGGCTTGCTGGTGGAACTGGTGGATATCGCAGAGAGCGAGGCGTTGTCCGATACCTATGGACTGCGCATCCCGGTGCTGCGCAGGGTCGATACCGGTGCCGAACTTGACTGGCCGTTCGATGATCCCGATCGGGTTGCGGCCTTTCTGCGCTGACACCGTTCCGTCCATCGTGTCCTCACACCGCCATTGGCGAAAATGATGCGCTTCGGTTACTGTATGCCTATACAGCTATCTGGAGGTGCACCCCTTGCTCAATGTCGAACAATTGAAGAACAGCGTGAACAGGATGTCCGTGGACGTTGTACGCGAGGCGGTCCTGGAGCTGCGTCTGGACGGGCTGGTGACCGAAGGCAAGACACCTTTCAACAAGCTGCATTTCAACACCTGTTTCGCTGAGATCGAAGCGCTGTTCCAGCGTGCCGGCTATCACAAGCAACTGGATGTGGTGGGTTACCAGGGCCTGTTGTATGCGTTGTACGACCCGGGTCGCTGGGAGGCGGTGGAGGTGTTGCGCTGGTTGAAGGAGTTCACCGAGGCAGCGGCCAGTCCCGCCTCGCTTCCGGCGTGAGGTAATCATTGCTGGGCTGGCCTGTGCGACTGTCGGATAATGTCCCCCCGCAAAATGTTCAAGAGTGTTCGATGTCCGGTTCATCGTTTTCCGCTGCACACCATCAGGCCAGTACTTTGTACCTGCCCCCCGGTTCCTGGCAGACCGTGCTGGAATGCCTGTGCGAGCATTTCAGCGCCATCAGTCGCGAGCAGTGGCTGGATCGGATTGCCCGGGGTCGGGTGCTGGACGCAGAGGGCAAGGCGATTCCTGTCGATTTGCCGTACCGTGAAGGCCTGCGCATTCATTACTTTCGCGAAGTGCCCGACGAGAAGCCGATCCCGGTCGTGGAGTCGATCCTGTACGCGGACGAGCATCTGGTGGTGGCGGACAAACCGCATTTCCTGCCTGTCACGCCGGCGGGGGAATATGTCGAGCAAACCCTGCTGCGGCGCTTGATCCGACGGTTGGACAATCCCCATCTGGTGCCCTTGCACCGGATCGACCGGCATACGGCCGGGCTGGTGCTATTTTCGGCCAACCCCCATAGCCGATCGGCTTACCAGTCATTGTTTCCAGCGCGACAGATCGAGAAACGCTACCAGGCCATTGCCCGTGCGTTGCCTCAGTTGACCTTTCCGCGGGTGCATAGAAGCCGGATGATCGATGGCGAACCGTTCTTCAGGATGCAGGAAGGACCAGGCGAACCGAATACCGAAACGACCATCGAGGTCCTGGAAAAAAACGGCGAGCTGTGGCGCTACGGCCTGTCTCCGGTGACCGGGAAGAAGCATCAGTTGCGGGTTCATATGAATGCCCTGGGGGCGGGCATCTGCAACGACCCGTTCTACCCTGTGGTGCTCAGGGATGTGGAGGATGATTACGCCAATCCCCTTAAACTGCTGGCCCAAGGGCTGCGTTTCATCGATCCGGTCACGGGTGAGGAGCGCATGTTCGAAAGCGGTATTACGCTCCAGTGGTAGCCTGGGCTTTCGAGCAGCCATCAAAAAGCCCGCAATGTTGCTGCATTGCGGGCTTTTCCGTATCGGGTTGCGACGTTCGGGCTTACAGATCCTTGACGGTGCGAACCTGATCCTTGTTCACGCGGGTGTGCTTGCCATCCAGTTGTTCGAACTCGTAGAAGCCAGTGTCTTCATCGTACTGGGGGGTGTCGACGGCCTGGATTTCGCGACCGTCATTCAAGGTAATCACTGTAGGCGATGCGCACCCGGCAAGAGTGGCGAGGCCCAGTGCGAGCATGAAAGTGGCGAGGGTCCGTTGTGTCATGGTGTTTCTCCGAAAATGAATTCTTCAGGTTACTGACCTTGAGACGTATACATTGCACGCAAGTTCCTGGCTAGGTGCCTGTACGGTTAATTTGAGTGCACGAATTAGCCGCAGGCCTCTAGTGACCTTTATGCTGCGTCAGCAGTTCCGGTGTATTCAGATTCGCCAACCGGGGATCGTCGGCCGGGCATTGCAGTGCGACGGCGTGCAGCGTGCGCATGATGCGGCCGGGGCTGCGTTCGCCTTCGCACCAGGCCTTATCGAACGCCGCTGCCAGGGCTAATGGAATGATGCACAGCAGCGGTTCCCAATGATCTCCGTGGCGGACCATCAGCGGCACCTGGGGATGCTGGCTGGCCAGCGTGCGCATGCTGTCGAGCAGGCTGGCATCGATCCGCGGTACATCGCACGGCAGCACCAGCAGGTATGGATGCCTTGCCACCTTGAGCCCTGCCCGGATACCAGCCAGGGGGCCTGGATAATCACCTTCATCGTCATGCACCAGGCGATCGGCATACAAGGCATAACGTTCAGGGTTGCGGTTGCAGGAGATGATCAGGTCATCGCTCAATGCGCGGGTCTTGCGATGAAGGTGGGCGATCAACGGCTCGCCCTGCCACTCCACCAGGCCCTTGTCCTGCCCACCCATGCGTTGTCCGCGGCCGCCGGCCAGCAGCAGGATGGAGCATGATGGCAGGGCAGTGTTCGAGGTCATGATGTGTCTCCGCACAGGCGAAAAAATGAAGCGCTGTGATATAACACCGGGCTGTTTCCCCTACAACTGGACGAGCCTATGAAAGCCAAGGCTGATGTACCTTTCGTGCCGCTCAATATCGCGGTACTGACTGTCAGTGATACCCGTACCCTGGAAACCGATACGTCCGGGCAGGTTTTCGTTGATCGCCTCGGCGCGGCCGGGCATAACCTGGCGGCGCGGGTCCTGCTCAAAGATGATCTGTACAAGATCCGGGCACAAGTGGCGACCTGGATTGCCGATGAGGTGGTCCAGGTGGTGCTGATCACCGGTGGCACCGGTTTTACCGGCCGTGACAGCACCCCGGAAGCGGTCGCGTGCCTGCTGGACAAGCAGGTCGACGGTTTCGGTGAATTGTTCCGGCAGATTTCCGTGGCGGACATCGGCACCTCCACCGTTCAGTCCCGAGCACTGGCGGGTCTGGCCAATGGCACGCTGGTGTGCTGCTTGCCGGGTTCTACCAACGCGGTACGCACCGGTTGGGACGGGATTCTCGCCGAGCAGCTGGATGCGCGGCACCGCCCCTGTAACTTCGTGGCCCATCTGAAACAGGCGGCTCCTTGTGAATCCCGTGGGTAAACCTGGCAAGACCGGCGCCTTGATGGCTGTCGAGGCTGCATTGGAACAACTGCTGGCAATGGCGGCGGCCACGCCGGTGACCCAGCGTGAGCATCTGCCGCTGGCTGAGGCGCAAGGGCGGGTGCTCGCGGAGGATCTGGTGGCGACCCTGGATCTGCCACCGTGGCCCAACAGCGCCATGGACGGCTATGCCTTGCGGCTGGCTGACTGGAAGGGTGAACCGCTGGTGGTCAGCCAGCGGATCTTCGCCGGGCAGGCTCCGCAACCGTTGGCTGTCGGGACCTGCGCGCGGATCTTCACGGGAGCGCCGGTTCCCGCTGGGGCCGATTGCGTGGAAATGCAGGAAAACGTCCTGGTTGAAAGCGACCAGCGAGTACGGTTTAACGAGCCCTTGGTCAGTGGACAGAACATCCGTCCCCAAGGGCAGGAAACCACCGTTGGCGAACAGGTGCTGGCCGCCGGCACCCGCCTGGGACCGATCGAGCTGGGGCTGGCCGCATCCCTGGGCTGCGCGTCCCTGGAGGTGCTACGCAAGGTCCGGGTTGCGGTCCTGTCCACCGGTGATGAACTGGTCGAGCCGGGCCAGCCGCTGGGCCCCGGCCAGATCTATAACAGCAACCGTGTGCTGCTCTGTGGCTGGCTGCAGCGCCTGGGTTGTGAAGTGGTCGACGCAGGTATCCTGCCCGACGACTTGCCGACTACCCGGACCCGCCTGGCCCAGCTGTCGGATGTTGATCTGATCCTGTCTACCGGTGGTGTATCGGTAGGGGAGGCGGATTTCCTGGGTGTGGTGCTACGCGAGGAGGGTGAACTGACACTCTGGAAACTCGCCATCAAACCCGGAAAACCGCTAACGGTTGGGCACTTCCGTGGTGTGCCGGTCATAGGCTTGCCTGGAAATCCTGCCTCGACACTGGTGACTTTTGCGTTGCTGGCCAGGCCTTACCTGCTGCGTCGCCAAGGCGTTCAATCGGTGGCGCCGCTCAGGTTCAAGGTGCCGGCCGGATTTGTCTGGGCCAAGGCCGGCGGTCGGCGAGAGTACCTGAGAGGCCGCATGGAGGACGGCCGGGCAATCATCTATCGGAATCAGAGTTCCGGAGTCCTGCGCAGTGCGGCCTGGGCCGAAGGGCTGGTCGAAGTGCTCGAAGGACAGACGTTGGTCGAGGGTGACGAAGTGAGCTTCATCCCCTTGAGCGAGCTCCTGGACTAGGCTCTGTACGAAAAGACTCGTTCATGCTGCGTTGAAAACAGCCTCGGAATGCTCATGTACTCCAGTACACTGCGCTTGCTCGGCTGTTTTCGCCTTGCCTGACCTTCGTCTCAAGACCTTTCGTACAGAGCCTAGTGACCTGCACGAACCCGCCATACAGCCCACTTACTATCTGTCTCGCAAATTCGGGGCTTTTGACGGCGACTGTCACGGTACAGACGCCATCGGAAATAAACCGTATTTGTGAGACG